>NZ_DASUSQ010000008.1:0-30394 GCF_036375055.1 Umezawaea sp.
CCCACGACTACGCTGCCAACCAAACCACGCCCCACCCCACCAGGAGGTTTTCGCGGTGACCACCAGCGCGGATCTGCTCACGCTGTCCCCCGTCATCCCGGTAGTCGTCGTGGACGACGCCGACCACGCCGTCCCCCTGGCCCAGGCACTCCTGCGCGGCGGCATCGGCGTGATCGAACTGACCCTCCGCACCCCGGCCGCGCTGGCCGCCATCGAACGCGTAGCGGCGGAGGTCCCGGACATCGTCATCGGCGCGGGCACCGTGACCACCCCTGAGCTGGCCGAGCAGGCGACCAAGGCGGGCGCGGCCTTCCTCGTCACCCCCGGGTGCACCGAGCGGCTGCTGAACGCCGTGGAGGACACCGGCCTGCCGTTCCTCCCCGGCGCGGCGACCGTCTCGGAGGCGCTGCGGCTGTTCGAGCGCGGGCTGACGGCGCTGAAGTTCTTCCCCGCCGAGGCCGCGGGGGGCGTGGACTACCTGAAGTCGATCGGCGGCCCGCTGCCGCAGCTCCGCTTCTGCCCGACCGGCGGCATCACCCCGGAGTCGGCGCCCAAGTACCTGGCGCTGCCGAACGTGGGCTGCGTCGGCGGCTCGTGGCTCACCCCGAAGGACGCGCTCGCCGCGGGCGACTTCGGCCGGATCGAGGCGCTCGCCGCCGCGGCGTCCGGGCTGAGGTAGGGCGGACCACCGCCAGGGGTGGGCGGCTCCCACGACCGGCGGACCGGCGTCCCAGACCGATGGACGAACCACTCCTCCGGACTGCGGCGCCGGTCCTGCGTTCGCCGAGCACCTGTTCGTCGTGCGGCTCCGGCCGTACTCGATCCGATGGCGCTCTCGACGAACCCCGCCGTGACGCGGGCGATCAGGCTCACGTTCGGCTTCCAGTTCTTCTTCGGACTGCTGCTGTGGGTGCCGATCTTCCACGCCTACCAGTAGCAGCTCGGGATGACCGACGCCGAGATCTTCGGCATCCAGAGCGTCTACCACGTCGCGTTCTGCCTGCTGGAGATCCCGACCGGTATGGGGCCGACCGGTTCGACTACCGCACGTCGCTGGCGAGCGGGGCGGGCGTGCTCGTGGTGGCGAACCTGGTGCCGGTGTTCCTCGGTTCCTGCACGCGCACGACGCGGGCCACCTGTACCTGAGGGCGGAGGGCGTCGGCCGGTCGTGCTGCCCGGTGGGCAAGATCGTGTTCTGGCCGGTGATCGGCCTGCTGATGCGGTGGAACCCGCCGTCGCCGTACTGGCTGACCGCGATCAACGCCGCCGTCGCGGTCGGGTTGGCGGTGAAGCTGCCGCCGATCCCCGGACGGCGGCCGACCGTCGGCAACGGCAAGACGGCCGCGGTGCTGGCCGGGGTCGGCGGTGCTTCCGCCGCGCGGCGAAGTCGGTGTTCCTGGTGTCCACGGCCGTCATCACGTGCGGGCTGATGACCGCGCTCGGCGGGCTGCTCCTGGTCGTGCGCCACCGATCCGCACGGGCACGGGTCGGTGCCACCCAGACGAACCAACGACCACCGGACGACCCGCACGACGATGTCGGACCCCAGCGGTAGGTTCAATGTCGGGGGGCCCACCGCAACGGGGGACCCCTGGTGGCGCGCTAGTCCAGCAGCGCGAGGGCCTCGGTGATCGAGTCGGCCACGGGCACCCCGGTGGATTCGAGCTTGGCCCGGCTCATGACGCCGGTCGTGACGAGCACGCACGAGGCGCCGACGTGCGCGGCGGCCTCGGCGTCGTCCACGACGTCGCCGATGAGCACGACGTCGGCCGGGTCCAGTTCCAGCGCGGTCAGGTGCGTCGCGAGGTGCGCGGCCTTCAACCCGCCCCCGGCTTCCTCGCGCAGGCCGTCGATCCTGGTGAACAGCTCGGTCAGCCCGAACTCGTCGACCAGCACGACCAGCTCGTCGTGGTACCACATCGACAGCAGCGACTGGGTGCGTCCGCGCTCGCCCCACGCCCGCAGGTGCTCGGGTGCCCCGTCGGCGAGGCGGCAGAGCGACAGGAGGCCGCGGTAGTGGTCGTGGTAGACGGTGTTGACGCGCGCCCACGCCGCCGCGTCCAACGGTTGCCCGAGCAGCCGCTCGTAGCACTCCAGCAGCGGGCGGCTGAACACCGAACGCCAGTGGTCCAGCGTGATCGGCTCGCGGCCGAACCCGGCGCACACCGCGTCGCCGTCGTACGACGGCGTCGAGGGGGTGCCGCAGGTGAGGCAGGCGCACTCCACCCCGGAAGCGGGTGGGTAGAAGTCGCGGATCACCCGGTTGACGGATGCCATCACGGCGACGTTGTCGGCCAGCAGGGTCCCGTTCCAGTCCCACACCACGTGTTTCGTGCCCACGACGGCACTCTAACGACCCGTGTCGACCCACTCGACGTGGTGCGCCTCGGTCGGGTCCGGCGTCTCCCACCTGTCGATCAGCCGTTCCACCACGGCCTCGGGCACGGGGGCGGTCCTCGCCCGGTTGCGCGCCCGCACGACCGACGGAGGCGCTTCGAGGCTCACGAGCGTGACCCGCGCGCGGTAGTCCGCCGCGAGCCCGACGCACCGCTCGCGCAGCTGGCGCGACACGTTGGTCGCGTTCCACACGAACCGCTCACCGGCGCGCAGGTGGGTCCGGGCCTGCTCGAACGCCGCCGCGACGACGGCCCGCTGATCGCCACCGGGTTTGACGCCCATCCGGTCCCGCAGCACGTCGAGGCTCACCACCGGCCACCCCGCCCGGTGCGCGGTGGTCCAGTGGTCCTTGCCGACGCCCGGCAGTCCGGACAGGACGGTCACGTCCATCCTCGTGTCGTCGAACGCGGCGTACTCCGGGTCGCGCCCCGGTGTGCGGAAGTACTGGAACCGCGCGTGCTCCGACGCGAACTCCTTCGGCCCGTCCAGGCAGCCCAGTTCGCGGCAGTACTCCCGGAACAGCGCGATGTTGTCCACCACGGCGTCCGCGTCCTCGCACACCCGCCCCAGGATGTCCGCCGTCGCGAGGACCGCCAGGTCGTCGTTGCGCGCCACCAGGCTGACCCGGTACACGATCCTGGCCAGGTCCGGTCGTTCCAACGCCCAGAACGGCACCTGGTGGTGGTTCACCAGCGCGGCGACGTGCTCGCGCCACGCGCGTGGCGCCCCCAGTTCCCACAGCAGCCGTCGCGCCAGCAGGTCGCCGTGCCGCGAGTGCCCGTGCGCCGTGACCCGCCCGTGCTCGTCGACCTGCGTCCGGTAGGGCTTGGCGCAGTCGTGCAGCAGCACGGTCGCGAACAGCAGCGTCCGCTCGTGCTCGGGGCGCGCACGCCACTCCGGTAGCGACACCAGCGCCTCGCACGCCATCCGCGTGTGCGTCGCGACGTCACCCTCCGCGTGGTGCACCGGGTCCTGCACCACACCGCGCAGCCGCCGGACCCACGCGAACGCGGCCTCGATCTCCGACCACCGCACCGTCCAGTCCGGACCTCGCGGGCACAGCTCGTCAAAGACCCGCACGGGAGCCTCCGACCAGTCGGTTCGGCAGGATGGGTCGGGAAGCCCAGTGGCTGCCGGAATCCCGGATGGCGGTCAGGAAGCTGCGCCGCACCCACTTGTACCGGTCGACGGTCTCGTCACCGTCCTCGACCTTGATGTACAGGCCTTCCATGAAGTCGTCCGAGTCCGTCTCCGCGACCACCTGGTCCGGGTCCAGCCCGGCGTCTCCGGCAGCTTCGCGCAGCACCTCGCGCCACCGCGGTGTGCGGCAGGTGGACGGCCCCAGCAACGCGGTCAACGCCCTCAGGTCGTCGAGCGCCCCGGAGTGCAGCACCGGCACGGACACCACCGGTGCCCCGTCGAGCAGCGCCGCCCGAGCGGGCGTCGACAGGAACCTGCCGGTCTCCCGGTCGACCACGTCGAACTCGCAGAAGAAGTGCGGCAGCGCGTCGTAGAACACCGTGTGCTTCGCGAAGAGCCACTCCCCGTACATGACGTACCGGGAGCCCAACCGTTCCCACAGCGCAGGCCGCACCTGCGCCGCCCACGCCTTGAACCGCGCGAACTGCCGCTCCCGAGGCCCACCGACCAGGTAGTGCCCCCGGCTCTGCAACCTGAGGACCCCGTCGGCGTCGAACCCGACCCCCACGTTCGCCCCGTCGAGCTTCTCCTCGACCACCACGTGACGGCCGCGGATCGCCGCGAACGCCACCGAGTCGAGGTCCTCGTCCCCAGGCTGAAGACGCGACCCTTCGAGGTGCCGCGTCCGGGGGTATTTGAGGAGCATGGCGTCTTTGTACCCACCGGGAAGGGCGACAGCGAGCGAATAAGAGCGCGACCGGGTGACCCGATCACCGGCACCGAGTCCGATCAGAGGTGGTACGGGTAGACGCTGATCTCCTCCTTCGTCAGCACGAGTTCGCCCCTGGTGCCGTCGATCCCGTCGGGAAGGGGGTCGAGCACAACGTGCGCCCCACCGAACTCGACCCCGAGAAGCCCGCGCAGCACAACGTGATCACCTCTGGTCCGGATCTCGACCCCGACCTCTGCCGCAGGGAGGACGGTGCTCCCCGCGCGACGTCGGACTCGACCGACAGGAGTCTTGATCCCCGCGAACCGAGAACCCCGGCGACGATCTGCTCGACCTGGACCAGCGTTCCCCAATCCCTCGTTGCCTGTTTCGCAACTCCTGGTCATCAGATCCGACATGACTGACGCCCCTGTCACACGCGTGGTCCGGAGACCGGCCCGGTGACATCGTCGGACCGTTGATGGGGACACGGCCGCGCCGGAGATCCTGTCCCGCTGCGGAGTCCGACCGGCATCGCCAAGGCCGGACGGCGCAAGCCGGCCTCGATCGCCACAGCGCACGCACCTCGCCTGGACGACAGGTTTTATGACGGCGCTGGACGAGCAGCTCGTGACCGTTCCCGGAACCCTCGCGGCCACCGCCGTCCGCCCCGACTCGCGGGCAGCCCGAAAACCGTTCCCCCACAACGGAAACAGGTCGCCGTCGAGGAGATCCTTGACGCGCACCCACGTGCCGGGATCCTGATCTCAATGCCCGGCACCGGGGTTCAGGACCGCCACCCGGATCCTGCTGGAGATCGGTGACGCCTCCTCCGGACACCAGGCCGCCTATGCCGAGATCGCCCCGGTCACCCGCAGCTCCGGCACCAAGAGCGAGCACCTCGCGAAGTCGAGCAACCGCAAGCTCAAACGCACGTTCTTCCTAGCCGCGTTCGCCACCCTGTCCGACCTGACCAGCCGCGCCTACGACGGGTATCCCCAGCCCGTCTCCAGCGCGGCCACCGCTAGACAACCACAGAGGCCTCCGGATCTGCCTGGCCGCCGCATCGTCCTGTCCGCGACACTCCAGCACCCACCACCGCAGCCGCGACATGACAACGCCGCAGGGACACCACCGGATCAGTCGTGGCGAGCGGCGTTCAGTCCGGCAGGGCCTCGTCCAGCAGAGCGGCATCCGCACCCTCGGCGCGCAGCTCCTCGCGCACCACCTGGTAGGCCATGCCACCCGAATAACCCTTGCGCGCCAACGCACCCACGAGCCGACGGATCTTCGCCGTCTCGTCGACGCCGCTCATGCCGCGCAGCTTCTTCCGCACCAGTTCGCGGGCACGGTCCTGTTCGGCCTCGTCGTCCACCGCGGCCACGGCCTCGGTGACCAACTCGTCCGCGACACCCTTGCGCCGCAGCTCCATCGCCAGCGCACGGCGACCGAGCCCGTTGTAGGTGTGCCGGGACCGGACCCAGATCTCCGCGAACGCCGCGTCGTCGATCAGGCCCGCCTTGTCGAACTTGCCGAGCACCAGCTCGGCAAGCTCCTCAGCGATGCCCTTGCGCAGCATCGCGTTCTTCAGTTCGAGACGGGTGCGCGGTTGTGCCGCGAGTTGCGTGAAGCAGATCTCCTTGGCCCGCTTCTGCTCCTCGACGGGGTCCGGGGGCGGGAGGTCGGGGGTGTCGTCGTCCGAACCGAATCCGGGCCGTCCACGCCCCCGACCCCTGCCACCGTGGTACGTCATGGTGCTGCTCAGAAGTCGACCGGCGTGGGTGCCGCTTCGGTGACGTCGGCGTCGAGCTTCGCCCCGATGCCGAGCTTGTCCTTGATCCGCTTCTCGACCTCGTTGGCGACATCGGGGTTCTCCAGGAGGAACTTGCGGGCGTTCTCCTTGCCCTGCCCCAACTGGTCGCCCTCGTAGGTGTACCAGGCGCCGGACTTGCGCAGGATGCCCTGGTCGACACCCATGTCGATCAGCGAGCCCTCACGGCTGATGCCCTTGCCGTAGAGGATGTCGAACTCGGCCTGCTTGAACGGCGGGGCCACCTTGTTCTTCACGACCTTGACCCTGGTGCGGTTGCCGACGGGCTCGCCGCCGTCCTTCAGGGTCTCGATGCGACGCACGTCCAGGCGCACGGACGCGTAGAACTTCAGCGCCTTGCCACCGGTCGTGGTCTCCGGCGTGCCGAACATGACGCCGATCTTCTCGCGGAGCTGGTTGATGAAGATCGCCGTGGTGCCGGAGTTGCTGAGGGCACCGGTGATCTTGCGGAGCGCCTGGCTCATCAGACGGGCCTGGAGGCCGACGTGGTTGTCGCCCATCTCACCCTCGATCTCGGCGCGGGGCACGAGCGCGGCCACCGAGTCGATGACGAGGATGTCGAGGGCGCCGGAGCGGATCAGCATGTCCGCGATCTCCAGCGCCTGCTCGCCGGTGTCCGGCTGCGAGACCAGGAGGGCGTCGGTGTCGACGCCGAGCTTCTTCGCGTAGTCGGGGTCGAGGGCGTGCTCCGCGTCGATGAACGCCGCGATGCCGCCCTGCTTCTGCGCGTTGGCGACCGCGTGCAGCGCGACGGTCGTCTTACCGGAGGACTCCGGGCCGTAGATCTCGACCACGCGGCCGCGGGGCAGACCGCCGATGCCGAGGGCCACGTCCAGCGCGATAGCGCCGGTCGGGATGACGGCGATCGGGGCGCGGCCCTCTTCGCCGAGACGCATGACCGAGCCCTTGCCGAACTGCTTGTCGATCTGGGCAAGAGCCAGCTCAAGGGCCTTGTCCCTGTCGGGTGCTGCGGGAGCCATCTGGTGTCCACCTCGGGTTGTCTCGGATCGCTTTTTCATGTTGGACCCGACGCTACGGGGAGGGTCCGACAATTTTGCGAGGGCCGGGCGAGCAGCGGTTCGGACACCCGGTCGTGCCGGGAGCTTAGCCGAACAGGTGTTCGATCGCAGCTCGGACACGCTGGCTCATCGGCGCTGCTCGGGGACGTCGAAGGCGTCGCAGACGGCGAGCCAGATCTCTTTCGGGGAGACCCCGGCCTCCAGTGCCTCGTCGGGTGTCCGCCCGCCGAGCACGGACAGCACGTGGTCGTGGGCCACCATCTCACCGCGGACCGGGCCGAACTCGTCGGCCATCAGCTTGCGGAACACCGTGATGCGCATCGGGACCAGGCTAACCTCAGGGAGTGGTGCTGCTCCAGCAAGACCCCAGTGGCCTGTCCTCGCCCGTCGGCCAGCTCGCGGTGGTGGCGATGCTGCTGGTCAGCATCATCGTCGGTCTGCGCTTCTGGTGGGGGAACAGGCGGAAGTGACTCAGGCCGGTCGTTGCAGCGTCGTGTAGACGCAGACCGCGAGCAGCGGCAGCGCGACGAAGCCGACGACCAGCCCGAGCGTCGCGAACGACCACGCGGTGACGACCGCGCCCGCCGTGACGCCGCCGATCGCGCCGCCGACGTTCATGCAGAGGTCGGACAGGCCCTGCGCCGCGGGCCGGTCCGGCACCGCGACGGACTCGGTGAGCAGCGCTGACCCGGACACGAGCGCGGCGGACCAGCCGAAGCCGAGCAGGGTGAGCCCGGCGGCGAGCTGCGGGGCGTTCTCCGACGGCGCCATCCCGGTGACGCCGGAGGCGGCGACGAGCAGCGCGGCGCCGATGGCCAGGACCGGGATGCGGCCGAGGCGGTCGGCCATCCAGCCGAACAGCGGGCTGGCCCCGTACATGGCCGCGACGTGCAGGCTGATCACGACGCCGACCACCTGGAGCGACGAGCCCGCGTGGTTCATGTGGACCGGGGTCATGGACATCAGGCCGACCATCGCGGTGTGGCTCAGCGCGATGGCCACCAGGGCGAGCTTCGCGCTGGACCGCAGCGACCGCCACACGGCGACGCTGCCCCTGGTCGACGCCTGGCCGCCCGTGCAGTGGGCGGGCACGACCGGCTCCGGTTCGGCGTCGCGCACGACCACGAGCGGGTCCGGGCGCAGGAACACGCCGATGACCAGCGCGGCGAGGCCGAACCCGACGGCGGCCAGCAGGAACGGCCCCACGCCGTCCGGCAGTCCGACGGACGAGGCGAGGGTGTCCGCCGGGCCCGCGAGGTTGGGTCCCGCGACCGCCCCGATGGTCGCGGCCCACACCACGACGCCCACCGAGCGCGCACGTCGGTGCGGGTGCGCGAGGTCGGTGGCCGCGTAGCGGGCCGCGAGGTTCGCGCTGCCCGCGCCGCCGAACAGGACGAGCGCGGGCAGCAGCAGCTGCCACCAGCCGAGCGCGACGGCGAGCGCGGCCACCAGCGCGCCGAGGGTCCCGACGCCGTAGCCGAGCACGAGGGCCGGGCGCCTGCCGCGGCGCTGCGCCAACCGGGCCGCGGGGAGGGCGAGGAGGGCCGCGCCGACGACGGCGCTGGTCTGCGCGAGCCCGCCGATCGCGTCGGAACGCGACAGCGAGGCGGCGATCAGCGTGCTGAAGGCGAGCCCGATGGTGACGCCAGCGGCCCCGAGGACCTGGGTCGTCGTGAGCACGCGGAGCACCTTGCGCTGCAGGTGCTCGACCTCGGGCGCGGCCGTTTTCATGATCGCGATCGTGACACGGCCGAACCCGCCGCTGCCAGGGCCGTCCGGGTCACGTACCAGGCTGGACGTTCTTCTCGAAGTAGTCGGCGACCTCGTCGGCGGTGAGTTCCCCGCCGCCGGTCTTGCTCACGATCCCCAGCAGCGGCCGGTCCGTCGCGGTGAACGCGAGCAGCCCCACGCCGCCGTCCGCCGAAGACCGGTACCGGCCCTCCAGCCCGTTGCCCGCCCACCGGGCCTCCACCACGTCGGCCTTGAGGGAGCCCACGACGGCGTCCGCGCCCTGCTGCGCGCCGGTCACGGTGTCCGTGAGCACGTACTGCACCGTGTAGTCGCCCGCCAGCTCGCAGCTGACGACGCTGCCCTTGATGGCGTTGACGCCGGAGACGCCCGCCGAGCCGCCGGTCTTGCACTCGCCGCCGTCGGGCACGACGCCCGCGAGCTGGCGCAGGCACTTGGTGAAGCCCTTGTCGTCGGTCGCGGTGTCGGCCTTGCACTCCTGCGCGTTCGGGATGTCCGGGCCGCTGAACGCGACGACGCCGCCGACGATCGCCAGGACCAGCACGACCGCTCCGCCGACGGCGAGCAGCACCGTCCGGTTCGGCTTCTTCCTCGGGGCGGCGACGGTGCTGGGGAAGTTGAACTGCTGCGGCCCGGTCGTCGGGAACTGGCTGTTGACGGAGAACGAGGTGTTCACCGAGTACGGCGCGGTCACCGGGTAGCCGCCGCTGGTCGCGGGGTTGACCGGGTACGGGCCGCTGGCGGCCGGGTTGACCGGGAAGGGGCCGCTGGCCGCCGGGTTCACCGGGTGCGGGCCGCTCTGGGCGGGGAACCCGCCGGTCGGCGGGCTCTGCGCCGGGAACCCGCCGGTCGCGGGCATGTCCTGGGTGGGGAAGTCGTCGACGGGCTCCGTGACGACCGTGGGCACCTCGGGGTCCGCCACCGCGTCGGGCGACAGCTCGTCGGTCTCCCGCAGGTTGATGCCGTCCTTGGGCACGTGGTGCGCGCCGAGCGCGACGGCCGTCTCCGGCTGGTCGAGGCTGGTGGGCGCGACCCGGACCTGTTCGGTGATCATGGTGCTGACCAGCGGGATCCGGCTGGAGCCCCCGACGAGGTAGATGCCCGCGAGCTGTTCGGGGGCCATGCCGGTCGAGCGGATCGTGGACGCCAGCAGCTCGGCGCTGCGCAGCAGCCGCGGCCGGACCAGCGCCTCCATGTCGGAGCGGGTCACGACCACGTCGGCGAACGGCGCGGGCATCGGGACCTCGGTCCGCTGGTGCCGCGACAGGGCTTCCTTGGCCGAGCGGACGTCGTCCAGCAGGGTCCGGCGGGTGCGGCGGTCGGCGGTCGACTCGGGCCGCATCAGCCGCTGCCAGTGACCGGGGTCGCCGTGCGACACCTGGCGGCCGATGTGCTCCAGCAGGGCTTGGTCGACGTCCAGGCCGCCGAGGTCCGGCACGCCGTCCTCGGCCAGCACCTCGAACCCCTTCTGGGTGACGCCGACGATGGCCACGTCGAACGTGCCCGCGCCCAGGTCGTACACGGCCAGCGCCTGGCCGATCGAGAAGTTGCGGTCCAGCACGGCGGCGAAGTGCGCGGCGGCGGCCACCGGCTCGGGGACCAGCACGATCTCGGCGGTCACCCCGGCCAGCAGCGCGGCGGACATCAGCACGTTGCGGCGCGTCGGACCCCACTGCGCGGGGTGGGTCAGCCGGACCTCGTCCAGCGCGGCGCCGTTGAGCTGCCGCTCGGTCTCCTCCAGGACGCGGCCGAGCACGGCGGCCAGCGCGTCCGAGACCGGCACGACGGACCCGCCTAGCCGCAGCACGCCGTCGTCCACCCGGCGCTTGGGGTTCGGCTCGAACCGCGACGGGTCCAGGCGGGCGCGCCGCTCGGCGTCGCGGCCGACGACCAGGGTGCCGTCCTCCTCGCAGAAGACGGCGGACGGCATGGCCGACGCACCGTCCACCTCGACGACCCTGGGTGGGCGGCCGTGTGCCGACAGCACCGCCACCGTGTTGGAAGTACCCAGGTCAACGGACAGGACGCGCACGTTCTCCCCTTAGTCGGCGGACCGGCTGATGGTGCCACGTCGGCCCTGGGGTGCGCCCGTGGGTTGGCCGGATTGGGTCCTTCGAGGTCAGGTGGCCTCCGACCGGAAAATGTCGGACCCTCGGTTCATGATGGGCCGCATGGACGCGCTGAAGGCTTTCTCCCCTGCCACCCGGCAGTGGTTCACGGGTGCCTTCGCCGCGCCCACCGACGCCCAGGCCGGAGCGTGGCGGGCCGCTGCCGCCGGGGAGCACGCGCTGGTCATCGCGCCGACGGGGTCGGGCAAGACCCTGTCGGCGTTCCTGTGGGCGCTCGACCAGTTGGCGTCGACACCGGCGCCGGAGGACCCGAAGCTGCGGTGCCGCGTCCTCTACATCTCTCCGCTGAAGGCCTTGGCGGTCGACGTGGAGCGCAACCTGCGGGCGCCGCTGGCGGGCATCCGGCAGGCCGCGCACCGGCTGGGGCAGGCGGAACCGTCGATCACCGTCGGGATGCGCACGGGCGACACGCCCGCGGACGAGCGGCGGGCCTTCGCGAAAACACCGCCCGACGTGCTGGTGACCACGCCGGAGTCGCTGTTCCTGCTGCTCACGTCCGCCGCCCGCGAGTCGTTGCGGGGTGTGCGGACGGTGATCCTGGACGAGGTGCACGCGGTCGCGGGCACCAAGCGCGGCGGGCACCTGGCGCTGTCGCTCGAACGGCTGGACGCGCTGCTCGACCAGCCCGCCCAGCGGATCGGGCTGTCGGCGACGGTCCGACCGGTCGAAGAGGTCTCGTCGTTCCTCGCGGGCGGGCGGCCCGTGCGGGTGGTGCAGCCGAAGACGGCGAAGACGATCGAGGTGCGGGTCGAGGTGCCCGTGGAGGACATGTCGGTCCTCGGGCAGCCGACCGGAGAGGTCACGGGGTCGGCCGCGGGCGCGGAGCAGAAGGCGTCGATCTGGCCCGCCGTGGAGCAGCGGATCCTGGAGCTGGTGCGGGAGCACCGGTCGACGATCGTGTTCGCGAACTCGCGGAGGCTGGCCGAGCGGCTGACGGCCAGGCTGAACGAGCTGGCGGAGGAGGCGGTCGAGCTGGAGCGGTTCCCCGCCGAGGCGATCGGGCAGTCCGGCCTCACTACGCAGACCGCTCCCGTGGTGGCCCGCGCGCACCACGGGTCGATGGCGCGCGAGCAGCGGACGGTGGTGGAGGAGGAGCTGAAGTCCGGGCGGCTGCCGTGCGTGGTGGCGACGTCGTCGCTGGAACTGGGCATCGACATGGGCGCGGTCGACCTGGTGATCCAGGTGGAGGCGCCGCCGACGGTGGCGTCCGGGATGCAGCGGGTCGGGCGGGCCGGTCACCAGGTGGGGGCGGTGTCGCGCGGGGTGATGTTCCCGAAGTTCCGCGGCGACCTGGTGTCGTGCGCGGTAGTGGCGGAGCGGATGCGCGACGGGGCGATCGAGGCCGTCCGGTACCCGCGCAACCCCCTCGACGTGCTGGCGCAGCACGTGGTGGCGATGGTCGCGCTGGAGCCGTGGTCGGTGCGGGAGCTGGCGGGGCTGGTGCGGCGGGCGGCTCCGTTCGCGGCGCTGCCGGAGTCGGCGCTGGTCGCGGTGCTGGACATGCTGGCCGGGCGGTACCCGAGCGAGGAGTTCGGGGAGCTGCGGCCGCGCATCACGTGGGACCGGGTGACCGGTGAGCTGCGCGGCAGGCCGGGAGCGCAGCGGCTGGCGGTGACGTCGGGCGGCACGATCCCGGACCGGGGCATGTTCGCGGTGATGACCCCGGCCTCGGACCGGGGGCCCGGCTCGCGGGTCGGCGAGCTGGACGAGGAGATGGTGTACGAGTCGCGGGTCGGCGACACGTTCCTGCTGGGCACCTCCGCGTGGCGGGTGGAGGACATCACCCACGACCGGGTGATCGTGGTGCCCGCGCCGGGGCAGCCCGCGCGGATGCCGTTCTGGAAGGGCGACGCACCGGGCAGGCCGCTGGAGCTGGGGCGGGCGCTGGGGAAGTTCCTGCGGGAGATGTCCACGGCGGACGGTCCCGACGCGGCGGTGCGGGCCGCCGACGCGGGTCTGGACGCGTGGGCGGCGAGCAACCTGGCCGCGTACCTGGGCGAGCAGCGCGAGGCCACCAGGCACGTGCCGAACGACCGGGTGCTGCTGGTCGAGCGGTTCCGCGACGAGCTGGGCGACTGGCGGCTGGTCGTGCACTCGCCGTTCGGGGCGCAGGTCAACGCGCCGTGGGCGCTGGCCATCGCCGCCCGGCTGCGGGAACGGCGGGGTGTGGAGGTGCAGGCGGCGCACTCCGACGACGGCATCGTGGTGCGGCTGCCCGACGCGGTCGACTCCGACGGCGCGGACGTGGTGGTCGGCGCGGAGGACGTGCTGCTGGACCCGGAGGAGGTCGAGCAGATCGTCGTGGCCGAGGTGGGCGGGTCGGCGCTGTTCGCCGCCCGGTTCCGGGAGTGCGCGGCCCGGTCGCTGCTGCTCCCCCGGCGCGACCCCCGCAAGCGGTCGCCGCTGTGGCAGCAGCGGCAGCGGGCGGCGCAGCTGCTGTCGGTGGCGGCGAAGTACGAGAGCTTCCCGGTGGTGCTGGAGGCCATGCGGGAGTGCTTGCAGGACGTGTACGACGTGCCGGGTCTGCGGGAGCTGATGGCCGACGTCCGGGCCCGTCGGGTGCGGGTGGTGGAGGTCGAGACGCCGACCCCGTCGCCGTTCGCCCGCAGCCTGCTGTTCGGGTACGTCGGCATGTTCCTGTACGAGACGGACACACCGCTGGCCGAGCGGCGGGCCGCCGCGCTGTCGCTGGACTCGACCCTGCTGTCGGAGCTGCTCGGGTCGGAGGCCATCCGCGAACTGCTCGACCCCGAGGTGGTCGAGGAGGTCGAGCGCAGCCTCCAGCGGCTCACCGAGGAGCGGCGGGCCCGGCACGCGGAGGACGCGGCCGACCTGCTGCGGTTCCTCGGCGACCTCTCGGAGGCCGAGGGGCTTGAGCGCGGGATCCAGCCGTCGTGGTTCGCGGAGCTCGTCGACCAGCGCAGGGCGCTGCGGATCAGGATCGCGGGCGAGGACCGCGTGATCGCGATCGAGGACGCGGGCCGCTACCGGGACGCGCTGGGGGCGGCGCTGCCGGTCGGGGTGCCGGAGGTGTTCACCGAGCCGGTGGCCGATCCGGTCGGCGACCTGCTGAGCCGGTACGCCCGCACGCACGGGCCGTTCCCGGCGATGGAGGCCGCCGCGCGGTTCGGGCTCGGGATCGCGGTGGTGACGGGTGTGCTGGAGCGCATGTCCGGCACCGGGCGGTTGGTGCGGGGCGAACTGCGGCCCGGCGGCACGCACACCGAGTACTGCGACGCGGAGGTGCTGCGGCGGTTGCGGCGGGCCTCGCTGGCCCGGCTGCGGGCCGAGGTCGAGCCGGTCGAACCCGCCGCGCTGGGGCGGTTCCTGCCGAGCTGGCACGGGGTCGGCAGACGGCTGAGGTCCGCTCCGTCGGTGGACGACGTGCTGTCGGTCGTGGAGCAGTTGGCGGGTGCGCCGCTGCCCGCGAGCGCGCTGGAGTCGCTGGTGCTGCCCGCGCGGCTGCCCGGCTACTCCCCCGCCCAGCTGGACGAGCTGACCGCGTCGGGTGAGGTGACGTGGACCGGCTGCGGGTCGTTGGCGGGTGGCGACGGCTGGATCGCCCTGGCTCCGACGGACGTGGCCGACCTGCTGCTGCCGGACCTGGTGCCGGAGTCGGCTCCGGAGTCGCCGCTGCACCTGGCGGTCGTCGAGGCGCTGGCGGGTGGGGCGCTGTTCTTCCGACAGCTGGTCGACCGCGTGTCGTTGCAGGGGCCGACCACGGATTCGGAGGTGGTCGGCGCGCTGTGGGACCTGGTGTGGGCCGGGCTCGTCACCAACGACACGCTCGCTCCGCTGCGGTCGCTGGTGTCCGGCAAGAGCGCGGCGCACAAGTCCAGACGGGCGGCCCCGCGCGGCCGGTACGCCCGCATGCGGGCCGGGCGGCCGGACATGCCGAGCCGGACCGGGCCGCCGACGGTCGCGGGCCGGTGGTCGTTGGCGATCGTGCCCGCGATCGACCCGACCCGCCGGGCGCACGCGAGGGCCGAGGCGTTCCTGGAACGGCACGGCGTGCTGACCAGGGGCGCGCTCGACACCGAGCGGGTGACCGGTGGCTTCAGCGGTGTGTACAAGGTGCTGCGGGCGATGGAGGAGTCCGGGCAGGTCGTGCGCGGTTACGTCGTCGAAGGCCTCGGTGCCGCGCAGTTCGCCGCTCGCGGCGCGGTCGACCGTCTCCGCGCGCTGTCGAGACCGCCGGGTCAGGACCACCTCGGCACGCCGGAGGCCGTGGTGCTCGCCGCGTCCGACCCGGCCCAGCCCTACGGTGCCGCGCTGGACTGGCCTGCCCCGGTCGGTGACGGCAAGCACCGCCCGGCCCGCAAGGCCGGGGCGCTGACGGTGCTGGTCGACGGGGTGGCCGTGCTCTACGTCGAGCGCGGTGGCCGGTCGCTGCTGTCGTTCACCGAGGACGAGGAGACGCTGAGGGCTGCCGCTCAGTCGTTGAGCCGGGCGGTGCGCGACGGCTGGCTGGGGCAGCTGGCCGTGCAGCGCACCGACGGCGAGAACGCGCTGGGCACCCGTCTGTCGGGTGTCCTCCAGGAGGCGGGTTTCCGGGCCACACCGAAGGGGTTGAGGCTGAGGGCGTGAGGATTCAGGAATCCGGTGATGCGTGGACCGGTGTCCGAAGAGGTCTGGTGGTGGACGGCGGGAGGCTCAGGTGAACAGGGTGCTGTAGGCGTTGAGGGCGGGTTGGCCGCCGAGGTGGGCGTAGAGGACCTTGGAGTCGCGGGGGATTTCGCCGGTCGACACCAGTTCGATCAAGCCTGCCAGGGACTTGCCCTCGTAGACCGGGTCGGTGATCATGCCCTCCAGCGAGGCGCCGAGGCGCATGGCGTCCAGTGTGGACTTCCCCGGTACGCCGTAGACGCCCTCGTGGAAGCGTTCGTCGAGCAGCACGTCGGCGGGGTCGACGGTGACGTCGAGCAGGGTCGCGGTGGCGGTGGCGATCCTGGTGACCTGGTCGAGGGTTTCGGCGGGTTTCGCGGAGGCGTCGATGCCGAGGACGCGGCGGCGGCGGGGGCTGTCGGCGAAGCCCGCGACCATGCCCGCCTGGGTGCTGCCGGTGACCGAGCAGACGACGACGGTGTCGAAGAAGAGTCCCAGTTGGGCTTCCTGGTTCTCCACTTCCTTGGCCCAGTTGGCGAAGCCCAGGCCGCCGAGGCGGTGGTCGGAGCCGCCCGCCGGGATCGGGTACGGGGTGCCGCCCGCGTCGCGGACGTCCTGGATGGCCTGTTCCCACGCGGGTTTGACGCCGATGCCGAAGTCGGCCTGCACGAGTCGCACGTCGGCGCCCATCAGTCGGCTCAGCTGGATGTTGCCGACCCGGTCGTAGCCGGGGTCGGTCCAGTCGACCCAGCTCTCCTGCACCAGCACGCACTTCAGACCCGCGCGGGCGGCCGCGGCGGCGACCTGGCGGGTGTGGTTGGACTGGACGCCACCGATCGAGACGAGGGTGTCGCAGCCGGTGGCCACGGCGTCGGCGACCAGGTATTCGAGCTTGCGGGTCTTGTTGCCGCCGTAGGCGAGGCCGGAGTTGCAGTCCTCGCGCTTCGCCCACACCTCGGCGCCGCCGAGGTGCGCGGTGAGGCGGTCGAGGCGGTGGACGGGTGACGGGCCGAACAGGAGCGGGTAGCGGGTGAAGTCCTGCAACACCAGGGTCTCCTCTAGTCGTCGGACTGAAGCAGGTCGGTCAGGGTCGCCCAGTTCAAGGACACGCGTTCGGCGGCCAGGTCGGCGTCCGGGACGGCGCAGGCGGCGATGACGTCGGCGTGCATGGCCACCGAGTGGCGGCCGGGCGGGGTGGCGAAGCGCAGGCGTTCGAGCCTGCGGACCAGCGGTGTGTAGCGGTCGATGGTGGCGGTGACCGCGAAGTTGTCGGCGCGGCGGACCGCGACGTCGTGGAACTCGTCGTCGGCGGCCAGCGCGGCGGTCACGTCACCGGTCGCCAGCGCCGTCTCGAACCGGGTGTTGGCGGCGCGCATGGCGTCCAGGTCCGCGGGTGTCATCAGCGGAACGGCCAGGCGCGCGGCGAGCGCGTGCATCGCCTGCACGACGGCGTGCGCCTGTCGGACGACGGCGGTGTCGAGCGGGGTGACCCTGGTGTAGCTGTGCGGCTTGCTCTCCACCAGGCCCTCGTCGGTGAGCCGGGCCAGCGCTTCGCGGACCGGCGTGCGGGACAGGCCCAGTTCCTCGGCCAGGTCGACGTCCTTGATCGGGGTGCCCGGCGCCAGGTCGCCGCCGACGATGGCGTCGCGGATCGCCGTCAGCGCGCGGTCGCGGTAGAGCGAGCGGTCCAGACGACCAATATATTGCATATCGGAACTGTGGCTGATCGGGTTGACCAGGTCAAGGGGTGTGGCTCAACGGGTGGGAAAACCGAGGCAGGGAGGCATGGCCCTCGGCGGGGGTGCGGAAACGTGGAGGTTCCGCGTTCCGGACCAAGGACCAGCGGAGTGGTGCGGAACGTGGAGGTCCCCGCTCCGGACCACGGGTCCGCAGAGCGGGGTGCAGAAACGTGGAGGTCCCACGTCCCGGACCACGGAGCGGCCGAGTGGGTGCGGAACAGGGAGGCCCCGGACCACGGACTAGCGGAGTGGGTGCGGAACAGGGAGGCCACGTGCCCCGGACCACGGACGACGGACGACGGACGACGGACGACGGACGACGGACGACGGAGTAGGTGCGGGAACGTGGAGTTCCCACGCTCTGGACGACGGGTCCGCAGAGCGGAGTGCGGAACCCCTGGTGCTCGGGTCAGGTCCGGCGAGGTGAGTAGGGCGGCGGACGTTCCCGTCTCCTGGTGGAGTCGCGGGGGTCAGGCTGTCGGTGTCCTGGCTAGCGGGGGGAGAGGACGCAGAACTCCTGGCCTTCCGGGTCCAGCAGCACGACGTGGGTCCAGTCGCCCGGTCCCAGGTCGATCACCTTGGCGCCCAGCGCGACCAGGCGGGCGACCTCGGCCGTCTGGTCGTCGTGGGCGGCGGGGGCGACGTCGAGGTGGACGCGGTTCTTCCCGCGCTTCGGGTCGTCGCTGTGCAGGAACTCCAGCCACGGGCCCGCGTCGCCGCGCAGCGACGCGAACTCGGCGGTGCGGTTGACGACCGTCAGCCCGGTCGCCCCGGCCCAGAAGTCGGCCTGCACCCAGGTGTCCGCGACGTCCACGACGATCGCGGCGACCGGCCCGGTCCCCCGGTACTCGGGACGTGGTTCCAGGACGCAGAACTCGTTGCCCTCGACGTCGGCGAGCACCACCCACGGCACGCCCCGCTGTCCGAGGTCGACGGGGCGGGCGCCGAGCGCCTTCGCGCGCTCGACGATCTCGGCCTGTTCCTCCGGCGACGAGCTGGCCAGGTCGAGGTGCAGGCGGTTCTTGGTGACCTTCGGCTCGGGGACCGGCACGAACACCAGTTCCACACCCTCCACGACGGCCACGTCCACCTCGTCGGAGGACTCGCCGGTGATGCGCGTTCCCAGCAGCTCGGACCAGAACCGACCCAGTGCGGCCGGGTCCGCAGCGTCGACCACGACGTCGTTCAGCCTCGTTGCCATCCACCAAAGGTAACGTCTGCCCCATGGCGAAGCTGGTTCTCGGTCCGGTGCTGCGGCACGTGAACGCGACGTCGGCGACGGTGTGGGTGGAAACCGACACCTCGACCGAGGTGACGATCGCCGACCACAGCGCGCGGACGTTCCAGGTAGGGGCGCAGCACTTCGCGTTGGTGCGCATCGGGGGCCTGACCCCCGGCACCACCACCGACTACGACGTGCGACTGGACGGCGACCTGGTGTGGCCGGAGCCGGACTCGGAGTTCCCACCGTGCCGCATCAGCACGAAGTCCGATGAGGACCTGACGCACCGCATCGTGTTCGGTTCGTGCCGCGCGGCCAAGCCGCAGAAGCCCGCGGAGGAGGACTCGCTCGGGCCGGACGCGCTGGACGCCTACGCGCTGCGGATGGCGGAGCAGCCCCAGAACGAGTGGCCGGACGCGCTGCTGCTGCTCGGCGACCAGGTGTACGCGGACGAGCCGACGTCGCGGACGAAGGAGTGGCTGCGGAAACGGCGTGGTGGCAAGGATCCCGTCGACGAGGTGCTGACCTTCCGCGAGTACGCGCAGCTCTACCACGAGTCGTGGGGCGACCCGGAGATCCGCTGGCTGATGTCGACCGTGCCGACGTCGATGATCTTCGACGACCACGACATCCGCGACGACTGGAACACCTCGCGCCCGTGGCGCGAGCAGATGGCCGCGACCTCGTGGTGGCCGGAGCGCATCCGGGCCGGGCTGGCGTCCTACTGGGTCTACCAGCACCTGGGCAACCTCGGTCCGGACGAACTGGACCGCGACGAGCTGTACGCGAAGGTGGTGTCCTCGGGCGGTGACGTGCAGCCGATGCTGGAGGAGTTCGCCGAGCAGGCCGACGCCGAACTGGACGGTCGGAAGTCGACGTGGTGGAGCTACCGCCGCGACTACGGGCGGGTGCGGCTGCTGGTGATCGACACACGGTGCGGCCGGATCCTCGCGGGCGACACGCGGCGGATGGTCAGCGACGAGGAGTTCGACTGGATCGAGCGCAACGCCGAGGGCGACTACGACCACCTGGTGATCGGTTCGTCGCTGCCGTGGCTGATGCCGTACGCGATCAGCCACGGTCAGTCGATCAACGAGCGCGCCGCCGCGAGGCCGGGCAGGCGCGGCCGGTTCGCCGAGCAGGTCCGCCAGATCGCCGACCTGGAGCACTGGCCCGCGTTCCGCGACTCGTTCGAGCGGCTGTCGCGGTTCCTCGGTCGGGTCGGGCGCGGGGAGAACGCCCCGGCCACGATCTGCGTGCTGTCCGGCGACGTGCACCACAGCTACGCGGCGGAGGCCCACTACGCGGAGCCGACGGACAGCGCGGTCGTGCAGCTCACCTGCTCCCCCGTGCACAACGACCCGCCGAAGTTCTTCCGCCCGGTGTTCAAGCTGGCCTGGTGGCCGCCGATGGGTCGTCTGATGCGCAAGCTCGCCGACCGCGCGGGCGTGCCCGCCGATCCGTTGGAGTGGAGCCGGTTGACGGGCCCGCACTTCGGCAACTCCATCGCCGTGCTGGAGGTGGACGGACGGCAGGCCCGCTTCCGCCTGGAGTCCGCGACGCCCGACGGCAGGGGGTTGGTCGAGGTCGCGAACCTGGGCCTGCCGCCCGCCTAGTGCGGTGACCGCGACCTCACCGGGTTTCACGCGGCGGGGGTCAGCGGTCACCGCACCAGGGCACGGCCGGGTTCGGCACGTGCTCAGTCGGGGTCCGTCCGGGCGCGCCGGACGGTGGAGCCCGCCGACACGTCCCAGGTGATGATGTCGACGCGGTCCTGGATCTTCTCCAGGACCGCCGCCCAGACGCCGTCGCGCTGCCAGGCCCGGAAGATCCCGTAGGCGGTCTCCCACGGCCCGTAGCGCGGCGGCATGTCGCGCCACGGCGATCCGGTGCGCACCCGCCAGCGGATCGCGTTGACGACCTGGCGGCGGTCCCGGTTCGGTCTTCCCACTCGGCGTTCGGGTGGCAGCAGCGGTTCCAGCACCGCCCACTGCGCGGCGGTCAGATCACCACGGGCCAAGGGAAACCCCAGCCGGGACGGGATTCGACGCGGAACGGGCCGCCGGTCGACCACGCGAGTTCTCGATCTTGTCGGTGCTCGCCGGTAGAATTGGTTCCGGGGGACCCCTTACCCGCGCGCGCGGGATGGGCCCCCGGAATCGACGGTAGCGGTGGGGTACGACGGTTTCGCCGCTCCGCGCCAACCGTTGATCTTGCCGCTCGTCGGGCGCCCGGCCTCACTTCGTCGCCAGCCGCAGCAGGGCCCAGAGTTGGGCTATCGCGTCGTGGTCGCCGTTGACCTCGACCTCGCGGTCGGAGATGCGGCCCCACAGCCAGCGGTAGACGTTGAGGGGCACGCCGGTGACGTCCGCGTCGGCCGGTTCGGCCTCCTCGGGGGTCGCGCGCCACGCCGTGGAGCCGGTCGGGCCCGACGAGGCGAGCCAGACGCGGCCCGCGGTGCGGACCGCGACGACGCCGTCCCTGGTGCCGCGGACGCCCATGGCGCTCAGGCGGTGGACGAACCAGAGCGACAGGACCTCGTCGACGCCGTCGACGACCACGTCGTCGGCCACCGGGTCGAGGGGTGTCGTCGCCGCGGCCTGGACGTCCATCCGGTGCACGGTCGTCTCGTGCGCCAGCCTGCGCGCCCAGAAGCCGTAGTTGGGTTCCTCCGGCCACCACGTGCCGCACTCGTCCTCCGCCTCGTGGGCGGCCAACTCGTCCAGGAGCGGCTCCACGCCACCGCGGACGAAGTCCGCCAGCGTCTCCTCGGGGGCCGGGTTCTGCTGCCACGTCACGGGTTGGCGGCCGTCGCGCAACCAGGACAGGGTCATGCGGTAGGTGCTGCCGACGTGCCTGGCGGTCTCGCCGAGGTTCAGGCCGGGACAGGCCGGGACCTGGCGTTCGGGGCGCTGCCCCTCGACGGACGAGGCGAGCGTCTCCGCTTCGGCGGCGAGGACGTCGAGCAGCCTGCCGTAGTCGATCAGGGCCTTGGTCACGTGCGCGCCTCGTGCGTGATCCGGTCGACCAGCGCGACGAACTGGGCGGACTGGCGGACCAGGTCGTCGGCGGAACGGGTGGTGACGACGCGGGTGATCCCCGCCTGGACCGCGGCTCGGGTGGCGGAGGCGGACGCGAAGAACGCGGCCCACTCCGCCAGCTCGGGGGCGATGCCCGCGAGCAGGACCCAGACGCTGGCGGGTTTGGCGTGGCCGCGGTGCGGCCTGCCGCGCAGGGCGAGCACGGCGGCGCCCGCGCGCAGCGCGGCGAGGTAGGCGGCGACGAAGCGCTCGGCCGGGTCGGTCGCGGCCTCGGCCTCGGCGATGCCCTCGCGGGCGTTCTCCAGGAGTTCCACGGACGCGGCGGGCGGAAGGGGGAGCGGGACGGGGACGGGGGTCCTGGTCCGGCTGGGCTGGGGGAAGTCGATCGAAGCTGACATCGGCGGCCTCCTCGCGGCGTCGGTGAATTCGACGACCACCGCGGGGAGACGGCGGCTCCTGGTGGTGGGGCGCTTCCCCCGCCCCACCACCAGGGCATCACGATCGAACACATGTTCGATCCAGGGCAGCCTAGCGCCTGCCGCCGACATTCCTCAACCCAGGACCCAGCGACGACCCGATCGTGATCCGTGGTCTGATTGGACGCGTGAGCGCACTGGACCACCCCGGCATGCAGAAGGTCGCCGCGGCACTGACCGAGGCGGGCCACCACGAGGCCGCGCAGGGCATCCGGGTGCTCGCGGACGCGGTCCGCACCGCCGCCCAGGCCGCCGAGGCGGTGGGCGTGCCGGTCGGCGCCATCGCGAACAGCCTGGTGTTCACGGCGGTCCGCGCCGAGGTCCCCGCGCCGCTGCTGGTGCTGACGTCGGGCGCGCACCGCGCGGACACCGACCTGCTGGCGGAACTGGCTGGCGCGGACCGGATCGAGCGCGCCGCCCCCGACTTCGTGCGCGAGCACACCGGACAGGTCATCGGCGGGGTCTCGCCGGTCGGCCATCCTGCGAGGATCATGACGTTCGTGGACGTGGACCTGGAGCAGCACCCCGTCGTGTGGGCGGCGGGCGGGCACCCGCACGCGGTGTTCCCGACGACGTTCGCCGGTCTGGTCGAGCTGACCGGCGGCACCCCCGCGCGGGTCGCGCGATGACCGCCGCGCCGTCGCCGCGCACCGAGCGGCTGGTGGAGTTCTCACCGCAGGAGCTGAACGCCCGGCTGCACGAGGCGCTGGAGCTGTACGTCACGGCGATGAACTACCCGCCGAGCACGGTGGAGCAGCGGGCGCCGATGTGGCTCGCGCACATGCTGCGCGAGGACTGGCGCTGCGTGGTCGCGCTGGACGACCGGGACGAGCTGGTCGGCATCGGCTACGGCTACCGCGGGTCGAGCGGGCAGTGGTGGCACGAGCAGGTGCGCCGCGGGCTGACGACCGTGTCGGGCGCGCAGGCCGTGGACGAGTGGATGGACGACTACTTCGAGCTGACCGAGCTGCACGTGCTGCCGCGCGCGCAGGGCAGGGGGCTCGGCGAGGCGCTGCTGCGGAACCTGCTGGCCGGGGTGCCGACGACGCACGTGCTGCTGTCGACGCCGGAGGGGCCGAGCAACGCGTGGCGGCTGTACCGGCGGGTCGGGTTCACCGACGTGCTGCGGCACTACCAGTTCACCGGCGACCCGAGGCCGTTCGCGGTGCTGGGGCGGGAACTCCCGATGACGTGAGGGGCCGCCCGGTCGTACCGGGCGGCCCCCGCGCCACTACAGCTCGGCGAGCCGTTCGCGGAGCGTGTCGAGCCCCATGGCGCCCATCTCCAGGGCGTCCTGGTGGAACTTCTTGAGGTCGAACGCGGCGCCGTGGCGGGCGCGGGCCTCGTCGCGGGCCGCGAGCCAGAGGCGTTCGCCGATCTTGTACGACGGGGCCTGGCCGGGCCATCCGAGGTAGCGGTCGATCTCGTCGTGGACGTGCGAGGCCTCGGTGATGGTCCGGGTGAGCATGAACTCCAGGCCCAGCTCGGGGGTCCACCGCTCGCCCTCGTGGAAGCCGGTGCCCCTCGGGATCTCCAGTTCCAGGTGCATGCCGATGTCCACGACCACGCGGGCGGCGCGGAACAGGTGGGCGTCGAGCATGCCGAGCAGGTTGCCGTCGTCGTCGAGGTAGCCGAGTTCGCGCATGAGCCGCTCGGCGTAGAGGGCCCAGCCCTCGCCGTGGCCGGAGACCCAGCAGAAGAGGCGCTGGAAGTCGTTGAGCTTGTCGGCGTTGTAGACGGCGGTCGCGACCTGGAGGTGGTGGCCGGGGACGCCCTCGTGGTAGACGGTGGTCAGCTCGCGCCAGGTGGGGAAGGTCTCCTTGTCGGCGGGCACGGACCACCACATGCGGCCGGGGCGGGAGAAGTCGGGCGTGGGGCCGCTGTAGTACGCGCCGACGCCGCCGCCGGGCGGGGCGATGCGGCATTCGAGCTTCATCAGCTCGTCGGGCAGTTCGAAGTGCACGTCGCGCAGGTCGAGCAGGGCCTTGTCGGAGAGCTGCTGCATCCACGACTGGAGGCCGGCCTGGCCCTGCACGAGGTAGCGGGGGTCGGCGTCGAGGGCGGCGGCGCCTTCGGCGAGCGTCGCGCCGGGCTTGATCCGGCCGACGATCTGCTTCATCTCGGTCTCGATGCGGGTGAACTCCTCCCAGCCCCACTCGTAGGCCTCGGCGAGGTCGAGGCGGGAGCCGATGAAGTACCGCGAGGAGAGCCGGTAGACCTCTTCGCCGACGGCGTCCTTCTCGGGGGCCTTGGCGGCGAGGTCGTCGCGCAGGAACGCGGCGAGGTCGCCGTAGGCCTCGGCCGCGGCGGCGGCGCCCCTCTCCAGGTCGGTGCGCAGCGCGTCGCCGACCTGCGCGTCCCGCACGAGGCCTGCGAAGAACGACGTGCCGCCTCGGCGGCCGGACCAGGTGTCGCACTGGTCGGCGACCTTGGTGACCTGGCGCAGGGCGGCGGTCTTGCCCTTGTCCGCGGCGTAGGACAGGCCCGCGCGGAGGTTCGCGACGGCGTCCGGCATCGCGGCGAGGCGGCGGGCGACGACGGCCCACTGCTCGGGGGTGTCGGTGGGCATGTGGTCGAAGATCTCGCGCAGGTTCTGCACGGGGCTGGCGAGCACGTTCAGGTCGCCCTCGGAGCGGCCCGCCTCGTGCAGGTCGGTCGAGACCTCGCCGCGTTCGAGGAAGACGGCCTTGGCGTCGCTCTCCGACTTGTCGGCGGGTTCGGCGGCCGTGATGTCGCGGACGGCCTTGACGGTCAGCTCGTAGCGCGCGGCGTGGCCTTCCGGCGAGTAGTCGGTGAGCTCGTCCTCACCTCCGGGCAGGCCGAGCTGGGTCGCCGCGATCGGGTCCAGCGCCGCGTAGTCGGTCACGAACCGGTTGCTGATGCCGTGCACACCAGCCGTAGAGGAAGCCATGTCCGGCACGCTACCGCCCGGTCAGGACGCCGGAAAGGTCTTTAGGCTTGCTCACGATTACCAGTCGAAAGACTGGCGGACAAGGTCGACTCCGCTTCCTGCCGGCAGGATGACCGGGTGTCCAGAGCCCGTGTGCTCCTCCTGCCGGTCTTCCTGCTCCTCGCCGCGTTCTCGCTGTCGGGGTGCGTCCGCCTGCACGCCGCCATGGCGGTGTCGGAGGACGACCGCGTGTCCGGCGAGATCGTCGCCGCGACCCCGCCGACGGCGGACAACGATCCCGGCCCCCAGCTGCGGGTGCCGTCCGAGCTGGCCAGCCGCGTCACGACCAAGCCGTACAAGGTCGACGCCTACGCGGGTACCCAGCTCTTCTTCAACGGCCTCACCTTCGAGGAGGTCCGCACCCTCTCGCTCGCCACCAGCTCGTCGAGCAGCAGGTACCAGATCAGCTTCCGCCGTTCGGGCGACCTGGTCACGATGTCCGGGTCGGTCGACCTGACCCAGGTGCCGATCGACAGGGCCGACATCCAGGTGAAGATCAGTTTTCCCGGCGGGGTGGTCAACACCAACGGCCGCGAGGAGGAAGAGGGCACGGTGGCCTGGAGCCCCAAACCCGGCCAGGCCTCGATGCTGACCGCGACGGTGCAGTACGCGGGGCCGAACTCCGAGGGCCTGATCGGGTGGGTGTTCCTGGTGGGGGCGCTCACGGGCGGGGCGGCGCTGATCGTCGTGGTGCTGGCGCTCGTGGCGCACCGCAGGAGCCTGGTGGCCTGACCGGGCGTCGCCCGAACGGGTGATCATTGGCGCCCGCGGTGCTCCCACGCCTGGACCAGGGCCGACGAGGCGCGGGTGCCGTACTCCGAGAACGGCAGCACGGTCGGGCGCGCTCCCTGGACGCCCGCGCAGACGAACAGGACGCGGGTGTTGCGGTCGAGCACCAGGCGGTGGGTCATGCCGAAGTCGGCTTCGAGCGTGGTCGCCGCCAGCGCGTTCACGTCGCTGACCGCGATGGCCTGGTGGACGGCCCTGATCCGGGCCTCCCGCTCTGCCGTCCTGTCCCTGCGGACGCTCGACTTGAACCGGTCGCTGAGCAGCGCGCCGTCCGGGGTGAGCGTGGCCCAGGACGGGGTGGCCAGCTGGAGCGAGAAGCGCTTGCCGAAGCGGTCGGCCGCCACGTAGCGGGGCGGCGCGGACAGCACCGACGGCAGGTCCGGGAGGGACCAGCCGTCGTCGGTGGCGACGGGCACCCTCGCCACCCGCAGCACCGCGGCCACGTCGCGGCAGACGCGCGCGATCACCGGCGCGGCGGAGCGCACCTTGGCCTCGAAGTCCTCGGCCAGTCCGCGCTTGTGCGCCTCGGACCGGGCTCGACGGGCCTCGGCCGCGTCCTTCTTGAAGTTCTCGTCGAAGGTGGGCATCCACGCCTCTCTCACGTGCGAGCGGGGACCAGGCCCAGTCGGGCCACCACTTCCCTCGTCGCCTTCGAGCGGTTCAGGGTGTAGAAGTGCAGGCTCGGAACGCCCTCGGCGAGCAGCCGCTCCCCCATCTCCGTCACCAGGTCGACACCAGCCTTCCGGAAGGCGGCCGGGTCGTCCACGAAGGGGTCCAGTTTCCGGGCGACCGACGGGGGGACGTCGGCGCCGGACAGCTCGATCGTCTTGGCGAGGGTGCGCGGGGTCGTCAGCGGCATGAGGCCGGGGATGAGCGTGGTGTCGCAGCCCAGCGCGTCGACCCGGTCGCGCAGCCGCAGGAAGTCCTCCGGCTCGAAGAACAGCTGGGCGATGGCGAAGTCCGCGCCCGCGCGCAGCTTGCGGACCAGGTGCCTCGTGTCCTCGTCCACGTCGCCGGAGCGCGGGTGCCCGTACGGGAACGCCGCGACGCCCACGCAGAAGTCGCCGAGCTCGCGGCAGAGCCGGACCAGCTCCTCGGCGTAGGTGAGGCCCTCGGGGTGGGCGATCCACTCGCCGTGGGGGTCGCCGGGCGGGTCGCCGCGCACGGCCAGGATGTTGCGCACGCCGACGGCCGCGTACCAGCCGATCACGTTGCGCAGTTCCGCGACGGAGTGGTCGACGGCGGTCAGGTGCGCCATCGGCACCAGCGTGGTCTCCTGCGCGACGCGGCCGGTCGTGCGGATGGTGAAGTCCCGGCTCGACCCGCCCGCGCCGTACGTGATGGACACGAAAGCCGGGTCGAGCGGTTCCAGTTCGCGGATCGCGCGCCACAGGACCAGCTCGTCCGCGCTGTCGCGGGGAGGGAAGAACTCGACGGAGAACACGGGACCGCGCCCGTGCAACCGTTCGACCACGGTCGTCATGGCCCCAGCCTAGTGGGCGTCCGACGAGTGGGAGATGTCTTTCACGGGCTGGGACGAGCCCCCCGGTGCGGCGGCGGAGCGCCGGAGAGGTGACCATAGACGGGTGTCCGCCCCAGAGCTGCTCCACCCGCTGGACCTCGCGCTGCCCGCCCACGTCGACGAGGCGCTGGCGGCCTACCTCGCCGACCGTCGCACGCTGGGCGCGCTGATGGACGACAACTTCACCGGGGCGGTGGACGGCCTGGCCGCGTTCGTCCTCAGCGGCGGGAAGCGCATTCGCCCGACGTTCGCGTGGTGGGGCTGGCGGGCCGCGGGCGGTGATCCGGAGGGGCCCCTCGCGGAATCGGTGCTGACGGCGGTCAGCTCGCTGGAGCTGATCCAGGCGTGCGCGCTGGTGCACGACGACCTGATGGACGCCTCCGAGGTGCGGCGGGGCCAGCCGACCGTGCACATCGCGTTCGCCCAGGAGCACCGCGACCGGCGCTGGCTCGGTGAGCCGGAGCGGTTCGGGCTCGCGGCGGCCGTGCTGATCGGCGACATCGCGCTGGCGTGGGCGGACGACATGCTGTTCGCCGCGGGCCTGCCGACCGACGCGCTCCAGCGGCTGAGCCTGCCGTGGCGGGACATGCGCACCGAGATGCTCGCGGGCCAGTACCTGGACGTGCTCACGCAGGCGCGCGGCGACTCCTCCCCCGAGGCCGCGCTGCGGATCGACCGGCTCAAGACCGCCGCGTACACGGTGGAACGGCCGCTGCACATGGGTGCGGCGCTCGGTGGCGGGTCTCCGGAGCTGATCGACGGTCTGCGCCGGTTCGGCGCGGACATCGGCGTCGCCTTCCAGCTGCGGGACGACCTGCTCGGCGTGTTCGGCGACCCCGCGGTCACCGGAAAGCCCGCGGGCGACGACCTGCGCGAGGGCAAGCGGACGCTGCTCGTTGCGCTGGGCATGGAGTACGGCGCGGACGTGCTGCACGGGGCGCTGGGCAACCCGGAGCTGGACGTGGAGACGGTCGACGCCGTGCGCGACGCCCTGATCGGCGTGGGGGCCGTGGACGCGATCGAGGACCGGATCACCGAGCTGACCACGTCCGCGCTGGCCGCGCTGGAGGCCGCGCCGGTCGTGGCGCCCGCGGGTGACCGGCTGGCGGAACTGGCCGTCAGCGCCACGAAGCGGACCTACTGACCATGAGCCCAGCCCACGGGAAGACCCTGCCGGGACGCACCGACCACGTCGTCGTGGTGGGCGCGGGCCTCGCCGGGCTGTCCACGGCCCTGCACCTGCTCGGCACGGGCCGGGCCGTGACCGTCGTCGAGCGCGACGCCACCCCCGGCGGCCGGGCCGGGCGGCTGGACCTGGACGGCTACCGGATCGACACCGGGCCGACCGTGCTGACCATGCCGGAGCTGGTCGAGGACGCCCTCGCCGCGGTCGGCGAGTCCCTGGCCGACCGGCTGGACCTGCTGCCCGTCGACCCCGCCTACCGGGCGCGGTTCGCCGACGGCACCACGCTCGACGTGCACGCCGACGCCGACGCGATGGAGGCCGAGGTCCGGCGGTTCGCGGGCGGCGCGGAGGCCGAGGGCTACCGGAGGCTGCGGGCCTGGCTGACCGCCCTCTACCGGGTCGAGCGCGACCAGTTCATCGGCGGCAACTTCGACTCCCCCGCCGACCTGATCGGCCCGTCGCTGGCCAAGCTCGCCGCGCTGCGCGGGTTCGGCAGGCTCGGCCCGGCCATCGGGCGGTTCCTGCGCGACGAACGCCTCCAGCGCGTGTTCTCGTTCCAGTCGCTCTACGCCGGGGTGCCGCCGCGCCGGGCGCTGGCCGCGTACGCCGTGATCGCGTACATGGACACCGTCTCGGGCGTGCACTTCCCGCGCGGCGGGATGCGGGCGCTGCCCGACGCCATGGCGGGCGCGGCGGCCTCGGCGGGCGCCACCTTCCGCTACGGCACGGCGGTCGCCTGGCTGGAGCGCATCGGCAGCCGCGTCACGGCCGTCCGCACGACCGGCGGCGAGCGGATCCCGTGCGACGCCGTGGTGCTGACCCCGGACCTGCCGGTCGCCTACCGGCTGCTCGGCAAGGCCCCGCGCCGCCCGCGCCCGGTGCGCTGGTCGCCGTCGGCGGTCGTGCTGCACGCGGGCACCACCCGGACGTGGTCGGAACTCGGGCACCACACGATCTTCTTCGGGCGGGCGTGGGACCGGACGTTCGACGAGCTCACCTCGACGGGCAGGCTGATGAGCGACCCGTCGCTGCTGGTCACCCAGTCGACGCTGAGCGACCCGTCGCTCGCGCCCCCCGACCGGCACCTGAACTTCGTGCTCGCGCCCGCGCCGAACCTGGAGACCGGGCCGATCGACTGGGCGCGCGTCGGCCCCGCCTACCGCGACGAGCTGCTGCGCACCCTGGAGGCCCGCGGGCTGACCGGGTTCGAGGCGTCGATCGAGACGTCCCGGCTGGTCACGCCGCAGGACTGGGCCGACGGCGGTCTCGCGGCGGGCACGCCGTTCTCGGCCGCGCACACGATCGCGCAGACCGGACCGTTCCGGCCGCGCAACCTGGTCAACGGGATCGACAACGTGGTCCTGGCGGGCTGCGGCACCACCCCCGGCGTCGGCGTCCCCCCGGTGCTGATCTCCGGGAAGCTGGCCGCGCAACGGGTCGCGGGCACGCCGCTGCGCACCCGTTCCGCACGGGCCAGGACGTCCGTCGTGAGCTGACCGAACCGTTCGCCAGCCGAGCGCGAATACTCCACACGGGCACTGCCCGGAGTGATCTTCACGTGCGAGGATCCTCCTGGGTGTCGAGTCCCCGCCACGCTTGCGCGCCATCGCGTGCCGAGGCGGCCACGTGCTGTGCAACGATGTTGCCGCGATGGCTTCGACTCCGTCCCCTCCCAGATCGGGCGCCGCGTCAGTGCGGGCGCCGTCCGCTGCTACGCGCGTGCCGCCGGAACCGACCGGCATCCCCGTGCGGACGATCCTGCTCGGGGTGCTGGGCGTCTCGCTGATCGCGCTGGGTGGTGCGGGTGCGGGTGCGGTGCTGAAGACGGATCCGCTGCTGACGGACACGTCGTTGAGCTGGGTGCGGTACGGGCACGGTCGTGATCTGGCG
>NZ_DASUSQ010000009.1:0-4428 GCF_036375055.1 Umezawaea sp.
AGCCGACCAGTCCACCTGCGGCGTCGGCTCGTCCACGTGCAACGTCGCAGGCACCACACCGTGCCGCATCGCGAGGACCATCTTGATCACACCCGCCACACCCGCGGCGGCCTGAGTGTGCCCGATGTTCGACTTCACCGACCCCAGCAACAACGGCGTCGACCGGTCCTGCCCGTAGGTCGCCAACAACGCCTGCGCCTCGATCGGATCACCCAACCTCGTGCCCGTACCGTGCGCCTCGACCACATCGACGTCCGACGTGGACAGACCCGCACTGGCCAAGGCCTGCCGGATCACCCGTTCCTGCGAGGGCCCGTTGGGCGCGGTCAGGCCGTTGGACGCGCCGTCCTGGTTCACCGCCGAACCGCGCACCACCGCCAACACCTCGTGGCCGTTGCGGCGGGCGTCGGACAGGCGTTCCAGCACCAGCACGCCGACGCCCTCGCCCCAGCCGGTTCCGTCCGCCGACGCGGCGAACGCCTTGCACCGCGAGTCCGGCGCGAGCCCGCGCTGACGGCTGAACGCGATCAGCGCGTCGGGCGTCGACATCACGGTCACGCCGGAGGCCAGTGCCATCGTGCACTCGCCCTGCCGCAGCGACTGCGCCGCCCAGTGCATCGCGACCAGCGACGACGAGCACGCCGTGTCCACGGTGACCGCCGGACCTTCCAGGCCGAAGGCGTAGGACACGCGGCCGGACACCACGCTCGCCGACGTGCCGGTGATCAGGTAGCCGTCGTCGCTCGTGGCCGTGTTCGCCAGCAGGGCCGCGTAGTCCTGGCCGTTGGTGCCCGCGAACACGCCGGTCCGGCTGCCGCGCAGGGTGGTCGGGTCGATGCCCGAGTTCTCCAGCGCCTCCCACGACGCCTCCAGCAGCAACCGCTGCTGCGGGTCCATCGCCACCGCCTCACGCGGCGAGATCCCGAAGAACCCCGCGTCGAAGTCACCCACCTCGTGCAGGAAACCGCCCTCGCGGACGTAGCACGTGCCGTCGTGGTCGGGGTCCGGGTGGTACAGCCCGTCGAGGTCCCAACCGCGGTTGTCCGGGAACCCCGCCACCGCGTCACCACCCTCGACCAACAACCGCCACAGGTCTTCCGGCGACCGCACCCCACCGGGGAACCGGCAGCTCATCCCCACGATCGCGATCGGCTCGTCGGTGGTGGCGGTGACCGCGACCGGAGCTTCCCGCTGCTCGCCGAGGAGCTGTGCCTTCAGGTGGTCGGCCAGCGCGCGGGGCGTCGGCCGGTCGAACACGAGCGTGGCGGAGAGCCTCAACCCGGTCGCGGTGGCCAGGCGGTTGCGCAGCTCCACCGCGGTCAGCGAGTCGAAGCCCTGCTCCTTGAACGCGCGCCCGACCTCCACACCGTCCGCGGACGGGTGTCCGAGCACGACGGCGGCGTGCGTGCGCACGAGGTCCACCAGCAGCTCGTCCTGCTCCTCGGCGGTGAGGCCCGCGAGCCTGCCCGCGAGCGACGGGGCTCCGGCGGACGACCCGCCCGCCACCGCGCGCCGGGTCGTGCCGCGGACGAGACCGCGCACCAGAGCGGACGTCCCGCTCATCGCCGGGAGGTCCAGGTTCGCGGTGACCAGCACCGCGTCCCCGGTGCTGCGCGCCGCGTCGAACAGCGCGAGACCGTCCTGGGTGGACAGCGGACGCACACCGTCGCGGGACATCCGGCGCAGCTCGGTCTCGGTCAGGTGGCCGGTCATCCCGCTGCGCCGCGCCCACAGGCCCCACGCCAGCGACACGGCGGGCAGCCCGAGCGCCCGCCGGTGCAGCGCCAGCGCGTCCAGGAACACGTTCGCGGCGGCGTAGTTCGCCTGGCCCGCGGTGCCGAACAGACCGCCCACGGAGGAGAACAGCACGAACGCCGACAGGTCCAGGTCCCTGGTCAGCTCGTGCAGGGCGAGTGCCGCGTCGACCTTCGGCCGCAGCACGGGCGTGACCCGCTCCGGCGTCAGCGACTCCACGGTGCCGTCGTCGAGGACACCGGCCGCGTGCACGACCGCGTCCAGCGGGTGCTCGGCGGGGATGCCGTCGAGCACGGCCCGCAGCGCGGCGACGTCGGCGACGTCGCACGCTTCGAGGACCACCGACGCGCCCAGGTCGGCCAGTTCCGCGAGGAGTTCGGTGGCACCGGGCGCGGCCGGTCCGCTCCGGCTGAGCAGGAGCAGGTGGCGCACGCCGTGGTGCTCCACCAGGTGCCGGACGACGAGCTCGCCGATCCCGCCGGTCGCGCCGGTCACCAGGACGGTGCCGCCGGGCCGGAACCCGACCTCGGCCTGGCCGGGTTCGGCGCGCGCCAGCCGGGGCGCGGTCGCGGTCCCGTCGCGCAGCGCGATCTCGGACTCGCCCGCCGCGAGCGCTCGGGGCACCAGGGACGCCTGCGTCGCGTCGGCCAGGTCCAGCAGCCCGAACCGGTCGGCGTGCTCCGCGAGCGCGGACCGCACGAGCCCCCACACCGGCGCGTTGACCAGGTCGTCGCCGGTGACCGCGCCGCTGGTCGTGAAGACCAGCCTCGACGAGGCGAACCGCTCGTCGGCGAGCCACTCCCGCACCAGCGCGAGCGCGTGCCGCACCGACCGGTGCACCGCGTCGGCACCACCGCCGTGCACGTCCGTGAACGGCACCAGCACCGTGCCCGGCGCGTCCGGCAGGGACGCCAGGTCGTGGTGGACCGGTCCCGCCAGCCCGAACGGGTCCTCGCCCAGCACGACGAACTCCACGCCCGCCGCGGGCAGCCGCACCTCGGCCCGGTCGACCCGGAACAGCGAGTCCCGGTGCGCCCGACCGGTGCCGAACGGCTCGCCGAGGACCACCGCGTCCGCCTCCGCCACCGGGGTGCCCGCCGGGTCGACCAGCACGACCGACACGGTCGACCGGTCCACGGTGGACAGGTCGGCTCGGACGGCGTCCGCGCCCGACGCGTGCAGGCGGAAACCCCGCCACGTCAGCGCGATCCGGCCGTCGTCCGGCAGCGCCGCCGCCAGCAGCGCCGGGTGCAGCCCGAACCGGCTCGCGTCGACGTCGAGCGGTGGCGCGACGTCCACCGCCCGGTCCGCGGAGCGCGGAGCGCCGACGGCTCCGGCCAGCACACCGCTCGCGTGCCGCTCCCACGGCACGTCCGCGCCCTCGGGCCGCGAGTGCACGGCGACCGCGCCGTCCTCGCCGACCACGACCTGCACCAGGGTGCCCTCCTCGGAGAGCGCCAGGGGCGCGTGCACCACCAGTTCCTCGACCAGGTCGAAGCCGACCTCGTCACCCGCCCGCACGGCCAGTTCCACGAACGCCGCGCTCTGCACGGCCTGGTCGGCCAACCAGGCGTGCGACGACGACGAGACCCGTCCCGTGAGCACGACGTGCCCGTCCGCGAGCCGGACGGCGGCACCCAGCAGCGGGTGGTCCACCCCGCCGAGGCCCGCGGCGCCGAGGTTGCCGGCACCGGTCCCGGACTCCAGCCAGAACCGCTCGCGCTGGAAGGCGTACGTCGGCAGCCCGACCCGGCGTCCGCCGTCCACCACGGGCGTCCAGTCGACCGCGACACCGCGCACCCACAGCTCCGCCGCCGAGGTGAGGAACCGCTCCCGGCCTCCCTCTCCGCGCCGCAGCGATCCGGCGACCACGGCGGCGGGCGCCGAGTCCTGCACCGCGCCCGTCAGCACCGGGTGAGCGCTCACCTCGACGAACGCGCCGACGCCGTCGGCGGCCAGCGCTCCGATCGCCGACTCCAGTTCCACGGTCCGCCGCAGGTTGCGGTACCAGTAGTCGGCGTCCAGCGTCGCGGAGTCCACGTACCCGACGTCCGCGGTCGAGTAGAACGGCACCCGCGGCGCCACCGGCCGCACCGGCTCCAGCAGGGTCGCCAGCTCGTCCCGCAGCGCTTCCACGTGCACCGAGTGCGACGCGTAGTCCACCGCGACCCGCCGAGCCCGCACACCGTCGGCCTCGCAGGCCGCCACCAGCCCGTCGAGCGCGTCGACGTCGCCGGACACCACGGTCGCCGACGGCCCGTTCACCGCCGCGACCGACACCCGGCCCGCCCACCGGTCGATCGACGTGCGGACCTCGTCGGCGGGCAGCGCCACCGACACCATGCCACCACGACCAGCGATCCCCAGGATCGCCCGCGACCGCAACGCCACCACCCGAGCACCGTCGACCAACGACAGAGCCCCAGCCACCACCGCCGCCGCGATCTCACCCTGCGAGTGGCCCACCACCACCGACGGCTCGACACCCAGCGACCGCCACACCTCCGCCAGCGACACCATCACCGCCCACAGCACCGGCTGCACCACATCGACCCGCTCCAACGCCTCCGCGTCCGACAGAGCCGCGATCAAGTTCCAGTCGACGAACTCCGCCAACGCCCCCGCGCACTCCGCCATCCGCGCCGCGAACACCGGGGAGTGCTCCAGCAGCTC
>NZ_DASUSQ010000010.1:0-97792 GCF_036375055.1 Umezawaea sp.
TACGGGTTGGTAATTTCATAGTGTTTCCGCAGTCATAGCGGAGGGGAAACACCCGGTCCCATTCCGAACCCGGTAGTTAAGCCCTCCTGCGCCGATGGTACTGCACTGGTGACGGTGTGGGAGAGTAGGTCGCTGCGGGACTATTATTCCCTGAAAGGGCTTGTGATGGGGGCACATCGTATGTGCTCAAATCACAAGCCCTTTTCGGCGTGTCCATAGGAGGAATCAGGTGTCCAGGTTCGGGGAACGTCCCGGCGACCGTCAGCGTGGCCAGGGAGACCGACCGCGCCGTTCCGATGGTGGTCCAGCCCAGAGCGATCGCAAGCCATCCAGTGGTGGTCGTGCGACCGGTGCAGAGCGCGCGGCGGGTTATCCGCGGCGCGATGACAAGAACGCCCCCAGCTCGGCCGATCGGCCGAAGCGCGACCAGCGCGGGTCCTCCGGCGGCGGTGACCGTCGCGACTTCAAGTCCCGCGACGACCGTCCGCGCTACGACAAGCCTCGTGGCACCGGCAGCTCCGGCAGTGGTGGCGGGTACCCCCGTCGCGACGACCGCGCGGGCAGCGGTTCCGGCGAGCGTCGTGAGTACAAGCCGCGCACCGAGGGCAGCGGCGGCTACCCGCGTCGGGACGACCGCTCCGGCGGTGGCGAACGGCGCGAGTACAAGCCCCGTGACGACCGTTCCGGTGGCGGTGAACGCCGCGAGTACAAGCCGCGCGACGACCGTCCCCGCTACGACAAGGCGCGTGACGACCGCGGTGGCAGCACCTACCGCAAGGACGACGCCCCGCGCGGCGGCGGCTACCAGCGCACCGGCGGTTCCGGTGGGTCGGGCAGCTCCTACAAGCGCGACGACCGCGGTGGCGACAGCCGTCCGGACTTCCGCTCGCGCAACGGCGGCACCCACCAGCGCGACAACCGCGACGGCCGCCCCGACTTCCGGCCCCGCGTCACGGGATCCGGCAGCAGCTTCAAGCGCGACGACCGCTCCGGCGGCGGCGAGCGCCGCGAGTACAAGCCCCGCACCGAGGGCAGCACCAGCTACCCGCGTCGGGACGAGCGCGGCGGCATCTCCAGCAACGGCAACAGCCGCTACCGCAGCACGGACGACAAGCCGCGCGACGACCGCTCCAGCGGCGGCGACCGTCGGGAGTTCAAGCCCCGCACCGGTTCCAGCGGCTACCAGCGTGACGACCGCCCCCGCTACGAGAAGTCGGGGGACGACCGCGGCGAGCGTCGCGAGTACCCGGCCCGCGACAGCGCTCCGCGTCGTGACGACAGCGGTCGCAGCGGCTACCAGTACCGCGACGACAAGTCCGCGGGCGGTGAGCGGCGCGAGTACAAGCCCCGCGAGGACCGCGGTGGCGACCGTCGTGAGTACAAGCCGCGCACCGAGGGCAGCGGCGGCTACCCGCGTCGGGACGACCGCTCCGGCGGTGGCGAGCGCCGCGAGCACAAGCCGCGCACCGAGGGCGGTGGCGGCTACCCGCGTCGGGACGACCGTGCGGGCACCGGCGAGCGCCGCGAGCACAAGCCGCGCGACGACCGCGCGAGTGGTGGCGAGCGTTCGGACTACAAGCCGCGCGACGACCGCTCGGGCAGTGGCGAGCGCCGCGAGCACAAGCCCCGTGACGACCGCGGCCCGAGCAGCTACCAGCGGGACGACAAGCCGCGCTACGAGCGCGCGGGCGAGCGTCGCGAGTCCCCGGCTCGCGAGGACCGTCCCCGGCACGAGAAGCCGCGGCACACGAAGCCCCGCGAGGACTCCCCCCGTGAGGACCGCAAGGACGACAAGCGCGACGAGCGCAGCCGTCAGCGGGCCGCCCGGTTCCAGGAGCGCACCCCCCAGTACGGGTCGGGTGAGGCGTCCGAGGCCACCGGGTCGGACGAGACGCCCGTCGCCGTAGCGGCGGACGCCGACGTCGAGGGCGTGGACGCCGTCGAGGCGCCCGAGCAGGAGTCCGCTCCCGCCGCTCCCGCCGCCGAGGAGGGCTACCAGCGGGCGCGTGCGCCCGAGCTGCCGCCCGAGGCGGACATCTCGGCGCTCGACCCGGAGATCAAGGGCGAGCTGCGGGGCCTGCCCAAGGGTCTCGCGGAGATCGTCGGCAGGCACCTGGCCGCCGCGGGCCTCCTGGTCGACACCGACCCGGTGCTCGCGCTGGAGCACGCCCGCTACGCCCGCGGCAAGGCCGCGCGCATCGGCGTCATCCGCGAGGCCGCCGGCCTCACCGCGTACCACGCGGGCGAATGGGCCGAGGCGCTGTCCGAGCTGCGTGCCGCGCGGCGCATGTCCACCGGCACCGGCCACGTCGCCGTGATGGCGGACTGCGAACGCGCGCTCGGCCGCCCCGAGCGGGCGCTGGAACTCGCCCGCGAGGTCCAGGGCCAGCCGCTGTCGCCGGACGAGGCCGTGGAGCTGCGGATCGTCGCGGCGGGCGCCCGTCGCGACATGGGCCAGTTCGACGCCGCCGTGGTCGCGCTCCAGGGCGCCGACCTCGACGCCAAGCGCCGCGACCCGTGGAGCGCCCGGCTGTTCTACGCCTACGCGGACAACCTGGAAGCGGCGGGTCGCGCCGAGGAATCCGTACAGTGGTTCCTCCACGCGGCGGAAGCCGACGACGAGAACGAGACCGACGCCGCCGAGCGCGCGTTCGGGCTCGGGATCATCGAAGAAGACGACGACGAGGAGAACGCGGAGCAGTGACCGAGACGTTGTTGGCACGCTACGACGCCCTGCTGCTCGACCTCGACGGCACCGTGTACCGGGGCAGGGAACCGGTACCGGGTGCGGCTGACGCCGTCGCCTTCGCCCGCTCGCAGGGCGTCGGCATCAGGTACGTGACCAACAACGCCTCGCGCGCTCCGCAGCCCGTGGTGGACCACCTCGTCGAGATCGGCTTCCAGGCCGCCCTCGACGAGGTGAGCACCAGCGCGCAGGCGGCGGCGGCGATGCTGGCCGAACGCCTGCCCGCCGACACCGCCGTCCTGGTCCTCGGCACCGAGGCCCTGGCGGACGAGGTCCGCACCGTCGGCCTGCGCCCCGTGCGGGAGGTCACCGACGAGGTGGCCGCCGTCGTGCAGGGCCTCTCCCACGACATGGGCTGGCGCGAACTCGCCGAAGCCTGCGTCGCGATCCGCCGAGGGGCCCTGTGGGTGGCCTGCAACGCGGACGTCACCCTCCCGACGGAACGCGGCCTGCTGCCCGGTTGCGGCGCGTTCGTCGCGGCCCTCAAGGCCGCCACCGACCGCGAACCGCTGATCGCGGGCAAACCCGCCACCCCGCTGCTGGAACAGGCCGCCAAGTCGCTCGGCGCGGAACGGCCCCTCGTGGTCGGCGACCGCCTCGACACCGACATCGCGGGAGCCGTCAACGCGGGCATGGACTCGCTGCTCGTGCTCACCGGCGTCTCCACCGAGGCCGAGGCGCTGGCGCTGCCCGCCGACCGCAGGCCGACCTACATCGCCGCCGACCTCTCGGTGCTGCTGGGCCAGTAGCCCTGATCCGACCGCCCTGGTCTGGTGTGGACACGTCCACACCAGACCAGGGCGGTTGTGCTTGTCCGACCACGGTGGACTGTCGGGAGCTGCCCGTCGTCGTGCGGTGGGACCCGGGAGTTCGCTGGGAACTCCCCCCTGCCCGGCTGGGCTCCCGGCGCTCGTCCACGGGGTTCGCGCCGGTTTCCCAGCGGACTCCCAGGAAACGCCCAGGGGAGCGCGATTCGGCGCGCATACGTTGTCCCCCATGGGAAACGGGAAGACACAGGAAGTCCTGGCCGGGGCGGTGACCGGGGTGCTGGCGTTCGTCGCCGCGGGAGTCGTGGCCGCTGTCGGGGTGGCACTGCTCGGTGTCGGGTCGGTCGTCGGCCACGCGGTCGCCGTCGTGGCGTCGGCCGTCGGGACGCCGCTGACGCTGGTGCCGAACCTGCCCCGCGCGGGGACGGCGCTGGAGGTCGACGTGCGGCTCCACGCCGTCGCCACGGGGGTCGCCGCGGTCGGCGTCCTGGTTCTCGTGCTGGGTTTCCGCCGTCAGGCGGGTGCGGGGGCGATGGTCGGCGCCGCCGCCGCGGTCGCCGTGCTGGTCGGCTCCTCGACCGCGGCGACGGCGAGCGCCGCGCTGTCCGCCGAGCCGCTGTCCGCCGAGCCGCTGTCCGCCGTGCTGCTCGCCGGTCTCGGCGTCGTCGCGGTCTGGGCGCTCTGCCGCGCGCCCTCGGCGCTGCGCCCCGCCCTCTCGGCCACCTCGCTGGTGCTGGGCGTGGCCGCGGTGGTCACGACCGCGGCCGGTGCCGTGGTGGCCCAGCGCCAGGACGCCCGCGCCGTGGGGGCCGTGCTGCTGGGCGGGCCGAGCGCGCTGTTCGCGGCGATCACCGCGGGCCTCGGCGTGCCCTGGTCGGTCGACGTCGACCCGCGGGTCACCGGGCTGCTCGGCGGGGTGCTGCCCGACCTGCCGTCGACGGACCTGCCGACCTGGCCGTTCACCGCGCTGGCCTGCGTGCTGCTGCTGGTGTGCGGGACGGTGGCCGCGGCCAGGGCACCTGTCTCGGGCGCGACGGACCTGGTGCTGCGCAACGCCGCCGCGCTGGGGCTGGTCTTCGGCGCCGCGTCGGCCGTGATGGTGCTGGCGGCGTCGCCGGACCTGGACCTGCTGGTGTCGGCGCGGGGGTTCGTCTTCCTGGAGACCACAGCCGGCGTGGGCGGACCGGTCTGGACCGCGGTGGCGCTGGGGCTGGTCGCGGGCGCGTCGGCCGGTGCCCTCGGCGCGCTGCTGCTGGTCGCCGTCCGGCGCGCGGACGGCCCGTACCCTGGTCGAACCGGCTCGGGGGAAGTCTTCGGGGGAGTTGCGGATGGCGTCCAGGGAACACCACGGGCAGCGGGCGACCCGGCTGCTGGTGGTCGAGGACGACCCGACGCTGCGGGAGCTGCTCGCGGCGAGCCTGCGGTTCGCCGGGTTCGAGGTCGCGACGGCGGTCGACGGCGCGGCAGCCCTGGAGCTGGCCGGGCGTGAGCCGCCCGCGCTCGTCGTGCTGGACGTGATGCTGCCCGACATCGGTGGTCTCCAGGTGCTGCGGCGGTTGCGCGCCGCGCACGGCGAGGACCTGCCCGTGCTGTTCCTCACCGCCCGCGACACCCCGGAGGACAAGGTCGAGGGCCTGTCGGCGGGCGGGGACGACTACGTCACCAAGCCGTTCCGGCTGGAGGAGCTGATCGCCCGCATCCACGCCGTCCTGCGCCGCGCCGGGCGGTCGGCGCGGGCCGTCGGCGCCCCGCTCGCCGTGGGCGACCTGGAACTGGACCCGAACGCCCACCTGGTGACCCGCGGCGGTGAGCGCGTGGAGCTGTCGCAGACCGAGTTCAAGCTCCTGCGGTACCTCATGGAGCACGCCGACCAGACCGTGGCGAAGTCGCGGATCGTGCGGGACGTGTGGAACTACGACTTCGGCGGCGACCCGAGCATCGTCGAGTCCTACGTCAGCTACCTGCGGAGGAAGGTCGACCGCGGCGACCGGAAGCTGATCCACACCGTGCGCGGCGTCGGCTACGTCCTGCGCACCCCGAGGCCGTGACCGTGCTCGGCCGCGTCCCGCTCAGCGCCCGCCTGCTGGTGATGACGTCGGCGCTGCTGGCCGTCGGGATGGTCGCCGCGGGCGCGCTGGTGCTGGCGTCGCTGCGCGAACCGCTGGTCGCGCGGGTGGACAGCCAGGTGGGGGTGGCGGCCGAACTGGTGTCGCGGTTCTCGCCGGAGGCGATCGGCGCGCTGCGGCCGGAGGTGCCCGCGAGCACGACCAGCGCCCTGGACCTCGTGTCCGACGTCACCGTCGTCTACTCGTTCGCGGACGGCCGCCCGGACCGGGCGTTCCGGATCGGGGCCGCGGGCGCCGACCCGCCGGTGGCCGCGTTCGACCCCGACGAGTGGCGGGTCGTCGCCGTGCCCGCGCGCTACCAGGGGGGTGACGGCGTGACCGTCACCGTCGCCGGGTCGCTGCGGGACGTGGACGCGATCGTCGACCGGGTCCGGACGACCTGCTACCTGATCGGATCGGTGCTGCTGGCGCTGCTCACGGGGCTGGGGTACCTCGTGCTGCGCGCGGGGTTGAGGCCGCTGCGGCAGATCGAGGCCACGTCGGCGGCCATCGCGGCAGGGGACACCGGTCGCCGGGTGCCCGCCGTGGCGGCACCCACGACGGAGGTCGGCAGCCTGGCCGCCACGGTCAACGGGATGCTGGACCGCCTCGACCGGGCGGCGGAGGCGCGGGCCGAGTCGGAGGCCAGGACCCGGCGGTTCGTGGCCGACGCGGGCCACGAGCTGCGGACCCCGCTCGCGGGCATCAGCGGGTCCACCGAGCTGTACCGGATGGGGGCGCTGCCGGAGCGGGCGGACGTGGACCGCACGATGGACCGGATCGAGCGGGAGTCGCGGCGGCTGGAGCGGCTGGTGGACGACCTGCTGCTGCTGGCCCGCTTCGACGAGGCCGCGCCGGTGCCGCGCCTGGAACCGATGGACCTGCGGGCGGTGGCCGTGGACGCGCTGCACGACCTGCGCGCGCTGGACCCGACCCGGCCGACGACGCTCACCGGTCCCGGCGGGGGCGCGGTCGGACCGGCGCCGGTGCTGGGCGACGAGGCGCGGCTGCGCCAGGTCGTCACGAACCTGGTCGGCAACGCGGTCCACCACACGCCCGCGGGGACGGCCGTGCGCGTCGGCGTGGGCACGGTCGACGGCTGGGGCGTGATCGAGGTGGCCGACACGGGACCGGGGCTGTCCGACGACCAGGTCGACCGGGTCTTCGAGCGGTTCTACCGGACCGACGGGTCCCGGAGCCGGGTGGACGGCGGAGGGGCCGGTCTCGGGCTGGCCATCGCGAAGACGCTCGTGGTGGCGCAGGGCGGTCGGCTGACCGTCACCACCGCGCCGGGCGGGGGAGCGGTGTTCACCATGGCCCTCCCCGGTGCGAGCTGACCGCGGCGGGCTCGGCACGCCGGGGTCGACGGGCCGTCCACCCCGCCGAGGCCCGCTCGACACCCCGTGCCCGCACAGGGTTCACCCCCGTTTCTACGTGGGCCGCGCCCGGTCGGTTCACCCCCGGCGCGGGAAGCGCCCTACGCCACTCTCGCGCGTGTTCCCGCACGCCGATCAGCTACCGTGAACGCGTGAACGTCGACGTTCCCCTGCCCGGTCCGCCGGTCGACCCCGTGGTGGGGATCGACTCGGCCATCGCCGGCCTGGAGGGCTTGGAGCACCTGGAGATCGTGGACCACGTGGCGAGGTTCGACATCGCGCACACGGCGCTGACCGCGGCGCTGTCGAGCATCGACAAGGTCTGATCCGGTGCCTCGTAGGTCTCGGCTCGACGCCGAGCTGGTGCGGCGCGGCCTCGCCCGGTCCCGTGAGCACGCCAGCCAACTGGTCACCGACGGTCGGGTCACCGTGCGCGGCACGGTCGCCACGAAACCCGCCACCGCCGTCGAGATCGACGCCGCGGTGGTCGTGCGCGCCGACGTGGACGACCCGAACTGGGCGTCACGGGGCGCGCACAAGCTCGTGGGCGCGCTGGAGGCGTTCTCCGACATCGCCGTGGACGGCGCCCGCTGCCTGGACGCGGGCGCGTCCACCGGCGGCTTCACCGACGTGCTGCTCCGCGCGGGCGCGCGGCAGGTCGTGGCCGTCGACGTCGGCCGCGGGCTGCTGGACTGGCGGCTGCGCACCGACGAGCGGGTCGTGGTGAAGGACAAGACGAACGTCCGCGCGCTCACGCCGGAGGACGTCGGGGGGCCGGTCGACCTGATCGTCGCCGACCTGTCGTTCATCTCCCTCAAGCTGGTGCTGCCCGCGCTCAAGTCCTGCCTGGAGCCGGACGGCGACCTCGTGCCTATGGTCAAGCCGCAGTTCGAGGTCGGCAAGGAGCGGCTCGGGTCCGGCGGGGTCGTCCGCGACCCCGAACTGCGGGCCGACGCCGTGCTCACCGTGGTCGCCGCGGCCGCCGAACTGGGGCTGCGCCTGCACGGCGTCATCGCCAGTCCGCTGCCGGGGCCGTCCGGGAACGTCGAGTTCTTCGTCCGGCTGCGGCTGGGCGACCCCCTGGACGCGGAAGCCGCCGCCGCGCTCGTCCGAACCGCTGTCGCGGAAGGGCCCCAATGACCGATCGGGAAGTGCTCCTCGTCGTCCACACCGGGCGGCAGAGCAACATCAAGCTGGCCATGGAAGTGGCGCTGCGCTTCGCGGAGGCGGGGGTGCGGCTGAGGCTCCTCGACGAGGAGGCCCCGCAGCTCTACCCGTGCTGCTCCATGAGCATCGTGCCCGCCGACGACAAGGCCGCCGAGGGCACCGAACTCGTGTTCGTGCTGGGCGGTGACGGCACGCTGCTGCGCGCGGCCGAACTCGCCCGCGCGGCCGGGGTGCCGGTGCTGGGCGTGAACCTCGGCCGGGTCGGGTTCCTCGCCGAGGCCGACTCGGACATGCTGCACGAGGCCATCACGCACGTGATCGACCGGCAGTACCACGTCGAGGAGCGGATGACGGTCGACGTGACCGCCTCCGTCAACGGCGTCGAGCTGGTGCGGACGTGGGCGCTCAACGAGGCCAGCGTCGAGAAGAGCTCCCGCGAGCGCATCCTCGACGTGGTGGTGGAGATCGACGGCCGCCCGGTGTCGGCGTTCGGCACCGACGGCGTGCTGTGCGCGACGCCGACCGGGTCGACCGCCTACGCGTTCTCCGCGGGCGGGCCGGTCGTGTGGCCGGACGTGCAGGCGCTGCTGGTGGTGCCGAGCAACGCGCACGCCCTGTTCGCCCGGCCGCTGGTCGTGTCGCCGCGGTCCACCGTGGCGTTCGAGGTCGACCCCAACGGCCACCCCGCCGTGCTGTGCTGCGACGGCCGCCGGACCTACGACCTGCCCGCCGGGACGCGGGTCGAGGTCGCGGGCGGTGAGACGCCCATCAAGCTCGTGCGGCTGCGGGAGGGACCGTTCGCCGACCGGCTGGTGGAGAAGTTCTCGCTGCCGGTGCAGGGCTGGCGCGGACCATCGGTCGGCTGACGGCACCGCTGGGACACGCGGTCGTGACCGGATTCGCCTCCCGAGGCACCCCTCTGTCGGTGCGTGCGGCTAGGGTTCGCCCTGTGTTGGCCGAGATGCGCATCCAAGGCCTCGGTGTGATCGATGAGGCAACCCTGGAACTCGATGCCGGGTTCACCGTCGTGACCGGCGAGACCGGTGCGGGCAAGACCATGGTCGTGACCGGGCTCCACCTGCTGGGTGGTGGTCGGGCCGAGGCGTCGAGAGTGCGCACCGGTGCCGACAAAGCCGTGGTGGAGGGCCGTTTCAGGGCACCCGCCGGCAGCCCGGCCGCGAAGGTCGCCGATGAGGTCGGCGGCGAACCGGACGAGGACGGCACCGTGATCGCGGTGCGCACGGTCGGGGCGGACGGCAGGTCGAGGGCCCACCTCGGCGGTCGCTCGGTGCCGGTCGGCGTGCTCGCGGAACTCGCGGAGCAGCTCCTCGCCGTGCACGGGCAGAACGACCAGTTGCGGCTGCTGCGGCCGTCGGAGCAGCGGGCGGTCCTCGACCGGTTCGCGGGCGACGACGTGGCCGAGCCGCTCGGGCAGTACCAGCGGCTGCGCGAGGAGTGGCTGCGCGTCGCGAACGAACTCACCGAGCGCTCCGAGCGCTCCCGTGAACTGGCCCGCGAGGCGGACCTGCTGCGCCACGGGCTCGACGAGATCGAGTCGGTCGCCCCCAAGCCGGGGGAGGACGTCGAACTCGTCGACGAGGCCCGCAGGCTCGCGGACGCCGACCAGCTGCGCGAAGCCGCGACGGGCGCGCAGTACGCGGTCAGCGGCGCGGCCGACGGCGACCCGGACAACCCCGGCGCGCTGGGGCTGATCGGTGAGGCCCGCAGGCGCGTGGCGACGTCGGAGGACCCGGCGCTGCGCGGGCTGGAGGCGCGGCTGATCGAGGCCGCCGCCGTGCTGGCCGACGTGGGCTCCGAGATCACCTCGTACCTCGACCACCTCGACGCCGACCCGAACCGCCTCGAGACGGTGCTGGCCCGGCAGTCCGAGCTGAAGCACCTGACCCGCAAGTACGCCGCCGACATCGACGGCGTGATCGCGTGGGCCGAGAACGCGACCGAGCGGCTGTCGACGCTCGACACCTCCGACGAGGCGCTGGCCGCGCTGGCCGCCCGCCGGGACGAGCTGGCCGCCGAACTCGCGGTGTACGCGACCCAGGTGTCCGAGGCGCGCGCGAGCGCCGCCGAGGAACTGGGCAAGGAGGTGTCGGACGAGCTGACCGGGCTCGCGATGCCGCACGCGAACATCGAGGTCGCCGTGCACCCCCGTGCCGCCGAGAAGGGCGACGCGCAGGCGTTGCAGGTCGGGAAGGTGCTGCTGCACGCGGGTGCCAGCGGCGTGGACGAGGTCGAGCTGCGCCTCATCGCGCACCCCGGTGCCCCCGCGCTGCCGGTGCACAAGGGCGCGTCCGGCGGTGAGCTGTCACGGGTGATGCTCGCGCTGGAGGTCGTGCTCTCGCACTCCGACCCGGTGCCGACGCTGGTGTTCGACGAGGTCGACGCCGGGGTCGGCGGTCGGGCCGCGGTGGAGGTCGGCAGGCGGCTCGCCCGCCTGGCGCGCAGCCACCAGGTCATCGTCGTCACCCACCTCCCGCAGGTCGCGGCGTTCGCGGACCGGCACCTGGTGGTGGACAAGACGGCGGACGGGATCCTCACGCGCAGCGGCGTCCGGGTGCTGGACGAGTCGGAGCGCGTGGTGGAGCTGGCCCGCATGCTCGCGGGCATGGACTCGACGGACACCGGCCGCGCGCACGCCGTGGAACTGCTCGCGGCGGCCAAGGCGGACAAGGACAGCGCCCCGGTCGTGCGGCGCAAGACGCGTAAAAAGGTCACATGAATCCAGCCGGGATGAACCGACGCCTCATCGGAGCGGTCGCGCTGGCGCTGGGCGCGGTCGCGACGATCGGTGGCGTCCTCCTGCCGCTCTACCGGGAGACCCGGACCTTCCCTGGGCAGAACTCGTCCCTGGTCGTGACGGCGTTCGGCAGCACCGGCGCGGGGGCGTCCAGCCCCGGCTTCGGGGTTCCGCTCGTGCTCGCCGCCCTCCTGCTGCTCGTGGCCGCCGCGCTGGTGTTCCGCGAGACCCCGTCGACGCCGCTCGGGCGGATGACGGCCATCGCGGGCGCCGCCGTGCTGCTGGGCGTGGCCTGGTCGGTCTACCTGTTCGTCACGAACCAGGCGGCCGTCGCGGTCGTGTCCGTGCCACCGGGCGGGCAGCTCGTGCAGACGCTCGACGTCGGCCTGGTGCTGCTCGGCGTCGGGTGGGTCGTCGGCACGCTCGGCGCCGTCCTCGTGCAGGACCTGCCCGAGGCGGACACGGCCCAGGCGGAGCTGAGGGAACGCGCCGAGCGCGTCCGCGAGAGGGTCCGCGCCCCCGAGGAGTCGCGGGAGACGGTCCGGACGCCCGCGCGCGACCCCGAGCCGGAACGCGAGCGGGAACCCGCGCGCTCCGCGTCCGGCCGTCGGCGCAGGCACGCCCTGCGGGAACGCGACGAGGAGCCGGAGAACGACGAGGCGGTCATCTACAAGCTGCCGGACGTGTCCGTCGACGACGTGGACACCCCGCCGCTGGGCTTCCCGCCCGCCGAGTTCGGTCCCTCGGAACCGGAGGAACCGGAGTCGTACGGCTTCCCGCCCGAGGAGTTCGGGCCGCAGGGCCCGGAGGACGAGCCGGAGCCGACCACCCGCGTGACCCTCGACCCGGTCGACCCGCCCCGTCGCTCGTGAGGCAGCGGCTCGGCGTGTTCTCGTTGCTGGCGGGCGCGGTGCTCGTGCTGGTGGGGTCGCTGCTGCCGCTGTACCGCCAGGCCTACCGGCTCGCCGAGCAGCTGGAGTTCGAGGTGACGGCCTGGAACGTCCGCACCATCACCGGGCCGCAGCCCGACAGCGACGAGTTCCGGTCCTCGGTGCAGTACGGCGTGCCGCTGGCCGCCGCCGCCGCGGTGCTCGTGCTGGCCGCGCTGTTCCTGGGTCACCGCCGGCTCGGTGCGGCGGCGCGGTTCCTCGCGGCGGGTGTGCCGCTGATGCTGGTCGGCGCCGTGTGGGTCGTGCTCCAGGTGTACCTGCGGCTGGCCGAGGGCAACCGCCGCGTCGACCCGATCACCCTCACCTCGCCGGGGCTCGGCCTGTGGATCCTCGGCCTCGCCTGCCTGGTCGCCCTCGCCGGGGGTGTCCTGGTGCAGCGCGTGCCGGACCGCGCCGAGCCCGAGCCGGACCCCGAGGCCGCGGTGGTCCACCGGCTGCCCGACGCGGAGGACCGCGAGCAGGTCTCGTAGTGCTGTGCGTCCCCGACCGGCGTTCGGGCAGAGTGGGGGACGAGTGGAGCTCGGACCGTCGAGTGGGGGCGCGGTGGAACAGGCGGACGTCGGGGGAGGTCCTGCGCGCGGGAGCGGGGAGACGACGCGGGTGAGGTTCGTGGTGGGCGCGGCGGCGCTGGGCGCGGGCGCGGTGCTCGCGGCCGTCGGGGCGACGTTGCCGGTGTTCGAGCAGATCCTGATCTTCACCCCCGGTCGGGAGACGTTCTCGATGACCCTCTGGGGCTACGAGTCGTCGATCGACACCATCGAGCTGGACGAGGGCGGGATCGAGTTCGGGGTGCCGGTGGTCGCGTCGGCGGTGCTGCTCGCCGTGTCGGCGCTGCTGGTGCTGGCCGCGCCGAGGCTCCCGGTCGGGATCACCCGGCCCGTGGCCGTCGCCGCGATCGGGTCGGCCGCCGTGCTGACCGGCTCCGTGTGGACCGTGGGCCAGGTCGTGCTGAGGGGTGTGCGGGGCATGGGCGGCGGCGCGGACGAGGGGATGGAGACGGTCGTCGGTGCGGGCACGGGCGTGCTGGTGCTCGCCTGCGTCGTCGCGCTGGCGGGAGGGCTGCTGGTGCAGCCGTGGTCGGCGCGGGAGCGCGCGCCGCGACCGGAACCCGCGGGAGCGGTGGTCTACCGGCTGCCCGACGACGAGGCGGACACGCCCACACCGCCGTTCGGGACCCCCGCTCCCGGCACCGCCGGGGGTGGCTCGTGAAGCGGATCGCCGGCGTGGTCCTGCTGCTCGCGGGCGCGGTGCTGACGGCGGCGGCGTCGTCGCGGCCGCTGTACGAGACGAAGCGCTTCGACAGCGGGTACCGGTCCGGGGCGCGGTTGACCCCGTGGGGCGGCGAGTACACCACCCCCGGCGGTGCGGTCGAGGTCGACCCGTTCCCGATCCTGCTCGGCGTGCCGTCGGTCGTGGCGGCGGTGCTGCTGGTGCTCGTCGCGGTCCTGGAACTCGTCTCGGCGCGGATCCCGGCCCGCGCGGCACCGGCGGTCGGGGTGGCCGCGGTCGTGGCCGCCGCGCTGCTCGTCGGCACGGTGTGGAGCATGTGGCAGATGGTCCTGTCGGCGATTTCGCGGGAAGACCCCATCGGGGGGAGCGCCGTGACCGTGGTGGGCTCCGGGATGGTGCTGCTGCTGATCGCGGCCCTCGTCGCGGTGGCGGGTGCCCTGCTGGTCCAGCGGCGGCCGGAGCCCGCGGTCGCCTACCAGGTTCCGTTCGACGACGACACCGATACCCCTCCGATGGGGACACCGATTCACCCATCAGTGTCCACAGAGGAATCATCACCCGGCTGAGCTGCTGAGACCGGTCGGCGTGGCTCCGGTGCGCTCGCCCGTGGATCAGCCACCATCGGGTCCATGAAGCTCTCCGGGTTGCTCAGCCGCACGAACCACGACCTGCCGGGTGCCATCGGCGTCGCTCGGGTCGACCGCCGCGCGGGCGACCTGCTGAGGCGGCTCAGCCCCGGCGACGTGGCGGTCCTCGACCAGGTCGACATCGACCGCCGCACCGCGGAGGCGCTCGTCGCCGCCGAGGTGGTCGGGGTGGTGAACGCCTCGCCGTCGATCTCCGGCCGGTTCCCGAACCTGGGGCCGGAACTGCTGATCGAGGCGGGCATCCCGCTCATCGACAACGTCGGCAGCGCGGTGCTGCGCGACGTCAAGGACGGCACGAAGCTGCGGCTGCTCGACGGCGTCGTCTACGTCGGCGAGACCGAGGTCGCGCGCGGCGACGAGCAGAACGCCGAGTCCATCGCCGACGCCATGATCGAGGCCAAGGCGGGCATGGCCGCGCAGCTGGAGGCGTTCTCCGCCAACACCATCGAGTTCCTGCGCCGCGAGCGCGCCCTGGTGCTCGACGGCATCGGCGTGCCCGAGCTGTACGTGCCGATGCGCGACCGGCAGGTGCTGGTCGTCGCGGGCGGCCCGAGCCACGCCGACGAGCTGCGGCGGCTGCGCAAGTACATCCGCGAGTACCGGCCGGTGCTGGTGGGCGTCGACGCGGGCGCGGACACGCTGTTCCACGCGGGCTACGAGCCGGACGTCATCGTCGGCGACCCGGACGGCATCGGCACCGCCACGCTGAAGGCGGGCAAGGAGGTCGTCGTGCCCGCGCAGACCGACGGCCACGCGCCCGGCCTGGAGCGCATCCAGGACCTCGGCATCGGCGCGGTGACGTTCCCGTCCTCCGGCAACGCCGAGGACCTCGCGCTGCTCATCGCCGAGGCGCACGGTGCGGGCCTCGTCGTGACCGTCGGCGTCCAGGCGGGCCTGCGGGAGTTCCTCGACCGCGGCCACTCGGGCTCCAACCCGTCCACGTTCCTCACCCGGCTCAAGCTCGGCAGCAAGCTGGTCGACGGCGAGGCCGTCGTCGCCCTGCACCGCAGCCGGGTCTCGTTCGGCGTGATCCTCCTGCTGGTGCTGGCCGCCGTGCTCGCGATGGTCGCCGCGGTGGCCGTCTCCGGCGTCGGCCACGTCTACGTCGACATCGCCGTCGACGCGTTCCGCACCGTCTCCGACTGGTCGAAGGGGTTGTTCTCGTGATCTCCCTGCGCTACCACATCGTCTCGATCACGGCCGTCTTCCTGGCGCTCGCGGTGGGCGTCGTGCTCGGGTCGACCGCCATCAGCAGCAGGCTGCTGTCCGGCCTGAGCGACGACAACGGAGCCCTGGGCAAGCAGGTCGTCGACCTCCAGTCCGAGCGCAACGCGCTGAACGCCAGGCTGTCCGAGGCCGACCGCTTCGCCACCTCCGTCGGCCCGCTGTCGGTCAAGGGCCAGCTCGCCGACCGCACGGTCGTGCTGGTCACCACCGCCGACGCGCGTCCGGGCGACCGCGACTCGCTGGCCGCGCTGCTGCGCGCGGCAGGCGCGTCGGTCACCGGTGAACTCCAGCTCACCGACTCCTTCGCCGACCCCCGCAAGGCCGACCAGCTCCGCGACCTGGTCGCCCGCCTGCAACCCGCGGGCACCCAGCTGCCCACCGCGTCCGACCCCGGCACCCGCGCGGGCGGCCTGCTGGGCACCCTGCTGCTGCTCGGCAAGGACAGCGACGAACCCCAGGCCACCGCGGACGAGATCGCCTCGGCGCTCGGCGGGCTGACGGGCGCGGGCTTCGTGAAACCCGGCCAGGGCCTGCGCCCGGCGCAGCTCGCCGTCGTGCTCACCGGCGGCGCGGCCGTCGGCGACTCGGCCGGTGACCGCGCCGCGACCGTCGCCCGCTTCGCCATCCAGCTCGACCGCTCCGGCGCGGGCGCCGTGCTCGCGGGCGGCGCGGGCTCCGCCGACGGCACCGGCGGCATCGGCATCGTCCGGGCCGACACCGCGGCCACCTCCGTGCTGTCGACCGTCGACAACGCCGACTCGGCGGCGGGCCGCGTCGTCACGGTGCTCGCGCTGCGTGAGCAGCTCGACGGCAAGTCCGGCCGCTACGGCGTGGCGGGCAACGCCGAGTCCCCGGCACCAGGTCAGGCCGGTTGATTAACCCATTCGAGTGAAGTGCTCGCGTGGTGCGTGCGGTGGGGCCCGGCGCGCGCATGTTAGCGTTGTGGCCCGTGGACAGGGGTTATCCCCTTTCGGAAATCTTTCAGACCACGGGAGCCTCGTTGGTGCTTCAAGCACGTACAACCAAGCACGTCTTCGTCACCGGAGGCGTCGCGTCCTCCTTGGGCAAGGGGCTCACCGCTTCCAGCCTCGGCCAGTTGCTGACTTCCCGTGGTCTGCGGGTGACCATGCAGAAGCTCGACCCCTACCTCAACGTCGACCCCGGCACGATGAACCCGTTCCAGCACGGCGAGGTGTTCGTCACCGACGACGGTGCCGAGACGGACCTGGACATCGGCCACTACGAGCGCTTCCTCGCGCGCGACCTGTCCGGCGAGGCGAACGTCACGACCGGCCAGGTGTACTCCGAGGTGATCGCCAAGGAGCGCCGCGGCGAGTACCTGGGCGACACGGTGCAGGTGATCCCGCACATCACGGACGAGATCAAGCGCCGCATCCGCGCGATGGCCGAGCCGGACGCCGAGGGCCTGGTGCCGGACGTCGTCATCACCGAGGTCGGCGGCACGGTCGGCGACATCGAGTCGCTGCCGTTCCTGGAGGCCGCGCGGCAGGTGCGCCACGACGTGGGCCGCGACAACGTGTTCTTCCTGCACGTGTCGCTGGTGCCCTACCTGGCGCCGTCCGGTGAGCTGAAGACCAAGCCGACGCAGCACTCCGTCGCCGCGCTGCGCAACATCGGCATCCAGCCCGACGCGATCGTGTGCCGGGCGGACCGGGAGATCCCGGACGCGCTCAAGCGCAAGATCGGCCTCATGTGCGACGTCGACAACGAGGCCGTCGTCGCGGCCGTCGACGCCCGGTCGATCTACGACATCCCCAAGGTGCTGCACGGCGAGGGCCTCGACGCCTACGTCGTGCGCAGGCTCGACCTGCCGTTCCGCGACGTCGACTGGACCGTGTGGGGCGACCTGCTCGACCGCGTCCACAACCCGACCGAGACCGTGCGGGTGGCGCTGGTCGGCAAGTACGTCGACCTGCCCGACGCCTACCTGTCGGTCACCGAGGCCCTGCGCGCGGGCGGGTTCGCCCACCGCGCCAAGGTCGAGGTCGTGTGGGTGCCGTCCGACGAGTGCCAGACCCCGTCCGGCGCGGCGCACGCCCTCGCGGGCCTGGACGCCGTCCTCGTGCCCGGCGGCTTCGGCGTCCGCGGCATCGAGGGCAAGATCGGCGCCATCACCTACGCCCGCACCAGGGGCATCCCCGTGCTCGGCCTGTGCCTGGGGCTCCAGTGCATGGTCATCGAGTCGGCCCGCAACCTCGCCGGGATCGAGGACGCGGGTTCCGCCGAGTTCGAGGAGGGCGGCACGCCGGTCATCTCCACGATGGCCGACCAGCAGGACGTCGTCTCCGGTGAGCGCGACATGGGCGGCACCATGCGCCTCGGCGCGTACCCGGCCAAGCTGACCCCCGGTTCCGTGGTGGCCCGCGCGTACGGCTCGACCGAGGTGTCCGAGCGCCACCGGCACCGCTACGAGGTCAACAACGCCTACCGCGACAGGCTGTCCAAGGCGGGTCTGGTCTTCTCCGGCACGTCCCCCGACGGCAGGCTGGTGGAGTTCGTCGAGCTGCCCGCCGACGTCCACCCGTTCTTCGTCGCCACCCAGGCCCACCCGGAGCTGAAGTCCCGGCCGACCAAGCCGCACCCGCTGTTCGCGGCGTTCGTCAAGGCGGCCCTGGACTACCGGCTGGCCGACCGCCTTCCGGTGGAGCTGGCCGAGGTCACCACCGCGGGTGCCAAGTGACCGCCGCGGGAGCGCACGAGTTCCGCACCGTCGCCACGCGGGACGTGCACATCGGTCGCGTGGTCGGGCTCCGCGTCGACGAGGTGGCCATGCCGGGCGGCGGCACGGCGCTCCGCGAGGTCGTGGAGCACCTGGGCGCGGTCGCCGTCGTGGCACTCGACGACGACGGCCAGGTCGCGCTCATCCACCAGTACCGCCATCCGCTCGGGCACCGCCTGTGGGAGCTGCCCGCAGGTCTGCTCGACTCCCCGGACGAGGAGCCGGTCGAGGGTGCGCGGCGGGAACTGGCCGAGGAGGTGGGCCTGGCCGCGTCCCGATGGTCCACTTTGGTCGATGTTGCCGCGTCGCCCGGTTTCACCGATGAGGTGGTGCGGGTGTTCCTGGCGCAGGGATTGTCCACTGTGGATCGGGAGTTGCAGGGGGACGAGGAAGCCGATCTGGTGATCCGTCGTGTGCCGTTGGCGGAGGCGGTGCGGATGGCGTTGGCCGGGGAGATCGTCAACGGCGCGGCCGTGGGCGGGTTGCTGGCCGCGCAGGCGGTGATGGCGGGAGCTGAGGCGAGGCCCGCGGACGCACCGTGGCCGGACCGCCCGCACACGTTTGCGGCACGCGCGCAGGCTTGATCCTTCCCGAACTCGGGGCCGCCGTTGGTGGCCCCGAGTTTGTTTTACGAGGGTTCGGGATACTGTATGCAATCTTCATGAAGGGTATGCGCGGGGGAGGGGGACTGCGTACGGGGGCCGCGGTGTGAGGTGGTGCTCGGTAGGGCGGGCGGTGATGTCGGGGTGGTGCCGGGCAGGGCAGGTTGGTGCAGGGGGCAGGGTCGCGCGCGGGGCAGGGTCGCGCGGGGTGGTGTCGGCCGGAACGGTGTCGGGCGGAACGGTGTCGGCCGGGGTGGCGCCGGCAGGACGGTGTCGGCCGGGGTGGCGCCGCGCGGAACGGTGTCGGGTGGCGCGGGTAGGGCAAGGCGATGTGGAGCAGGGCGGTGTGGCCACGGGTTTTGTGCTAACTGGATGCGAGCTTCTGCATTCAGGATACTGTATGCAATCATTCTCTCCGGCGGGGTCTTGCGGCGGGTTGGTTCGGTGGTTGGCGGCGAGTTGGTGATCAGGCCGTCGGGTAACTGAAAAGTCGCACAGTTCGACGAGTTGGCGGCGCACAACCTCATGGCCGGATGGTGGGCCAATCGTTCTGGCTGCCTGGTGCGCATTTGTTGGAAATCTCAGCCAGGCTACCGGCGTCACGTCTTGGCAAGTCATCATTGCCGCATGAACTGGGATCTCCGCATTGTGCCCTGAACCTGTGGCCGATTTTGCTCGGGGGATTGACCCTTGCCCTCGTCGATCCAGAGGTTCCCGAGTCACCTCAGCCACCACCGCTGGAACTCGACAACGCCATGCGCCACACTCACCACCGGAGGGAGGCCAAGCCCATGACCCCGACCCGCCTGAGGAAAGCCGCAACCGGCCCCGTGGCCACAGCGGTAGCGGCAGCGGCAGCCGCCACGGCCCTCTACTTCACCAACCCGACCAACCCCGGCTCCTGGCTCCCGAGGTGCCCGTTCAACTTCCTCACCGGCCTGGACTGCCCGGCCTGCGGTTCGACCCGCATGGTCTACGCCCTGCTCCACGGAGACCTGTCGGCCGCCTGGCACTACAACCCGGTGATGCTCACAGCGGGCCTCCCGTTCCTGGCCTGGCTGTGGCTGAGGTGGTTCCGGGCCGATCGAAAAGGCGCCAGAACCACCCCTCTGCCCCCTCGGGTCGGGCAAGTGGTGATAGCGGTGGGCCTCACCTGGGCCATCACCCGGAACCTAATCGCGTAGCCGTCGCCCCTGGGCGTCCGTGCCGCCGTTGACGAGCAGCAGAATGCCGTCGACCAAAGCCCAGATCCCACATCCGCCGCACGTCAACAACTGCGCGATGGCCATTCCCGTGTGCCCGGTGTAGAAACGCCCGATCCCGAACGTCCCGATGAACAGTTGCAGAACCCCGGCGACGACCTTCGACTTGTCCGACAGCGGATACCCGGTCAACGGATCGATCCCGTACGGCGCGTACGGCACCTGGTAACCGGGCGCGGTCCCGTAGCCCTGCCCGTACCCCGGCTGCCCGTACCCCGGTTGCGCGTAGCCGGAGGTCCCGTAGCCGGACGTCCCGTGATCGGGCGCACCCCCGAACGGCGGCGGCGCGTACGGCGGCGGAGGCTGCTCGGCCAGGAACGGCGGGTGCGGCTGGGGAAGGTCGGTGAACAGCGAGCCCAGTTCCGCGACCGTCTGGGCGGCGGACGCGTAGGAGACGCGCTGCTCGTACTCGCCGATCTCGATCCGCCCGGCGGCGAAGTGGTCGTTGAGGGCGCGGATGGCTTCTTCGCGCTGCTGGTTGCCGATGCGCACGGGGTTCGGCTCGAAAGGTCCTGACACGGCCGGAACGGTAGTCGATGAGGCCTGGTGAGCACTGCCGAAACGCGCCGGAACACCACTACGGGCCTACTCTGGACCGGTGCTGGTCGGCGTTCCGCGCGAGGTGAAGAACCACGAGTACCGGGTGGCCGTGACGCCCGCCGGGGTCGTGGAGCTGGCACGCCGCGGTCACGAGGTCCTGGTCGAGACCGACGCGGGTGCGGGCTCGTCCATCCCCGACGGCGAGTTCGTCGCCGCGGGCGCGCGGATCGCGCCCTCCGCGGACGACGTGTGGGGCGAGTGCGAGCTGGTCCTCAAGGTCAAGGAGCCGGTGCCGGAGGAGTACCACCGGATGCGGCCCGGCCAGACGCTGTTCACCTTCCTGCACCTGGCCGCGAGCGCGGACTGCACCCGCGCGCTCGTCGCGTCCGGGATCAACGCCATCGCCTACGAGACCGTGCGGCTCCCGGACGGCTCGCTGCCGCTGCTGGCGCCGATGTCGGAGGTCGCGGGGAGGATGGCCGCGCAGGTCGGCGCGCACTGCCTGGAACGGGCGTCCGGAGGGCGCGGCGTGCTGCTCGGCGGTGTGCCCGGTGTGCCCGCGGGCAAGGTCGCGGTGATCGGCGCCGGGGTCGCGGGCCTGAACGCGGCGGCCATCGCGGTCGGGCTCCAGGCCGAGGTCGTGGTGCTGGACACGAACGTCAACCGGTTGCGGCAGATCGACTTCACCTACCGCGGCCACCTCCAGACCGTCGCCTCCAACGCCTACGAGGTCGAGAAGGCCTGCCGCTGGGCCGACCTGGTGATCGGCGCGGTGCTCGTGCCGGGCGCGAAGGCCCCGTCGCTGGTGAGCAACGACCTGGTGGCGGCGATGCGGCCCGGTTCGGTGCTGGTGGACATCGCGATCGACCAGGGCGGCTGCTTCGCGGACTCGCGGCCGACCACGCACGACGCCCCGACCTACCGGGTGCACGAGTCGCTGTTCTACTGCGTGGCGAACATGCCCGGCGCGGTCCCGCACACCTCGACCTGGGCGTTGACGAACGTGACCCTGCCCTACGCGCTGTCGTTGGCCGACAAGGGTTTCCGCCAGGCGGTGCTGGACGACCCGGCGCTGGCCAAGGGGGTCAACGTGGTGCGCGGGACGGTGGTCCTGCCGGAGGTGGCCCTCGCGCACGGCCTGCGCCACGGCTCACTGGCCGACCTCTGACGGCGCGACCCCGACGACACCTGCTCCGACGACGCGGCCCGGCGAAGTGACGCGGCCCGGCGAAGCGGCACGGCCCCCCTCACCACCCCACCCCTCCCACCCGGCATTCGAGACGGCGATTTCGCGACCGTCCGCGCCCCCGTCCGACCCGGATGTCCCTGTCGCGCAAGAACTCCCCGACCGCGCCGGGTGACGACGCCACTTCGTGACAATGAGGGTTTCGTGAACACGGGCGATCTTTCGGCGGCCGCGGGTACGGTGTCCGCACTTGAGTCCCACCGGAGCGGGAGGTACCGCGAACCGTGCCGAACTTGGACGAGCCGGAGCCCCCGGCCATCGAGCTCTCGGCGGTGCTCCACGCTTTGAGCGACCCGACCAGGCTGGCGGTGGTCCAGCAGATCGAGGCCGACGGGGAGCGCCTGTGCGGAGCGATGGCCGTGGACGTGGCCAAATCCACGTTGTCCCAACACCTGCGCGTGCTGCGGGAGGCCGGGATCACCCGGACCCGCTGCTGCGGCAACCAGCGCTGGGTGTCGCTGCGCCGCGATGACCTGGAACAGCTCTTCCCCGGACTGCTCGACGTGGTCCTGTCGGCCGCGGCCCGGATGGAGGCCGTGCACTGAACCGTTCGGTCCACGACCGGCGGAAAACGGTGCGCGCCGCCACGGCGAGGCGCGTTGCCGCCGCTCGGCCACGGCCTTAGGCTGCGCCCAGGTCGAGGACTACGAGGAGTTAGGTTGCGATGTCGACACCGGAGCACGTGGAGGGCAGGGCGTACGACGCTCCGCCGCCGCCGTCGCCCGGTGTGCCCCGCGCGTCCGTCGAGCTGAGCCTGGCCCCGCACGCCGCCCCGCACGACGAGGACGCGGCGGAGCAGGAGGTCGGCGAGATCGGCCCCACCGGCCGTGAGCTCCGCTTCACCGCCGAGCCGCAGCCGGTCGCCGTCCACGGGCCCGCCAAGATCCTCGCCATCTGCAACCAGAAGGGCGGGGTCGGCAAGACCACGTCCACGATCAACCTGGGCGCGTCGCTGGCCGAGTACGGTCGCAAGGTGCTGCTGGTGGACTTCGACCCGCAGGGCGCGCTGTCGGTGGGCCTCGGCATCCACCCGCACCAGCTGGACCAGACGATCTACAACGTGATCATGGAGCGCGCGGTCGGCGTGCAGGACGTGATCATGGAGACCGGCGTCGAGAACATGCACCTGCTGCCGAGCAACATCGACCTGTCGGCGGCGGAGATCCAGCTCGTGTCGGAGGTGGGCCGCGAGCACACGCTGGTGCGCACGCTGCGTCCCGTCATCGAGGACTACGACTACGTGCTGGTGGACTGCCAGCCCTCGCTCGGCCTGCTCACGGTCAACGCCCTCGCGGCGGCCGACGGCGTGCTCATCCCGCTGGAGTGCGAGTTCTTCTCGCTGCGGGGGGTCGCCCTGCTCATCGACACCATCGAGAAGGTCAGGGAGCGGTTGAACCCGAAGCTGGAGATCACCGGGATCGTCGCCACCATGTACGACCCGCGCACCCTGCACTCCCGCGAGGTCATGGCGAGGGTCGTGGAGGCGTTCGGCGAGATCGTGTTCGACACGGTCATCAACCGCACCGTGCGGTTCCCGGAGACCACGGTCGCCGGCGAGCCGATCACGAAGTGGGCGCCCCGCTCCGCGGGCGCCAAGGCCTACCGCGCACTGGCGCGCGAGGTGATCGCCAGGTGACCCGTCGCGCCTCGCTGCCCGGCGCGTCCGAACTGTTCCGCCCGACCAGTCTCGTACGCCCTGTCGACCCCGAACCCGGCCTCGCCCCGGAGCCCGCTCCGCCCGCCGCCGTCCCCGACCGCCCCAGCACCGGCAGGCAGAAGCACGACACCAAGATCACGGTGTACGTCTCCGACGAGGAGCTGCTGGCCCTGGAGCACGCGCGGCTGTCGCTGCGCGGCGCGTTCGGCCTGGGCGTCGACCGCGGCCGGATCGTCCGCGAGGCCATCGCGGTGCTCCTGGCCGACTTCGAGGAGCACGGGGAGCGGTCGCAGCTCGTGCGGAGGCTGCGCAGGCGGTGACCACTCCCGACGCGACCCGGCGGGAACCGGCGGAACCGGTACCGCCGGGACCGGCCCCCGCGCGGACCGAGCCGGCGCGGACCGAGCAGGCGCAGGTCGATCCAGCGCAGCGGGCCGATCCCGCCGACCACGGGACGTCCGGTCGCTTCAAGGTCAAGCTCACGAACTTCGAGGGCCCGTTCGACCTGCTCCTCCAGCTCATCTCGGCGCACACGCTCGACGTGACCGAGGTCGCCCTGCACACCGTGACCGACGACTTCATCGCCTACATCCGGGCGATGGGCGACGCGTGGGACCTGGACGAGACGACCGAGTTCCTGGTCATCGCGGCCACCCTGCTCGACCTCAAGGCCGCCCGGCTGCTGCCGCAGGGCGACGTGGAGGACGAGGAGGACCTGGCGCTGCTCGAAGCGCGCGACCTGCTGTTCGCGCGGCTGCTCCAGTACCGGGCGTACAAGCAGGTCGCGGCCCTGTTCGGCGAGCTGGAGAAGGGCGCGCAGCGCCGCTACCCCCGGTCGGTCGCGCTGGAGCCGCGCTACGAGGGCCTGCTGCCCGAGGTCATGCTCGGCGTCACGCCCAAGCGGTTCGCCGACATCGCCGCCGCGGTGTTCCGGCCCAAGCCGCCGCGCACCGTGTCGCTGACGCACCTGCACGTCGCCAGGGTGTCCGTCCGCGACCACGTCAACGTCATGCGCGAACGGCTGATCGCGGCCGGTCAGCTCACGTTCAGCGAGCTGGTCGCCGACTGCGAGGAGACACTGGACGTCGTGGCCCGGTTCCTCGGGCTGCTGGAGCTGTACCGCGAGACCGTGCTGGCGTTCGACCAGCCCGATCCGCTCGGCGAGCTGGTCGTGCGCTGGATCGGCGACGAGGACGCGCCGGTGGTCGAGTTCGACGAGGACGAGGAGTACGGGTGAGCGAACCGGTGGTTGCCGAGCCGGACCTCCCGGAGGAGGCCGAGGCCGAGGTCGTCGAGACCGGCCCCGACCTCTCCGACGACGCGGAGCTGGAGGCCGCGCTGGAGTCGGTGCTGCTCGTCATCGACTCCCCCGCGGGCGAGAAGCTGCTCGCCGAGGTGTTCGGCCAGTCCGTGAAGCGGGTCACCCAGACCCTCAAGAGGATGTCCGCGAGGTACACCGAGTCGGGCAGCGGCATCGACCTGCGTAGAATCGGAGACGGCTGGCGGTTCTACACGCGAGACCGGTACGCGCCCTACGTGGAGAAGCTGCTGCTCGACGGGCAGCGCGCCAAGCTCACCAGGGCCGCCCTGGAGACGCTCGCCGTGATCGCCTACCGGCAGCCGGTCACCAGGGCGCGGATCGCCGCGGTCCGCGGGGTCAACGTGGACGGCGTGATCCGCACGCTCGTCGCACGGGGTCTGATCAGCGAGATCGGTACCGACAGCGACACTGGTGGCATCCTTTACCGCACGACCGAACTGTTCCTGGAGCGGTTGGGCCTGTCGTCCCTGGCGGACCTGCCCCCGATCGCTCCCCTGTTGCCCGAAGTGGATGCGATCGACGATGTCTGAAACCCGTTCCGCGCGACCCAACCCCAACGACGAGGGGATCCGGTTGCAGAAGGTGCTCGCCAAGGCGGGCATCGCCTCGCGGCGGGTCTCCGAGGAGTTGATCGAACTCGGCCGCGTCACCGTCGACGGTGAGGTCGTCACCGAGCAGGGTCGCCGCGTCGACCCGGAGACGGCCGTCGTGCACGTCGACGGCGTCCGCGTGGTCCTCAAGGACGACGTGGTCACGCTCGTGCTGAACAAGCCGCGCGGCGTGCTGTCGACCATGCACGACGACCAGCACCGCCCGTGCGTCGGCGACTACCTGCACGAGCGCCGCGAGCGGCTGTTCCACGTCGGCAGGCTCGACGCGGACACCGAGGGCCTGCTGCTGCTCACCAACGACGGCGACCTCGCCCACCGGCTCATGCACCCGTCCTACGAGGTCCCCAAGACCTACATCGCCGAGGTCCAGGGGCCGGTCGCGAAGGACGTCGGCAAGCGGCTGCGCGCGGGCGTCGAGCTGGAGGACGGCTTCGCCCGCGTCGACTCGTTCAAGCTGGTCGACTCGATGCCCGGCAAGGCCCTGGTCGAGGTGGTCCTGCACGAGGGCCGCAAGCACATCGTGCGCCGCCTGCTCGACCACGTCGGCTACCCGGTGGCGAGCCTGGTGCGCACCCACATCGGCGAGGTCCAGCTGGGCAACCAGCGGCCGGGTTCGATGCGGGTGCTCAACCGCCAGGAGGTCGGCTCCCTCTACAAGCTCGTGGGGCTGTGACGAGTTCCCACCCCCTCAATTGACCGATCGTCGAGAACTCCGGTTCTCGACGATCGGTTTTTTCACGGCCGTCAATTCCGCGAGTGGGAGTGATCACCGGGGAAGATCTTCCGATCAACGGAATTCTTCTTGACGTGGAAGGGCGTGCCCTCGGCCGCACCCTTCCGGCGACCCGCGGTTGGGCCCGCCGCAGCAGGGCGTTGCGGCAATCGGCTCAGCGTGGGCGGCTCGACACCGTCCGTGGCCGGAATTCCCGCCTCTCCGCGGCCTTCCGCGTGAACCGCGCCGCATCCAGTACGGGCGTGTGACTTTGCGAAGTTTCCTCGCCACTCATTGTGGCGCGGGGTCACCTGTCTCTAGATTGGTCCGGGTCGTCCTGATGATGATCAATCGGAGAGGCGTTCGGCGTGCGTGCCCTCACCCGAGGTGTGCTCGGCGTGGTCGGGTTCCTGCTTGTCTGGGAGCTGTTCGGCCGGTCCGGGCTCGTCTCCGCGGAATACCTGCCGCCACCCAGTGTGGTTTTCGGCGAGCTCGGCAAGTTGTTGGGTGATCAGCTGTTCCTCCGCGACGTGCTCGCGACGGTTCTGGCTCTGCTGATCACAGTCGGTGTGTCCGTTGGGATCGCGGTCCCGCTCGGCCTGGTCCTGGGAAGCGTGCCCGCGGTGCGGTACGCGACCAGGGCCGTGGTCGAGTTCCTGCGTCCCATTCCTTCCGTGGCCTTGATTCCGCTGGCCATCGTGTTCCTCGGGATCGGTCCCGAAACGAAGATCGTGCTCGCGGTGTACGCGGCGATCTGGCCGATCCTGTTCAACACGATCTACGCGCTCGACGAACTGGACCCGCTGCTGGTCGAGACCGCCAAGGTCTTCGGCACCGGACGGGTCCGGGTGCTGTTCTCGGTGGCGCTGCCCAACGCGCTGCCGTTCGTCCTCACCGGCATCCGCCTCGCTGCCACCACGAGCCTCGTGGTCCTGGTGAGCGTGGAACTGCTCGCGGGGGGCAGCGGTGGGCTCGGGCAGTTCATCATGCTGGCCCGCAGCGGCGCCGGGCGGATGGACATGGTGCTCGCGGGCACCGTGGTCGCCGGTGTGCTCGGCTACCTCCTCAACGAGGGTCTCGAACGCGCCCAGCGCCGCTGGGTCGGCTGGAGCGCGGCCACCGGAGGTCGCTCATGACCAACTTCTTCAAGCGGTGGATCGTCTTCGTCGGGCTCGTGGCGGTGTGGCAGATCGCCACCGTGCTGGCCGACGACACGTTCTTCCCACCGCCGACGGAGATCGCGGGAGCGGCGTGGACGCTCTGGCTCTCCGGTCCGCTGGAGCAGCTGTTCCTCACGGACATCGTGTTCGAACACCTGATCCCCAGTGTTGCCAGGCTCATCGGCGGCTGGGCCATCGCCGCGGTCATCGGCATCTCGCTCGGCGTGGCGCTGGGACGGTCGCGGACGGCACTGGAGTTCGCCGGTCCACTGCTGACCTTCATGCGGTCCATCCCGCCGCCCGCGCTGGTCCCGGTGTTCCTGCTGCTGTTCAACGTCGGCACCTCGATGCAGCTGGCCACCATCGTCTTCGGCGTCCTGTGGCCGATCCTGCTCAACACGATCGACGGCGCCCGCTCGGTCGACACCCTGAAGCAGGAGACGTCCGCGGTGTTCCGCGTGCCCAAGTGGCAGTGGGTGCTCGGTGTCGTGCTGCCCTCGGCGGCACCGAAGATCTTCGCGGGCCTGCGGGTGTCGCTGTCGCTGTCCCTGGTGCTCATGGTGGTGTCCGAACTCGTCGGCACCGACAACGGCATCGGGTCGCAACTCCTGGTGGCACAACGGGAGTTCGACTTCCCGAACATGTGGGCGGGCATCGTCCTGCTCGGCGTGATCGGCTACGTGCTGAACACCGTGCTGCTGGCCGTGGAACGCCGGGTGCTCGGGTGGCAGCCCAAGCAGGAGCACACCAAACCCGCACAACTCGCGACGGCAGGGGACTGACATGACCGCCATGCTCGAGGTGGCCGGACTCGGCCACACCTACCAGGCGAAGGACGGGGCGCACCGCGCCATCGACGGGCTGACGTTCACCGTCGGCGCGGGTGAGCTGGTGTGCGTGGTCGGTCCGTCCGGCTGCGGCAAGTCGACGCTGCTGAGGACCATCTGCGGTCTGGTGAAGCCGACCGACGGCGGGATCAGCCTGCACGGCAACAAGATCGACGGTGTGCCCGACGACCTGGCCGTGGTGTTCCAGGACTACAGCCGATCGCTGTTCCCGTGGCTTTCGGTGCAGCGCAACGTGGAGTTCCCGCTGCGCCGCAGCCTCGGTCGCAAGGAGCGCCGCACGCGCGCCGCCGAGGCGCTGGAACTGGTCGGGCTGGGCGGGGCGGGTGGCAAGTACCCGTGGCAGCTCTCCGGCGGCATGCAGCAGCGCGTCTCCATCGCACGGGCGCTCGCGTACCGGCCCGCGCTGCTGCTGATGGACGAGCCGTTCGCGTCGGTGGACGCGCAGACCCGGTTCGAGCTGGAAGACCTGCTGCTGAAGGTGAAGCGGGAGCAGAACACCACGGTCCTGGTGGTCACGCACGACATCGACGAGAGCGTCTACCTCGGTGACCGCGTGCTGGTGCTGTCCGGGTCGCCCGCGGCGGTCGTGGCCGACCTCAGGGTCGACCTCCCCGGTGTGCGGGACCAGATCACCACGCGCGAGTCGGACGCGTTCGTGACGCTGCGCGGGGAGGTGGCCCGGCTGCTCAACGTCGGCAGGCCCACCGCGCGGCGCAAGGTCGCCGCGGAGGCCGCCGTGGCGGCGAAGTGGGCCGAGGCGGAGCGCGCCGCGCTGCGCGAGGCCCACGCGGAGGACCGCGCGACCAACTGAGTTCCCCCGGTAGCGCCGAAAAACGGGCGCCCCTGGTAACTCCCGCTTCGGGGGTCCAGGGGCGCCTGCGGCGTTTCAGGCCGTTTTCCTTCTGCTGCCGGGTTTCCCGAGGGCTCTGGATAGATCCAGCCGTGTCTCAATTGGTGACTTTCGGATTTTTCCCCGAAATAGTCGTCACGTGGAATGTCAGCGTGCTCACTTCGCGGAGAGGGCTCCGGCCACTCTCGAAGCGTGACCGGATCGTGCCCTTGTCCACTTGGGCCCCGTCGGGTGGACTTCGCGCGCGTCCCCCGTTCGGACGCGTGCTCGCAGGCCTCGGCCCGTGCGCCGGTTACCGAACGTTGCCGAAGACCGTCCGGTCCTCCGGAATTCCAGGTCGATGTGGACACTGCGATCGGTCCTTCCCGGTGTCGCTGAACGCGTTCCGGCGGTCCGGGCGATCTCGTGCCGGATGTCCACAAAGGTCGTGAACCGGGTGCTGGGCGTCTGCCGGGCGGCCCTGCCGGGACGGTTGCGCGAGTGGTCCGAACGCCCCTCTGATCGCGTGTGCGCGGCCCGTTCCGGGGCTTGTGGTGGGAACGTCCCCGAAGGGCGCCGACCTGACCGGAAAACGCTTCCTGTCGCCTTGTCGCGGATTTCCCCGATCCGGTCCCCCGAGAGGGCTCCCCGTCGCGGTCGGGCGGCGTTCGCGCGAGTGGTCCCGACCTCGTCGGGGACCTCTACCGCGCGGTGAGGGTGGATCGCTCGTCAATGCACCCGGTCTCAACAGGCGGGTGGGACGGGAACGCGCGGGAGCCGGGCAAAGCGGGAGCGGTTCGCGCTTCGGGAATCGGTATCGATCCACCGGTGTGGAACAGGGGGCGGCGGCGGTCCGAATTCACGCCCGCGCCACGGGCGTCCGCCACCGTGGAACTCTCGTCGGGACAATGCGCGGACGACCCTCGCGCGGAGAGCGGACGAGCCCCTGATCCCCTTGTGGCACCGCGGGGATCAGGGGCTCGTTAAATCGGCAAATATCGGTTCACCGCGCACGGCGACTCCGTGTTATTCGCGAGATGGACAATCCTCCTCGTGGGCTGGAACGGTCAGTTCGCCCCGACGTACATCTGGGCGAAGGAGGCAGCCGCCTCGCGCGACTGGATCAAGTGCTGCAACCGGGCGTGGCCCAATCGGCTCAGGAACGGTTGCTCGTTGCGGTGGACCAGGTCCACCATCCACTGCGAGAACTCCTGCGCACGCCACACGCGCCGCAGGCAGACGGCCGAGTAGTCGTCCAGGCCCGCGGTGGACTTGTGGTTGTAGTAGGAGGCGATGGCGTCGGCGAAGACCTCGGCGTCGTTCAGCGCGAGGTTCATTCCCTTCCCGCCCATCGGCGTGATGATGTGGGCGGCGTCGCCCAACAGGTAGAGCCGCCCGTAGCGCATTGGCTCGACCACGTGCGAGCGCATGTCGAGCACCCGCTTCTCGATGATCTTTCCTTCGGTGAGCGTCCAGTCGCTGTCGCGCAGCGCCAGGCGCTTGTGCAATTCGGTCCAGACCTTCTCGTCCGGCCAGTTGTCGACGTTCTCCCCGACCGGTACCTGGAGGTAGAAGCGGCTGACCGTAGAACTGCGGAGCATGTGACCCGCGAATCCGTCCGCGTGCAGCGCGTAGATGACCTTCTCGGTCGACGGCGGCGCCTCGGCGAGAATGCTGAGCCACCCGATGCCGTGCTGGTGGGTGAATTCCTTGACCGCACCCGCCGGAATGCTCTTCCGGCTCACGCCGTGGAAGCCGTCGCACCCGGCGATGAAGGAGCAGTCGAGCTGTTCCCGCGTTCCGCCCGACGATGTCCAGGACACCGACGGGATCTCGTCCAGGTGGTCGTGGAGTTCGACGTCGGAGACCTCGAAGCGGATGTCGCCGCCGCCTGCCAGGTACTGCCCCAGCAGGTCGGTCACGACCTCCTGCTGCGGGTAGACGAAGTGGGTCCTGCCGTCGGACAGCTCGGAGTAGTTCAGCTCGTGCGCTTTCCCGTCGATGCGGAATTCGCACGCTGTGTGAGTGTCACTTTCCGTGAGCAATCGGTCGGCCAGACCGTGCCGTTCGAGCATCCGCGCCGAGCGGTCTTCGAGCATTCCCGCGCGAGGTCTCGTTTCGATGTACTCGCGTGTGCCCCGCTCCAGGACGACGCAGGGCACGTCCGCCCGCTGGAGCAGGTTCGCCGTCATCAAACCCGCAGGTCCGGCGCCGATGACGACCACGGGACGGGCTGTGCTCTGAATGGTCCATTCGAGATGAGCTTCTCTCACCGTGTACCCCTGCCTCTGGACGGCCTGTGCAAAGATGCTCACCGAAGGTAGTGGATACAGCCTTCGAGTGTCGGTCGACCGGGGTCCTAGTGAACCGCGAGTGTCACTTTGAGTGGTTTTCGCCGCGTCTGGTCGATCGAGAATCCCCCGCAACGAACGCCCCGCTCCAACCAGGAGAGTGCTTCAGATGACTCGAAGAGTCGGCCGCCACGCACGCATGATCGTCGGCGGTTTGTCCGTCCTCGCGCTGCTCGCCTCCGTCGCAGGTTGCGGCGCTCTGGGAGGCTCGTCGGAAACCCCCGCCGCCGAGAAGCCCGCGAACGGCAAGGTCGAGAAGAGCAAGATCACGCTCGGCGTGCTTCCGATCCTCGACGTGGCCTCGGTCCACGTGGCGATCAAGAAGGACTACTTCAAGGAAGAGGGCTTGGAGGTCGACCTGAAGGTCATCCAGGGCGGCGCCGCGGCCATCCCCGGCCTGATCAGCGGCGACCTCGACCTGACCTTCGGCAACTGGGTCTCGTTCTTCGCCGCCGAGTCCAAGGAGGCCGCCAAGGCCGTCGAGGGCATCAAGCTGGTGTCGGACGGCTACCAGGCCAAGCCCGACATGTTCCTGATCGTGACGACCGCCGACTCGCCCATCAAGTCCCCCAAGGACCTGGCGGGCAAGACCATCGCGATCAACACGTTCAAGAACATCGCCGAGCTGACCGCGAAGGCCACCCTGGAGGCCAACGACGTCGACCCCGCGAGCGTCACGTTCAAGGAGTTCGCGTTCCCGGACATGCAGGCCGCGATCGAGAACAAGACCGTTGACGCGGCGTTCATGGTCGAGCCCTTCATCACGCGCGCCCAGCGCTCCATCGGCTCCGTGACCGCCCTGGACGCCGCGAGCGGCCCGACGGACAACATCCCGATCGCCGGCTACGCGACCAGCGGGAAGTTCGCCAAGGAGAACCCCAACACCGTCGCGGCGTTCCAGCGCGCCATGGCCAAGGGGCAGAAGGACGCCGCCGACCGCCCCACGGTCGAGCCGCTGCTCCAGGAGTACGCGAAGGTGGACAAGGAAACCGCGAGCCTCGTCCACTTCGGTGAGTTCCCCACCACTTTGGACGCCACGCGCCTGCAAAGGGTCGCGACGCTGATGAAGACCTACGGTCTGCTGGAGAAGGAGATGGACGTCAAGCCGATGCTCATCGCCCCCAGTAGCTGACGAATCAGGCGATTGCGGGGAGCCTCTTCGGCTCCCCGCAGTTGTTTCACACCCGTCTCATCGGTGAAAATGTCGTGAACCGCCGCTGTTAGTGTCTGTTTAGTGGCCTTCTCACAGCGATCAGTCATACTGGTTGATTTGTGAACTACCTGCGAAGTCCGCCAAATGGCGGTATCACTTCGGCCGCTTTTACTCGAAGATCCACCAGGTTTGTAGATAAGTTTCCTTTCATCGGCTTGGAAGCTGGGGAGTGTGCTGACGGTGCGCGGTCACGGTGACCCCGCGTCCGGATCCGATCCGGAGCGAGCCCGACAAGAGTCGGATGCCGAGAGCGGTAGACCCGCCAACTCGGTTCCGACCGCGAATTCCGCGTCATCCCGTCCCGCTGCCGGCGGCCGGGATGCTCGCGCAGACACGGAGGCCCTGGTCGTGCCAGGGGGCATCCGACGCTGGCGCCTCACCAACTGGCGCCTGCGCAGCAAGCTGGCCGTGGTTCTGCTGGTCCCCGCGCTGAGCACGCTCGCGCTCGCCGGACTGCGGCTGAACAGCCAGCTCGACGACGTGGCGCAGTTCGGCAAGGTGCAGCGCGAACTCGCGCTCAGCGCCCAGGCGGCGTCGGTGTCCGACGCGCTCCAGCTCGAACGAGACGCCGCCGTCCACTACGTGGCGGGCAACCGGCAGGAGAACAGCGCGGAGCAGGTGACCCGCGCGGCCAAGGTCGACGTCGAGGTCGGCAAGTACCGCGACGTGGCCGTCTCCACCGAGGGCGTCGACCCCGCGGTGGCCGACGCGTTCCAGAAGTCCTTGCAGTCGCTGGACAACCTGAGCTCCCTGCGCAACACGATGCTGAGCACGCGCTACCCGGACGCCTCCGTCCTCAGCGCGTACAGCCAGATCCTCACCGCCGTGAACCAGGTCCACCGGATCGCGGCGGGCGGCGTGAGCAACTCGCGGCTGACCCCGCTGTCGTCGGCGAACCTCGCGCTCTACGGCGCGCGGGAACAGATGTCGCAGCAGAACGCGATCCTGGTGGCCACGGCCAAGCGCGGCGAGTTCGCGCCCGGACAGGTCAACGCCCTGCGCGCCGCGCAGTCCAGGTTGGACGCCGCGCTCGTCGACTTCACCGGTTCCGCCTCGCAGGAGAACCGGCAGCGCTTCCAGGACGTCGTGTCCGGCGGCGCCGTCGACGGCCGCAACCGGCTCGTCCAACTGGCCCTCGTGCAGCAGGAGATCAGCCAGGAGGAGGACGACGACCAGCGGGTCACCATCTCCGACGCGGAGGTCCTCCGGCTCGGCGAGGACACCGCGGGCCTGATCACCACGGTGTCGCGCGACATCGAGAGCCAGATCCGCGTCACCTCCGACGAGCTGATCGCCGAGGGTCGTGCGGGCGCCTGGCGCGACGCCGCCCTCGTGCTCGTCGCCCTGCTCGTCGCCTTCGGCCTCATGGCGATCGTCGCCCGCTCCATGGTCATCCCGCTGAGGGTCCTGCGCCGCACGGCCCTCGACGTGGCGCGCAACCGCCTGCCGGAGGCCATCCAGCGGATCCGCCAGCACCGCGACCCGGAGCTGGCCGCCGAGGAAGCCCTGTTCCGCGTGCCGATCAACACGACGGAGGAGGTCGGCCAGGTGGCCCGCGCGTTCGACGCGGTGCAGCGCGAAGCGGTCCGCCTCGCCGTCGAGCAGGTGGCCCTCCGCGCGAACGTCAACGACATGTTCATCAACCTGTCGCGGCGCAGCCAGGCGCTCGTCGAGCGCCAGATCGGCGTGATCGACCGGTTGGAGCAGGACGAGCAGGACCCGGACCAGCTCGCGAGCCTCTTCGAGCTGGACCACCTCGCGACGCAGATGCGCCGCAACAGCGAGAACCTCCTGGTGCTCTCCGGCACGACGGTCAACCGCCGCGTCACCCGGCCCGTCCCGGTGTCCGAGGTCCTCGGCGCCGCGGTGTCCGAGGTGGAGAAGTACGCCCGGATCCAGATCGCGCCGGGCCCGGAGATCAAGGTGCAGGGCCGGGTCGTCAACGACCTCGCGCACCTCATCGCCGAGCTGCTGGACAACGCGACCGCGTTCTCCAAGCCCACCACCAAGGTCACGGTGCGGGCGACGGAGACCCGGCGCGGCGAGATCGCGATCCGCATCCACGACCGCGGTGTCGGTATGCAGGAGGACGACATCGTGGAGGCCAACCACAAGCTCAACGAGCCCCCGGAGGTCGACGTCTCCGTCGCCCGCGAGATGGGCCTGTACGTGGTCGGCCAGCTCGCCAAGCGCCACGAGATCCGCGTGACGCTGAGCAACAACGACGACATAGAGGGTGGCGTCACCGCGCAGGTCGTCCTGCCTGCCTCGTTGCTGCACAAGGGTGTCTCGCAGCTCCCGCCCGCGCCGCCCGCGCGGTCGACCGCGTCGAGCTTCGAGGACCACCTGTCCGGCCAGGTCGAGCAGACCGGTGTCGGCGTCATCGCCGGTGTTCCCAAGTGGACTCCCGGTCAGGTCGACTCGGGCCAGTTCCCGCAGGTGATGTCGGCGCCCGACGAGGACCCGCACGCGGAGCACCTGGTCGAGCGCACGTCCACCGAGGATCTGTTCACCGCCACCGTCCAGGGCATGAAACCCGTGCAGCCGGACGGTGTCGACCCGATCGACTACTCCTACCCGCCCGCGGCCGAGCGGACCGTGCTGCCGCGCAAGCCCGCGCCGAAGCCGAAGGTCGAGCCGGTCACCGAGCGGCTGCCGATCTACGAGGACGTGCTGTCGCGCTGGTTCCAGGGCGGCGAGACCTCCGAGGCGCCCGGCAGCGGCAACGGGCACACCAACGGCAACGGCAACGGCCACACCAAGGGCGCCGAGGCCACCGAGATGCTCGCGCCCGCCGCGGCGGCCGAGCCGCCCGCCCAGCGGACGTCCTCGCCGCAGCTGCCCAAGCGCGAGCTCTCCGACACCACCCCGCCCGTCCCGGCGCGCAAGAAGTCGCCGAAGGCGGACTGGGGCGTGGCGGACGAGGGCTGGCAGACGGCCAACAAGGTCCTGAAGACCGCGGTGGACGACAAGACGACCGCTGGGCTGCCCAAGCGGGTCCCCAACGCCCGTCTCATCCCCGGCTCGCCCGCGAAGCAGGCCTCCGCGCCCGCCAAGCAGGCCCAGAGCGGCCAGGGTGGCGGGCAGACCGCCTCGGTCGCGACCGCGGTCGCCCCGACGCGGCGGCGGTCCGCCGAGCGGCTGCGCCAGCAGTTCGCGACCTACCAGCGGGGCGTGCAGTTGGGACGCGAATCCCTCGACGACATCGAGTCGTGGGACAGTCCCTTGTTCGGTAGCACCTCAGGGGACACGAGCGCACAGAAGGAGCAGCGGTGACCACCACGTCCGAAGAACTGGACAACTTCAGCTGGCTGGTCGAGGACTTCGTCAGCAGGGTAGCCGGGGTCGCGCACGCCATCGTGGTGTCCGCGGACGGACTCCTCCTGGCGGGCTCCGAGCGTCTCCCGATCGACCGCGCCGAACAGCTCGCCGCCGTGGCGTCGGGCCTCGTGAGCCTCAACCTCGGAGCGGCGCGCTGCTTCGAGGCGGGTGAGGTGAAGCAGACCGTGGTCGAGATGGAACGGGGCTACCTGTTCCTGATGTCGATCAGCGACGGGTCCTGCCTCGCGGTGCTGGCCGCCCCCAACTGCGACATCGGGCTCATCGGCTACGCCATGACCCGGCTCGTGGAGCGGGTCGGCATCCAGCTCACGCCGGAGATCCGCTCGCAACTGCACGTGTCGATGCGCGGCTGACCAACTACTCAAGGGAAAGCAGACCAGCGATGAGCTCTGGTGCTCTCGGACGACCGGGGTCGCCCGCCAAGCCCACCATGTCGACGAAGATCGTCGTGGCTGGTGGATTCGGCGTGGGCAAGACGACCTTCGTCGGGTCGGTGTCCGAGATCGTGCCGCTGACGACGGAGGCGGTGATGACCGAGGCCAGCGTCGGCATCGACGACCTGTCGGCGACGCCGAACAAGGTCACCACCACCGTGGCGATGGACTTCGGCCGCGTGTCCCTGGACAGCGACCTGATCCTGTACCTGTTCGGCACGCCGGGTCAGCACCGGTTCTGGTTCATGTGGGACGACCTGGTGCGCGGCGCGATCGGCGCCGTCGTGCTGGTCGACACCCGCAGGCTCGACGACGCGTTCGCCTCGATCGACTTCTTCGAGGACCGCGAGCTGCCGTACGTGGTGGGGGTGAACTGCTTCGACGGCCTCATGCACCACCGGGTGGAGGACATCCGCGAGGCGCTCACCATCGAGCCGTCCGTGCCCATCGTCCCCTGCGACGCGCGCAACCGCCAATCGACCAAGCAGACGCTCATCACCTTGGTGGAGCACGCGTTGCGCCAACCCACCTACGCGTGAATTCGCTACTTGTTCAGGTGGTGTGAACCACCGTTGTCCGCTGTTCCGAGAAGGCTGGCCGATGAGGTCGGCCTTCTCGGGTGAACGGAGAACAACGGTGGAACGTCGGAACTTCCTGAGGGTCGCGGTCGTCGGAACGGCGGCCGCGGCCTTCGGCGGCGCCTCGTGGGCGGAAGCCTTCGCCGCGGGCGCCCAGCCGGGGCCGAGCCCCTACGGCCTCCCGCAGGCCGTGAACGCCGGCGGGTTGATGCTCCCCGCGGGGTTCACCAGCCGGGTCGTGGCCCGCAGCGGCCAGCGGGTCGCGGGCACGTCCTACACCTGGCACCCCGCCCCGGACGGCGGCGCGTGCTTCCCCGACGGCAGCGGGTGGATCTACGTCTCCAACAGCGAGGTGCCCACGACCGGTGGTGTCGGGGCGATCCGCTTCTCCTCCACGGGCGCCATCACCGACGCCTACCGCACCCTCTCCGGCACGAACGTGAACTGCGCGGGCGGCGCCACCCCGTGGGGGACCTGGCTCTCCTGCGAGGAGGTGGACCGGGGGCGCGTCTTCGAGACCGACCCGCGGGGCGTGACCGCCGCGGTCGCCCGGCCCGCGATGGGGCGGTTCAAGCACGAGGCCTGCGCGGCCGACGCCGACCACGGCTACGTCTACCTGACGGAGGACGTGAGCGACGGGTGCTTCTACCGGTTCAAGCCCACGGCCTGGGGTGACCTGTCCGCCGGGACGCTGGAGGTCATGGTGGGGCCCACCTCGCAGACCTCGGGGCCGGTGACGTGGAAGGCCGTCCCCGACCCCGACGGCAGCCCCACCGCGACCCGCTCGCAGGTGTCCGGCGCGAAGCGGTTCAACGGCGGCGAGGGGTGCTACTACGCCGGTGGCACGTGCTGGTTCACCACCAAGGGCGACAACCGCGTCTGGGCCTACGACGCGGACGCGAGCACGATCGGCCTCACCTACGACGACTCCCTGGTCGCCTCCGGCACCGCGCCGCTGACGGGCGTCGACAACGTCACCCGCTCGACCTCCGGCGACCTCTTCGTCGCCGAGGACGGCGGCGACCTGGAGATCTGCCTCATCACGCCGGACGGTGTCGTGGCACCGTTCCTGCGGGTGCCGAACCAGTCCTCCTCGGAGATCACCGGACCCGCCTTCACCCCCGCGGGCGACCGGCTCTACTTCTCCTCGCAGCGCGGCACGAGCGGCAGCAGCGGCGGTGGGATCACCTACGAGGTCAGCGGTCCGTTCCGCCGCTGAATCACATTAACCGTTCTTGCGGTCTGCTCCGCGACGTCGTTACGGTCGAATTCCCTGCATGATCCACCCTGCAACGAGGAGAATCACCGTGCTGCGCAAACTCACGGGTGCGCTGGTGGTCGCCGTCGGGCTCATCAGCCTGCACGCCCCGACCGCCTCCGCGACGCCGGACGTCGAGGTAGCCGCTGTCCGAACCCTGACCTACAACGCCAGCGGTGCCGCGGAGTTCAAGGCCGCCGTCGACCAGGGCGCCCAGATCTGGAACTCCAGCGTGGTCAACGTCCGGCTCGTGTCGACCACGTCCAGCTCCGCCAACATCCGCATCATCGCCGACGACGGCTGGCCGCGCGCGCAGACGACCAGCCTCGGCAACGGCCGCGTCTGGATGGGCCGCCAGGCCACCGACCAGGGCTACAACGCCATCCGCATCGCCTCGCACGAACTGGGCCACATCCTGGGCCAGCCGGACCGCAAGCCCGGCCCGTGCACCAGCCTGATGTCGGGCAGCAGCGCGGGTGTGTCCTGCACGAACCCGTACCCGAACGCGCGGGAGAAGTCGGAGGTCGAGGCGGCCTTCAGCACCGCCAGGATCGGCGCGACCGCCGACTGGGCTCGCGAGTTCGTGGACTAACCGGTCCCACCGCCCCGGCGTCCCGTTCCTCCTGCGGAGCGGGGCGCCGGGGCTTTTCCGGGCCCTGGCAGGCGTCTCGCGGTCGCGGTATTCCGCGGGAGCGGTCCACGCGGCCACCCGGCCGGCCGTCCGCCGAACAGGTGGAGCACGCTCCCGGCTAGTACTCCTCGATCTCCGGCTGCGGTGGCAGCAGGAGGTCGACGCCGACCGAGCGGAGCCACTCGTCCTGCTCGCCGGTCGTCTCGTCGGCGATCACCAGCGCGCCCGTCGCGCGCAGCAGCGGGACCAGGGCCGTCGCGGCGGCCCTGGCCAGCGCGCCCTCCGGCACCGGGCCGAGCGCCACGGCGTGCGGTCTCGACGACTCCACTGTGGACAGTTCGGCCAGTGCGCCGGAAAGGTCGTGCAGCAACACCTTCACGCCGAGGTCGGCCAGCACCGCGAGGTTGTCCTGACCCTCCTCGCCGTGGAGCCCGCGCAGCGACAGGCTGAGCCACAACCGGTCAGGGGCCAGACCGGAGCCGGTCAGCGCGCGGCCGACGGTGGCGGTCAGGTCGGGGTCGCGGGAGTGGTCGGGCGACAGGCGGACGAGGACCGGGAGGTGCTCGCCCGGCTCGGCCGCCCTGGCGCACGCCTGCGTCAGGAGCGCGTCGCCCAGCGGGATGGTGTGGCCCAGTTCATCGCCCTGGAGCAGGACTTCCCCGTGCGTGACGACGGTGTCGTCCGGCTGCTCCCAGCGGAGCCGCGCGGTCAGCACCACGTCGTCGACGGCGTGGAACTCGGTGTAGACCTCGCCCGCCGCGAGCGCGCCGGGCAGCGTGGCGACCAGTTCCAGGCGCGGCCGGTCCAGCGCGTCCAGGTCGTGGTCGTAGTACGCCCACTGGCGCTTGCCCTTGGCCTCCGCGCGCCGCAGGGTGCTGTGCGCCTGGCGCACCAGGGTCATGGCGTCCGCGCCGCGCGCCGAGGTGCGGACGAAGCCCATGCCCGCGGACACCGCGGTGGTCCGCGTCGAGTCCACTTCGACCGGTTCGGTGAGAGCGGCGTCGATCCGGGCGGCCAGCTCGGAGATGCTCGGTGTGGTGGGGGAGTCCTCGATCAGCACGACGAACTCGTCGCCGCCCGCCCTGGCCACCATCGCGGCCTCGTCCGCCACGGCGGCGCTCAGCCTGCGGGCGACCGCGGTGAGGACCCGGTCCCCGGCCCGGTAGCCGAGGCCGTCGTTGAGCAGCGCCGTGCTGTCCACGTCGAGGTAGCACAGGGTCACGGTGTTCGGGGTGCGGAGCTTGCCGAGCACCTTCTCCAGGTGCGGCAGGAAGCTCTGCCAGTTCGGCAGACCGGTCAGCACGTCGTGCAGCGCCTGGAACCGCAGGTACTCCCGGAGCTGTCGCTGATCGGTCACGTCCTCCAGCACGGCCACGAAGTACTTCGGCCGCTCGTCGCTGTCGCGCACCACCGACAGCACCACGTTCGCCCAGATCTCGTCGCCCGCCGGACCGGTGAACCGGCGTTCGGACCTGGTGGTGTCGTCCAGCGCCGCCAGCATCGCGTGGCTCGACGTCCGCAGCGCGTCGAGGTCCTCGGGGGCGAACACCTCGTCGGGGGCGTCGACCTCGTGACCCAGTATCCGCGCCAGCGCCGGGTTCGCCTCGACCAGCGCGCCCGCGAGGTCCAGGATCGCGATGCCGACGGCGGAGCTGGAGAACACCTGCCGGAACCGCGCCTCGCTGTCGTGCAGGCTCTGCTGGGTCTCGCCGAGGGTGAGCAGCAGCGCGTTGCGGACCCGTTCCTGCTCCTCGAAGATCTGCTCCCGCACGGCGTTCGCGTACCCCGCGGCCAGCGCGCCCAGGACGAACACCACGCGGTCCTCCAGGTCGGGCACGTCCACCAGGTCCGGGTGCGTGCGCAGGGCGGGCCCCAGGACGTCCACCGTGGTCTGGAGGCTGTGCGGCCCGGTGTAGCGGGACTCCACCAGCCAGGCGCCGATGGCGTGCGCGGGTTCGGCGGTGAAGTCCTCGGCCCCGAGCAGGGCGACGAGCGCGGTCACGTGGCCGTCCACGTGCCGCCGGATCCTCCGGCGCGACGTGGGCGAGTACGCCGTGCGCGCGAGCGCCCTGGACCACCGCTCACCCGTGGGCGGGTGAGCGGGGCCGACCTCGGGCGGGGGCGGACCGTCCGAGGGCTGCGCAGCACCTGGGATCGTGCTCATCGTCGTTTCTCGGTGGGCGTCGTCCGGACTGGCGGGGAGGAGCGGCCGGGTGTCAGGGCTTCCGGCCGACCACCGCGTAGAGGTTGGCGCGACCGGGGTCGTCGCCCACCTCGTCCGGTGATTCGGGACGCCACTCGGGCGTCATCACCAGACCGGGTTCGATCACGTCGAAGCCGTCCATCATCCGCAGCACCTGTTCGGCGGTGCGCGGCGTGATCGGCTCGGCGGTGTTCCGGAAGACACCGGCGCCCGCGGCCATCGCCTCGGGCATCCGGTCCGGGGTGAAGTGCGACAGCGCCAGGTAGCTCCCGGAGCACAGCGCGTCGCGGTAGCGGGCCAGCACGCCCCACGGGTCGTCCTCGTCGGGGATGAACTGGAGCACGCCGACCGCGAGCAGCCCGATCGGCTGGTCGAGGTCCAGCGTCCGCCGCGTCTCCGGCGCGGACAGGACCGCGGCGGGGTCGCGCAGGTCGGCGAGGACGGCGGTGGCGTTCGGGTCGTCGGCGAGCAGCAGTTCGGCGTGCGTGATCGCGACCGGCTCGAAGTCCACGTAGACGACGCGGCACGTCGGGTCGGCCTCCTGGGCGACCTCGTGCACGTTGCCGACGGTCGGGATGCCCGAGCCGAGGTCGAGGAACTGGCGGATGCCGAGGTCCACGAGTTCGAGGACCGCGCGGCGCAGGTAGGCGCGGTTGAGGCGGGCCATGTCCCGCACCGGGAGGACCCTGATGAGCTGCTCGGCCGTGTCGCGGTCGGCGGCGAAGTTGTGGCCGCCGCCGAGGAGGTAGTCGTAGATCCGCGCCGAACTGGGCAGATCGACGTTGACCCCTTCGGGCACCCAGCTCACCCGGTCGACCATCCCGCACCGCCCACCCTCACCCGGATATCGCGAACGGGAATCACCTTACTGACCAATTCCATCGCCCGAACGGATGACAGGGCGGTTCACCCTTCTGCGCGGCAGAACACCGGCTGACGCGGTCGAGGAGCACGGCAGCCCCGTCGTGGACCGCGGGGGGAACACGACGGGGCTAGACGCAGATCCAGTCGGTCTGCGCGGTGGTGCCGTCGACGGTGCAGCGCAGGCGGATCGGGCCGGGCGGGGGCGGGCCCAGCAGGAACGAGCCGAACTCGTCGGCCGTGGTCTCCTCGGCGGGACCGCCGGGGGTGAGCAGCGCGACCACGGCCCGGCTCGGCGGCATGAGCTGGCCCGCGATCCCGGCCTCCGTCACCTCCACCTGCAACGAGAAGCCGTCCGCGTCGAACACGAGCTGCCTGGCGGTCAGCACGGCCCGCGCCCGGCCCGCCAGCTCCGTGTCGAGGATCGAGTCGTAGCTGGTGAGCAGCAGCAGCTCCTCGTCGATCGTCCGCCACGCGAACGCGGCCCGGCCGGCCTCCAGGTACGAGGCGGGCACGGAGGCCGCTTCGGTCAGCGCGGCGTGGAGGTCCCCCAGCAGGCGTTCATCGCTGTCCCAGTGCTGCACCGAGCACACCTCCCTCCGGGGTGGCGCCCGTGAACGCGAGGATCGCGGGCGTCTTGCGCAACTTGTTCAGGCAGCGGATCCGCGTGGGCCCGATGCTGCCGATCGGCATGTCGAGCTGGGCGCTGACGTCGGCGTAGCTCGGTGGCGGGTCGGCCATCAGCTTCGCCAGCAGCTCCCGGCACTGCTCGGACAGCATCCGGAACCCGTCCCGCAGCGCCTGCCGCCGTTCGGCCGCCAGCAGCTCGGCCTCGACGTCGCCCTGGTCCACGGCCACCGACTGCTCGTCGGTCGCCTGGGGGTCGAACGGCTGGGTCCGCTGCTGGAGCTTCAGCATGCGCAGGCACTCGTTGCGGGTCGTGGTCGCGATCCAGCCGGGCAGCGCGTCCGGCTCGCGGAGCCTGCCGATCTGCTCCACGAGCCGGAGCCAGAGCGTCTGGTTCACGTCCGCCGCGTCCGCCGGGCGCAACCGGTGCTGGTAGATCACCGACAGCACCAGCGGCGTGTAGCGGTCGACGATCTCGTTCCAGGCACGCTGGTCGCCCGCGCTCGCCGCCTCGACGAGCGCGGCGATCGGGGATGCAGGGGTCACGTCCCCTCCTCTTGTTCAGCAGGGACTGACGTGCCTGTCTGATGGCCGGCTCCGCAGCCGGGGACCTTCGAAATGCTGCCACAGGGTGCGGAGCGCCCAAGCGCTCGTCAGATACACGTCGGTGTCGTCTTTCGACCGATCAGGGGACCTGGACGCCGTAGCCGGGGTGGAATTCCGGGCCCGCCAGCAGCAGGTCGCGGGCCTGCGGCGCGCTGATCCCGTTCGCGGTCATCAGCGCGGCGATCGTCCCGGACACGTGCGGGGTCGCGAAGGAGGTCCCCGCCCAGTAGGCGTACCGGTCGAACACCTCGGGCGTCGGCTCGCCGGGCAGCTGCCACTCGCCCTTGAGGTAGGTGCTGCTGCGGTTGCCGACCGCGCACAGGTCCACCCAGTGGCCGTGGTTGCTGTAGCACGCCGGGACGATCGAGCCGTCGCCGTTCTGGGCCAGCGCGGCCACGCCGACGACGTTGGCCAGCGCACCGGGCCAGCTCGGCCGCTCGGTGCCCTGGTTGCCCGCGGACGCGACGACCACGACGTCCTTGGGCAGCAGGTTGACCGCGCGCCGGACGGGCTCGGACGCCACGTTGTCCAGGGTGAAGCAGCCCAGCGACATGGTGACGATCTGCACGCCCTGGCCGAGCCCGGTGATGGCGGTGGCGAGCGACTCCTCGTCGCCGAGGCCGTTCGGGTCGAGCGCGACCTCCGGGTCGAAGCGGACCCCCGGAGCGGCCTGCCGCGCGACGCCCGCGACGAACGTGCCGTGCCCGCCCTGGAGCGCGAAGAAGTCGCCGTGGTCGTAGGCCGTGTCGACGTCGTCGGCCTGCGGGGTGTACCAGCCCGCGAGCCAGTCGGGGTGGTCCGTCGCGGCGGTGGCGGAGATGCCGGTGTCGATCACCCCGATCGTCACGCCCTTGCCGCGGTCCGGCTTGCCCGGCTTGGGCAGCGGGTCGGTCGGCCGGGGGCGGTCGCCGGGGCAGCCGTGCATGTTGCCGCCGTGCCCGACGGTGAGGTGGTGCGGCTGGACCAGCGGGATGCGCTCGCCGGGCCAGGTCTTCGGGTCCCGCAGCAGTCGCACGATCCGCGGAATGTCGTCGCGATTGTTGGGGAGAATCACCCGTTCCAAACCGAGGAAGCCCTTGCCCAATTCGAATCGGAACCCGTTTTCGCGGAGTTTGGCGATTACCCGCTGGAGGTCCTCGGTGGTGACCAGCAGTTGGCCCGGACGGAACAGGAACTCCCGACCCGGCTCGGCGTGCAGCCGAATGCGTTCATCCTTGGCGATGAGCTGGTCAAGTGCTTTCAGGTAAAGCTCGGCGCGGTCCGACGATTTTGACACCAAAGCCTCACAACAACGTCGCGGAGGTGGACATGCGGCAACCGAACAGCGTGATCAAGCTACCACAACGACGTTCCCAATCATGGGACCGATAAAGTACGCGGGTGGCCGATGTTTCCGCCGCTGATGCGCTGGACGCGCGACAACGTGATCCGCACGCGGCAATCGAGATGGGCCGTTCGGCGCTGCGTCGCGCACGAACGGAGGGGGACGCCGAGGAGGCGTCGCTGGCCGAACGCGCCATCGGGCTGTCGTTCCGGGAACTGCACGACTTCGACGCCGCCGAACGCCACCTGAGGCGATCGATCCGGATCGCGAAAAATGCGGATTCGGCGCGGTTGACCGCACTGGCGCGGATGAGCCTGGCGTTCGTGCTGTCCAACACCGGCCGCCACGCCCAGGCGCTGCGCGCGATCACCGCGGCGCTGCCGGACCTGCACGGGCAGGACGCGGGCAGCGGCCGGACGACCCGCGGGATCGTGCTGCACTACCTGTGCCGCTACGACGAGGCGCTGCGCGAGTACAACGCGGCCGTGGAGGTCGTGCGGCGGTTCGACGACCGGCTCACCGAGGCGCGCGTGCTGAACAACCGCGGCCTGCTGCGGGCGTACACCGGTGGTCTGCGGGCGGCGGACGAGGACTTCGACCGGTCCGCGCTGCTCTACCGGGAGCTGGGGCAGGACCTGGCGGTCGCGGACGTGCGGTGGAACGCGGGCATCTCCGCGGTCCGGGCGGGCGACATCCCGCGCGCGCTGACGATGTTCGCCGAGGCGGAGCTGGAGTACCGGCGGCTGGAGGTGCCCCGGCCGCTGCTGCTGATCAACCGGCTGGAGCTGCTGGTGTCGGTGCCGCTGGTGGAGGAGGCGCGGGCCGCCGCCGACCGGGCGCTGGCCGAGATGAGCGGCCGCAACCTGGTGCTGGGCCGGTCGGAGGCGCTGTTCTACCGGGCCCGCATCGCCCTGCTGGAGGGCGACCTCGACCAGGCCGTCGAGTTCGCGGCACAGGCGCGCAAGGGGTTCCGGCGGGAGAAGCGCGAGGTCTGGGAGGCGGGCGCGCGGCACGCGGAGCTGCACGCGGCGTACCTGAGCGGCAGGAGGTCGCGGCGGCTGGGCACGGCGATGGCGACCGTGGCCGACCGGCTGGAGGGGCTCGGCTGGCGGACACCGGGCCTGGAGGCGCGGGTCGACGCGGCGCTGATCGCCCGCGACCTGGGCGACACCGCGCTGGCGCGCGAGCACCTGGAGGTCGCGGGCGCGGCCCGGCGTGGCGGCACGGCGGCCAACCGCGCGCAGGGCTGGTACGCCGAGGCGCTGCGCCGGGAGCTGGACGGCAACACCCGCGGCGCGCAGACGGCGCTGCGGCGGGGACTGGCGCTGCTCGACGAGTACCGGGTGTCCCTCGGCGCGGCGGAGCTGCGGGCGCTGTCCGGGGCGCAGGGCAAGGAGCTGGCGCTGGCGGGGCTGCGGGGAGCGGTCTCGACCGGGCACGCGGCGAAGGTGCTGAGCTGGGCGGAGAGCTGGCGGGCGGGCGCGCTGCGGATGACGCCCGCGCGGCCCCCCGAGGACTCGGCGGTGGCCGACGCGCTGGCCGAGCTGCGGGCCGTGACCGCCGACCTGGAGGGCGCGCTGCTGGCGGGCAGGGCGTCGGGGGCGCTGCGGCAGCGGCAGGTGCGGATGGAGCAGCGGGTCCGCGACCTGAGCCGCCAGGTCAGCGGCGGAGGGGCGATCCACCGGCCACCCGCCGTGCGGGACCTGGCGTGGGCGCTGGGCGACGCGGCGCTGGTGGAGTACGTGCACCTCGACGACGAGCTGCTCGCGGTCGTCGTGGCGGGCGGTCGGGCGTCGCTGCACCGCATCGGCGACGTCGAGGGCGCGGTGCGGGAGATCCGGCTGCTGCGCTTCGCGCTGCACCGCATGGTGACGCTGCCGACGTCGGTCGACCGGTCGCACCTGCGGTCGACCTCCGCGCACGCCGCCCGGCGGCTCGCGGACCGGCTGCTCGCGCCGCTGCGCGGCCGGGTCGACGGCCGGGCGCTGGTGATCGCGCCGACCGGTGTGCTCAACGGCCTGCCGTGGTCCGTGCTGCCGGGCAACGAGGGCCGCTCGGTGACCGTGGCCCCGTCGGCGACGGTGTGGCTGCGGGCGGCCACGCAGTCGCGCGTGCCGCGCCCGTCCGACCGGTCCGTGCTGGCCGCCGGGCCGCGCCTGCCCGCCGCGCCGACCGAGATCGGCGCCGTCGCCGAGCACGTGCCGGGCGCGCGGGTGCTGGTGGACGGGAGGGCGACCGTGGACGAGGTCGCCGCCGCGATGGACGGCGCGCCCCTGGCGCACGTGGCCGCGCACGGCTCGTTCCGCGCGGACAACCCGCTGTTCTCCGCGCTGGAGCTGGCCGACGGACCGCTGACCGTCTACGACCTGGAACGGCTGCGCACCCCGCCCGCGCGGGTGGTGCTGTCGGCGTGCGACTCGGGGATGTCCGCGGTGCGACCGGGGGACGAGCTGATGGGGTTCACCGCCGCGCTCCTCGGTCTGGGCACGGCGACGCTGATCGCGCCGGTCATGCCCGTGCCGACCGAGATGACCACGCCGCTCATGGTCGACCTGCACCGCAGGCTCGGCGAGGGCGTGTCGCCGGCCGTGGCCCTCGCCCAGGCCCAGCGGGAGCACTCGGACGGCGGCGACACGGCGTACTCGGCGAGCGTCGGCTTCGTCTGCTTCGGCGCCGGGTGAGCGCTAGCGTGGGCCGATGGACGCACAGGAGATGCTCGCGGTAGCCGTCGAGGAGGCCAGGGCGGGGCTCGCGGAGGGCGGGATCCCGATCGGCGCGGCGCTGTTCGACGCGCACGGGACGCTGCTCGGCCGCGGTCACAACCGGAGGGTGCAGGACGGCGACGCGTCCACGCACGGCGAGACGGCCGCGTTCCGCAACGCGGGGCGGCGGGCGAGCTACCGCGACACGATCATGGTCACGACGCTGTCGCCGTGCTGGTACTGCAGCGGGCTGGTGCGCCAGTTCGGCATCCCGCGCGTCGTGATCGGCGAGGCGACCACGTTCTCCGGCGGCCACGACTGGCTCGCCGAGCACGGCGTCGACATCGCTGTCCTGGACGACCCGGAGTGCGTGGCGCTGATGACGGACTTCATCGAGAAGCGGCCCGAGCTGTGGTTCGAGGACATCGGCGAGGACGGCGGGACGGGCTGAAACACCCCGTAACACGCCGCGTCGCGGCACGACACGTTCCGGACACGTGCCCTGGTGAAGATCACCCGGCATGTGGAGATGGCACGGTGGGGAACTGCTGCTGGACGAGGGCGTGGTGGCGGTCGAGGTGCCCGCCGGGTGGGCGGGGGAGGTGAGTCACCAGCTCACGTTCGCGGGGCCTCTCGGGCCGATCCTGGCGGCGGCGCGGTCCCGCTGGCTGTTCCTCGCGGACCCCGAGCCGGAGCCGCGGCAGCGCTACGTCCTGCCGCCCGCGGTGCGCTGCTGGGACGGGCCGCGGCGGATCGAGACCGGCGCGGCGCGCTGGGTGGTCGAGCCGGGGCGCAGCGCACTGCCCACGGTGGGGGCGGTGCGCTGCGCCATCCGGACGGTCAGGCGCTCGCTGGTCTAGCGCGAGTGCTTCGCAGCGGCCTCTTCGACGCTGCTGACCAGCGTGAACACGGAATCGAGGCCGGTGGCCTCGATCGGCCGCAGTGCGGCGCGGCTGGACGCGACGACGATGAACGCGATGCCGAGCTCGGACGCCCGCTGCTGGCCGACGACCAGCGCCTCCAGTCCGGCCGAGCCGAGGAAGCGCACACCACCGAGGTCGACGACCACGGTCCTGTTGCCCTCGGTCAACTGGTCCTGCAGCGGCAGGGCGAGCTCCTGGGCACTCGTCGTGTCCAGCTCGCCGGACACGTGCAGCACCACCATTCCGGGCTCCGCGCTGTTCAGCCGCACAGAAGCCAGGACGGCGGGCTGAGGCGCGGTCGCTCCCGTCGCTGTGGGGTCGGGCACACCGGTCTCCTCTCAGTTCGGGCTGCCGGTTCCGGCAGTCCACCTACGGTAGACCCGCTGGAGGCGGGTGGTCATCCCTAGTCCAGGGTCCACGAGACCAACTGGTCCACCAGCGTTCGCGGGTCGCTGTCGCGCCGGAGCGCCGCGCGCTGCCTCGTGGCCGCGGAACCGTTGGCGCGCAACCACGCCAGGTGCTCTTCCACAGTGGACAGCTGACCCGTCCGGCGCAGCGCGTCCGCCGTGTGGGCGACGAGCCGCGCCGCCTGGTCGTGCGCGGGCACCAGCTCGCCGGTGCGGGTGTCGACGCCCCGCCCGTCGATGCCGTCCCGCGCCGCGCGCCACGTCGCCGCCCGGAGCAGCACCGGGTCCACCGGCTCGTCCCGCGGGGGGTTCTCCGCGGCGGTCATCGCGAGCGCCCTGACCAGCTCGGCGAACACGGCGACCTCCCGCACGGTCAGCGGCAGGTCTGCGACCCTGACCTCCACGGTCGGGTGGTTGGCGGACGGGCGGATGTCCCAGTACACCATCCCCTTGTCCAGCAGCGCGCCCGAGGCGATCAGGGCCCGCACCAGCCGCTCGTAGTGCGCGGCCGACTCGAAGTGCGGCGGCGCGCCCGCTCCCGGCCACCTCGACCAGATCATCGCGCGCCAGCTCGCGTAGCCGGTGTCCTCGGTGTCCATGACGGGCGAGTTCACCGTCAGGGCGAGCAGCGTCGGCAGCCACGGCCGGATCGCGTTCGAGATCGTGATCGCCGTGTCCGCGTCCGGCACGCCGACGTGCACGTGGCACCCGCACACGCCCTGGCCGCCCAGGAGCTTGCGGTGCGAGGCCTCCATCAGCCGGTAGCGGGGGTCGTCGGACTCCGGCGGCGGGCCCGCCTTCCCGAGCGGCGGGATCGCCGAGGCCATGAGCAGGCAGCCCGCGGACTTCGCGGCCTTCGCGAGGTGCTCACGCCCGGCGCGGATCTGGTCGAGCAGCTCGCCAGGCGTCTCGCAGACCGGTGTGGCAACCTCGATCTGGAACGGGGTCAGCTCGCGCTGCACGTCGAAGGTGTCACCGGCCTGGGCCACCACCTCGGGCGCGAGGGGCACCGGACGTCGAGACACGGGGTCCACCAGGAAGAGTTCCTGTTCGACACCGACGGTCCAAAGGGGGGTCATGGTTGCCTGTACCCGTTCGGGTGGACCGCCAACCCCCGATCCGGGTTTGGATCCCGCACGGGTGGGCACAGGTCGATCATGAGACTCCGGCGCAGCGACGTGACCGGTCCCGGCTGGCGGCGGGCCAGGCGCGGTCGCGGTTTCACCTACACCGACCAGGCGGGTGCGACCGTCGCCGCCGACGCCCGCGAGCGCGTCACGTCGCTGGCGATCCCGCCCGCGTGGCGGGACGTGTGGATCTCCCCGCACCCCAACGGGCACATCCAGGCGGTGGGCACCGACGACGCAGGCCGGCGGCAGTACCTCTACCACCCCGCGTGGCGGGAGCAGCAGGACGCGGAGAAGCACGCGAGGGTGCTGGAGCTGGCGCCCGCGCTGCCCGCGTTCCGCGAGGAGGTGGCCCGTGCCATGGGCGGTTCCGGGTTGGGGCGCGACCGGGTGCTGGCGGTCGCGCTGCACCTGCTGGACCGGGGGATCTTCCGGGTCGGTGGGGAGAGCTACCAGCAGGACAACGGGTCGCACGGCGTCGCCACGCTGCTGCGGTCGCACGTCGCGGTGCGGAAGGACGTGGTGGAGTTCCGCTACCCGGCCAAGAGCGGCGTCGAGTTCGCGCGGTGCCTGGAGGATTCCGCGTTGGCCGCTGTCGTCCGGTCGTTGCGGAGGTCCCGGTCGGGGTCGGACCGGTTGCTGGTGCACCGGAGCGGGCGGGACTGGTGCGAGGTGCGGTCGGACGACGTGAACGAGCGGTTCAAGGAGATGGTGGGGGAGGGGTACTCGGTCAAGGACCTCCGCACGTGGCACGCGACGGTGTTGGCCGCTGTGGCGTTCGGGCGGGTGGAGAGGCCGGGGTCCGGGCGGGGGGTGGCCAGGGTGGAGGCGGCCGTGATGCGGGAAGTGGCCGAGGAGCTGGGGAACACGGCCGCCGTGGCTCGGAAGTCCTATGTGGATCCTCGGGTGGTGGAGGGGTTCGAGGAGGGGCGGACCGTGGGGGACGTCGTGCGGGAGGTTGGTGGGGAGTGGGAGACGGGGGAGGGGCGGAGTGCGGTGGAGAGGGCTGTGGTGCGGTTGTTGAAGGGGTGAGGTTGTCGGGTGGTGCGGCTGCTGGTCCCGTCGGGTCGGGGTGAGGTGGTCCGTCGGGTCGCGCGGCTGCCGGGTCGGGGTGGTGCTGGTCCTCGGGGATGGGGTAGCTGCTGGTCCCGTCGGATGGGGTAGCTGCTGGTCCCGTTGGATGGGGTGGCTGCCGGTCCTGTCGGAGGGCGGTGCTGCTGGGTCTGTCGGTCGGGGTGGCTGCTGGTCCCGTTGGATGGGGTGGCTGCCGGTCCTGTCGGATGGCGGTGCTGCTGGGTCTGTCGGTCGGGGTGGCTGCTGGTCCCGTTGGATGGGGTGGCTGCCGGTCCTGTCGGAGGGCGGTGCTGCTGGGTCTGTCGGTCGGGGTGGCTGCCGGTCCCGTTGGACGGGGTGGCCGCTGGTTCCAGCGGGGTGGCCGATTTGACTCGGGGGCCCCTCGGTTCGCCCCTTGATCGGGCTTGCGGGCAGAGGCGGTGGCCTGCCCGATCCACCAGCGCAAGGGGCAAATCCCCCGAGTAGAATCGGCCACGGTTTCGGGCAGTGGTCTCGATTTCGTTGTGGGGCGGGTCTTCTCGCGTCTTGCGTGCGTTGTGGTTCTGGACTGCTTCAGTCGCGCAGTAGTGCGCCTACGTCCTCGTGCAGGTTGAGGCGGTCGCCCACCAGGACTATGTCCGCGTGCGTGGCCACTGCCGCGTGGGGGAGTACTTCGTCTGCTCGTTGTTTGATCAAGCCCGTGTGCGGGGTCGCGGAGATCTGGTTGCCTGCCGGGTCCACCCACAGTGTTCGTTCGCCCACCACCGTGTCGCTGAGCAGCAGCGTGTCCACCGCGCCCGCGCTCAGTGCCGCCGAGACGGCTCGCAGGCCGTGCACCGCTGTGCCCGTCAGGCGGCTCGACTCGTCGCGGAAGCGGTCGACGATGGTCCTGTGCTGGTCGTGGTTGCGGCGGCTGGCCAGGTGGTGGACGACGTTGTCCAGGTTCGTGTTGCCGGAGCGGGGAGTGGCTTCGACCTCCACGATGATGTGGTTGTGGCCCGCCGGCAGGGCGTTCCTGAGGGTGCGGCGTGCGCGCAGCGGGCCCGCGAGGATCAGCAGCGGGGCGTGCAGCCAGGTCACCAGGCGGATCGCTTCCTCCGTGATGTCCGACAGTTCGGCCGCTCGCAGGCGTTCGCCGGTCGGGGGGATCCTGCCGCCCACGGTGGCCACCGCGACCGAGCGGCCGGAGTGGTCGACGCCTCTGAGGTCCGCTCCCAGGTGGTCCAGGTGCACGATCACGTGGGGGACCATCGGTTCCGCCAGGTCCACCAGGGGCAGCAGGTACGGGAGGGGGGAGAGTCGGGCCGTGTAGCCGTTCGGGGGGAGGGGGAGGTAGCGGTCCAGCACGATGCCGTCGTCGGCGATGATCAGGGCCCGGCCCGCCAAGCCCTGCGGGGTGGGGGTGGTCAGGACGGCTTCCGCGAGGACCGCGAGGGTCTGGTCGGTCGCGGACTGCGCTTCCAGTTGGTCTCGCATGGCGCGCCAGCGCAGGTCGACCAGGCTCGACGCGTCGTAGTACACGGAGGTGAACGGTCCGCTGCCGTGGACCAGTCCTCGTAGATCTCCGGTGTCCATGGCGGTGCTCCTCAGATCGGTTCCCGTGTGAGGTACCCCGCGGGGTGGGTGTTCACGCTTCGTGATGGCGCTTGAGCTGTTCCACGCGCACGCAGGCCTGGGCGATCACCACGGCGGCGAACCCTATCGCCAGGTGGACGAACCCGGCCGCGCTGTTGGCGTTGAACGGGCCGGTGCCCGCGACCTCGCCCGAGGGGGCGCCGATCGCGAACACGACCAGGTACACCGGTGCCATGAGGGCGCCGAACACGCGCGCCGAGCGGGGGCGCCAGCACATGGTGGTGCCGATCAGGCCGGTGATCAGGTAGATGGTGTTCTGCAAGGGGTTCACGCGCAGGCCGAGCACGTAGTCGGGGCCGGCGCCGGTGAAGTCGTCGAAGCCCGTGACGGCGAAGCCCGCCAGGCCGAACAGCAGCAGCAGGACGCTGAGCCCCAGGGCCGCGCGCTGCGGCCACGCCAACTCGGTCAACCGGGAGTCCGCCACGGCCACCACCCCATCCTGGAGGAGAACCCCAGTCCTACCACCAGGGGACCACCAGCGCTCATCCTTCTTCCAGCAGGTTCCGCAACCTCTCCAGCGACTGGGCCAGCAGGCGGGAGACGTGCATCTGCGAGACGCCGACGGTGCGGGCGATCTCGGTCTGCGTCTTGTCCTCGAAGAACCGCAGGATCACGATGCGGCGCTCGCGCTTGGGCAGGCCGCGCAGCATGGGGTTGAGGGCGTGGTGGAGTTCGGCGATCTCCAGTTCGTGGTCGTCCGCCTGGAGCTGGTCGTCCAGCTCCTCGTCCGGCAGGTCGTCCAGGGAGAGCAGGTGGTACGCGCTGCCGGCGTGCAGTCCCTCGTAGACGTCCTCGACGCTGACGCCGAGGTGCCGGGCGACCTCGCTCGGGGTCGGCGCGCGGCCCAGCAGCTCACCGAGCTCGGCTCGGGCGGCGTCGATGGCGAGGCACAGCTCCTTCAGCTTGCGCGGCACGCGGACGGTCCAGCACAGGTCGCGGAAGTAGCGGCGGATCTCGCCGGTGATGGTCGGCACGGCGAACGCCAGGAACTCGATGCCGCGGCCGACGTCGAACCGGTCCACCGCGTGGATCAGGCCGACCGCCGCGACCTGCCGCAGGTCCTCGGGGTTCTCGCCGCGGTCGGCGAAGCGGTCGGCGATGTGGTCGGCGACCGGCAGGTGGGAGGTGACGAGCAGGTCGCGCAGCTCCTGGAACCTCGGTCGTTCCGGGTCGGTCTTGGCGAGTTCGCGGAACACCGGTTCCATGGCGGGGTACTGGATCATCGCAACGCCGCTTCCCGCCGCCGCAGCTCGATGTGCAGCACGCCGTCCGCGTCGACCATCGTGGACGCCGAGTCGGCGAGCGAACTGATCACGCGCCAGCAGAACGACGTCGTCTTCGGCACCCAGGTGCTGGGCGAGGACACCTGCGCGCGGAACAGCAGCACGTGGTGCTCGACGGCGAAGTGGCACGTGAGCCGGGCGCCCTCGGCGGCCCGGCGGATGAGCAGCGAGCAGGCTTCGTCGACCGCCAGCACGAGCTCGGCGACGATGTCGGCGTCGAACGCCGCTCGATCCGCCATGCCCGCCGTGACGATCCGGATGCTGGGGAGATGAGCGGGCCCCGCCGGGACGCGGACGTCGAGGTCCGACGTCGTGGCGGGGCCCTGCTCCTGTGCGTTCATCACGCCATGTGCTGTCCGTCGTCGGCGCGGTGCTCTCTGGGCCCGCCCGCGGTGGGCGATCCCGGTCCGCCCAGGACGCCGGGTCCGGTGCGGTCGTGCGCGACGACGTCGGGCACCGTCGTGGTCGGGTTCACCTCGTCGGTCCGCTCGCCGGGTCGGTTGGACGTCACGACGCCGTCGTGCGGGGTGTCCTCCGCGGTGTGCTCGACGGTGCTCGCCGGGCCCCGGACGCCGACCGACTTCTCGATGGTGGTCACCAGAACCTCCTGGGGATTCGGTTGCCGTCGGGAGCGGAGTACCCAGAGGTTCGACGTCTACACATCGACCTGATCAGGTCCACACAGGACGTGACGACCCAGTCGTGGCAGGCCCGAGGTGTTGTCACGGAGCGTGAGCGGATTCTGTCGGTCGCGAAGGGTCTGGACCACGGTCGGCCGGTGGCGACCACGACGCCCGCTGTCGCACGGTCGGGCGACACCGCCGGGTGCTGCCGGCGGGCAAGGTGGACGGGTGGAACCGATCGAGGTCCTGGGAGTGGTGGCGCACCCCGGCGGGGTGCTGGTGCGGCGGCCGGAGCTGAGCGTCGGTGTGGTGCGGGCGGTGGCCAGACCGACCGGGCTCACGCTGGAACTGCTCTCGCGCGTCGCACGGGAGGTCGCGGTCCGGCCCCCGGTGGCGCCGCGGCACCTGCTGCCCGCCTACGACGAAGGCCTCGACCTGCGGGTGGGGTGGCTCGGGCCGGACGATCGGGCGCGGTGGGAGTACGTGGTGTCCGAGACGCGCTCGACCTCGCCCACCGCTCCCGCCGTCCACCGCGGCGTCTACCTGCTGCCGCCGCTGTTCGACGAGGTGTCGCTGGTGCTGGCCTGGCCGGAGATCGGCTTTCCGGAGGCGGTGCTCCCGCTGCCCCTGCCGTCGCGGGCACTGGTGGCGGCGGCGGGCACGTCCGTCTGGGACGGGCCGCGGGTCGGCGTGCCCGTGGCGGAGGAGTTCGAGCGCCACCTCGCCGACGCCGGTCCGCTCGACCTGGCGGTCGAGGAGGGCGTGGCCGTGGCGGCGCCCGTCGTGCTGCACGGTTCCGCCGACGCGGTCGTCGTGCTCGCCGGCGTGACGGTCGTCGGTCCGGTGCTGACCCTGGACGTGCTGAGCATCGCGCGGGGCACCACGGCGGTCGCCGTCGGCCTGCGCGCCTTCCCCGGAACCGGTCCGCCGCCGCGCGAGGAGGGCGCGAGCGTGCGGGCGTCCGTCGCCGAGGTGCGCGGCCGGGGCGCTCACCTGCTCCGACCCCACGGCGGCTCCGTCGGCGGTGGGAGCGGGCCGGGCCGGTTCCACGACCGCAGCACCTTCGTCGTGACCCGGCCCGACGGCGGTGTGCTCGACCTGCTGGTCTCCTGGCCGCTCGCCGGTCTCGCCGAGGTCCGGGCACGGGTGCCGCTGCGGGGGTAGCGGGTCAGCGGGCCAGCAGGTCGGCGGCCGACCGCGTGTTGATCACGCGGTCGGCGGTGACGCCGTTGGCCTCGGCGCGCTCGCAGCCGTGGACGAGCCAGTCGAGCTGGCCGGGGGCGTGGGCGTCGCTGTCGACGGCGAAGTCGCAGCCGGTGGCGACCGCGAGTCGCAGGAGGCGCGTCGGCGGGTCGCGGCGTTCGGGGCGGGAGTTGATCTCGACCGCCGTGCCGTGCTCGCGGCACGCCTCGAAGACCGCGTCGGCGTCGAACGTGGACTCGGGACGGCCCTTGCCGACCACGAGCCTGCCGGTGCAGTGGCCCAGGACGTCGACGTGCGGGTTCGCCACGGCCGTCAGGAGGCGCTCGGTCATCTCCGGCTCCGGCATCCGCAGCTTCGAGTGCACGCTGGCGACCACGACGTCGACCCGCTCCAGCAGCTCGTCGGTCTGGTCCAGCGAGCCGTCGTCGAGGACGTCCACCTCGATGCCGGTGAGGACGAGGAACGGCGCCAGCTCCACGTTCAGCTCGGCCACGACCTCCAGCTGCCTGCGCAGCCGGTCGGCGGTCAGGCCGTTCGCCACGGTCAGCCTCGGCGAGTGGTCGGTCAGCGCCACCCACTCGTGACCGAGGTCGCGGGCCGCCTCGGCCATCTCGCGGATCGGGCTGCCGCCGTCCGACCAGTCGGAGTGGGTGTGGCAGTCGCCCTTCAGCGCCGCGCGCAGCTCGTGGCCGCCGGACACCGGCTCGGGAGCGCCGACCTTGGCGAGGTAGGCGGGTTCCCGGCCCTCCACGGCGTCCACGATCACGCTCGCGGTGGCCTTGCCGATGCCGGTCAGGTCGGTCAGCGTGCCCGCGGCGACCCGGCGGTCCACCTCACCGGCGGGGAGCCCGGCGACGATGTCCGCGGCCCGGCGGAACGCCCGCACCCGGTAGGTGGGTTCGCCCGCGCGTTCGAGCCGGAACGCGACCTGACGCAGTGCCCGGAGGGGATCCACACCCCCAGTGTCCACCCGTTCGGCGGCAGGGCGCACCCGTCGCGGGCAACACGCCCGAAACGTGCGAGCGGGACAATCGGTCCGTGGGACCGTCCGAGCTGCTGGAGTCGTCGACCGTCGCGGCGTTCGACCTGTCGGCGCGCGGGCACGACCGCTTCGCCGTCGACAGCTCCCCCGCCATGGGCGCGGTCCTCGTGCAGCGCGCGGGGCTGCGGGACGGCGAGCACGTCCTGGAGGTCCGCTGCGGCCGGGGCTCGACGCTGCTGGCCGCGCTGGACGCGGTGGGGGAGAACGGCTCGGTGATGGGCGTCGACCACCGGCCCGGCATGGTGCAGCTCGCGGGCGCCCGCGTCCGCGCCCGGCACTGGAACGGGTCGGACGTGCGCCTGGACGACGCCGGGAAGCCGAACTTCCAGCCGGGCTCCTTCGACGTCGTGCTGGCCGACCTGATGATCGTCCAGCTGTCCGACCCGGCTGCGGCGCTGCGCCACTACGCGACCCTGCTGCGGCCCGCGGGGCGGATCGCGTTCAGCACCGTCGCCGCGCCCGACCCCGCCTTCACCCGCGCACTCGCCGCGATCGGCCGCTTCGCCCCGGAGGTGGGCGCGCGGCGCGGACCGTTCCACGACGAGGCGTCGATCCGCGGGTTCGTCACCGGGCACGGGTACGAGCGGGTGGTGATCACCGAGGACGTGCGGGAGATCAGGTTCCGCGATCCGGAGCACTGGCTGGAGTGGGTGTGGGCGAACGGGGGCCGCGACCTGCTGGCCCGCGTGCCCGCCGGGCACCTGCCCCGCGCGCGGGCCGCGGCCTTCGCCGAGATCGAGGCGGCGCGGTCGTCCGAAGGCGACCTGGTGCTCGCCACGGAGGTCCGCTTCACCGTGGCGGAACCGAGAAGTCCCGCCCACGTCTGACGTCGTCGGCCACGCGCCGGGATCCACTCGGGACGACCGCTCCGTCTCCTGTGGCCGCGCCAGGCCTTCTGAATCGAACGTGCTGGTGAAACCGTTGCCGTGCCGCGACGAGTGGACCAGGATGGCCGCCATGCCCCCACGCACACCCGTGCACCAGGTCGCGTCGAGACGCAAGCGCAGCAAGGGCGACCTGACGTCGCAGGCGATCCTCGACACCGCGGAGCGGCTGCTGGAGTCCCGGTCGCTCGACGAGATCGCGGTCGACGAGCTGACGTCGGGCGCGGGCGTGTCCCGGTCCACGTTCTACTTCCACTTCGAGTCGCGCGAGGCCGTGCTGCACGCGCTGTCCGAACAGGTCGCCGTCGAGCTGCACGGGTGCGCGGGCCTGTGGCTGCGGCGCGGAAGCGAGCCGCCGGAGGACGCGATCCGCCGGGCTCTCACCGCCACGGTCGCGCTGTGGCGCCACCACGGCCCGGTGCTGCGCGCCGCCATGCGCGCCCGCGACGTGAACCCCCGGATGCAGGAGTTCTGGTCCGACGTCGGCCGCCGCTTCGTCGACGCCGCGGCCGAGCAGATCGAGCGCGAACGCGCGGCCGGGGTCGCCCTGCCGGGACCGCCGGACGCGCGGTCGCTGGTGACCGTCCTGGAGCACATGAACGAGCAGGCCTGCTACGCGCAGTCGCTGTCCCGCCGTTCGCCGGTGCGGGACCGCAGGCTCGTCGACACGCTGACGACGGTCTGGCTGCGGTCGGTCTACGGCACCGCGTCAGCGCGGGGTCGGTAGGGACGTCGTCCACCGGAGCGCCGGGAACGCAGGCACCGGCCCGGTCACGCACGTCGAGCCGCGCACCACCGCCCGGTGCGCGGGAAGCGCGGTGTCCGGCGCGCGGTGCCCTCCACGCCGTCGACGCTCGTGGTCCCGTCCGTGGAACGCTGTGCTCAGAAGGGTTTTGCCCCACGAGGGATCACGGGACCAGTTTGCCCGGTGGTCGGAGAACGTCCGCCAGCCGCGCGAGCGCGCGTTCCACGCCGCAGGCGATCTCCTTGCTGCCGAACAGCTTGACCAGCACCCCGCGCACCGCCGACGCGGGCTCCTGGACGGACCGCGGCCGCACCAGCGTTCCCCCGCCCGACGGCTCCAGCTCGACCCGGAACACCGTGCTGGCCGCGAACACGGGTGCGGGCTCGCCGTCCACGCGTTCGGCGAGGTGCCGCCACGCCACGACCAGGGGTCTGCGGTGCTCGACCACCTCGGCGTCGACCTCGGACGGCCGCTCGCCCCACCGGCCGTGCCCGCGCCACCGCTGGCCGCACCCGCTGCCCGAGATGATGTCGACGCCCTCGGTGGGGCTGAGCCGCTCCGGAGCGCGTTCCGGCCTGGACACGAGGCGCCACACGCGTTCCGGCGACGCGGCCACCCGCCCGCTGCGCACGACTTCGATCACCGGCCTCACCGCCTCGGCGACCATCGTACGAGGCCGTAGGGTGTGAGTGCCCGTCAGCGGAGCTGGGAGGTGTCGTCGTCGTGCCGTCGATCTTCGGTCGGGAAGCCGAGCTGGCGGTGCTGCTCGACGCCGTCGACCGGGTGCCCGCGACCGGCGTGATCGCCGTGCTGGTGTCCGGCGAGGCGGGCATCGGGAAGTCCAGCCTGCTCGGCGCGGCCGTCCGCAGGCTGCGCGAGGACGGCCGCCGCGTGCTCGTGGCGGAGTCGGACGACCTCGGCCGCCGCATCCCCTACGCCGCGCTGACCAGCGCGCTGCGCGCGGCGGACGACCTGCCCGCCGAGCTGGACGAGGTGCGGCGGGCCGCGCTGGCGGCGATGGACCTGACCGAACCGAGCACGTTCGGCCGCTCGTGCGAGCTGGTGGAGCGGCTGCTGGTGGGCTCGGGACCGGTCACGCTGGTGCTGGACGACCTGGACCACGTGGACGACGACTCGCTCTCCCTGCTCGCCGTGGTGCTGCGCAGGCTGTCGTCCGCGCCGCTGGCGGTGCTGGCCGCCGCGCGCTCCCACGACCGCTCGGACCTCGTGGACCGCCTCGACCGGCACGCCGAGGTGCGCGCGCTCGCGCTGGAACCGCTGTCGGACGACGACATCGGCCACGTCGTCGAGGAGGTGCTGGACTCGCCCGTGGACGAGGCGCTCGCGCGGGAGGTCCGGCAGCGCGCGGACGGCAACCCGTTCTTCGCCACGGAGATCGCGAGGTCGTTGCGGGAACTGGACTTCGTCGCGATCGACGGCGACACCGCGCGGCTGACCGCGGCGCCGGACGACATCCGGCTCACCCGCGCGGACGCCGTGCTGCGCCGGGTCGCGCCGCTCGAACCGGACACCCGCGCGGTGGCGAGGGCGGTGTCGATCCTGCGGCGCGTGCGGTTGGACCAGATCGGCCTGCTGGCCACCGTGGCGTCCCTGCCGGGCGCGACGGTGGCGCGGGCGTTCGACGACCTGCTGCGCGCGCACGTCCTGGTGCGCGACGACGACCGCGGCTACCGCTTCTCCCACGAGCTGGTCGGCGAGGCGCTGTACCAGGAGGTCGGTCCGGCGCAACGGCGTCGGCTGCACGGACTGGTCGGCGCGCGGCTGCTGGCCGACCGGGAGAGGGGCCTGCCGGTCGACCTCGTGCGGCTCGCGTGGCACCTGGCCGAGTCCGCGGACCCCGGTGACGAGGTGGCCGTGCGGGTGCTGACCGAGGCGGCGGCCCTGGCCCGCGCGACGGCACCGGAGACGGCGGCCTCGCTGTGCGAGCGCGCCCTGCCGCTGGTGCCCGCGGGCTCACCGCGGCACGCCGAACTGCTGGCGCTGCGGTGCCGGGTGCTCGCGCGGGCGTCGCGGCCCGCGGCGGCGGTCGAACCGGGACTGGCCGCGCTCGCCGCGCTGCCCGCCGGTCCGGACCGCGACCGGGTCACGACCGCCGTCCTCTCCAGCCTGTTCGCCGTCGGCAGGCTGGACGAGGCGCTGGCGCTCGCCGACGACGAGATCCGCGCGGGAGCCGCGGCGCCCGCGATCCTGGCGCAGCGGGCGCTGCTGCTGGTGTTCACCGGCCGCTACGACGACGCGCTGGCCGAGAGCGAGCGGATCGAGGCGCTGCCCGCGTTCGCGCCTGCCGAGGGCGTGGTCGTGTTCGAGCAGCTGGCGATGGTGGCGTCCATGCTGTTCCAGCACGAGAAGACGGTGGAGTACGCGAACCGCGCGCTGCGGGCCAGCGACGGCCAGCCGGTGCTGGAGCTCCAGGCGCTCGCGGTGTGCGCGTCGACGGCGGCCCTGTCCGGGCTGGTGCACGACGCGGACTGGCGGCTGCGCCGCGCCGAGCTGCTGGTGGACGACATCGGCGAGACGGCGTTCCGCGGCGAGCTCCAGGTCACCGGGGTCGCGCTCGACTGGCTCGGCGGCCGGTGGGACGCGTGCGTCGACCGGCTGGGGAGCGCCACCGCGGAGCTGGGCACCCGGCAGGAGCTGATGCTGCTGGAGGGCGTGCGGGCGATCGAGCTGGAGATCAGGACGTGGCGCGGTGAACTCGACCTCGCCGCCCGGCTGGCGGCCACGGCCCCACCGGTCAGCCCGACCATGTCGCGGCTCTACGCGATGGCGCTCGCCGGGTACCTGGCCGCGCGCGGCGACGTCGACGGCGCCCGGCACGTGGTCGAGACGGCCGTGGACGCGCTCGGCAAGGCCGCCTACAGCTGCGTGCTGCTCGGCCGGATGATGGAGATCGACCTGGCGCGCGGCGACGCCGACGGCGCCCGGCGGGTGCTGGACCGCTTCCGGGAGGTCTCCGAACTGCGCGGCGCGCCGTGGACGCGGACGACGTTCCTGCGCGTCACGGGAACGGTCGAGCGGGACGCCGACCTGCTGCGCGGCGCCGTGGACGAGGCGGCCACGGGCGGGCTGGAGTTCGAGAAGGCCCGCGCGCAGCTCGCGCTCGGCCTGGTCGACGGCGCCGCGGTGGACGACCTGACCGAGGCGTACACGACGTTCCAGCGGCTCGGCGTGCACGGCCCGCGCAGGCGGGCGGGCGCGCGGCTGCGCGAGCTGGGCGCGAAGGTGCCGAGGGCGCGGACCAGGGCGCCGGGCCTGCTGACCCCGGCCGAGGACAACGTGGCCAGGCTGGTGCAGCAGGGGATGCGCAACCGCGACATCGCCGCCGCGCTGCACTACAGCCCCCGGACGGTCGAGGTCTACCTGTCGCGGGTCTTCGGCAAGCTGCGCGTCTCCTCCCGCCTCGAACTCGCCCGCGTCCTGGACGCGATGCCTTAGTTGTCGTGGTCTCCGTACTTCACGGTGGCGCCGGTCACGCGGTTGGCTCGCGGGATGTGCGCGACACGGGCGACGACGCCCGGCCACGAGGTGGTCCTGGTCGGCTCGGTGGGACCCCACGGCGTCGTCGGGACCGCCTCCGACGGGCGCCGGGTCGTGGCGCTCGGGGTCGCCGCCGAGCCCGAGGACGTCGTCAGCGCGCCGGAGCGGCTGCTGTTCCCGGTGCCGGACGGGATCAGCGACGTCCAGGCGCTGGTGCTGGCCGGGCCGGGCGTGACGGCGTGGCACCTGCTCCGCACGTGCGCGCACCTCCGGCCGGACGAGGCGGTCGTGGTGCACGGGGCCGCGGGCGAGGTCGGCGCGCTGGCCGTGCAGCTGGCCCGGCACTTCCGCGCGGGCCGGGTCGTCGCGGTCGCCGACACGGCGGCGCGGCGGGAGCACGCCCTCGCGCTCGGCGCGGACGTGGCCGTGGACGCCGAGCCGGACGGGCTGCGCGAGCGCTTGCTCGCCGTGAACGGCGGCCACCCGGTCGACGTCGTGCTGTGCCCGGTCGGCGGCGCGGTGTTCCGGCGGTCGTTGGCGGCCCTTGCGCCGTTCGGCCGGATCGTCGTGCACGGGGAGTCGCCGGTGACCGAGGCCGTTGGGCCGATCGAGGGTTCCCGCGCCGTCATCGGCTTCTGGTCGGGCGATTGCCTCGGGCGACCTGAGATGGTGGCCCGCGCGCTCAGTGAGCTGATGGGGTTGACCTCGGCAGGCCGCTTGCGGCCACCCGTCGGTGACGAGTACCCGTTGTCAGGAGGCGCGCGGTCGAACCGCGCCCGTAGTGGAAGGCCCGCATGACCATCAGGACCGCACTGACCACCTGTCCGCTCTGCGAGGCGACGTGCGGCCTCGAACTGACGATCACCGACGACCGGATCACCGGTGTGCGCGGTGACCGCGAGGACGAGTTCAGCGGCGGGTTCCTCTGCCCCAAGGGCGCGTCGCTCGGCGCCCTCGACGCCGACCCCGACCGGCTCACGACCCCGATGCTCAAGCGCGACGGCGTGCACGTGCCCGTCAGCTGGGCCGAGGCGTTCGAGGTCGTGCGGCGCCGGTTGACCGGGATCATCGCCGAGCACGGCCGCGACGCCGTGGCGATGTACCTCGGGAACCCGATGGTGCACTCGCTCGCCGGCGGCCTGTACGCGGGCGCGCTGCGCCGGGCGCTCGGCTCCCGCAACGTCTTCACCGCGTCCACCGTGGACCAGATGCCGAAGCACGTGTCGTCGGGCCTGATGTACGGCGGCATCTACACGATCCCCGTGCCGGACATCGACCGCACGGACTTCCTGCTGATGCTGGGCGCGGACCCCTACACCTCCAACGGCAGCCTGTGGACCGCGCCGGACATGCCGAAGCGGCTCAAGGCGCTGCGGGCGCGCGGCGGGTCGTTCGTCGTCGTCGACCCGCGCCGCAGCCGGACCGCCGCGGCGGCCGACCAGCACGTGCCGATCACGCCGGGCACGGACGTGTTCCTGCTGCTGGCGCTGGCGAACGAGCTGTTCGCCGCCGGGCTCGTCGACCTCGGCGGGCTGGAGCGGCACGTGAACGGCGTGGAGCGCGTGCGGACCCTGGTCGAGCCGTTCACCCCCGAGGCCGTGGCGGCCAGGTGCGGGATCGACGCCGCGACCACCCGCGACCTCGCCCACCGCCTCGCCGCCGCCCCGAGGGCCGCGGTGTACGGGAGGATCGGCACCACGACCGTCGACTTCGGCACCGTGGCGAGCTGGCTGGTGGACGTGCTGAACGTGCTGACCGGCAACCTGGACCGGCCGGGCGGGTCGATGTTCCCGATGCCCGCGCACCTGGGCAGGGGCCGGGGATCGGGGCGGGGCTTCACCACCGGCCGCTGGCACAGCCGGGTCCGCGGCCTGCCCGAGGTGGCCGCCGAGTTCCCCGCCGTGACGCTGGCCGACGAGATCGAGGTGCCCGGCGAGGGGCGGGTGCGGGCGCTCGTGACGATCGCGGGCAACCCCGCGCTGTCGCTGCCGAACTCCGGCCGCCTCGGCGCCGCTCTGTCCACCCTGGACTTCGTGGTGTCGGTCGACCCGTACCTCAACGAGACCACCCGGCACGCCGACGTGGTCCTGCCGCCCCCGCCGCCGAGCAGGCGACCGCACTACGACATCGCGTTCCTCGGGTTCGCCGTCCGCAACGTCGCCAAGTTCTCCCCGCCGGTGATCCCGCTCGACGAGGGCTCCGTGCCCGAGGCCGACATCCTGCTGCGCCTCACCGCGATCCTCGGCGGTCTCGACCCCGACACCGACCTCGACGAGCTGGCCGAGGAGCAGCTCACCGCCCAGCTCGCCGCGCTGGTCGGGCAGCAGGGCGGTCCGCTGCACGGCCGCGACGTCGCCGAGCTGCGGGCCGCGCTGGTCGGCGACACCCGCGAGGAACGGCTGCTGGACCTCAAGCTGCGCACCGGCGCCTACGGCGACTGGTTCGGCGCCGTGCCCGACGGCCTGTCGATGGCGAGGCTCCTGGCGAACCCGCACGGCGTCGACCTCGGTCCGCTGGAGCCGCGCCTCCCCGAGGTGCTGCGCACCCCGTCCGGCCGGGTCGAGCTGTGCCCCGAGCAGATCGCCGCCGACGTCCCGCGCGTCCTCGCGGCGCTGGAGGAGCGGCACGACGACCTGCTGCTGGTCGGCCGCAGGCACCTGCGCACCAACAACTCCTGGATGCACAACGTGCCTGCGCTGGTGAAGGGCAAGGACCTCTGCACGCTGCTGGTCAACACCGCCGACGCGAGCAGGCTCGGACTGGTCGGCGGCGGCGTGGCGCGGGTGTCCTCGCGGGTCGGCAAGGTCGAGGTGGCCGTGGAGGTCACCGACGACATCGCCGAGGGCGTCGTGAGCCTGCCCCACGGCTGGGGCCACGACCAGCCCGGCACCCGGCTCACCACCGCCGCCGCGCACGCGGGCGTGAACGTCAACCTGCTCACCGACGACCTCAGGATCGACCCGCTGTCCGGAACCGCCGTCCTCAACGGCGTTCGCGTGACCGTCAGCCCCGCCGCCATCTGAAGAGGAGAGCCCATGTCCGTCCCCACGGTCGGTTCCGCGCGCGTCGTCTCGGAACTCCCGTTCGTGGCAGCCGAGGTCCACCGGGACCGGGTGGCCTGGCGCTACCGCGCCGACGACTCCTGGCACGAGAAGACGTTCGTCGAGATCGCGACGTCGGTGGGGGACCTGGCCTCCGGCCTGGTGCTCGCGGGCGTCGGGGCGGGCGACCGGGTGGCCGTGCTCTCCGAGACCCGCTACGAGTGGTCGACCGCGGGGCTCGCGATCCTCGCCGCGGGCGGTGTGGTGGTGCCGATCTACGCGAGCAGCTCGCCCGAGGAGGTCGCCTACATCCTCGGCGACTCCGGCGCGGTGCTGCTCGTGGCCGAGAACCCCGCGCAGGCCGCGAAGGTCGACGTGGACTCCGTCGAGGACCTGCGCGGGATCGTGCTGATCGAGGGGGAGGGCCGCACCACCGCCGACCTCGCGGCGGAGGGCAGGGCCACTCCCGCCGCGGAGGAGCTGGAGACCCGGCGCGCGGGCCAGTCCCCCGACGACCCCAGCGTGATCATCTACACCTCGGGCACGACCGGCCCGCCCAAGGGCTGCGTGCTGACCCACCGCAACTGGCTCGCGATGTGCCACCTCACGGAGGAGCTGTCCTACGTCGTCGCGGACGACACGGTCTACCTCTTCCTGCCGCTGGCCCACGTGTTCGCGCAGATCGTCCAGTTCTCCGCGCTCTACATGGGCGCCACGCTGGCGTTCTACGGCGGTGACGCGAAGCGGATCGTGCCGGAGCTGGCCGAGGTGAGGCCGACGTTCCTGCCGTCCGTGCCCAGGATCTTCGAGAAGATCTACACCATCGCCACCGCGGGCATCCCCGCCGAGCAGCTCCAGCAGGCCGTGGGCGTGGGGTTGAAGCACCGGGCGCTGGTCGAGGCGGGCCACCCGGTCCCGCCGGAGCTGGCGGCGGCCTTCGCCCAGGTCGACGCCGTCTTCGCCCGCGTGCGCGGCGTGTTCGGCGGCAGGCTGCGGCAGGCGCTGTCCGGCGCGGCCCCGATCTCGCCGGAGGTGCTGGACTTCTTCCTCGCCGCGGGCGTCCCGGTGCTGGAGGGCTACGGCATGAGCGAGTCCACCGGCGTCGGCACCACCAACACGCTGTCCCGCTACCGCATCGGCTCGGTCGGGGCGTTCGGCGTCGGCGGTCTCGACGTCCGGATCGCCGAGGACGGCGAGATCCTGATGAGCGGCCCGCACCTGTTCGCCGGGTACTGGCGCAACCCCGAGGCCACCGCGGAGGTCCTCCGGGACGGCTGGCTGCACACCGGCGACCTCGGCGAGATCGACGAGGACGGCTTCGTCCGGATCACCGGCCGCAAGAAGGACATCATCATCACCGCGGGCGGCAAGAACATCGCTCCCGCCAACGTCGAGAACCAGCTCCGCCAGTCCCGCTGGATCTCCCACGCCGTGGTCTTCGGCGACCGCCGCCCCTACCTCGTCGCGCTCATCACGCTCGACCCCGAGGAACTGCTGCCGTGGGCGGAGAAGCAGGGGATCGTCGGCGGCTACGCCGACCTGGTCCGCCACCCCGACGTCGTCACCCTCGTCCAGGGGATCGTCGACGAGGCCAACTCCCACTTCGTGAAGGACTCGCAGATCAGGAGGTTCGCCATCCTCGACCGAGACCTGTCGCAGGAGGACGGTGAGCTGACGCCGACCCTCAAGGTGAAGCGCAAGGTCGTCCACACCGTCCACGAAGGCCTGTACCAGGAGCTGTACTCGTAGTCGCGCGGACGCTGGGCGCACGCCGGTGTGCCCAGCGTCACCGTTGTGCGAAGTTGATCAACGGGGGATGCTCGGGTGTCCGCGCGTCCGGGGGGACGCGCGCCGAGAGCCTGGGGCCGAAGTTGTCGTTCCTGCCGTCCTTCGAGGACCACACGGGTACGGTCGCGTGACCATGCCCGAAGACCTGACCGAGTTCCGCCGCTGGATCCTCGCCGTCCTCGACGGCGTCGGCGCCGACTCCATCCGCCAGATCCGCTACCTCCGCTCCGTCGGGGTGGGGGTGGACGAGCTCGTGCTGGAGCTGGACGACGCCGTCGTCACCGCCCAGGCCAAGAACCGGGAAGGCCTGCTGGGCCAGGAGGAGCTCCGGCTCATCGAACGGGTGGGCGAGCACGTCGACGCCCTGCCGCCCAGTCCAGGTCCACTGTGGACGGAGTCCGCGCTCGGCGAGGCGGCCCAGTGGCGCGAGCTGCGCGAGGCGGCTGCGCAGGCCCACGCCGCGCTGACGAGGATGTGGGCGGACGCCTAGTGCGGGCTCACGTCCTCCCCGGCGGTGGCGCGGTCGTGCCTCGGACGATGATCTGCGTCGGCAGCGTGACCCGCGGCGCGGGGTCGCCCGCGGTGTCGAGCCAGTCGAGCAGCATGTTCACCGCCGTCCTGCCCGCGGGGGCGAGCGGCATCCGGACCGTGGTGAGCGCGGGCGACGTGAGGGCCGCGTAGGTCAGGTTGTCGAAGCCCGTCACGCTGACGTCACCCGGCACGGAGACCCCCCGGTCGCGGAGCCTGGCCAGCACGCCGAGGGCCATGATGTCGTTGTGCGCCATGATCGCGGTGACCTCGGCGGCCAGCGCCAGGTCGGCCGCCTGGAGACCGCCCTCGTAGCGCGGGGCGAACGGGCCCAGCTCGACGAGGTCGACGCGGTGCTCCGCCACGGCGTCCGCGAGACCGCGGCGGCGTTCGGCGTTGGACCACGCCGTGCGCGGGCCGTTGAGGTAGGCCACGCGCGAGTGGCCGAGCGCGACGAGGTGCGCGACCACCTGGAGCACGCCGTCCGCGCCGTCCATCACGGTGCTGGGGACGCCGGGCAGCCGGTGGTTCAGCAGCACCAGCGGTGTCGTGGCCGCGACCGAGGTGATCTGGGCGTCGGTCAGGCCCGGTGAGCACAGGAGCAGGCCGTCGACCTGCTTGGCCATGGCCCGCACCAGCTTGATCTCGGCGGCGGGGTCCTCGTCGCTGTCCGCGACGAACACCGCGTGGTCGGTCTGGGCGGCGCGGGCCTGCGCCGCCTTCAGGATGCCGGTGTGGAAGGGGTTGTCGAGGTCGGGCACGACGATGCCGATGTTGCCGGTCTTGCCGGTGATCAGTCCTCGGGCCGCGCGGTTGGGCTGGTAGCCGAGTTCCGCGGCGGCGGCCAGCACCCGCGACCTCGTGTCGGGGCGGACCAGGTCGGGGGAGGACAGCGCGCGCGACACCGTCGCCACGGACACGTGAGCCCGGCGTGCCACATCGCGGATGGTGATCGTCACGGTCGCCCATCCAACCGCAATTGTGACGAAAGCTCGCGATTGGGGTGCCGTTGAACCGAATCCGGGGGAGCCCCGTTTCCCAGGTGCAGGTCACGTGGAACCGCGGGCCTTCCCGAACGTCCAGGAGGGCCGCTCGTGCGCACGAACCGCGATCTACCCGAACCGGCGGCCGTCGCGATCGTCCCCGACCATGGCCGTTGACGTCCGCGTGCCGCCGTGGTCACCCCAGGAGCCCGAGCTGAACGAGACGACGATGCATCGAGACCCACCGTTCGACCTGCCGCCCGAGGCCGCGCTCGACGGCCGCCCCGACGGCGGCGACCTGCTGCTCCAGCGCACCCTCGGCCGCGTCCGGCACGAGAAGGCGCGCGAGGGCAGACGGCGGCAGACCTTCGCCGTCGTGGTGTCGACGAGCCTGCTGGCCGCGGCGCTCGCGGGCGGTGTGGTGATCGGCAGGCACCTGGCCGGCGAGCCGACCGCGCTGGTGGTCGGCGGGATCGCGAACGGCGCGAGCCTGAGCGCCGTCGTCACGCCCGCCGACGGCTGGTCGCGGCTGCGGGTCACCGTCAAGGGCGTGCGCGCGGGTGAGTGGTGCAGGCTCGTGGTCACCGACGTGCACGGCGGGCGGTTCGTCGTGGGCAGCTGGATCGCCGGGACCGGCGAGCCCGGCCGGGGCGTCACCCTCGACGGGTCGGCGCTGGTCGCCGCCGACGACCTGGAGGCCGTGAACGTCGAGTCGGTCGACGGCCGGGTCCTGGTGACCGCCCGCGCGTAGGTCGCGGATCGCCGTCGGGGGTAGCCGGGGCGGTGGTGCGGCGTGTTGGTTAGCTGTCGTGGTGTTCCGAACGATGCCGCTCCTGGCCGTGGTCCTGCTGGCGGCGTGCACGACGCGGGGTACGACCCCCGCCGACGACCACTTCGTCCGGATCGAACAGGTCCAGGCCTCCTCGGGTGGGGCCGCTCCCGGCCCCGACGCGTCCACGGGCGTGGTGACGTCGTCGTGCGGGCGCAACGCCGAGCGCCACCTCAACGCCGACAACGCCGTCATCTCGCCCGGTCTGCCGAACGGCGCGCACCACACCCACGAGTACGTCGGCAACCTGTCCACGGACGCGTTCTCCACGCCCGAGAGCCTCGCCGCCGCGACGACCACGTGCGCGGGCGGTGACCTGTCCTCCTACTTCTGGCCGGTGCTGCGGCTGACCGACGTCGTCGGCCACGACGACCACGCCGAGGGCGGCGGGGTGCACGGCAACACCGGCGAGGTGCTGCCGCCGGAGTCGGTGACCATCACGTTCAGCGGCAACCCGGTGAGCAAGGTCGTGCCCCTGCCCCGGTTCCTGCGCACGATCACCGGCAACCCGTCCGCCGCCACCAGCGGCGGCCTCAACGCCAACGCCAAGTGGGGCTGCTCCGGGTTCGTCGACCGGTTCACGGCGAAGTACCCGCGCTGCCCGGCGGGCAGCAGGGTGCTGCGCACGTTCGACTTCCCCGGCTGCTGGGACGGCCGCAACGTCGACAGCACCTCCCACCGCGACCACCTCGTGCCCGCCTCGGCGAACGGCGCGTGCCCGCCGACGACGTTCCCGGTGCCGCGCCTGCGGCTGGTGGTCTCCTACGACGTGCCGTCCGGCAGGCCGTTCGCCGTGGACAGCTTCCCCGACGAGCACCGCGACCCGATCACCGACCACGCGATGTTCGTGAACGTGTTCCCCGACGACGCGATGACCCGCCTGGCGGGGTGTGTGAACGAGGGGCGCGCGTGCGGCCCAGAATGATCCGGGAAGTTCTCGCCGATCCCGTGAACCACGGCGGCCCCGCAGCCGTGTGTGCGGGGACAGGGTTGATGAGAGGAGTGGGTGGATGGCGGCACTGTGGTCCCGCAAACGGGAGGCCGCGGCCGACGAGGCGCTGATCCGATCGCTCTACGAGGAGCACGGTCGGGCTCTGCTGGCCTACGCGACGCGGTTGACCGGCGACCGGGCGGCTGCCGAGGACGTGGTCCAGGAGACCCTCCTCAGGGCCTGGCGCCACCCCGACGCGCTCGTCAACGGGAAGGGATCGGTGCGCGGCTGGCTGCTCACCGTCGCCCGCAACATCGTGACCGACCGCATCAGGGCGAAGGCCGCCCGACCGCAGGAGGTCGCGGAATCGCCCGCGACACCGCCGGTCGAGCGCGACCACGCCGAGTCGGTGGTGAACTCCGTCGTGGTGCTCGAAGCGCTCGACCAGCTCTCCTCCGACCACCGCGACGTCCTGCGGGAGATCTACTTCAACGGGCGCAGCGTCTCGGAGGCCGCCCAGGCGCTGGGCGTGCCACCGGGAACGGTCAAATCCAGATCGCACTACGCCTTGCGCGCCCTGCGCGAGACGTTCGCCGGACAACAGGTGGCCTTGAAGGGGGTGGCCGGATGACCACGCAGCACGAACCACAACTGCTGGGCGCCTACGTGCTGGGAGCCCTTGACGAGCAGGAGGCGCGGGCCGTGGAGGACCACCTCTCCCGCTGCCCGGCGTGCCGGGGCGAGCTCGACGAGCTGAGGGCCATCGAGGCCACGCTCGGCGACGTCCCGCCGGAGGCGCTGCTCGACGGACCGCCCGAGGGCGGTGACCTGCTGCTCCAGCGCACGCTGCGGCAGATGCGGACGGAACGCGGTGGCGCGGTCCGGCGCAGGCAGTTCGCACTCGGCGCGGCGGCGGCCGTCGTCGCCGCGGTCGTCCTCGGCAGCGGTGTCGTGGTCGGCCGCAGCACCGCTCCCGTCACGGAGGCGCTGCCCGGTCCGACGTCGTCGGCCGCCACGCCCCCCGCGGGTACGAAGGTCGCCACGTTCGCCGACCCGTCCACCGGCGCCCGGATGACCGTCCAGGTCAAGCCCGCTGCGGGCTGGGTCCGGGTCAACGCGGGCATCGGCGGGATCCCGCAGAACGAGAAGTGCCGGTTGTTCGTCGTGGCGAAGGACGGCCACCGCGAGGAGATTGGTAGTTGGCTGGTCTCGAAGGCCGGGGAGGCCGAGGGCACGAACCTCGACGGTTCCGCCCTCATCGCCCCGGACGACGTGGCCGCTGTCGAGGTCGAGAACTTCGACGGCAAGAAGTTCGTCAGCGTCAAGGTCTAGGCCACGTGCGCGCCGCCTCCGCAGGGGAGGCGGCGCGCACGGCAACCGCGCTCTCGGGCGCGGACCGCCCGGCGCCCCGTGCCGCCTCTGCAGGGGAGGCGGCACGGGGCACCGGGCTCCACGGCGTCAGGGCGTCAGGGCTTCAGGGCTTCAGCACGACCTTGCCGACGGTCTCCCGGTTCTCCAGCGCCCGGTGGGCGCGGGCGGCGTCGGCCAGCGGGAAGGTCGAGCTGACCACCGGCGTGAGCCTGCCGCTCGCGGCGGCGGCCAGCGACCGTTCCTCCAGTTCCCGCAGGCGCCCCAGGACGTTCGGCCCGAGCGCCGCGACCGCCGTCAGGCTGCGCGTGAACAGCTCGTCGCTGGTGAACCTCGTCGGTTCCGACCCCAGCGCCCAGCCGAACAGCACCACCCGGCCGCCGGGCACGAGCAGGTCGAACGCGGCCCGGCCGATCGCCCCGCCGACGGCGTCGAGCACGACCGTGACCCCTTCGAGGTCGCGGTCCCAACCGGGTTCGGTGTAGTCGACGGCCACGTCGGCGCCCAGGCTCCGGACGAGCTCGACCTTCTCCGGTCCCCCCGCCGCGCCCACCACCCGCGCCCCGACGGCGTGCGCCTCCTGCACCGCCAGGGCCCCGATCCCGCCCGCCGCGGCGAGCACCAGCACCACGTCGTCCGGCCGGATCCCCGCGCCGTCGAACACGCCCATCGCGGTCCGGCCGGTGCCGATCATCGCCACCGCCACGTCGTCGGACACGTGGTCCGGCAGGGCGTGCAGCGCCTCGACGTTCGCCACCGCCAGCTCCGCGTACCCGCCGCTCGCGAGGCCGAGGTGCGCCACGACCCTGCCGCCCAGCCACGCCGGGTCGACGCCGTCGCCCAACGCGGTCACGACACCCGCCACCTCCCGCCCCGGCGTCATCGGCAGGGCGGGCGGCGGGAACGGACCCCGACCCACCCCGGCCCGGATCGTCGTGTCGACCACGTGCACCCCGGCGGCGGACACGGTGATCCGCACCTGGCCCGGACCGGGCACGGGGTCGGGCACCTCGACGAGGCGCAGGTTCTCGGCGGGGCCGAAGGCGTGCTGGCGGATGGCGTGCACGGAGGTCTCCTCTGTCCGGTGGTCGCCCGAACGTAGGAGCTCCAGTCAAGTGGAGGTCAAGGATCCCCCGACGCCGTCAGGCCGCGCTGAGCACCCCGACCCGCCTGCTCGTCGTCAGCGTGCTGCCGGGCGTGCCCGTGTAGCTGCCCGACGTCGGCGGCACGTCCGCGTAGTCGCGGCCGGTCGCCACGGTCAGGTAGTCCGCGCCCGCGCGCCCGCCGTTGCACGGGTCGAAGGGGACGGCCACGGCGGCGTCGCCGTGCCGCACGACGACCTCCGTCCAGCCGTGGGTCCCGCCCTCGCCGAGCAGGTGGCCGGACACGTACCGCGCGGGCACGCCGAGCAGGCGGCACAGGGTGATCATGACGTGCGCCGAGTCCTGGCAGACGCCGCGACCGCCGCCGAGCGCCTCGGCTGCCGTCGTCTCGACCGTCGTCGTGCCGGGCTCGTAGCGCAGGGCCTCGTGCACCAGCGCGCAGACGCGTTCGGCCCGCTCCAGCGGCGTGCCCCCGCCCACGCCCGCGGCGAGGTCGCGCAGGCGGTCGTCGGGTGCGGTCAGCCGGGTCGGGCGCAGCAGGCGGGGGTCGTGCAGCACGGACGCGGGCAGGTGGACCGGACCGTCCGACCGGACCCGCTCCAGCAGCGCGACGACGCCGAAGCGCACACCCTCCTCGACGCGGTCGGCCCGGACGCGCACCACGGTGTTGCCGTGTCCGTCCCGCCGGGACCGGCGCCGGACGGCCGCGCCCGTCACGTCCAGCCGGTGCGCGCGGCGGTGCTGGTTCCCGTGCCGGGCGGGCGGAACGACCACGAGCCGGTGGTCGAGCCGGTCGATCGGCCGGTCGTAGCCGTAGTGGAAGCTCTGCTCCAGCACGTAGGTGACGCGCTCGGCACCCTCCAGGTCCACGGAGGTGTGGTCCAGCAGCGGACGGGACAGCAGTTCGGCACTCGGCGTCACGGGGTGCCTCCTCGGCGTGGACCACTCCGGTGCAGCGTAAGACGGCCGCCCCCGCGGCCACCACGACGTCGGACGCGTCACGGCCTACCGGTCCACGCCCCAGGGGAGCCCCAGCACCACGACGTGGGGCCCCTGCCAGGCCAGCGCCTCGGCCAGGTCCTCGCGCACCGTCGAGGGGGTGCTGCCGGTCGCGGGCACGCCCAGCGCGTGCGAGATGCCGAGCAGGTCCGCTTCCCCGTCCACCACGAGCCACGTCACCCGCAGGTCGTGCCGCCGGGCCGTGGCGAGTTCCCTCAACCCCAGGGCGGCGGTGTCGCCCCCGGACACCGCCAGCACCGGCACGTGGTCCCCCAGCGCCACCGCGGCCCCCAGCGCGGCGGGCAGGGCGTAGCCCACGCCGTCGGGCGTCCCGCACATCGCGGAGTCCCGCGGGTCCCAGGCGGACCAGGGTCTGTCCCCGAACACCGTCCGGTCCCAGAAGGTCGGCGAGTCGTCGGGCACCGCGGCCCGGATCGCCTCCAGCTCGGGTTCCGGCCGCCGCACCAGGTGGAGCAGGGCCCGGACCGCGGCCTCCCCGGCGTCGCCGGTCCTGGGCCGCACGGTCTCCGCCAGTCCCGCCAGGACGAACCGCGCGTCGCCGTGCACGCCGTTCTCGCCCACCCGTTCCGGGTCGACGTCGACCCGGACGACGTTGTCGCGGGGGGTGTCCAGCCCGGACCCGACCACGAGCAGCAGGTCGGCCTCCTCCAGGAACCGGGTGGTGTGCTCGTCGGAGAGCCACGACTGCGCGGACAGCGGGTGCTCCCAGGGGAACGCGCCCTTGCCGCCGAACGTCGTCACCACGGGCGCGCCCAGCGTCTCCGCCAGCGCCAGCAGCTCCGTCCGCGCGTCCCCGCGCAGCACGCCGCCGCCCGCGACCACGACCGGCCGCTCCGCCCCGTCCAGCCGCCGCGCCACCTCCTCGACCCGACGGGGCTCGGGCACGACCGCGTCCGGGCACGACACGATCGCCGCGACCGACGGGGTCGAGGCCCGTCCGCGCAGCACCTCCTCGGGCACGCGCACCCACACCGGGCCGAACGGCGCGGTCGCGGCCACGTCCCACGCGCGCGCCACCGCCTCCGCGATCTCGGCGGCGTTCGCCACGGTCTCGCTGTGCTTCACCGGCACCGGCGCTTCCCGCACGCCGACCGCGAGCACGGCCGCGGACCCGATGAGCGCGTCCACGGTCCCCGGCAGCAGCAGCGGGGTCACGTCACCCGTGAGGCGGGCGTGGCCGTCGGCGGTGAACGCCGGGTCGGGGCCGTCCACGTAGCGCAGCTTCGACCGCCCGACCGCCTCGAACGGCCCGAGCGCCAGCGGGCCGAACACGGTGCGGGCTCCCAGCGCCACCAGCGCCTCGGCCAGCACGTCCCCTCCGGTGCGTTCGCTCACCGGCACCTCCCCATCTCGTTCAGCGCCACCAGGGACACCAGGTCGTAGGCGACGTGCGCGGCGGCGACCGACGTGATGTCGGCGTGGTCGTAGGCGGGCGCGACCTCGACGACGTCCGCGCCGACCACGTTCGCCCCCGCGAGGCCGCGCAGGATCTCCAGCAGTTCCCTGCTCGTCAGGCCGCCCGCCTCCGGTGTCCCGGTGCCGGGGGCGTGGGCGGGGTCGAGCACGTCGATGTCGACCGACACGTACAGCGGCCGGTCGCCGATCCGCTCGCGCAGGGCGTGCGCCACCTCGTCCACCCCTCGTCGCATCACGTCGGCGGACGTGACGACACCGAACCCGAGCCGTCGATCCTCGTCCAGATCGCGCTTGCCGTACAGCGGTCCCCGCGTGCCGACGTGGGAGAGGGCCTCGGTGTCCAGCAGGCCCTCCTCCACCGCGCGGCGGAACGGCGTGCCGTGCGTGTACGGCTCGCCGAAGTAGGTGTCCCACGTGTCCAGGTGCGCGTCGAAGTGCAGCAGCGCCACCGGGCCGTGCCGGAGCGCCACGGCCCGCAGCAGCGGCAGCGCGACGGTGTGGTCGCCGCCGATCGTCACCAGCGTCGCGCCCGCGTCCATCAGACCGGACGCCTGGAGTTCGATCTCGGCGACGGCCGCGCCGATGTCGTAGGGGGTGCAGGCGATGTCTCCCGCGTCGACCACCTGGCACGCCTCGAACGGCGACACGTCCAGACCGGGGTGGTAGGGCCGCAGCAGGCGGCTCGCCTCGCGCACGGCCGTGGGGGCGAAGCGGGCGCCGGGGCGGTAGGAGACGCCGGTGTCGAACGGGACGCCGACGACCGCGACGTCCGCGCGCGGGACCTGGTCCAGGCGGGGCAGGCGGGCGAACGTGGCGGGCCCGGCGAACCGGGGCACGACCGAGGAGTCCACCGGACCCAGGGGGGGCCGCGCCGTGCCGTGCACCGGAACCACGTCGCAGTCCTCCCCTTGAACCGTTGTGCTCCAGACCATAGGAAGCGCACGCTTGGGCGGTAAGTGGACCATTCGCACAACGCGGAGCAGTCCGTTGTGCACTTCGGAGGAAGCCATGGTCATGCGCACCGTCCCGCTCGCCGCACTGGTCGACCGCGCCGACCTCGGGCTCACCGTGCTCGTCGGCGAGGACGACCTGGACCGCCCGGTGTGCTGGGCGCACGTCAGCGAACTCGTCGACCCGGTGCCGTACCTGCTGGGGCAGGAACTGCTGCTCACCGCGGGGGTGACCCTCCCGGACGACCTCGACGCCTACGTGTCGGGGCTGGTCGGCCGCGGTGTCTCCGCGCTCGGCTTCGGGGTCACGCCGGTCCACAACGCCGTGCCCGCCGACCTGGTCGCCGCGTGCCGCGCGCACGGGCTGCCGCTGGTCGCCGTGCCGCCGGGGACGCCGTTCCTCGCGGTCAGCCAGGCCGTGGGCGCCGCGCTGGCCGAGGCGCAGAACGCGGAGCTGCGGCTGCTCGCCGACAGCCAGCGCGCGATGACCAGGGCCGCGGTCCGGCCGGGGCCGGTCGACGGCACCCTCGCCGCGCTCGCCGAGGCGCTGGGGTGCTGGGCGCTGCTGCTCGACGCCGACGGCGAGGTGCTGGCCAGGACCTCGGGGGCGCCCGCGCCCACGGACGACGTGCTGGGCCTGGCCGACCGGGTCGGCGCCGGGCGGGGACCGCGCAGCGCGGGCACCAGGGTCGACGCCGACCACGTCGTGCTGACCCCGGTCGAGCAGATCGGGCGGCGCCCGTCGGTGCTGGTGATCGGTCGGGCGCGGGCGCTGTCGGTGGCCGACCGGGCCGTGGTCGCGGTGGCGCTGGCCCTGCTCGCGCTGCTGGGCCACGACCCCGACCCGGCCGCCCGGCTGGCGGCCAGGCTGGTGTTCGGCGGCGACCCGGCCGAGCTGCTGGAGCGGCTGGTGGGCGACTCGTCGTTCCAGGTCGTCGCCGGAGCGGGGGAGGAGCGGTACGAGCGGCTGGCCGAAACCCTCGGCACCCCGCTCGTCGACGTGCTCCCCGAGGGGTTCCGCGCCGTCGTGGCCTCGGGTTCGGTGACCGGCCCCGACCTGGTCGTCGGCGTGAGCGCGCCCGCGACCGCGGCCGAACTCCCCGCCGCGGAGCGGGAGGCGGCCGCGCTGCTGCGCCAGGCCCGCGCCACCGGCCGGTCCGAGTGGGCGCGGGAGGGCACCGGCATCGCCACCCTGGTCGACCCGGCCAGCGCCCAGCGGTTCGCGTGCAGGCTCCTCGCGCCGCTGGCCGACCACCGCTCGCCGTCCGCCGCCGAACTCGTCGAGACGGCGCGGGCGTGGCTCGCCCAGCACGGCAACTGGGACCGCAGCGCCGCCGCGCTCGGCGTGCACCGCAACAGCGTCCGGCACCGCATGGGACACGTCGAACGCGCGCTCGGGCTGGACCTCTCGCTCGCCCAGCACCGCACCGACCTGTGGTGCGCGATCAACTGGCTGCCACCCGGCTGGCCCGTTCCGGAACAGGCTGAATAAATGCTTTGCCGATAGCGCGGACGTCGTTCATAGTTGTGCCACACGACGAACGGAGGTGGGGATCATGAAGCAGCGGGAAGAGGAGTGGACCGGCGCGGCGACGCGATTCCGGCATCTCGTTCGCGATCGGCGCTTCCGGTGGTGACCTGCGGTTAGGTCGCGACGGGGAGCCGTCGATCGGGAAACCGGTCGGCGGCTCTTCTGCATTCGTGACAATTCGGATATCCCAATGGCTCAGCTGGACAGAGCGCGGCACTACGAATGCCGAGGTCCCTGGTTCGAATCCAGGTTGGGATGCTGCCGACGAGTTCGGGGAAGGGGTGCGGGCGTCATCAGCCGCTCCTTCTTCGCGGGTTCGGCGACCAGGCGTGTTCGTCCAGTGGTCAGGACGTCGGACTCTCACTCCGGAAACACGGGTTCGACTCCCGTACGCGCTGCTGCCCGGCCTTCATGGGGTGGGTCGGGTACACCTCGGCACGGCGAGGTCTGCTGGTTGAACTCCTGTCCGGTACCGGCGGGGAGCGGGTCCGTGCTCGCCCGCTCCCCGTCCGGACCAGGCCTCCGCGGCCCCTGAGGAGGGGTGGGCGGTGCGCGTTCGACTCGCGCCGGAGGTGCTGAGATCGATCCCGAAGTGGACGAGGGGCCGGGTTGTGAGCCCGGTGCGAGTGGGTTCGAGTCCCACCGATCTCCCCAAACATCGATTCACCCGGTTTCACCCAGCGTGTTTGTTCGGTGTGTGATCCGGGTAACCGCCCGTCATGAGGAACTCGACTGCTGGGCGTGTCAAGGTCAAGGTCGCCGGCCTGCAACCGGCACAGGTGTTGGTGGCGCTCATGTCCCTGCTGTTCATCGCGGCGGGCGTGGTGGGCTTCCTTCGCACGGGTTTCGGCGACTTCGCGGGTGAGGACCACGCGATGCTGCTCGGGTTCGCCGTCAACCCACTCCACAACGTCGTCCACCTGGCGTTCGGCGTGCTCGGCCTGCTGCTGGCGGGCAGCTCCGCCCTGGCCCGCACGTACGGCTGGGTGCTGTTCATCGCCTACGGCGCGGTGTTCGTCTGGGGCCTGATGCTCGCGGGCGTCATCTCGTCCAACCCCGTGTCCGGGCTGGGCAACCCGCTGGCGCTCAACTCCAACGACAACTGGCTGCACCTCGGCTTCGCCGCGGTCGGCCTGCTGATCGCCGTGCTCCCGGCCCGCCGCAAGGTCATCGTCGACGAGCCCGAGCCCGAGTTCGTCGAGCGGCCCGCGGGCGAGCCGGCGCACGACCGGATCGTGCCCGAGCGTCCTGCCGACCACGACGTGCACGACCCGGCGGTGCGCGACCGCCACGCGGTCACCGAGCCGCACGCGGACCCCGTGCCCGTGCAGCACACCCCCGAGCACGGCACCAAGCCGATCCCGACCACCCCGACGGACGTGAAGAGCCACCGGGTGGGTCATTGACCCGGCTGGGTGCCTCGGACGCGGCCCGACTGGAAGCGGCCACCCGCACCCTGAGGGCGCTGGACTACGAGCACGGCGGAGGCGCATGCGCCTCCGCCGTGCTCGCCCAGCTGACGACCGGCCGCCGGCTGCTCGGCGACACCGTGTCCCCCGACGTGGCCGCGCGGCTCCAGCTCGCGCTGGCGGACCTGCACAACCTCGCGGGCTGGATCTCGTTCGACCTCGGTCGGGCCGAGGCCGCCAAGGCCCACTTCCACGCCGCGCTGGACCTGGCCGACGCCGCGGACAACCAGTCGCTCGCGGCGAACGTGCACTACCGGCTCGGCCGGGTCCACCTGCACCACGACCGGATCGCCGACGCGCTGAGCGAGTTCGACGCGTCCGCGCGGGTGGCCGGTGCCTCCGGCGCGGAGCTGGAACTGGCCATCGTGGACGCCAACCGCGCCTGGGCGCACGCCAAGCGCGGTGACGCCGAGCAGGCCGAGCGGTTCCTGGCGAGCGCGCACGACGCGTTCGCGGCGGCCGAGCCGGAGCGCGCGCCCGACTGGGCCCGCTTCTTCAGCGCCGCCGACCTCACCGGCATGACCGGCACCGTGCACGCGAGCCTCGCCGAGGCGGGCGACGTCCGGCACGTCGAGCAGGCCGTGCCCGCGCTGCGGGAGGCCGTGAACGGCTACGGCGAGGACATGGCCCGCAGCCGGGTGTTCGGCATGATCGAGCTCGCGGTCAGCACCCTCCTCGCGGGCGAGGTCGACGCGGGCGTCGAAGCGGGCAACGAGGCCGTGGGCCAGGCGGTCCCGATCCGCTCGGCGCGCACCGCCGACCGGATGGCGCCGCTGCGCAGGGCGGCGAGCGCGCGCCCCGACCACGACGGCGCCAGGGAGCTGGCGCGGCGCGTCGAGGCGTTCGGCGCAGCCTGACCGATCACCCCGTCCGCCCAGGCCCATAGGGCAGCCCTATGCCCTCGTCCGGTACCGCGGCACGGCAGCTCCCGCCGCCTACTGTGGCCGGATGACCGCTGTCGACGACGTGCGCTACTGGCGGCACCCCGCGGTGTCGGGCGTGCACCTGCTGCGCGCGCACTACGTGAACCACGGCTTCGGCAGGCACAGCCACGACACGTTCGTCCTCGGCGTCGCGACCACCGGCGTGGAGGAGCTGTGGCTCGGCGGGCAGGTGCACCGGGTGCGGCCGGGCGGGCTCGTGATGATCAACCCCGGCGTCGTGCACACCGGGCGGCCCGCCGACGAGGGCGGGTGGGCGTACCGGGTCTTCTACCCGGACGTCGACGTGGTGGCCGAGGTCGCGGGGACCCCGAACCCGTGGTTCACCGAGCAGGTCGTCTACGACGCGGACGCCGCCGCCGCGCTCGTCGCCGCCCACCGGGCCGCCGAGTCGGCCGACCCGCTGGCCGCGGGCTCCCTGCTGGGGCACGCCCTGTCCACCCTGCTGCGCGCGTACGGCGGCGAACGGTCGCCGGTGCCCGCGGGTGGGGGCCGGGACGTGGAGGCGGCGCGGGAGATCCTGCACGAGCGGCTGGCGGAGCCGCCCAGCCTCGCGGAACTGGCGGCCGAGGTCGGCACCGGGCAGTTCGCGCTGCTGCGGGCGTTCCGCGCCCGGCACGGGCTGCCGCCGCACGCGTACCTCAACCAGCTGCGGGTCCGCAGGGCGTGCGCGCTGCTCGACCAGGGCACGCCCGTCGCGCGGGCGGCCGTGGAGGTCGGGTTCACCGACCAGTCGCACCTGGCCCGGCACTTCCGGCGGATCGTCGGGGTCCCGCCCGGCCACTACCGGCGCAAGAACGTACAAGATCGGCCCTGACGCCCCGACCTAGCCTGCCGCCATGTTGGAACCGGACCGGGAGACCCGGCGTGCGTGGACCGACGCGGTGGGCGCGTTCGTGGAGGACTTCGTCGCGGGGCTGGCCAAGGCGCCCGCCTCCGAACCGGGGCCCGCGGACCTGCGCGAGTTCCTCGCGGAGCCTGCGGAGCGGCCCGGCACCTTCGACGAGCTGCTCGCGACCTTCGGCCGGGCGGCGGGCTACGCGGTGGAGACCGCCGGTCCCGGCTACCTCGGCTACTTCCCGGCGGGCGGGCTGCTCAGCTCCGTGCTCGCCGAGACGCTGGCCCAGGCGGTGAACCGCTTCACCGGCGTGGCCGACACCGCGCCTGCCCTGGTCGCGATGGAGCAGGCGGTCGTCCGCTGGTTCTGCCGCCGCTTCGACCTGCCCGACGGCGCGGGCGGCGTGATCACGTCCGGCGCGTCGATCGCGACGCTGGCCGCGCTGACCGCCGCCCGCGAGGACCGGCTCGGCGGACCCGACCCGCTCGGCACGATCTACGTCACCGAGCACACCCACTACTGCGTGGCGAAGGCCGCGAGGATCGCCGGGTTCACCTCGGCCCAGGTGCGCGTGGTGCCGGTCGACGAGGGCCTGCGGATGGACCTCGCCGCGGCGCGGGCCCTGATCACGGAGGACCGCGAGCGCGGGCTGAAGCCGTTCTTCCTGGTCGGCACGGCGGGGTCGACCAGCACCGGCACCGTGGACGGGCTGGACGGGCTGGGGGTCCTCGCGCGGCGCGAGGACCTGTGGTTCCACGTCGACGGCGCCTACGGCGGCTCGTTCCAGCTCACCGACCGCGGCCGGGCCGTCCTGCGCGGCGTGCACCGGGCCGACTCGATCACCCTCGACCCGCACAAGGGCCTGTTCCTGCCCTACGGCACCGGGCTGCTGCTGGTCCGCGACGAGGACCGGCTGCGGAGGGCGCACGCCGCCGACGGCCACTACCTCCAGGACCTCGACCGCGAGCACGACCTGCCCGACTACGCCGACCTCGGGCCCGAGCTGACCAGGGAGTACCGCGGGCTGCGGCTGTGGCTGCCGCTGCACCTGCACGGCGTGGCCGCGTTCCGCGCCGAACTGGACGAGAAGCTCGACCTGGCCGCGCTGGTGCACCGGGAGCTGTCGGCCGACCGGAACCTGGAGGTGCCGCTCGCGCCCGACCTCACCGTGACGGTGTTCCGCTCGCCGTTCGGCGACGCCACCACCGAGCGGCTGCTGGAGCGCATCAACGGCACCCGGCGGATCTTCCTGTCCAGCACCCGCCTGGACGGGAAGCACACGCTGCGGCTGTGCGTGCTCAGCCACCGCACGCACCGCACGCACGTCGAGGAGGCCCTGGACATCGTCCGCCGGGCCGCCCGCGAGTGCTGACTGGCAGTATTGGTCCGGTGCCGACGATCACCGAGTTGTGGGACAAGCCGGACGCCGCGGTCGTCCTGGGGTCAGCGCTGGTGGCGCTGGTGCTCGTGCTCAGCAGGGGGATCTGGCGGATCAGCCGCAACGTCGTGACCATCGCCCACGAGGGCGGACACGCGCTGTTCGCGCTGCTCAGCGGTCGGAGGCTGTCCGGGATCACGCTGCACTCCGACACCTCGGGCGTCACCGTGTCGAGGGGTCGCCCGACCGGGTTCGGCATGGTCCTGACCGGGTTCGCGGGCTACGTCGCCCCGTCGCTGCTCGGCCTGGGCGGCGCCGCGCTGGTGGCCGTCGACCAGATCCGGCCGATGCTGTGGGGCAGCACCGCACTGCTGATCGCGATGCTGGTGATGATCCGCAACGTCTTCGGCGTGATCTCCGTCGTCGTCACGGGCGCGATCGTGTTCGCCGTGTCCTGGTTCGCGACCGTGGACGTCCAGAACGCCTTCGGCTACCTGTTCTGCTGGTTCCTGCTGCTCGGCGGCGTCCGCCCCGTGTGGGAGCTCCAGCGCAAGCGCGTGCGCGGCCGGGCCCCCAGCTCGGACGCCGACCAGCTGGCCCGCCTCACCGGCGTCCCCGGAACCCTGTGGGTGCTGGTGTTCGGCGCGGTCGCCCTCGCCTGCCTCTACTTCGGCGGGCTGCTCCTGCTCGACGTGTGACCGCCGGGGTCCGCTTCGTCACCGCGGGATCGGGGCGGTTCGGCGGCGGGCGGAAAACTCCCTGGTCGAACGGTTGAGGCGGGAGGAACCGAACGTCACCCGTAGCCCGATCGGTGAGAACCGGCAAAAAGCGGTATGGGACAGGTTTGCGCCCCGGCGGGCGCCGGGTAGTTCAGGGTCGCCGAACAGTTACCGCTGAGGAGACCGTGATGACCTGCACCACCCGCCTGCCCAAGCCGGTCGCCGACGTGTGGGACTGGCAGATGGAAGGACACTGCCGGGGCGCGAACAGCGCGATCTTCTTCCACCCGGACAACGAGCGGGGCTCCGCCCGCTCCGCGCGCGAGGACCACGCGAAGCGCATCTGCGCCGCGTGCCCGGTGCTGGAGCAGTGCCGCCAGCACGCGCTGGAGGCGCAGGAGCCGTACGGCGTGTGGGGCGGGATGGGCGAGGACGAGCGACGCAAGATCATCGCGTCGACCCGTCGTCGCCTCCGTGTCGCCTGAGCCGTCCAGGCTGTTCCCGCTATTCCTCCAGGCCGTCGCGAAGCTGGCGGAGCGTCTTCGCCAGCAACCGCGACACGTGCATCTGCGAGATGCCGATCTTGTCGGCGATCTGGGTCTGCGTCATGTTCCCGAAGAACCGCATGACCACGATCTTGCGCTCCCGGTCCGGCAGCTGTTCGAGCAGCGGGTGCAGCGCCTCCCGTTGCTCGATCACCTCCATCTCCGGGTCCTCGGCGCCGAGCGTGTTGCCGAGCGAGATCGAGCTGTCGTCCGCCAGCAGCATGTCGTCCAGCGACGCGCTGTGGTAGGCGTTGCCCGCAGCCAGCCCCTCGTGGACCTCCTCGCGGGTCAAGCCGAGGTGAGCGGCCAGCTCGCTGGGCGTCGGCGCCCTGCCCAGCGTCTGCGAGAGCCGTGACGACCCCGCGTTGATCGCCAGGTGCAGCTCCTTGAGCCGCCTGGGCATCCGCACCGACCAGCTGGAGTCGCGGAAGTACTTCCGGACCTCACCCATGATCGTCGGCACGGCGAACGACAGGAAGTCGCTGCCGCGCTCCGGGTCGAACCGGTCGACCGCGTTGATCAGACCCACGGTCGCCACCTGCACGAGGTCGTCGTGCGGCTCACCCCGGTTGCCGAACCTGCGCGCGATGTGCTTGGCGACCGGCAGGTGCTCGGTCACCAGTTCATCGCGCAGCCGCTCCCGGCGGGGGTCGTCCGCGGGCGTCGCCGCCAGCGTCACGAACAGCGGTGCCAGGTGGTCGTAGTCACCCCGTGTGCTGGAGGACGGCGTCGCGTCCCCGCTGGTCGAGACCGCGACCGCGGTCTCCGGAGTGGTCTCCGCGCCGGTTTCGGTCACGCATCCACCAACCCGCGCTTGACCAGGTCGATGTGCACCACGTACTCGTCCTCACCGGCCTGCGGCGCGACCCACGTCGTCACCGAGTCCACCAGCGCGCTCAGCACGCGCCAGCCGAAGCTGTCGCGGTCCGGCGGGGACGACCGCTTCGACGCCACCTGCGTCGACACCTGGACGACACCGTCGGTCACCACGAACCGCGCGCTCAGCACCGCGTCCGGCGCGGCCAGCGCGATCAGCGTGGAACACGCCTCGTCCACGGCGAGCTTGAGGTCCTCGATGGAGTCGAGGTCGAAGTCCTGCCGCATCGCGATGTCAGCGGCCACCGCCCGCACGATCGACAGCTGCGTGGGGTTGGCCGCCATGCGCAGCTCAACGCCCTGCAAGGTGCTTTCCGACTCACCGCGGTGCGGCTCCGTTTGCGACACGCTCACCTCGTAGTCCGTCCTGTAGTTCTGGCCATGGTCCTAGCACTACCCGAATCCGACCCGTTTCACACGTGTAAGAACGGTCTCGCGCGGGAAGCCCGTTTCGATGCGCGCCCAACCGCCTGCCGAGCGATCCGTGGACCACGTCGACGGCGCCGCCGAGCGCTTCGCCCTCGACTTCCGGACGCGCTCCGACAGCCTCGCGCGGATGCGGCGGTCGTTCGACGCCTGGCTGACCGGTGCGGGTGTCGACGACGACGTCGCCTACGACCTGCTCCTCGCCCTCAACGAGGCGGTGTCCAACTCGATCGAGCACGCCTACCCGCCCGGTGTCGACGGCACGGTGCTGGTCAAGGCCACCCTGGCGTCCGACGGCGCGGTGTGCGTGGTCGTGTCCGACGACGGCCGGTGGCGCGTGCCACCCGCCGCCCTGTCCGGCCGGGGCCGCGGCCTGCTCCTGATGCGCGAGAACGTCGACCAGGTCGTCGTCGACCGCACCTCGGCGGGCACGTCGGTCAGCCTGTGCCGCTCGCCGCGCCCCCGGCGCTCCGAGGCACTGGAAGCCCCGCCGGACGGCCACGAGGTGCTGGTCGAGGAACGCGGGTCCGGCGTGCGCGTCACGGTGCGCGGCGACGTGCCCGCGAGCGCGGGCGCCGCGCTGCGCCGCTCCCTGCTCACCGCGGCCCGCGGCGGCAGCGTGCCCGTCGTGGTCGACCTCGGCGGGATCGGCGCGGAGACGGCGGGGGCCGTGCACGCGGTGTTCTCCGTCGCCGACGCGGCGTGCGCGGCGGGCAACCGCCTCGTCGTGCTCGCCGAGCCGGGCACCCCCGCGTGGACGGCGCTCGCGGAGTCCGGGGTGCCGCTCGTGGCGGACGTGGTGTCGCCCACCGGGAGGTGACGCGTCAGCCGAGCGCCTCGTCGAGCGAGGCGTGCACCGCGAACACCTCACCGAGACCGGTGGCCACGATGGGCCTGGTCACGGCGCGGTCGGCGGCGACGACGCGGAACGCGATCCGCCTGGTTCTGCTCTCCTGCGCGGCTTCCACCAGCACGGCCAGTCCCGCCGATCCGAGGAACGACACCCCCGACAGGTCGAGCACGAACGTGCCCTCGTCGACGAGGTTGGTGTGGACGTACGTGCGCAGAGCCGGAGCCGACAGCATGTCGATCTCGCCCGAGACCGACACGACGGTGACATCCTGCGCCGGGTGGCTCACCGCGAGGCCGATGGCCTGCTCGTTGCGGCTCGCGTCCACGACGTTCGGATCCTGGACCGTCACGTGGGATCTCCCTCTTGTTGTGCCCGTGTGGATGGTGTGGGGAGTCCTGGGGGCACAAGCGACGCGACGCTACGCGTGTGTGCAGCGAAAAATGGCCGTGCGGGCCCGCCGGAACTCCCCGGCGCGGCTGTTGGCTCAACCGCTGCGAGACCTACCGTACGTAACGTGATGAACCATCACAAGGACCGGGGTACCCGCGAGTCCGGTGAGGTCGGTGCGCGGTCCGGGTCCCTCGGCCTGAGCTGGAAGTGGTTCGTCGGCCGGTCCGTCTCGCTCACCTGGTAGACGAACTCCAGGTCACGGGCGTCGAACTCCTCGAACCACCGGTCCCAGGTGATCGGGTCGATGTCGTCGTCGTAGTCGGGGAAGTCGAACCCGAGGCCCTTCGCGCGGTGCGCGATCGGCGCCGCTTCCCTGCTCTCCGCCCAGCGGCGGATCTCCAAGTGGTCGGTCGTGCTCAACCGTCTGACACCGGTCACGCAGCACCTCATCAGCCTGACCGCGGTCCGCACGGGGGACGGCCCCGTGTCCAGCGGTCGACACCCACGGTAGCCGAGGTCGGGCCTTCGAGGCCCGGTCCGGCCCGGTCCCGCGCGCCGCCACGCCGACCGTCCTCGCTGGTCAAGGTGTGTGTTTTGACACCCGTAGGACGAATCGACACGGGCGTGGGCCGCGGCCGGGTGGCCCTCCCGACGGGCAGGGGGCACCGGTTTCCACCCGTCCACGTCCGGCAGGCCGGGGCGCCGGAGCGGATCTACGCTCGGCCCATGCCGGACGCGACGCACCTGGACCACGGGCTCACGGCAGCGCAGGTGCGGGACCGCGTCGCGGACGGCCGGACCAACGACGTGCCTGCACGGGCCGGGCGCACGCTCGGCGACGTCGTCCGCGCCAACGTCCTCACCCGCTTCAACGCGGTGCTCGGCGCGCTGTTCGCCGTGATCGTCGTCGTCGGCCCCCTCAAGGACGGCCTGTTCGGCCTGCTCATCGTGGTCAACAGCCTGATCGGCATCGTCCAGGAGCTGAGGGCCAAGCAGACCCTGGAACGCCTCGCGGTCCTCGGCGAGGCCAAGCCCGTGGTGTGGCGCGACGGCGCGAAGGTCGAGGTCGGGGCGAACGAGGTCGTGCTCGACGACGTCCTCGAACTCGGCGCGGGCGACACCGTCGTGGTCGACGGCGTGGTCGTGGGCGCGGACGCGCTGGAGGTCGACGAGTCGCTGCTGACCGGTGAGGCCGACCCGGTCGTGAAGCGGCCCGGCGACCGGGTCATGTCCGGCAGCTTCGCCGTCGCGGGCACCGGCCGCTACCGCGCCACCGGGGTCGGCCGCGACGCCTACGCCGCGAAGCTCGCCGAGGAGGCGAGCCGGTTCACCCTGGTCAGCTCCGAACTGCGCACGGGCATCGACCGCATCCTGCGGTTCGTCACGTGGATCCTGCTGCCCGCGGGCGCGCTCATCACCTACAGCCAGCTCCACGGCCAGGAGGACCTGCGCTCCGCCCTGCGCGGGACGGTCGCGGCGCTCGTGCCGATGATCCCGGAGGGCCTGGTGCTGCTGACCAGCGTCGCCTTCGCCGTCGGCGTCGTCAGGCTCGGGCGGCGCGACTGCCTGGTCCAGGAGCTGCCCGCCATCGAGGGACTGGCGCGCGTCGACGTGGTGTGCGCGGACAAGACGGGCACGCTGACCGAGAACGGGATGCGGCTGGCCGAGGTGCGACCGCTGCTCGCCGGGGTCGACGCCGAGGAGGTGCTGGCCGCGTTCGCCGCGGCCGACCCCCGCCCCAACGCCAGCCTCCAGGCCGTCGCCGAGGCCTGTCCGCGCCCCCCTGGGTGGCCGGTCACGGCGTTCGCCGCGTTCTCCTCGGCCCGCAAGTGGAGCGGCGCGAGCTTCGGCCCCGCCGGGAACTGGGTGCTGGGGGCCGCCGACGTCCTCCTGCCGCCCGGCTCCGCCGCGCTGGCGACCGCCGAGGACCTGGGCGCGCGGGGCCTGCGGGTGCTGCTGCTGGCCCGCGCGTCCGTGCCGGTCGACGCCCCCACCGCGCCCGGCGGGGTCGAGCCGGTGGCGCTCGTCGTCCTCGCGCAGCGCGTGCGGCCGGACGCGGCGGAGACCCTGGCGTACTTCGCCGAGCAGGGGGTGGCGGTCAAGGTCATCTCCGGCGACAACGCGGTGGCCGTCGGCGCCGTCGCCGCGTCCCTCGGGCTGGTCGGGGCCACCGCGCCCGTGGACGCGCGGCGGCTGCCCGCCTCCCTCGGCGACGAGGTCGAGGAGGGCGCGGTGTTCGGCCGCGTCACCCCCGCGCAGAAGCGCGACGTGGTCGGCGTCCTGCGGGCCCGCGGCCACACCGTCGCGATGACCGGTGACGGCGTGAACGACGTGCTCGCGCTCAAGGACGCCGACATCGGCGTCGCGATGGGCTCCGGCAGCCCGGCGACGCGGGCCGTGGCCCAGATCGTGCTGCTGGACGACCGGTTCGCCACGCTGCCGTTCGTCGTCGCCGAGGGCCGCCGCGTCATCGGCAACGTCGAGCGCGTCGCCACCCTGTTCCTCGTCAAGACGGTGTACTCGGTGCTGCTCGCGATCCTCATCGGCGTCGTCGGCTTCCCGTTCCCGTTCCAGCCGCTGCACCTGACCCTCATCGGCGGCCTCACGATCGGCGTCCCCGCCTTCTTCCTCGCGCTCGCGCCGAACGGCGACCGCGCCCGCGGCGGCTTCGTCCGCCGGGTGCTGCGCACGGCCGCCCCGGTGGGCTCGATCGCCGCCGTGGCGACGTTCGCGGCCTACTGGACCTCCCGCGCGGTCGACAACGGCACCACCCAGGCGCAGGACAGCACGACCGCCGTCATCACCCTCTTCACCCTCGCGCTGTGGGTCCTCCTCGTCGTCGCACGACCACTCGTCTGGTGGAAGTTCGCGCTCGTCGCGACCATGGCCGCGCTGTTCCTCACCGCCCTGCTGACCCCGCTCGGCCGCTCGTTCTTCGAGCTGGACCCGACCAACGCCGGCTCGGTCTCGACGGCCCTGGTGGTCGCCCTCACCGGTGTCGCGGCGATCGAGTTTGTCCGCCGCTTGATGCCGTGACCTGCGGTGATGGTGAAGTTGATCAGTGCGGGTGTAGTTCGTCGAACGACGTGCGGCGCTCCCCGCGCGGTGAACGGTTGTCAGCTCGACCGGTCTGCCGACGGCCCGGCGTAATCGGCCGACAGCTCAGCGCCGACAGGTGCTCGGTGGGCGCGCGACCCCCTGGAACAACGGGTGTCCCCCGCCACAGTCCCGCAGAATCAGTGAGACGTGGATAACGCCGAACACCACGTCGACGACAGTCCCAGTGGAGGGATACAGATGAGCACCACCACGGAAACCAAGCCCGAGCCCGCGATGCCGAGGGCGGCGCGCACGACGAGCACCAGCGCGCTGCCCACCGCACCGTGCAGCGTCGTCTGGAGCAAGGGCCACGCCTACGTGCTCGAGGGTTTCCGCGCCCGCTGGGTGGGAGTCGACGACCGGGGCCGCCCGCAGGCGTTCACCGGGGCGGACCTCCAGCGCCGCGGCTGGACGTACACGCGGAGCAACTGACCGTTCTGGTCGGGCCGCGGATCGATGGGTCGCGCCAGGGGATGCGCCACGGGGCGCGTCGGTCGGGCCCTGGACGCGAACGGGCCGCTCTCGGACGATCGAGTGTCCGAGAGCCGAGGTTGCGGACGCCGGCCCGCCTGTCGACATCCGGCTGTTCCAGGAGTCGATTCCCCACCCGCGCGAGTCGACCGGTTCGCCGATTCTCACGGGCGTGCCGAGTCTGGACGAACAACTCCGACCGCTGGAGCCCGCTGCCGAAGGTGACGCCCGAGCCGACCGCCGGAACTTGACGCCCGAGCAGCCCGCTGCCGAAGGTGATGCCCGAGCCGACCGCTGGAACTCGCCGCCCGAGTCGGCTGTCGGAGCCGAACCAAGGTCCCCCGACCGGGTAGGCCCCGGAGTTCACCACCGCGACCGGGGTCCGGCAGTTCCGGGGCGTTCGTCGTCCCTCAGCAGGTAGGACCCGTCGTGGGTTCCGCCACCCACTCACCCGAAGCACCCGGCACCACCCGTGGCCGACATGGCCGGGTGACGTTCGACCTGCGGCATTAGCATTCCCGCGTGACCACCCGGTGCGGGCGGCGCGCCGACGGGGGAGTGTGAGTGACGTGGCCGAGACAGGTCAGGATCCGGGTGACCGGTGGGTGACCGTTCCGAACGCGTTGAGCGTGCTGCGCCTGCTCGGGGTGCCGGTGTTCCTCTACCTGCTGCTCGGCCCCCGTGCCGACGGGTGGGCGGTGGTGGTGCTCGCGCTCGCGGGCGCGTCGGACTGGCTCGACGGCAAGCTGGCGCGGTGGCTCGACCAGACGAGCGACCTGGGCAAGCTGCTCGACCCGGCGGCCGACCGGCTCTACATCTTCGCGACCCTGCTCGCCTTCGTGGTCCGCGACATCGTGCCGCTGTGGCTCGCGGCGATCCTGGTCGGCCGGGAACTGCTGGTCGGGGGTTTCCTGCTGGTCCTCCGCCACCACGGCTACGGGCCGTTCGAGGTCAACTACATCGGCAAGGCGGCGACGTTCAACCTGCTCTACGCGTTCCCGGTCCTGCTGCTCGCGCAGGGCGGGTCGACCGCCGCGCAGATCGCCCGGCCGATCGCGTACGCGTTCATGCTTTGGGGTGGTGCGCTGTACCTGTGGTCCGCCGGCCTGTACCTCTGGCAACTGGTGCTCGCCATGCGTCGATCCCCAGGGGTGGTGGCTGCCTGAACGGGTGAGCCACGTGGGAAGATCCTGCGTGCGAAGATCACCCTTCGACATGACGGACTCGTCCATCCGGGCGAGCGGGGAAGACCACCATGAAGGAGCGCGCCGCGGTGATTCCCGAGGAGCTCAAGTACACCGAGGAGCACGAGTGGGTGCAGCGCACAGGTGAGGCCACCGTGCGCATCGGCATCACGGACTACGCCCAGGAGCAGCTGGGTGACGTCGTGTTCGTCCAGCTCCCCGAGCTCGGCGAAACCGTCGACGTCGGGCAGACGCTCGGCGAGGTCGAGTCCACCAAGAGCGTCTCGGACATCTACGCGCCGCTCGCCGGCGAGGTGGTCGCCCGCAACGACTCGCTCGACCAGCAGCCCGACCTCGTCAACAGCGATCCGTACGGCGAGGGTTGGATGATCGAGCTGCGGTTGGCGGACCCGACCGCGGTCGACGACCTGCTGGACGCGGCCGCGTACCAGGAGCTGGCGGCGGGGGAGTGACGACGATCTTCCGACGTCTTCTCGGCCTGTTCGGGAGCCGCTCCTCGCGTGAGGAATCGGGCACGATAGGTTCTAGTGGTCTCGACGGTTCCAGCAGCAGGAGGAGAGCTCAGGTGAGCACGAACGACGGGCCAGGCGTTCCGCCAGAGCAGTCCCCGGAGCGGACCTCCGTTTTCCGGGCGGATTTCCTCGCCGACGTGGAGGGTGCCGAGGCACCAGCGCCGGAACCCGCGGTCGCGGGAGTCGACGCTCTCCCGGCCGGGTCGGCCCTCCTGGTGGTGAAGCGCGGCCCCAACGCGGGGTCCAGGTTCCTGCTCGACCGCGACACCACCAGCGCGGGTCGGCACCCCGACAGCGACATCTTCCTCGACGACGTGACGGTCTCCCGGCGCCATGCCGAGTTCCGCCGTGAAGGCGGGGAGTTCGTGGTGATCGACGTCGGCAGCCTGAACGGCACCTACGTCAACCGCGAGCCGGTCGACCAGGCCGTTCTCGCGAACGGCGACGAGGTGCAGATCGGCAAGTTCCGCCTCGTGTTCCTGACCGGTCCGGGAGCCGGGGGCCAGGGGCAGCAGTGACGGCTGCCGGGCGGCCACAGCGCGGTGGGTTGAGCATCGGGGCGGTGCTGGCACAGCTCCGTCCCGAGTTCCCCGACGTGACCATCTCGAAGATCCGCTTCCTGGAATCCGAAGGACTGGTCCGCCCGGCACGCACTGCCTCGGGCTACCGGCAGTTCGCTTCAGCGGACGTCGAGCGCCTGCGCTTCGTCCTGGCCGCCCAACGGGACCACTACCTCCCGTTGAAGGTCATCAAGCAGCAGCTCGACTCGGCTGACGAACCGCCGAGACGGGCGCTGGCCGCCGTCGAGGGCGTTCCGACGGTCGAGCACTTCGACCAGGCCGCGACCACTCGCCGCCTCACCCGCGAGGAACTGCTGGCGCAGTCGGGCATCAGCAAGACGATGCTCGCCGACCTGGAGCAGTACGGGGTCGTGCGCCCCGGTGCCGCGGGCTTCTACGACCCCGAAGCGGTGCTCGTCGCGAAAACCGTGCGGGCGATGGCCGAATTCGGTATCGAACCCCGACATCTCAGGGCATTTCGGGCGTCCGCCGATCGCGAAGTCGGTCTGCTGGAGCAGATCGTCACGCCGCTCTACCGGCAGCGCGGTCCGGATTCGCGCGGTCGCGCGGAGGAGGTGCTCCGGGAATTGGCGGTGCTCTCCGTCACGTTGCACACGCTGCTGGTCAAGGCCGGACTGCGCGGAGTCGCAGGTGGATAGGCCTCGCCGCGATTCGTCGCCGGTGTCCGCATCGTGATGTCCGGGGGGATACCGGTGGAGCACTGGGCCCGCTTGGCGGGTAGCGTCGAGGATGTACGTGGAGGATCCTCGTAGTCGTACGGGGACGCCGTGGTTCAGCGCGCTGAGGGAGGCGATACCCGATGAGCGAAATGCGCGTCGTGGGAGTGCGGGTGGAACTGCCCGCCAACCAGCCGATCCTGCTGCTGCGTGAAACCGAGGGCGAACGCTACCTGCCGATCTGGATCGGCTCGGTCGAAGCCACCGCAATCGCGCTGGAACAGCAGGGCGTGCGGCCCGTCCGCCCCCTCACCCACGATCTCCTCAAAGATGTCATCGGCGCACTCGGGCGCCAGCTCGAACAGGTCCGGATCACGGACCTCCAGGAGGGCACCTACTTCGCGGAGCTGGTGTTCGACGGCGACGTGCGGGTGTCGGCCAGGCCCAGCGACTCGGTGGCGCTCGCGCTGCGCGTCGGGGTGCCGATCCACGCCGACGAGTCCGTGCTCGCCGAAGCGGGGCTCATCATCCCGGACGAGCAGGAGGACGAGGTCGAGAAGTTCCGCGAGTTCCTCGACTCCATCTCGCCGGAGGACTTCCGCGGGGCGGACACCTGAGCACACGACCTGTTCGTGCCGAGAGGGCCACTCACCAGTCTGGTGAGTGGCCCTTCGTGCGTCCTGGGTCGCGACGCACCGTGACAACCGTGGGGGAGACCGCACTTTGAGGTGTCCCACGGCCGTGCTACCCAAGGTCATGGGCGTTGGGCTAAACGATCACTAAACGTCACTCGAACGGGTCATGCGAGCGCTTTCTCTCACCCTCTGGTTGAGGGTGAGGAAATTCGTGTACCGCGCGTCGCGTTGACCTGCCCTCAACCCGGTCCTACCGTCGAACTCGAGTGAATTGCGACGGTGTGATTCCACAGCGTGGCCCTTCACGGCCGGTGTTCCCCGACCACGGGACCGCCGGTGACGGTCGCCGGTCGTCAGGCCGGCCGAGGGGAGGCAGGCGTGGCAGAGGAAGCGCCCATCCGGGCCGGATCCGGGGAACAAGGTGAGCTGTTCCCGGACTCCTCGCTGCCAGACGAGTACGTCGGCTACCGCGGGCCCGCCGCGTGCCAGATCTCGGGCATCACCTACCGCCAGCTCGACTACTGGGCGCGCACCGGACTGGTCAACCCGACGATAAGGAGTGCGCAGGGGTCGGGCAGCCAGCGGCTGTACTCGTTCAAGGACATCCTCGTCCTCAAGGTGGTGAAGCGGCTGCTGGACACCGGTGTCTCGTTGCAGAACATCAGGGTCGCGGTAGACCACCTCCGCAAGCGCGGCGTGCAGGACCTGGCCAGGATCACGTTGTTCAGCGACGGCACGACGGTCTACGAGTGCACGTCCCCCGAGGAGGTCGTCGACCTCCTCCAGGGCGGTCAGGGCGTGTTCGGCATCGCGGTGAGCGGCGCCATGCGGGAGATCAGCGGCACCATCCACGAGTTCCCCGCGGAACGCGCGGACGGCGTGGAGGTCGACGCCGTCGGCAACGACGAACTGTCCCAGCGCAGGCGCAACCGGGCCATCGGCTAGCTGTCCGGAACCCGTCGGACCGCGGTGGTGTCGGAAGCGCCCGAACGCCGCTGGTCTTCACGACCGCGGCCGTGGCTCCCCACACCGCCGCGGCCCGCTCGTCCCAGGGGGAACGGTCGATCCGGACCGGGTCGACCGCGGATGGTTTCGTCACGAATCGAACGACCACTCCGGTGTCGCGCGTCCGCTGACGCACCGGAGTCCTTCCGCTTCGTGGAAGCAGTGTCGTCGCCGCTCCTCGTCACCTCGCGCGGTCGAGCCCGACGCCTTCTTGTGGCCCAGTACGGGCCGGTCGAGTCCGGGGGCTTCTTGTCGCCCCGCGCGGTCGAGCCCGACGGCTTCTTGTGGCCCCGCGTGGTCGGGTTGAGTCGACGGCTCCTCGCCCGGTGGACCCGCTCACGGGGACCATCGCACTCGCCGGTGAGGCCGGGGCGCGGTGGCCCCTCGGCCGGTGAGCCCGTCCGCGGTGGCCGGCGCCGCCGCCGAGCCCCGCCCAACGCCCCGCCCACCCCCTCGTCCCGCCGCGTCCGGGTGTGACGTGCGGTGATCCGCGTCGCGCCCGCGCTACCCGTGCGGTGCCAGGCGGTACGATCGGCCGGTAGTCGCATGACCCCGTGCGGGAGAGTCCGGACCCGGCGAGGTTCGGCGCCGAAGGAGCAAATCCTCCCCGGAACCTCTCAGGCGCAAGGACCGCACGGGATAGACGCCTCTGGAAAGTGGGCCGGTTTTTCGGTCCCGCCGACGGTGAAAGCCCGGTTTCGGCCGGGTGAAGCTCTCAGGCGCCCGCCGAGCGGGTTGGAGACAGAGGGGGAGGGCAGACGGCAGAAGTGTGTCCGTAGCCCAACCCTCGCCGGAGGCGCCTTCCATGACGCAGGACCGCATTCCTCTCGCCGCTCTCGAGCACGGCACCCCGTTCGCCGACCGCCACGTGGGCCCCCGGCCCGCCGAGCTGGCCCGGATCCTCGATGTCATCGGTGTCGGCTCGCTGGAGGAGTTGGCGCAGCGGGCGATCCCGCCGTCGATCCGCGAGGGCGACCTGGTGCTCGACCTGCCCGCGCCCGCCACCGAGACCGAGGCGCTGGCCGAGCTGCGCGAGCTGGCCGGGCGCAACCGGCCGATGACGCAGATGATCGGCCTCGGCTACTACGGGACGATCACGCCGCCGGTCATCCGCCGCAACGTGCTGGAGAGCCCGGCCTGGTACACGGCCTACACGCCGTACCAGCCGGAGATCTCGCAGGGGCGGCTCGAAGCGCTGCTGAACTTCCAGACGATGGTGGGCGACCTGACGGCGCTGCCGCTGTCGAACGCGTCGATGCTGGACGAGGCCACCGCCGCCGCCGAGGCGATGACGCTCGTGCGCCGCGCAGGCAAGTCGAAGTCGACGAAGTTCGTGGTCGACGCCGACACGCTGCCGCAGACGCTGGCCGTGATCGAGACCAGGGCCGAGCCGCTGGGCATCGAGATCGTCGTCGCGGACCTGTCGCAGGGCATCGAAGGACTCGGCCTGGGCGGAGACTTCTTCGGCGTGCTGCTGTCCTACCCCGGTGCGTCCGGCGTGGTCCGCGACCACGAGTCGGTGATCGCCGAGGTGCACAAGGCGGGCGCGAACGCGGTCGTCGTCGCCGACCTGCTCGCGCTGACGCTGCTGCGCCCGCCCGGCGAGATCGGCGCGGACGTCGTCGTCGGCACGACCCAGCGCTTCGGCGTGCCGATCGGGTTCGGCGGACCGCACGCCGGCTACATGGCCGTGCGCACCGGCCTGGAGCGGCAGCTCCCCGGCAGGCTCGTCGGGGTGTCCGAGGACGCCGACGGCAACCGCGCCTACCGGCTGGCCCTCCAGACGCGCGAGCAGCACATCCGCCGCGAGAAGGCGACCTCCAACATCTGCACCGCGCAGGTGCTCCTCGCCGTCATCGCCTCGATGTACGGCGTCTACCACGGCCCCGACGGCCTGCGGGCCATCGGCACGCGCGCCCACCGGATGGCCACGGTGCTGGCCGCCGGCCTGGTCGAGGGCGGCGTGGACGTCCTGCACGGCGAGTTCTTCGACACGGTGCAGGCGCACGTGCCCGAGCGCGCGGCAGCGGTCGTCGACGCCGCGCGAGCGCTCGGCATCAACCTCCGACTGGTCGACGACTCGACCGTCGCCATCGCGTGCGACGAGACCACCACCCGCGCGAACCTGGTCGACGTGTGGCAGGCCTTCGGCGTGCAGGTGCCGGACGTGGACGCGCTCGACGCCGACACCGCCGACGGCATCCCCGCCGAGCTGCGCCGCACCTCGGAGTTCATGACGCACCCGGTGTTCCACCTGCACCGCTCGGAGACGGCGCTGCTGCGCTACCTGCGCGCGCTGTCCGACAAGGACGTCGCGCTCGACCGCAGCATGATCCCGCTCGGCTCCTGCACGATGAAGCTGAACGCCACGGCCGAGATGGAGCCCATCACCTGGCCCGAGTTCGCCGACCTGCACCCGTTCGCCCCGGCCGAGGACGCCGAAGGCCTGCTGGCACTGGTCAAGGACCTGGAGGACTGGCTCGCGGAGGTCACCGGCTACGACGCGGTCAGCATCCAGCCGAACGCGGGCAGCCAGGGCGAGTTCGCCGGACTCCTCGCGATCCGCGCCTACCACCGCGGGCGCGGCGAAGCGGCCCGCGACGTCTGCCTCATCCCGTCCAGCGCCCACGGCACCAACGCCGCCAGCGCCGTCATGGCCGGGATGCGCGTGGTCGTGGTGAAGTGCGACGACAAGGGCAACATCGACCTCGGCCACCTGCGCCAGACCGTCGACGAGCACCGCGACGACCTCGCCGCGATCATGATCACCTACCCGTCCACGCACGGCGTCTACGAGGACACCGTCCGCGAGGTCTGCGCCCTCGTGCACGACGCGGGCGGCCAGGTGTACGTCGACGGCGCGAACCTCAACGCCCTCATCGGCCTCGCCCAGTACGGCAAGTTCGGCTCGGACGTCTCGCACCTCAACCTGCACAAGACGTTCTGCATCCCGCACGGCGGCGGTGGCCCCGGCGTCGGCCCCATCGGCGTCCGCTCGCACCTCGCCCCGTACCTGCCCAACCACCCCCTCCAGCCGTTGGCCGGTCCCGCGACCGGCGTCGGCCCGATCAGCGGCGCCCCGTGGGGTTCCGCGTCGATCCTGCCGATCTCCTGGGCGTACGTCCGCATGATGGGCGCCGACGGCCTCCGCCGCGCCACCCTGACCGCGGTCGCCGCCGCCAACTACGTCGCCCGCCGCCTGGACGAGCACTACCCGGTCCTCTACACCGGCGAGGGCGGCTTCGTCGCCCACGAGTGCATCCTCGACCTGCGCGGCATCACCAAGGCCACCGGCGTCACCGTCGACGACGTGGCCAAGCGCCTCGCCGACTACGGCCTGCACGCCCCGACCATGTCGTTCCCGGTTCCGGGCACGCTCATGGTCGAGCCGACGGAGAGCGAGGACCTCGGCGAGATCGACCGCTTCATCGACGCGATGATCGCCATCCGCCGCGAGATCGACCAGGTCGCCTCCGGCGAGTGGCCCGCCGACGACAACCCGCTGCGCAACGCGCCGCACACCGCGGCCTCCGTCGCCCGCGAGTGGAACCACCCGTACAGCCGCGAGACCGCCGTCTTCCCGGCCGGTGTCGACGCGCCGAAGATCTGGCCGCCGGTGCGGCGGATCGACGGTGCCAAGGGCGACCGCAACCTGGTCTGCTCCTGCCCTCCTCTCTCGGCCTACAGCTAGAGCCGCGGGCCGCGCTGGTGCCCTGGTGACGGGCCGCTCACGGGCGGTCCGTCACCGTTGGGTGGTTGGTGTGGCGGGTTCGTGGGGGTTGCTCGCCCGCTGATGGGGTGGTGGCGCGCTGGGCCGTCGCCGTCGGGCGGGGTCGTGTGGCGGGTTCGTGGGGTTGCTCGTTGCTGACGGCGTGGTGGCCCGGTGGGTCGTCACTGTCGGGTGGGGTCGGCGGGTTTGCGCGGACGCTCGCCGCTGATGGTGTGGTGGCGCGCTGGGCCGTCACCGGTCGATCGGTGAACCGCTGACCGGCTGAACCGCGGGTGGCTCGTGGCCGGTGCGGTGGTTCGCGCGGTCGGGTCGTGGGTGGCTGATGTGGTGGCCCACGACGGGCAACGGGTCGGTTCGTCCGGCCGGGCCGTCGTTGGTGCTGGTCGAAGCCGGGCGGTCGGGGCGTGGACGGGCGGGTTCGTCGGCCGGGCCGCCGGTGGCGGTCGGGGCCGGGCGGTCGGGGCCGGGCCGCCGGTGGCGGTCGGGGTCAGGCGGTCGGGGCGTGAGCGGGTGGGTTCGGGCGGCTTGGTGCGGCCCGCGGGCGGAAGGCCGGTGTGCGCAGCGGCTCGCCCGGCCACCCCCGGATGGCGGGCGGGGCGGGGTCCGTCAGCCGTAGGTCGGCTTCTGCGGCCAGCCCTTCGGTGAGTCCTCCCAGTCCTGCTGTCTGCCGTACGGCGCGAGGTCGAGGATGCTGTTGGTGAACACCAGCCGGTCGACCCCGCGCCGCGTGGTGCCGTACGTCCGGTAGACGGCGTCGCCGTCGCGCAGGAACAGGCTCAGCATGAACCCGCCGTCCACCCCGCAGTCGCGGGCGAACGTGGTGCCGTGCGACGACACGAACGGCAGCGTCCAGCCCATCCGCTCCTTGTACGCCTCGATCTGCGCCAGCGGCATGGTCGACGCGTTCGTCCACGTCACCCCGCT
>NZ_DASUSQ010000011.1:0-233837 GCF_036375055.1 Umezawaea sp.
CCCGCGGCCGTGGGACATGGCGGCCGTGGTGATCGTCACGAACGGGACCACCCACCGCAGCCTCACCCCGCACCTCCCTCAGGACCTTCCAGTATCGAATGCCGCCTTCGCCGAGGCGAGAGGCGAACGGCCCAGCGGCGCTCCGCCCTCCGAGGCGGTGCGGAGCAGGACCACCGCGGACGCGCTGATCAGCAGGCCCAGCAGGGTGGTGGGGTGGACCGGCTGGTCGAACATCGGGGCTGCCCACAGGGCCGTGGTGGCCGGGGTCAGGTAGAGCAGGGTGCTGGCTCGGGTCGCGCCGTCGCGGGTCGCGACGAGGTAGTACAGGCCGTAGCTGCCGATGCCCGCGACGACCGCCCACGCCACGGCTGCCCAGAAGGCGGTGCTCGACGGGGGCGTGAGGTGGCCCGCGGTCGCGGTGGACGCGGTGAAGAAGACGGCCGTGAAGAGCGCCTGCACGGCCAGGGTCTGCCCGAGCGGCGGTGTGGGCCACCGCTGCTGGAACAGGGTGCCCGCGGTCAGGGCCAGCATCGCTCCCAGCGGCAGGAGCAGGGCCGCCGCGGTGACGCCCGCGCGCAGGTCGCCCACCGCGGTCAGCGCGACCCCGGCCGTGCCGAGCGCCAAGCCCACCAGGTGGCTCACCCGCAGGCGCCGTGCGTCGAGCAGCACGGCCGCGACGAGCACCAGCGCGGGTTGCAGCGAGGCGATGAGGGCGGAGGTGCCCGCGGGCACCCCGGCGGCAGCGGCCCAGAACACGCCGCCCAGGTAGAGGCACTGGCACAGCAGCGCCAGCACGGCCTGGCGCGCCCACTCCCGCCGGTCCGACCGGGCGGCGGCGCGGACGGCCCACGGGAGCAGGACGACGGCGGTGACCAGGCACCGCCACGCCAGGACGGTGTCCGGTGCCGCGTGCCGGGCACCGAGTTCGGCGCCGATGAAGCCCGAACTCCACACCACGACCAGGGCGGCGGCGCTGATCGTCGACACGGCCCTGGGACTGGGGAACTTGGTGACCATCGAGCCAGGTAACCATACCGGTTGGTATACTCGCAGTGCACCAACCCAGGAGGCGAACCGTGCTGCCCACGCTCACCAGGCTCGACGAGTCCACCCCCGCCGCGCTGCGCCCGGTGCTCCAACCGCTGCCACCGCTGACCAGCGCGGGAACGCGGCTGCTGGAGGCCGCCAGCACCCTGTTCTACGACCGCGGGGTGCGCGCCGTGGGCGTGGACCTGATCGCGGAGTCCGCGGGCACGACGAAGAAGACCCTCTACGACCGGTTCGGCTCCAAGGACGCCCTCGTCGCGCTGTACCTGCTGCGGCGGGCCCACCGCTGGCGCGAGCACCTGCTGGCCCGGCTCGCCGAGGTGGACGGGCCGGACCAGCGGGTGCTGCTGGTCTTCGACGTGCTGGAGACGTGGATGGGCACCCAGCGGCGCGGCTGCGCCTTCGTCAACGCCTACGCCGAACTCGGGGACGGCGACCACCCGGCCGTGCCCGTCGTCCGCGCGGAGAAGGCGTGGATGCGCACCCTCTTCGACACCCTCACCGGCGACCCGGCCCTGGGCGCCCACCTGCACCTGCTCTACGAGGGCACCCTCGTCGTCCTCACCGCGGGCGCCAACCCCCTGGCGGCGGAGGAGGCGCGCGGCGCGGTCCGGGTCGCGCTCGGCCGCGGCGCGTGACGCGCGGCGTCCGGGGCGGGGTCGCGCGGTGGGGTCACCGCACGTGCGGGGCGACCTCCCGCTGCCAGAAGGCGAAGAACTCCTCCTGCTCCGGGCCGATCTGCTGCACGTACACCTCGTCGTAGCCCGCGTCCGCGTACTCGCGCACGCTCTCCACGTACCGCTTCGGGTCCGGGCCCGCGGGCAGCACGTCGGCCACCATCCGCTCGGTCACGAGGGTCGACGCCTGCTCGAAGTGGCGGGGTGTCGGGAGGACCTGCGCGAGTTCGCCGGGCAGGTGCTCGTTGGGCCACAGGCGCAGCGCCGTCCGCACGCCCTCGGCCTCGGTCGCGGCGTGGCAGACCTTGAACCCGCCCTGCGCGGGCCCCTTCCCACCCGCCGCGCGGTACCGCCCGATCAGGTCGCCGTCGGGCTTGGTGCTGCACAGCCCGTCGCCGATCCGGGCGGCCACGTCCACGGCCTTCGGCCCGAACGCCGACACGTAGATCGGCACGGGCTGCTCGGGCAGCGTGTAGAGGCGCGCGTTCTCAACGGTGTAGTGCTTGCCGTGGTGGTCGACCTCCTCGCCGGTGTGCAGGGCGCGGATGACCTCGACGGCCTCCTCCAGCATCTCCAGCCGCACCGGCGCGGGCGGCCAGGCGTCGCCGAGCACGTGCTCGTTCAGCGCCTCCCCCGAGCCGACGCCGAGCGTGAACCGGCCCTCGCACTGGACGGCCGCGGTGGCGGCGGCGTGGGCGACGACGGCCGGGTGCAGGCGCACGGTCGGGCACGTGACCGCCGTCGTGATCGGCAGGCGGGTCACCTCCGACAGCGCGCCGATGACCGACCACACGAACGGGCTCTGGCCCTGCTCGTCGTTCCACGGGTGGAAGTGGTCGGAGATCCACAGCCGCTCGAACCCGGCCTCCTCCGCCCACCTGGCTTGGCGGACCAGCTCACGCGGCCCGAACTCCTCGCAAGACAGGAAATATCCGATGCTGACCATGGTGGACGGCTACCCACCGGCGGTCCGTCGAACCCTCCGTCGACCGGGGCCGTGGATGTCATGCCGAAACGGGTACCCGTGCCCCGAACGGGAAACCCGATCGAGGAGGAGACATGCCCGGACGCCAGGAGCTGCCCAGCACCGTCGAGCGCTCGTCGAAGAAGGCGCAGCGCACGTGGATCAAGGCGCACGACTCGGCGGTCGAGACCTACGGCGAGGGCGAGCGCGCGCACCGCACCGCGTTCTCGGCGTTGAAGCACTCGTTCGAGAAGGTCGGCGACCACTGGGAGGCCAAGCGGGAGAAGGGCCCGTCGGACGCAGGGACCGGGAAGACCCACGGCGGTGTGGACACCAACGCCAGCAAGGCGCACCTGTACGACGTGGCGAAGAAGCTCGACGTGCCGGGCCGGTCGTCGATGACCAAGCAGCAGCTCGTGGAGGCGATCGGGAAGGCGAACGACCGGAAGACCGCGAAGGCGCGGTCCTGAGCGCCGCGGCTGACGACCCAAGGGGATCGGGGAGGAGCCGCGGCTCCTCCCCGATCCCGTTCCGCCGTCAGCCGCGCGCGTCCCGCGCGACCGCCTGGCCCGAGTCGCGGGCGTGGCCCGCCACGTCGGCCGAGGCGTCCTTCGCCTGCTCCGTCGTGGCGCGGGCGGCCTCGCCCGCCGTCTGCTTGACCTCCTGGACGGCCTCCTGCACGGTGCCGCCCACCTCCTCCTTGAGCCTCTGACCGGTGTCGGCCAGGGCTTCCTTGAGCGGTTCCACGTACTCCGAGGCGCGGTCGCCGACCTGGCGCACCGCGTCCTGCTCGACGCGCGTGGCGGGCAGCAGCGACGCGGCGAGCAGGCCCGCCCCGAAGGCCACCAGCCCGGCGGCGAGGGGGTTGCCCTGCGCCTGCCGCCTCGCCTGCTCGGGAGCTTCCCGAACGGCCTGCGCCGCCTGACCAGCGGCGTCCGACACAGTCTCGGCGGCGCTGTGCGCCCTCTCCTGCACGGCCTGCGCCGCGTCCTGAGCGGTGTCCCGCACGCCGGTGGTGGCGTGGTGCGTCGCCTGCGGCACGGTGCCCATCACTTTCTCCCTGAGGGTGGTCAGGCTTCGCCGCACGGTCCTCGTGCGGCGCTGCGCGATGCGCTTCGGGCTCGTGCGGTCCACGATCCGGTTGGTGTCGGCCACCAGTTCGGCGCGCGTCCGGTCGATCTCCTGCCTCAGCCGGTCGGGTGACGTGCCCATTCCGCGTCCTCCTTCAGGGTGTCGATGGTGCGTTCGGGTTTCGGGGACACGGTCTTCAGCCGGGAGCGGCCCGCGCTGAACAGCACCGCGCCCGCGATGCCCCACAGCACGGCGACGATCAGGGTCGCCCAGGCGAGGCCGACGGCGTGCGCGAGGCCGAACGCCAGGGCGAAGCTGAGCAGCACCGCGGTCATGTACCCCGCGAAGCCTGCCGCGCCGAGCATCCCGGCGGCCTTCCCCGCCTTGGCCGCCTCCTCGCGGATCTCGGCCTTGGCCAGTTCCAACTCCTGGCGCAGCAGCCGCGACAGGTCGTTCGCCAGCTCGCCGACCAGGTCACCGAGCGAGGCTCGGTCGTCGTCGACCGGTGGTGTCCCGAGGTGATCAGGGCTGGACATGCGCGGCACCCCCACCCGTGGCGGGCTGCGGCGTCCGCGGCACCGCCGGGTCCTCGTAGGGGGTGACGGTGGGCGGCACCACGGCACCGGCCGGGCCCGGCGCGGTCGCGGGCGTCGGCAGCGGCGAGTCGTACGGCGTGCCCGTCGGGGTGACGGCGGGCGGCGTGCTCCGCCACGTCTCCGCCTGCGCGGTACCGGCGCGTTCGGTCGTGCCGTCCGACGACCCGTTCGCGCTCTTCACCACGCGGCCCACCAGGAACCCGGCCAGGGCGGCGCCGACGAGGAACGTGCCGGGCTTGCGGCGGGCGAAGTCCTGGGCGGAGTCCAGGAGACCACCCGCTCCGCGCTCGTCGAGGAACCGCGCGGCCTGGCGGCCGGTGTCCGCGACCTGGCGCAGCGCGCCCGCCGCCTGCGACCCCTCGGAGGAGTGCTCGGCCATGGCGGACAGCTCGTCGGCGAGCCTGGTGATGCCCTGCGACACGCGTCGCGCCTGGTCGTCGGCCTCCCGGCCGATGCGCTGCCGCACGTCGTCCACGACCTTGCCGGTCTGCTGCTTGGCCTCGTGCGCGACCTGCTGGACCTGGTCCTTCGCGGTGGACGCCACATCCGCCGCCGCGTCCTTCGCGTGGTGGGCGACGGCGGTGCCCTCCTGCGACGCCGTGGAGGCCACCGCCCCCACCGTGCTGTCCGGCCCAGTGGACCGGCCTTGGATGTCAGTCACCGGTTGCTCCTTCAGTAGTTTCTCTCGGTCCCGCATGCGTCTACCCGCCGTCCGGCGCGGGACAACCGATCCCGACGACATCGCCGCAACCGGTTGAGCCGCCGCAGAACGGGCACCCTCCGCGGTCGTGCGCACTCAGGGACGGCACGCCGAGCACGAACACCGAGCCGCCCTCCCGGCAGTCGGGGACCGCCTCGCGGACGACAACCGGCCGGTCGGTCTCCGGGCCGACCGCGCCGCTGCCCCGCGAGCTTCCTGGACCGGGTCGGGTGGGAGGTGCGGGTCATCGCGGGCGTCCTCCGGGCAGGCGATCGGGTCTCGTTCGGACGGTGTGCCGCGGTCCGCGTTTGGGGGTGTGGCGGCGAGGCAACTCACGCCGCATGTCCACGACAGGGATCTTCACGCGCGTCCGGTCGAACTACTCGGGGGACGAGGTGCGCCCGCTGGGCGGCTACCTCCGGGCGATGGGTGGGTTCTCCGGCCTCGTCGGGCTCGCGGCGCTGGTGGGAGGGGCGCGCGGCGCGCGGCTGCCGGAGCGCTTCTCGTGGAGCGACACCGTCCTGGTGTCCGTGGCCGTCCACAAGGCGAGCAGGCTGCTGACCAAGAGTTCGGTCGCGGGAGCGCTCCGGGCGCCGTTCACCCGGTTCGAGGGCTCCACCGGTGAGGGCGAGGTCGCCGAGTCGGTGCCGCCGTCGGGAACCCACCGGCACGCCGTCGGCGAACTGCTGACGTGCCCCTTCTGCTCCGACGTCTGGCTGGCGACGGCCTTCACCGCCGGGCTGGTGCTGGCTCCGCGCGCGACCCGCCTGGTCGCCACGGCCCTGGCCGCCGTCGCGGGGTCGGACTCCCTGCACCTCGCCTACGACGCCGCCAAGTCCGCCGTCGCACGGGCTTCGGAGGGCTGAGCGGTCCGCCCCGAAGGCGCGTCCCGCGAACGGGACGCGCCTTCGTCGTGGTCACGACAGCGCGGGACCGGACTCGTCGGTGCCCGACAGCCGCGCCGGGAACCGGTGGCACTGCTCGGCGCGCTCCGAGCCCTCCTCCATCACGCGGCGGAAGAACTCCGCGATGTGCGGCTGCCCGCCGGTGGGGTGGTTCCCCGGACCCTCGACCCGTCCCACCGCCGCTGCGCCCCTGGGTGTCCACCAGCGGGCGGGCCGGGGCTGATCCGCGGAGCTGGGACGTCGTGCGCGCTGGTAGGTTGACGGCCGTGTCCAGCCCCGAGGCAGCCAGTAGGTAGCCACCGGCTCTCCCCGGTGGCGCACCCACCAGTCGCGCGCGTTCCGCGTCTCCCCGCGTGAACCCTCCCCCGCCCGTCGTGCGGGGTTCTTCGGCGACTCGTGCCACCGTCCGGGAACCGTTCTGACGTCCGGCCTCCGCGCCGGACAGCGTCGCGCCCGGCGCCCGCCGCGGTGCGCACCACCGAACGCACACCTCTCGACCCCTCGCGGAGTCCTCCCATGCCCTTCGCCGTCTACGTCCTCGCCCTCGCCGTCTTCGCCCAGGGGACGTCGGAGTTCATGCTGTCCGGCCTGGTGCCGGGCATCGCGCACGACCTGGCCGTGTCCATCCCCGCCGCGGGATCGCTGACGTCGGCCTTCGCCCTCGGCATGGTCGTCGGCGCACCGCTGGTGGCGCTGCTGAGCCTGCGGTGGCCCCGGCGCACCGCCCTGCTGGTGTTCCTGGTGGTGTTCCTGCTGACGCACGTGGTCGGCGCCCTCACCACCAGCTTCCCGCTGCTGCTGGCCACCAGGGTGCTCGCCGCGCTGGCGAGCGCGGGGTTCCTGGCCGTGGGCCTGGCCACCGCCACCGGCCTGGTCGCGCCCGACGCCAAGGGCAGGGCCACCTCGGTGCTGCTGAGCGGCGTGACGATCGCCTGCGTCGCGGGTGTGCCCCTCGGCGCGGTCATCGGCGACCTCTGGGGTTGGCGCGCGGCGTTCTGGGCCGTGGCCGCCCTCTCCGTGCCGCCGTTCACCGCGGTCCTGCGCGCCGTGCCCGCCGCCGCACCGGACCCGAACGCCCCGAGCGCGCGCCACGAGCTGCGCGCGCTGCGCACCCCGCGCCTGCTGGTGGTGCTGGTCCTCGGCGCACTGGTGAACGGCGCCACGTTCTGCACGTTCACCTACCTCGCGCCGGTGGTCACCGACGTGGCCGCGGTGTCACCCGACCTGGTGCCGGTGGCGCTGCTGCTGTTCGGCGTCGGGTCGTTCGCGGGCGTGGCGCTCGGCGGTCGGTTCGCCGACACCGCGCCGACGCGGCTGCTGGGAGCGGGCTCCGTCGCGCTGCTGGTGGGCTGGGTGCTGTTCGCCCTCACCGCGGGCGACCCGGTCGTGGTGTTCGTGTTCGCGTTCGTCCAGGGCGCGCTCTCGTTCGCGGTCGGGTCGACGCTCATCGCCCAGGCCTTCTACTCCGCCTCCGCCGCCCCGATGCTGGCGGGCGGGTTCGCCACCGCCGCGCTCAACGTCGGCGCGGCGGCGGGCCCCGCGCTCGGTGGTCTGGCCATCGACGCCGGGGTGGGCTTCCGGGCGCCGATGCTGGTGAGCGCGGCGCTGGTCGCCACCGCGCTGGTGGTCGGCGGTGCGGCGCTGCTGGTGGCCCGGACCCGGAAGGCGGTGCGGGCCACCACGACCTGACGGCAGGTGGTCAGCGCGGCAGCGGTATCTCCCCCGGTAGCGGAGCCAGGTCGGATTCCGCCCTGTCCAGCAGGGCCCACGCCTCCGCGAGCCCGGCGGCGACGCGGTCGCGGTGCCCGCGCAGCTCGTCGACGCGCTTCCGGGCGGCCGTGATCATCGCTTCCGAGCGTTCGGCGGCCTCCCGCAGCAGGGCGTCGGCGCGAGCCCGTGCCTCCGCCTCCTGGCGGGCGAGGGCGCGGGCCGCGTCGGCGCGCCTGCCCGCCATGGCCAGCTCGAAGTCGGTCCGCACGCGCTCCCGCTCCGCGGCGGCCTGCTCGTCCAGCTCACGACGGCGGCGGGCCGCCTCGCGGACCGTCGCCTCGACGTGCTCGCGAGCCCGACGCATCAGGGCGCGGTGCTCGACCTCGGCCTCCCCGCGGCGGGCGTCCAGTCCGGCGACGAGTTCCTCGTACCGCAGGCGCAACCGGGTCGCGGCCTCGTCCGCCGCCGCCCAGGTGCGGTCGGCGGCGGCCTCGGCGCGCGTGGTGATCTCGGTGGCCTCGGCCTCGGCGAGTTCGACCCTGCGGCGCGAACGCTCGTCCAGGGTGGCGGGGTCGACGGGTGTCCGGCACAGCCGGTCGAGGCGGTCGTGCAGCTCCCGCACCTCCGCGCGGGCGGACTCCAGTGCGCGGGCCAGGCCGTCGGCACGGGCGACCGCCGCGTCGCGGTCGACGGCGAGCACCCCCAGGTCCGCCTCCACCGCCTGCACGAACCGCATGACCTGCCCAGGGTCGAACCCCCGCCACACCACGTCGAAATCGGTCCGCAACGGCACCAGTTCTTCTCGGCTGTCGACCGCCGTCACCGTTCCTCCTCCTTGCACCGCACCGCATCGCCACCGTGATGACGAACGCGGGCAGGCCGGAGTTCCCGGCTCGGGGATCGTTCCGGCGGAGCACGGGCACCAGTCCTCAAAGGACTCGAACTACCTCGGTGGACTCACTCCCGAAGATCGTCCGCGGCGCTCGGCGTGCGCACGGCCTCGGCGACCGAACCGCCGGGCTCGTCCGCGAGCTGGCCCCGTTCGACGGCCTCGCGGTGGACCTCCTCGCCGTAGACGTCGCGCGCGTCGGAGCTGATGACGTCGTCGCGGGACAGCTCCTCGGCGTCCGGCTCGCCCGCGGGCGGCTGGACGTCGGGCTGCTCCTCCTCCAGCCGGTCCTCCAGAGGACGCGGGTGGGCCTGCTCGTAGGCCGTCATCCCGTACTTGTCGGCCGCGGTCCACCGCTCGGGCGGGTCCATGCCCGCTTCCAGCGGGTCGAGCTTGAGCCGGTCCTCGTCGAGGTCCTCGGCGCTGTTCAGCGCCGCCGGATCCATCTCCGCGGAATCCGGCGACCCCGTGTCGTGGGGTGCGGTCGGGCTCTCCCGGTCGTCGGCCATCGGTGTTCTCCTCCTCGTGCGGCGGACGTGATCACGCCCGAGGGCGCGGACCCTGGGGTGTCCACAACGGCCGGACCCAAAACGCCCGGCCTGCGCGGGTCCGCGTTTCACCGGCCCTTCGCCGGGCACCCCGGACACCATGCGAGATCACCGCGGCACGCTCCTCGACCAGACCGTCCCACTGGCGCTCAAGGGCTACGGCTGGTTGCCCGACCTGCGCCGCGCGACGCCCGGCGAGACCGTCCGCACCCGCGTGGCGGGTCGGCGGGCGATCGGCCTGTGCGGCCCGGACGCCACGCGCTTCTTCTACGACGAGGACCACGTGCGGCGGCACGGCGCCCTGCCCGGTCCCGTGCGGAGCACGCTGTTCGGGCACGGCGCGGTGCACACGCTCGACGGCGACGCCCACCGCCACCGCAAGGACCTCTTCCTGTCCCTCATGACGCCGGGGAGCGTGGCGTACCTGGTCGAGCACGTCACGGCGGCGTGGGACGACGCGGTCGCGTCCTGGACCCCCGACCGGCCCGTGGTGCTGTTCGACGAGGCGAGCCGCGTCCTGACCCGAGGGGTGTGCCGGTGGGCCGGTGTCCCGCTGGCCGACGAGGACGTGCCCGCCGTGGCGAGCGACCTCACGGCGATGGTGGACGGCTTCGCGACGGCGGGTCCGCGCCACTGGCGGGCCCGGCGGGCGCGGGCGCGCCAGGAGGCCTCGTTCGCCGACCTGGTCCAGCGGGTGCGCCGGGGCACCACGACGGTGGCGACCCGCTCGGCGGTCGACGTGGTCTCCCGCCACCGGGATTCCGGTGGAACGCCGCTCGAACCACGCGTGGCCGCGGTGGAGCTGCTCAACGTGGTCCGCCCGACGGTGGCCGTCGCCTGGTTCGTCGCGTTCGCGGCGCACGCCCTGCACCGGTGGCCCGACCACCGCGAGGCGCTGCGCTCCGGTGACGCCGGGTTCGCGACGGCGTTCACGCACGAGGTCCGCCGGTTCTACCCGTTCGCCCCGTTCCTCGGCGGTCGCGCCGTCCGAGACCTCTCGTGGCGCGGCGAACCGATCCCGGAGGGGTCGCTCGTGCTGCTGGACGTCTTCGGGCAGAACCACGACGCCGCCGTGTGGGGCGATCCCTACGCGTTCCGCCCGCAGCGGTTCCTCGACCGGCCCGCGAGCGCGTTCGACCTGATCCCGCAGGGTGGCGGCGATCCGGCCGCCGGTCACCGGTGCCCCGGCGAACCCGCCACGATCGGCCTGCTGGAGGCGCTGTCGGCGCGCCTGGCCCGCCTCGACCACACCGTTCCCGAGCAGGACCTGACGATCTCGCTGTCCCGTGTGCCCGCACGGGTGCGCAGCGGTTTCGTCCTCACCCCGACCGGCTCGACCGCGCCGCGGCGCGCCGACGTCCTCGCCGCTTCCCGCGACCACGGGTGACACCGGCCGATCACGACCTGGCGACCACCCGGATGGAGTCGAGCGCCGCGTCGACGGGGTCGGGGAGCTGCACGCCGGCGGCGAGACCGCTGCGCGGGTAGTCCACCACCGGCCTGCTGACGACCTCGCCGGGCAGCACCGCTGGTGCGCCCGGCGGGTACGGCGTGATCATCTCGGCCGCGATCCGGCCGACCGCCGCGTCCACGTCCACCTGCTCGGTCTCGCCGGAGAACGCGTCCCTGGGCGGCATCGCCGTCTCCAGCTCCACCCGCTCGGGCGACGGGAGGTCGACGGGCTTCGGCGCGGGCAGGCTTCGGCGCGGGCAGGCTCCGGCCCGCCCGGCACAGGGCGTCCAGCGCCGCGACCAGGATCGCGCCGGTCTCCTCGTCGTCGGCGGTGGTGAGCTGCGCGACGACCCTCCGGTGGTCGGACAGGCCGACGGCGACCCGCTGGTGCTCGCGCAGCCAGTCGGCGGCCTGGTAGCCGCTGATGCCGAGCGGGGACACGTCGACCACCACCTTCAGCGGGTCGATCGACGACGAGAGGTCGAGCAGCTCCTCCCGCATGACCCTCAGCCCCGGTACCCGGTCCACGCGTGCCCGCACGGACTCCGCCAGCGCGAGCGTCGCGTCGAGCAGCCCGTGCCCGTGCCGCGCCATCTGCCTGCGCCAGCCGTCCAGGGTCGCGTGCACCAGCGACGTGGCGCTGGTCGTGCCCAGCAGGTCCTCGCGCGCCTTGAGCACCGCCGGTCCACGCGGTCGCCCTGGAGGTGGAACACCGAGCTCTGCTCGACCGCCGAACCGGCCTTGTGCACGCTGGTCACGCAGAGGTCCGCGCCCGCGTCCACCGCCCACGGCGGCAGGTCGGGGTGGAACGGCAGGTGCGCGCCACGCCTCGTCCTCGATCAGCGGCTCGCCGAACTCGTGGCGCACCTCCGCCACGGCCGCGATGTCGCCGCACGTGCCGTGGTCGGTCGGCGTGACCAGGAGCGTCCGGTTCGGCCTCGAAGGCCTCGCGCACGTCCTCCGCGGCGGGCGGGTTGGACAGGTGCAGGTCGGCGTCCCAGCGGGGGCGCACCCGCACGGCCGCGACACCGCTGAGGATCAGCCCGGACACGACGGACTTGTGGGACTGGCGGGCCACCAAGAGCTTCTCGTGCGGGCCCGCGACCGGCAGCACGGCGCTCCTGACCGACAGCGAACTGCCGCAGGTGGAGAAGAACGCGTGCTCGGCGCCGACCGCGTCGGCCATCAGCTCCTGCGCGTGCTCGATCACGCCGCGGCTCACCCGCCGGTCGTCCAGGCCGTTCGACGAGATGACGTCGGCCTCGAAGACCTGCCGTCCACCACCTCGGAGTCGCCTGGCGCGGATCGGGCCGAACACCCTCCCGGAGCCGCGACGTTTGCCCACCTCCCGCGGGGGAATCCCACCGGACCGGGCATCGGTGCCCGACCGGAGCGAGGAGCGAACGTGGTCGAACAGGCGCGGGACGTCGACACCGCGGGCATGGAGGAGCGGCTCGCCGAGTCGCAGCACGCGATCGACGAGGCCAAGGCGACGGCCGAGGAGCTGGCCGAGACGAACCCCGACCCGTACGAGACGGAGGCCGAGGACGACGAGCCCTCCGGGTTCGAGTCGCCGGAGGACGGTGGGCGCGGCGAAGCGCCGGGTGCCGTGCGGGCCACGCCCGAGAGCTGACCGGAGCCCTGGGCCCGCCGGTCCCCACCGGTGGGCCCAGGGCCGGTCGTGGCGGTACTACGGGTTGCGCCACTTCTCGTCGGTGAGGCGGTCGCTCGCCTGCGGTCCCATGAGGAGCATGCCGCCGTCCACGACGTAGGACGCGCCGGTCACGTAGCTCGCCGCGGGCGACGCCAGGAACGCGACCACGGCGGCGACCTCCGCGGCGTGGCCGGTGCGTCCCAGCGGCACGCCGGGGCGGCGCTGCTCGCGGGGGTCCTCGTCGGTCTGGCCGGTCATCGGCGTGGAGATCTCCCCCGGTGCCACCGAGTTCACCGTGATGCCGTGCTCGGCCAGCTCCAGCGCGAGCACCTTCGTCAGCATCCCCAGGCCCGCCTTGGCCGCGCAGTACGGCCCGGCACCGACGCGCGGCGCGTGCTCGTGGACGCTGGTGATGTTGACGATCCGGCCACCGCGCCCGGCCTCGACCATGTGCCGGGCCGCGCGCTGGGAGCACAGGAACGCACCGTCCAGGTCGACCGACAGCACGGACCGCCACGAGTCGAAGTCCATGTCCAGCAGCTTCTCCGCGCTGCCCGTCCCCGCGCAGTTGACCAGGACGTCGATGCCGCCGAGGTCGGCCACCAGGTCGTCGACGACGGTGGCCGCGGCGGGCAGGTCGGTGAGGTCCAGGTGGCGGACCGCGGCACGGGCACCCGCCTCGCGCACCTCGGCGGCGGTCCGCTCGGCCCCGTCGGCGTCCCGGTGGTAGGTGACTCCGACGTCCGCCCCCGCGCGGGCCAGCGCCACGGCGACGGCCCGGCCGATGCCGGAGTCCGAACCGGTCACGACGGCGCGCAGGGGCGTGTCCGCGCGGTCCTCGGGCAGTGGGGCGATGGTCGCCATGGGCGGTCCTCCGGGGGTCTCTGGGGTCCGGGGGTACCCGTGGCCGCCGCGCCGACACACCGGGTCGCGCGGTCGTTCACGGCTGGGCGGGCACCAGCACGCCGTCCTTGAGCAGCCTGCGCACGAGCACCCGCTGGTCCTCGACGGGCAGGCCGGGCAGGGTCCCCAGCACGACGACACCGCCCGCCGCGAGCAGGTCGAGCGCGGCGGCCGTGCCCGCGGGCAGGGTCATCCGGTCGTGCGGCAGGTCCAGCACCACGCGGTCGCCGTCGGTGCGCAGCCGGAACCGCAGGCCCGGACGCCAGCGCACGGCGTCGCCCGCGTCGGCGTTCCGCGCGGCCGTGGCCTGCGCGAGCGGGGCCAGCGGTCGTGGCGCGTTCCCGGACCACACGCGTCGCCGCACCCGCTCGGCCACGTCGCGGGGGTCGGCGTCGGCGAGCACGTCCCCGAGCAGGCCGACCACGGCGGTGAGGTGCGGCGCGAGCTGGTCCGGGTCGGCGACGTCGATCCCGAGCGGCAGCGACGCGCGCAGGTCGGTGTCCCGGCCCGCCAGCGCCAGCAGCGCCTCCACGAGCGCGTACCGCGTCAGGACGTGCACGCCGACCGTGAGGTGCGCGCTGATCTCGCCCTGCGCCACGGCCGAGTGGAGGTAGCCGCGGGGCAGGTAGAGGGCGTCACCGGGGGCGAGGACCTCGTCGAGCAGCGGTTCCCGCGCCGCGCGCTCGGCGACGGCGTCGGCGTGGTCGGCCCACGGCTGGTCGCGCAGCGGGTCCTGGTGCACCGGCTCGTGCACGCGCCACCGCTTGCGCCCCGCGACCTGGAGCACGAACACGTCGTGCACGTCGTAGTGCGCGGAGAACCCCTGCGACTGCGGCGGGGTGAGGTAGGCGTTCACCTGGACCGGGTGGCCGAGGTCCGCGCCGAGGTCGGTCGCGAAGTCGACCAGCGGGGGCCACAGCCGGTGCAGCCCCTGGAACACCAGCGTGCAGCCCTCGGCGAACAGGGAGGCGACCCGGTCGTCCGCGACCTGGTCTGCGATCTCCGCGCCCACCCCTCCGCCTCGGGTGAACTGGGACGACCCGAGCACGGCCCCGTCGCGCGCCACCCGCAGGAACGGGGTGCGCAGGCCGCGCCGGGACAGCAGTTCGTCGGCCCGCTCCAGGTCGAACAGGTCGTCGAACGGCCGGGGCAGGTCGGCCGAGGGGGTCAGCAGCGGGCGGCGGCCCCAGTGCTCGTCGGCGAACCGGTCCGGGTCGACGCCCACGCAGCGGCGCAGCGCCTCCCGGTCCGCGGACCGGGAGGCGCTGCGCTCAGGTGGAACCGCCATCAGGCCCGACCGCTGCCGGCACCGCCGTCGGCACCGCCGTCCTGCTCGGCGGGCACCCCTTCGGCGCCGCCGTCGGCCGGGCCCTCGGGGTCGGCACCCCCGTCAGCGCCGCCGTCCTGCTCGTTCGGCACCGCGTCCGCTCCGCCGTCGGCGGGACCCTCGGGGCCGCCCGTGCCGCTGGTGATGTCGTCGTCGGTGAGTCCCATGACTGTCTCCTGTGGATCGAAGGTGGTCCCGGATGCCCGTTCCGGGCGGTGTCAAACCGCACGTCATCCGTTGGTGGCGTCCGCACCCGGCCGCGAGCGGCTCCTCCTCGCCGGTGGAGGACCCCACCGGCTCGATCCCGCCCACCCCTGGGCAGGCGTCGCGGCGGACCACCTGCGCGCAGCGCGGGAACCCCGGCCCTAACGGCCCAGCGCGCCCCGGATGAGGTCGCGGACCTTGTCCACGACGGCCGTGGGCGGTCCCAGCAGCAGGTTCGCCACGGGCGACTCGACACCGGGGTGCGGGCGGGTGGGGGCGATCAGCTGCGCCGCGCGCAACGCCCCGCCGAGGGCCTTGAGCTGCTCGTCGTCGTACTGGGAGCGCAGCCGGGGGAACTCCTCCCGCTCCTCGTGGCCCGCGTGCGCGAGCACGTCCTCGCGCAGCTGCACCAGCAGCGTGTCGAAGCCCTCGGCGTCGGGGCCGATGCGGTCCAGCGTCACGAGCAGCTCCTTGGCGCGGCGCTCCTCCGCGACCCTGGCGTCCACCACGGCGTCACCGCCCTCGGAGCGGCGGGCGGCGGGGTGCACCAGCTCCTCCTCCGCGGTCTCGTGCACGGACAGGAGCCGGACCAGTTCGCGGAACGCGGTCGTGCGGTCCTTCCCGGTCGTGGTCTCCACCCGCTCGAACAGGGCTCGGATCTCCTCGTGCTGCCGGATGAGCAGGGTGAGGACGTCTTCGTCTTCGCGCGCGGTCGTCATGACCGACGGGATGCCCGTTCCACGCCGAGTCATGCACCCGGTTTGCCGGACGTCCGAGGGGCAACAACCGTCCTATGTGGCTATTGCGACCGCCGGGCGTGTACCGGCCCCAGGACGACACCCGGCTCCTGGCCGGGGCATTGGCGAAGGCGGCCGTTCCGGCGGGCGGGAGAGCCCTGGACATCTGCGCGGGCACGGGCGCGCTGGCCATCGCGGCGGCCCGCGCCGGTGCGGCGAGCGTGGTCGCGACCGACGTGTCCCGGCGCGCCGTCGTGGCGACCGCGCTCAACGCGCGGCTGCACCGGGTCCCGGTGCGCGCGCAGCACGGCGACTTCGCCGACCTGGTCGGCGGGCGGCCGTTCGACCTCGTGCTGGCGAACCCGCCCTACGTGCCGTGCGGCGATCCCGCCGAACCGCGCGGCCGGGACCGGGCGTGGGACGCCGGGCCTCGGGGGCGGGCGGTGCTGGACCGGTTGTGCGCGGTGCTGCCGCTGCTGCTCGCCGAGGGCGGGACGGCGCTGGTCGTGCACTCCGGGCTGTGCGGGACGGCCACCACGCTGGACCAGCTCAGGGGCGGCGGTCTGAAGGCGTCGGTGGTCGAGCGGCGGACCGTTCCCTTCGGACCGGTCCTGCGCGGCCGCGCGGCCTGGCTGGAGGACAGTGGACTCGTCGAACCCGGACAGCGGACCGAGGAACTGGTGGTGATCCGTGCCGACCGAAGCGCACGCCCGTCCTGACCGACCCCGCAGGGTCGTCGTCGTGCCCGGTGGGCCCGTCCTGGTGGACGGGCCCGTGGAGCTGGTCGGGGACGACGGCACCGCCGTCGTCTCCGACCGGTTCGTCGTGGCGGTGTGCGCCTGCCGCCGCAGCAAGCGCTACCCGTTCTGCGACACCAGCCACCGGCGGCGCGTCCGGACCGCTCAGAGCGGTCCGGACGAGTCCGGCAACGGCTGACGCAGCGAACTCCGGCCCGCCGACCACGCCCCGAGCAGGTGGTCGGCGAGCCGCTGTTCGAGCAGTTCGGTGGCCTGGACCCCGAAGACGACGTCGGCGGTCAGCTCGGGCTCGCGCTCCAGCAGGTCGCCGATGACGTCGCGGCGCATGACCTGCTCGTGCACGGCGTCCGCCTCGACGTGCTCGGTGAAGAACCGGGTGCAGGCCTCCCCCGCCCCCAGCCGCTCCAGCGCCTTCGCCATCCGCTGCGCGCTGGGGGCGGTGGTGATCTCGGCCGCGGCGAAGTGGCCCACGAGCGCGCCGCGCAGCCTCCGGTGCAGACCGAACATCGACATCAGGTTCACCGCGGCGGGCACGTGGGCCGTCACCCGGTCGAGGTAGTGCAGGTAGCCGGATGACAGGTCCGCGGCCTCCAGGAGGTCGGCGAACAGCCTGGAGTGCATGTCCTCCGCCCGCCCGCCGCCGAACTCGTCGAACTCCACGGCCACGAGCGCCGCCTTGGCCCTGCCCTGCAACCGCGGGATCACCCAGGCGTGCGGGTCGGCCTCCTTGAGGTGGTAGATCGACCGGTGGACCAGGTACTCGCGAAGCTGCCACCACTCACCCGCGTCCCGCAGGTGGTGGCTCACGCCCGCGCCGTCCACCGGCTCCACCAGCAGCGCGTCCAGCACCCCCGCGAGGTCGTCACCGCCCTCGACACCGGCCCTCAGCTCGCGCTCGAAGCCGCTCTCCAGCACCGATCGCAGCCGCAGCAGCTCCGGGTCCCACTCCCACCCCGGCGGCACCGCGTCGAAGCCGCGGTAGTGCAGCTCGTAGCAGACGTGCAGCGCGAGCTGGGCGTCGTCGCCGAGCGGGTCGGCGGCGCGGGCCCGCTCCAGCGGGAACGGCCGGTCGGACGGCTCACCCCGCAGCGCGGACACGACCGCGTCCGACAGCGGTCCTCTGGGCTCGGGCAGGACGGCCTGGCCCGAGCTGATCACGACGGTCTCGCCCACGGTGCCTCCGGGTTGTGCGGGTCAACGGCCCGCCGGGTACCCGGTCCGGTCCGGGTCATGCGGGCGACGCCGTGCGCCCCGCCACGTCGGGGTCATGCGGGTGACGCCGTGCGCCCGGCCACGAGGTCGACCGCGGCGGGCAGCCCGTGGACGGCCGCGGCCCGCTGCCGCTCGGCCCCGGTGCCGTCGGCGAGGACCTCCTTCACCAGCCTCCGCAGCGGCACGTCGTCACCGGTGTCCTCCATCGCCTCCGCGACGTGGTCCAGCAGCGCCGACACCAGGTCCTCGGCGGGCACGGCACGGGCCTCCAGCACGTCGACGCCCGGCCCGGTCGTCCCGTACCGCGCCGCCGACCACACGGCGGACGCCGCGACCTGGGGATCGATCTCGGGGCCCTCCACGCCGCGGTCCAGGTCGGCCAGCGCGGTGCGCACCAGCGCACGGGTCAGCCCGGCCTGGAGCACGGCCGCGCCGACCGTCGGCGCGGTGTCGGCCGCGCGCACCTCGACCGTGGGGAACGCGGGCGACGGGCGGGCGAGCCAGAAGCTCATGCGCGGGTCGACCAGCACCCCGCAGTCGACCAGCCGCGCGACCTCGGCGTCGTGGTCGGCGGCCGACGCGAACCGCGGCGGCAGGCCGGAGCCGGGGAACGCCGCCTGGCGGACCATCCGCCAGCTCCCGTACCCGGTGTCGCGCCCGCCGCCGAACGGGGAGTTCACCGACAGCGCCAGCAGCGTCGGCAGCCACGGCCGCAGGTGCCCGATCACGGCGACCGCGGTGTCGCGGTCGGGCACCCCCACGTGCACGTGGCAGCCGCACGACTCGTAGCCGTCGACCACGCCGCGGTACCGGTCCGCGACGGCGGTGAAGCGGGCTCCGGGGGTGATCAGGACGTCGGGTCCGGGCAGGGGCGGTGTCCCCGCCGCGAGGAGCAGGGCGTCCTCCTCGCGGGCGGCGAGCCCGAGGCGCTCCCGGCCCGACAGCAGGTGCCCCCGCAGCTCGCCCAGGTCGCGGCAGACCCCCGTGGAGGCCTCCACCTGGGAGTTCAGCAGCTCGGCGTGCACCAGGCCCGGTCCGTCGCGGCGGACCCGGCCCAGCACGGCGGGTGCCCTCGGCACGGTCCACCGGGACACCCGGTCCGCGAGCAGGAACTCCTCCTCGACGCCGATCGTGACGCCACCGCGGTCGGTCACTCCGGCACCCGGTCCGGGTCGGGGTACTGGCCCCTCGACCGCTCGGCCGCCGTGCCCGCGACGCCGAGCAGCACCATGCCGGCGCCGAGCCCGAGGTGCAGCCAGTTGTCGGCGACGTTGAACGGGACGACGTTGGCGGCCATGTGCTCGCCGACGGCCGAGCCGTAGACCCACAGCAGCAGGTAGACGCCTCCGCCGACCACCAGGTAGGCCCGCGCGGGGCCGCGGGTCCTGGCTGCGAGCAGCCCGAGGACGCCGAACAGCAGGTGCACCAGGTTGTGCAGGACCGACACGGCGAACACGCCGAACAGCAGCGCGCCGGAGTGGGGTCCCGCGAAGGTCATCTCGCCGAAGTCCGCCGTGACGCCGGGCACGAAGCCCAGCACGCCGACCAGGAGGAAGACGGCCCCGACGAACAGGGCGAACGACTGGACGGGGCGGCGGCGCTCGCGCGTGGCCGCCGCCACGCGCGCGTGGGGTGTGCGGTTCTGGTCCATGGTCCGGGGATAACCCGGAGCGGCGGCTCGGAACCCGGCGGGCGACCTGTTTGTGCCGACGCGATCGGGGTAGCCGCCCGCCGTGCGCACCGAACGGGATCGAGACCCGGAGCAGGCCTGCCGCAACGCGGGCCGGGCCGCGCCCCGCCCGCGGAGGAGGGCACGAGCACCGACGACGACGCGCCGCCGGGCCGCGCCGACACCGGGTCGACGCGCTCGGAGGCCGGCCCCACCGGGACCGTCGGCGCCTCCGACCACCCGGTCGCCGACGACGCCGACCGCGGGTGACGGCGGCGCACCCGGCTCCGGGCACAGGCGGACGTCACCCCCGGTCACCGACGACCCCGAACGCCGGTGACGCCCTGGAGCACCCGGCTCCGGGCACGCGCGGACGTCACCCCCGGTCACCGACGATCCCGACCGCGAGCGACGGCGGCGCACCCGGCTTCAGGCACGCGCGGGCGTCACCCCCGGTCGGCGGTGAGCAGCTCCAGCATGTCCGGCAGGTCGAAGAACCGAGCGATGTCGAGCGCCGACCGACCGCCGAGGGCCGGGTCTGCGCCCGCGGCCAGCAGCGCGGTCACGCTCTCCGTGGACCGGCGGAACACCGCGGCGCCGAGCGCGGTCTGGCCGCGGTCGTTCACCCGCGCGGTGTCCGCGCCGCGGTCGAGCAGCGCCCGGACCGACTCGGGGTGGTCGTGGTAGGCGGCGAGGATCAGCAGGGAGTCCCCCGCGCCGCTGGTGAGGTTGACCGGAACGCCCCCGTCCACGGCCTCGGCCAGCCGGGCGGTGTCGCCCTCGCGCGCGAGGTCGAGGATGGAGCGCAGGAAGTCGAGTTCGGCGTCCGTCAGTGCTTCTGCCACGGGGAAACCTTACTGGACAACGACATTCGGCGCCGCTTGAGTTGCACGATTCCAGTTCTTGCGTTTCCATCGGGGTATGCCGGAAAGGACACCGGACTCCCGATTGCGCACAGCGGGCCTGCGCGTCACCAAGCCGCGCACGGCCATCCTGCTCGTGCTCGACGGAGCTGCGGTCGAGCACGAGCACCTGACCGCCGCGCAGGTGGCGGAACGGGCCAGAACCCTGCTGGGGCGGGGTTTGTCGGTCCAGGCCGTCTACGACTGCCTGGACGCGCTGACCGGCAGGGGCGTCATCCGCCGGATCGAACCGGCGGGGCACCCGATGCGGTACGAGGCGAGGGTCGGTGACAACCACCACCACCTGGTCTGCCGGGATTGCGGCAGGACGACCGACGTGGACTGCGCCATCGGTGCCGCACCGTGCCTGTCCCCGTCGCAGCACTCCGGTTTCGTCGTCGACGAGGCGGAGATCACGTTCTGGGGCTCCTGCCCCGACTGCGCGCAGTCGGCCGGTGAACGACACCGGTGACCACCGAGAATCTCCACGAGAGGCGCACGATGACCACCGCATCCTCGCAACAACCCCGGTCCGGTGCTGATCGGCCGGTGCTGACCAACCGCCAGGGGCACGCGGTCCACGACAACCAGAACTCGCGCACCATCGGCGCCCGCGGACCCGCGACCCTGGAGAACTACCAGTTCCTGGAGAAGATCAGCCACTTCGACCGCGAACGCATCCCGGAGCGCGTCGTGCACGCGCGCGGTGCGACGGCGTTCGGCTTCTTCGAGGCCTACGGGACCGTCGGCGACGAGCCGATCTCCCGCTACACCAGGGCGAAGCTGTTCCAGGAGAAGGGCAAGCGCACGGACGTGGCGGTGCGGTTCTCCACCGTCGCGGGTGGCCGCGACTCCTCCGAGGTCGCCCGCGACCCGCGCGGCTTCGCGGTGAAGTTCTACACCGAGGACGGCAACTGGGACCTCGTCGGCAACAACCTCGGGGTCTTCTTCATCCGCGACGCCGTCAAGTTCCCGGACTTCATCCACTCGCAGAAGCCCGACCCGGTGACGTTCGAGCGCCAGGACCCGAACCGCGCGTTCGACTTCCTCAGCCAGACGCCGGAAGCGCTGCACATGGTCACGCTGGTGTTCAGCCCCAGGGGGATCCCGGCGAGCTACCGCACCCAGCAGGGCTTCGGCGTGAACACCTACCGCTGGGTGAACGCGGCGGGCGACACCAAGCTGGTGAAGTACCACTGGACGCCCGCGCTGGGCGTCAAGTCCTACACGGCGCAGGACGCGGCGAACGTCCAGGCGACCGACCTCGGCTCGCACACCCGCGACCTGTACGAGGCGATCGAGCGCGGCGAGCACCCCGAGTGGGAGCTGTCCGTGCAGCTGATGGACGACCACGACCACCCCGAACTCGACTTCGACCCGTTGGACGACACCAAGGTGTGGCCGGAGGAGGTGTTCCCGCTGCGCAAGGTCGGCCGCATGGTCCTCGACCGGGCACCGGAGAACTTCTTCACCGACAACGAGCAGATCGCGTTCGGCACCGGTGTCCTGGTCGACGGGCTGGACTTCTCCGACGACAAGATGCTGGTGGGCCGCACGTTCAGCTACAGCGACACCCAGCGCTACCGCGTCGGTCCGAACTACCTGCAACTGCCGGTCAACGCCCCGAGGACCAGGGTCGCGACGAACCAGCGCGACGGGCAGATGGCCTACGGCGTGGACCTCGGCGAGGGCCAGAACCCGCACGTGAACTACGAACCGTCCATCCTGGGTGGACTCCGCGAGTCGGAGCGCCCCGCCCACGACGAGATCGGCCCGGAGATCAGCGGCAGGCTCACCCGCGCGCGCATCCCGCGCACCAACGACTACCAGCAGGCGGGCGAGCGCTACCTGCTGTCCGAGCAGTGGGAGCGCGACGACCTGGTGGCCAACCTGGTCGACGCGCTCGGCCAGTGCGACCGACCCATCCAGGAGCGCATGGTGTGGCACCTGCTGATGGCGGAGGACGAGCTCGGCCTGCGCGTGGGCGAGGGCCTCGGCATCACCCCGGACGACGTCCGGGGGCTGGAGCCGCTGGCCACGCAGGTGCTGTCCGAGGAGGAGCGGAACCGCGCGGCCAACCTCGGCAAGAACGGCCCGCGTGACGTGACGGGCCGGGAGATGACGCACTGCGTGCCGAACGAGCACGTCGAGGTGACCCGCTAGCGGCGGAGGACGCGGTCGCCGTGCGGGGAGGGTGGTCCTCCCCGCACGGCGCCCTCACGCGTCCCGGCTCTCGTCGATCGCGACCGCTCCCAGCACCTCGTCGAACGACCCGTAGACACCGTCCGGAACGGACCTCAGCGCGTGCACGGTGTCCTCGTCGCCGTTGTTGCGCGAGGCGTGGTCCGTCAGGTGGTCCTTGGCCGCCGGGTAGGTGACGTCGGCGAGCACCGTGCGCAGCCGGTCCACCGTGGTCGTGTCCTGCATCGCTGCCTCCTCGTCGTCGGGCTTGCCGGTCGCACCCCGCTCACCCGCGACCGCGGTTCCACCGTGCGGTCCAGCGCCAGCGAGGGGCGCACACCGAGTTCACCGCGCGGCGGCTTCTCAAACAGGCGGAGCGCCTCCGCCGGACCAGGTGCGGCGCGACCAGCCCGCGGTGCGCGCTCGCGCTCGGCGGTCCCGTAGACAGCGCCACCAGCCCGACCCGCGGCGGGCGTGGAGTATTCCCGGCCGCCGGTGGTGAGCGCACAGCGCGTCCAGCGGGTCCCGTTCGTGACGGGCTGACCGGTTCGCAGGTCCGTTCGGTCGTTTGTCCGCTTTCGCGGCGGGTAGCCGGACGTCAGCCGTTCAACACCTTCGACGCAGAACGAGGTGACGGGCCATGGCCCAGCGCAACCCCACTCCCACCACCCGCGACCGCAGTCCCGTGCGCACTGCCGCACAGGCGGTGGCAGCGGTGTTCCTGCTGGTCGGTGTCCTCGGGTTCATCCCGGGCATCACCACCGACTACGACACCATGACGTTCGCGGGCCACCACTCCGACGCCATGCTCCTCGGCATCTTCAAGGTGTCGGTCCTGCACAACATCGTGCACCTGCTCTTCGGCGCGGCGGGCTTCGCCCTCGCCCGCACGGCGGGCGGCGCCAAGGCCTACCTGATCGGCGGTGGAGCCGTCTACCTGGTGCTCTGGCTCTACGGTCTGATCATCGACAAGGAGAGCGCCGCCAACTTCGTCCCGCTGAACGCCGCCGACGACTGGCTGCACCTCGTCCTGGGCGTCGGCATGGTCGGGCTCGGCGTCCTGCTCGGCAAGCGGGTCGCGGCGACCCCGCGCTGACCCGGTGAGGGGCACCGTCCGTCCACCGCGGGACGTCCGCGGTGGACGGACGGTCCGTCAGGACCGCAGCCGTCGCGCGGCCAGCCGCCCGGAGATGAGCACGGGCGGGATGCCGACGCCGGGCGTGGTGCCGCTGCCCGCCAGGACGACGTTGCCGTTGCGGAACGGCAGGTTGCGCGGGCGGAACGGGCCGGTCTGCGCGAACGTGTGGGCCGCGGAGAACGGGGTGCCCGCCGCCTGGCCCGCGGCGGCCCAGTCGGCCGGGGTCGCCAGTGCCAGCCGGGTGACGTCCGAGGTCGACCCGATCAGCTTGCGGGACACCAGTTCCCCGACCAGCTCGTCGGCGTAGCGCGGGCCGACGGCGGCCCAGTCGAGCGGGGCGGCGTCGAGGTTGGGGCAGGGCGCGAGCAGGAACTGCGTGTGCCTGCCCGGCGGCGCCAGGTCGGGGTCGGTGAGCGAGGGGGTCGTCAGCAGCAGCGACGGGTCGCTCATCAGCGACCCCCGGTGGATGATCTCGTCGAACGTGCGGTCCCACGCGCCGCCGAAGGAGATGGTGTGGTGCGCGACCTCGTCGGTGACGCGGTCCGCGCCCAGGTGGACCACCACCGCGGACGGCGACCAGCGCAGCGCGACGGGGCGGCGGGGCCGGCCGCGCAGCAGCCGGGCGCTCTGGCCGGGGCCGGTGGCCAGGACCACGGCGTCGCACGGGAAGCGGTCGGTGCCGGTGCGCACGGCGGTGACGCGGTCGCCGGAGCGTTCGAGCCCGACGACCTCGGCGCCGTGGACGAACCTGACACCGGCGGCCTCGGCGGCGGCGGCGAGCGCCCTGGGGACGGCGTGCATCCCGCCGCGCGGGAACCAGACCCCGGCGACGGTGTCCATGTACGCGATGACGGCGTAGGCCGCGAGGGCGTCGCGGGGCGCGACCCCGGCGTAGAGCGACTGGAACGTGAAGACCCGGCGCAGCCGGGGGTCGTGGAGGTACCTGCCCACGGCGCTGTCGAGCCTGCCGAAGCCGCCCATGGTGGCGAGGGCGACGAGGTCGCGGCCCACCAGGTCGAGGGGGCTGTCGAAGTTCGCGCCGATGAACCGGTCCCGCTGCACCTCGTGCAGGCGGGTGAGCCACGCGCGCAGCCGCCGGTAGCCGTCGGCCTCGGCCCCGCCCGCGAACTCGTGGACGGCCTGCTCCATCGCGGCCTGGTCGGTGTGCACGTCCAGCGAGCTGCCGTCGGCGAACGCCGCGCGGTAGGCCGGGTGCAGCGGCAGCAGCTCCAGGCGGTCGGCGAGGCGTTCGCCGACCGCGCCGAGGGCTTCGTCGAGCAGCTCGGGCATCGTGAGGACCGTGGGCCCGGTGTCGAGGTGGTGCCCGGCCACGTCGAGCCTGCCCGCGAGACCACCCGGCCGCTCGGCCTTCTCCAGCACGGTCACCTCGTGACCGTCGCCGCGCAGGTGCAGGGCGGCGGACAGCCCCGCCAACCCCGCGCCCACCACGACGACCGAGTCGGTCCGGCCGCGGACCACGTGGACCAAGGGGTTCTCCTACCGTCGGCGCGCGGTGACCTGCGTGGCCAGCCGTCGCAGGGTGGTTCGGGCGGACGCGGTCATGGTGGTCTGGTCGAGGGCGTGCAGGGCGCTCGTGGTCAGCACCGCGATCTGCTCCTCCACGGCGCCCACCGCGCCCAGGTCGTGCAGCAGTTCGCGGACCTCGGCCAGCGCCCCGTCGGTGAGGTTCCGGCCCTCCAGGCACGACCTGAGCCGCCGCACGGCGTCGTCGCGGCCGGACGCGCGGGCCAGTCCGATCGCGACGGCCATCAGCGGTGTGCGCTTGCCCTCCCGCACGTCGTCGCCGACCGGTTTGCCCGTGACGGTGCTGTCGCCGAACACGCCGAGCAGGTCGTCCCGGAGCTGGAACGCCACCCCGATGTCGCGGCCGAACTCCCGCAGGGCGTCGACGAGGTCGGGCGGGGAGTCGGCGAGCGCGGCGCCCAGGTGCAGGGGCCGTTCCACGGTGTAGGCGGCCGTCTTGTAGCGCGCCACGCGCAGCGCCTGCTCCAGCGACTCCTCGCGGCGGGCACCGGCGAGCAGGTCGAGGTGCTGCCCGGCCATCATCTCCGTGCGCATCGCCTGCCAGGGCACCCAGGCCCGTGCGAGGGCGGGACCGTCGAGGCCCGCGGTGACGAGCGCGTCGTCGGCCCAGGCCAGCGCGAGGTCACCGACGAGGATCGCGGCGGAGTCGCCGTAGAGGCGGCTCTCGCCCGCCCAGCGCGCGCGCTGGTGGCGGGTCGCGAACACGACGTGCGCCGTGGGGCTGCCCCGCCGGGTCGTCGACCGGTCCATCACGTCGTCGTGCACCAGCGCGCAGCCCTGGAGCAGTTCCAGCGCCACGAGGGCCCGCACGGTCGTCCTGGCGCGGGGACCGTCGGCGTCGCCGCCCGCGGCCCGCCAGCCCCACCACGCGAACGCGGGCCGCAGCCGCTTCCCGCCGCGCAGGACGAGCGCGCTCAGCTCTCCGACCAGCTCCGGCGCGAGGTCGGCGTTCGGCCTGCCGTCGAGGAACGACACCAGCTCGGCGTGCAGCGAGCGGAACGCGCCGACGTCGGCAGGCGCGCCGCCTCGGACCCCTGGCGGGAGGCCCGCTGGAGCGTCGGGGGCCAGCGACATCATCGCCTCCTGGGATCGACGGGTGGCCCGTCGAGCTAAGCAGTGCCGCACCGGATCCGCACGACGACGACGTCCGTCGTGCGGAGAAGCCCCACGGGCCATACGGTGGCTCCCGACGTCTTCGGAAGGATTCGCGCCCCCATGTCGGTCCACCGGGAACTCGACGCCGCCGGGATCACCGATCCCCGGCTGCGCCTGGCCTACGAGCGCTGCCGCAGGCTCAACGCCGAGCACGGCCGCACGTACTTCCTCGCCACCAGGCTGCTCCAGCGCGAGCAGCGGCCCGCCGTCCACGCGCTGTACGGGTTCGCGCGGTGGGCGGACGACATCGTGGACGAGGTCCACGACGGCCGCTCCCCCGCCGAGCGCGCGGCGGAGCTGTCCGCCGTGCAGGACCGGCTGACCAGCGGGCTGGCGGCGGGCACCAGCGACGACCCGGTGATCGCCGCGGTGGTGGACACCGCGCGCCGCTACGACATCGACCACCAGCACTTCGCGGACTTCACCGCGTCCATGCGGATGGACCTCACGGTGACGGAGTACCCGACCTACGCCGACCTCGCCCGGTACGTGCACGGGTCGGCCGCCGTCATCGGCCTCCAGGTGCTGCCGGTGCTGGGCACCAGCGTGCCGCGCGAGGAGGCCGAACCGGCCGCCGCGGCGCTGGGCGTGGCGTTCCAGCTGACGAACTTCCTCCGCGACGTGGGCGAGGACCTGGACCGGGGCCGGGTCTACCTGCCGCTGGACGAGCTGGCGGCGTTCGACGTGGACCGGCCGATGCTCGAACACGCCCGCCGGACCGGCAGGACCGATCCCCGCATCCGGCGCGCGCTGGCCCACCAGGTCGCGCGCACCCGTGCGGTGTACCGCGAGGCGGAGCCGGGCATCGCCATGCTGGCACCGCGGTCGAGGCCCTGCGTGAGCACCGCTTTCCGCCTGTACGGCCGGATCCTGGACCTGATCGAGGAGGCCGACCACGACGTGCTGTCCGGCCGCGTCGTCGTGTCCGGCCGCAGCAGGCTGGCGATAGCCCTGCCCGCACTGGCCAGGTCCGTCCTGGCCCGGTCCGCCTGAGCCCCCTGGAGCCCTGCATGGCCGTTCGCATCCCCCTGCGCCTGTTCGACAGCCGCCCGTGGCCGGAGCAGGAGCCGACGTGGCGGGCCGCGAAGCCCGCGCTGATCGAGGCCTCGCTCAAGCGCGCGCTGGCGCGGCCGTCGGGCAACTGGTTCGTGATCGGGGCCAGCCGCGAGGTGACGGCGGACAAACCGTTCGGGCGCACCGTCTCCGGCCGCGAGGTGGTCGTCTGGCGCGGTGCCGACGGCGAGCTGCTCGCCGGGCCGGGGGCGTGCCCGCACCTGGGCGCGCCGCTGTGCGAGGGGGCCGTGCACCGCGGCGAGGTCGTCTGCCGGTGGCACGGATTGGCCTTGAACGGCCGGAGGTTCGGCTCCTGGAGCCCGTACCCCGCGCACGACGACGGGGTGCTGGCGTGGGTGCGGCTGGACGAGGTCGGCGGCGAGGAGCCGCTGCCGGAACCCGTGCTGCCCGTGCGACCGCCCTCGGGGTCGGTCGAGGCGGTCGCGACCGTCGTCGGCCGCTGCGAGCCGGAGGACGTGGTGGCGAACCGGCTCGACCCGTGGCACGGCGCGTGGTTCCACCCCTACTCGTTCGCGAACCTGAGCGTGCTGGAGACCCCGACCGAGGAGGACGACACGTTCCTGGTCGAGGTGGTGTTCCGGCTGGCCGGTCGGGTCGGCGTGCCGGTGGTGGCCGCGTTCACCTGCCCCGAGCCGCGCACGATCGTGATGCACATCGTCGAGGGTGAGGGGAAGGGCAGCGTGGTGGAGACCCACGCCACTCCCCTGGCTCCCGGTCCGGACGGCGCCGCGCGCACCGCCGTGGTCGAGGCGACGATCGCCCACTCCTCCCGCCGCGGCTTCGCCGTGGCCCGCTCCACCGCACCCGCGCTGCGACCGCTCATGCGCTGGGCCGCGAAACGCCTGTGGCGCGACGACATGGCCTACGCCGAACGCCGCTACGCGTTGCGCGCCACCGGACACCTCCCCGGCTGACCCCGCCCACGGGCACCCGGCACCGCCCCGGCGAGCCACCGGACACGTCCGGGCTGACCCCACCGACGGCAGACCGGCACGGCCCCGGCCAACCACCCCGGCTGACCCACCAGCGGGCACCAGACACCGTCCGGGGAGCCACCGGACACCTCCCGCTGACCCCACCCACGGCACACCGACACGGCCGGCTTCAGCGAACCAACCTCCGACTGACCCAGCCACAGGCACCCGACACCGCCCGGGGAGCCACCGAACACCTCCCGCTGACCCCACCCACGGCACACCGACACGGCCGGCTTCAGCGAACCACCCCCGGCCAACCACCAGCGGGCACCCGAGCCCCAGCGGGCCACCGAACACCTCTGGGCTGACCTACCAGCGGGCACCCGGGCCCCAACGGGCCACCGAACACCTCCCCGCCATCCCACCAGCGGGCGCCCGACACCGTCTCGGCGCGCCACCGGCTGTCCCCGCAGGCGGCGCGCCGACACCGCTCCGGCGGCTACCCCTCTCGCACCACCGCACGTCCGCCCGACCGAGCGGGCACCGGGTCCCGGCCCCACCGCCGCGCCGCGGCCCGCAGCAGCGGCCCCCGGCCGGAGGTCGGCACCGTCCACAGTGGAGTCCCGGCCACACCCCACCGGCTGAGCAGCTCGTTGGCCGCGGTGAAGCCCGTCGTCGCCGCGCGCTCCATGAGCGCCACCGGCAGGTCGACGCGGACCAGGTCACCCGCCAGCACCAGGAAGTCGTCCGGGGTGCGCACGGTCGGCCGGTCGGCGAACCCGCCCGGCGGGAACAGCGGGCAGTCCGCCCGCAGCTCGTGGCGCTCGTCCACGATCCCCGCGCCCCTGGTCTCCGGGTAGACCACGTGCAGCTGCTCCAGCAGCCGCGCGCGGGCCGTGCCCTGGTCGACGTCGGCGGGCAGCGCGTACCCGTGCAGCTCCACCACGGAACCGCCGGTGCGCGCCGCCCAGGCCCGTGCCTCGTGCTCGTAGTGGTTGAGCACGGACACGTTGTCGAGCAGGTCGTACCCGCTGGTGCCGAGGAACCCCGGCCGGTCGGCCCGCACGGGCCGGTCCAGCCAGTAGCGCGACACCAGGAAGGGCGGTGTGGTCTCCAGCGCCGCGATGGACCTCCGCCACCCGGCGTCGCCCAGCGGCGCCGAGTCGGCGACGATCCGGCGCAGCCCCGCCACGTCAGCGGCGAGCACGAGCGCGTCCACCTCGACGGACTCGCCCGGCACCCGGACGCTGAACCGCTTGTGCCGCCCCGGTTCCACGCCCTCCACCGGGGTCCCGGTGCGCACCGAGGCGCCGAACCCGGCGAGGTGGCGGCCGAGCGGGTTCCACAGCGCGTGCGGGAACGGGTCGGCCGCCACGTCGAAGAGCAGGCCCTCGGCCGAACCGAGGAAGTAGATGTGGAACATCGTCGCCAGCTCCGCGGCCGACATCCGGCTGGGGTGGGCGAAGAAGCTGCGGGAGAACACCTCGAACGCCAGCGCGTGCGCCGCGCGCGGGAACCGCACGTGCCCGAGGTAGGTCGCCGCGTCGATGTCGTCCAGCTCGTCGTACGTGCGCGGCACCGACACGTCGAGCAGCCGCAGGGCCGCGCGCGTGTTCACCGACGGCAGGTCGCTCCACGCGAAGGTGGGGCTGCGCCAGAGGAACGCGGTCGCGTTCCACGGCACCGCGCGGGGCAGCCCGGCGAAGCCCTCGCGGTGCCCGCTCGCGTGCCACAGCGGGTAGTCCGGCAGCCCGACCAGCGCGGTCCCCGCCGGGTCGACCCTGTTCAGCAGCGACCGCAGGTTGTAGTACTGCCGGAAGAACGCGTGGAAGCCGCGGGTCATCGTGGCGCTGCTGCCGTCGGCCAGTTCCGTCGCCCACCCGCCGACCCGGCCGCCGAGGTAGTCCTCGCGCTCCCACAGCACGACCCGCGCCCCGCGCTCGGCGAGGATGGTCGCGGCGGCCAGGCCCGCGATGCCGCCGCCGACGACACCGACCACCGGCGCGTCGTGCTCGAACGCGAACCGGCCTGCCGGCCCCGGCACGCGCACCGCCTTGCGGTCACGTCCGATCATCGTCCCCGCTCCTCAGGGGTAGTGGTCTCCCGCGCCCGCTCCCACAGCAGCAGGGTGAGGGTGACCATGGCGAACCCGAACAGGAAGTCCTCGACCGGGATGTCCCAGGGCACGCGGACCCCGCTGATGGCCCAGTCGGCGTACAGCACGATCGGCGCGTACAGCTTGGTCAGCCACCCGTCCACCAGCACCTGGAAGGCGAACACGATCCCCATGCTGGTCCAGTACGCCTTGCGGCGGAACAACCCGGTGCGCAGCACCACCAACTCCACGAGCACGGTCAGGACCGCGGCGACCAGCGCCGCTACCAGGTACTCCCTGCCCACGGGCGTCCTCTCACGTTCGCTCCACCTCGACGCTCCGGTCCACCGCGGGCCGCTCACCGTGCAGCGCCGTGACGGCCTCGTAGGTCAGCACGGCGCAGATCGGGATCACGACGAAGAACACCAGCTCCTCCAGCGGCAACGCCCCCGGCAGCCGCACCCCCGTGACGAACTCGGGGTTGTAGTCCCAGTGCTGCCTGGCGATGGCCGCGAGGTCCCACGCGGTGAAGACGGCCACCACGGGCAGGACCGCGCGGGCCAGCCGGGCGGGGCGGCGGTACACCCCGGCACCGCGGAACTCCAGCGGCGCGGTCACGAGCAGGCAGGCGAGCAGCAGGGCCAAGTATTCCCAACGACTGTCCAACGACGAACCTCCCGTGCTGTCCTCCCACCGTAGAGCCGCGCCGGGGTGTTCGCTTGGTGGCCGACGACCTCAGACCTCCACGTCCGGGTCCTCGGACACCGAGCGCAGCGGCGTGAGGGTGGGGTGGCCCGCGGCCAGCAGGGCGGCGTCGCTGCCGGGTTGCAACTCCTCCTCCACGAACACGGCGGCGAGGCTGATCGACCCGTCGTCGGTGTCGTGGAGCTTGCTCCGCACGGCGCCGAAGTCGGCGAGGCCCGCCCTCTCCGGCGGACCGACCTCGGGGCGGTTGGGAACGTTGAGGTTGAGCACGCTGCCCGGTGGCAGCGCGGCGAGCCGGTCGAACAGCTCGGACGCCACCGCGACGGCCGTGGCCCAGTGGTGCTCGACATCGGCGTCCAGCCCCACGTCCAGCGACACGGCCATGGCGCGCGCGCCGTTGATGGACGCCGTCAGCGCCGCGCCGACGGTGCCGGAGTGCAGGACGGCGCGGCCGACGTTCGCGCCGCGGTTCACCCCGGACAGCACGATGTCCGGAGGGTCCCCGAAGGCCCCCTGGCACGCCACCAGCGCGATGAGGCCGGGGTGGGCGGAGACCGCGTGCGCGGGCACGTCCGGCAGGTCCGGCAGCACGCGCCGCTCGACCTCGATCCGCCGGTCGTCCTGCGCCGCGGTCAGTCCGGCGCTGGTGCCGCTGGCCTCCTGGACGGGCGCGGCGACCACCGCGGTCCACCCGTGCTCGACCGCCCCGCGCGCCAGCGCGAGCAGGCCCGGCGAGTCGATGCCGTCGTCGTTGGTGATCAGGACCCTCACGCGGCGTCCTCCCACGGTTCGAGCACGACCCGGCCGACCAGCTCGCGCACCACGTCGCCGCTGCCGGACCCCAGACCGTGCCGGGTCACGTTCACCGCGCCCGCCGCCGCCCCGAGCTTGATCGCGTCCTCCACGGACAGCCCGTTCGCCAGGCCCGCGGCGAGCCCCGCGGTCATCGAGTCACCACCGCCACGGGTGTCCACCGGGCTCAGCGCGGGCGACTCCACGAGGTAGAACCGGTCGTCGACCAGCGCCAGGGTGGCCTCGGCGGCGCGCGACACCACGACCACGCGGGGGCCGAACGCCGCCACCTCGCGGCACCCCGCCACCAGGTCGGGGAGCGAGTCGGACTCGGCCATCCCGTCGGACACCAGCTCCTCGTGGCTCACCTTCACCACCTCCGGGCCGCCCGCGAGCGCCGCGGCCAGCCGATCCCCGGACAGGTCGACCACGACGCGGCAGCCGTGCGCGCCCAGGTCCTTGGCCAGCCGCTCGTAGACGGAGCTGGGCACCGGCTCGTCCTCCTCGGCGGGCCCGCTGAGCACCGCCACCCCCGCGCCGAGCGCCTCGACCAGGGTCATCTCGTACAGGTCGTCCAGCTCGTGCCGCGTCAGCACGTCCGCGGGCATCCGGATCACCTGGTCGCGGTCGCCGTCGCGCCGGTCGTGCACGTACGCGCCGTTGCGGGCCGCGACCTCGCGCACCCGCAGCTCCACCCCGATCAGGTGCCGCAGCACCTGGCCGGTCTCACCGCCCAGCGCCGAGCACAGCACGACCTCGGCACCCAGCGACTCGATCATCCGCGACTGCCACACCCCCTGCCCGCCCGCGTGGACGTGGACGTCGGGCGTCCCGTCCAGGTCCTCCACCGTCACCGTCAGCAGTGGAGACGGTGCGAACACCGCCACTCGTCCCTTGGTCATGTCGACCAATTACCCGCTTTGTCCGCTTTTCACGCCAAGATCGTCTAGGCGTCCACGACGTGGTGGCGCTCGATGTAGCTCTTGAACCCCTTGAGGTAGCTCTGGAGCCGCGCCCCGACGACCCCGACCGTCGTACCCAGCACCTCCAGCGCGCCGTCCGGCTCGAAGTCCAGGCGCAGGTCGACGCACGACCGGCGTTCGCCGAGCGCGGTGAACGTCAGCGAGCCGGTGTGGTGCGCCCCCGCCGTGGCGCGCCAGGCGATCCGCTCGTCCGGCACCCGTTCGACGATCTCCACGTCGAACTCGCGCTGGAACCCGCCGAAACCGGTCATCCAGTGCGTGTGGTCTGCGTCCAGCTCCGTCACGTGCTCCACGCCGGACATGAACCGCGAGTACGACTCCGGCTTGTTCCACTGGCCGTACGCCACGGACACCGGCACGTCGACCTCGATCGTCTTCTCGTAGATCGGCACCGCGACCTCCTCCACCTCGTTGAGCCGTTCGGACCAACGTCCCACGCGGCACGCGGTCGTGCTGGACGAGCGCCTCGGCGGAGGTGGCTGATCATGAACGCTCGACGGTTCGCGCGGCGGCGGTTACGCTGAGTCCACACGGGTAATCCCCCTGTGCGTCAAACAGCCGGCGCGCACTCCACCGGGCGTACGTGGTGGCGATGTGTGCCGAGCAGGAACACCTCGCGCCGTCGTGCGCCGTGCGATCGCCCCTCCTCCCCCGTTCCGGACCCGGCCCAGCCTGGTCGGTGACGGCGGTCGGGCACGGGGCGTCGCAGGCTGTCCGAGGAGCAGAACAGATGACTGACGCGTACACGTCCCCAGCCTTCGCAGAGGGCCGCTGAGATGCGGGTGGCCATGGTGGCGACGGCATGGGAAGCGGAGTCCGACGACCGGAACCGGCACATCGCGGAGCTGTCCGGCGCGCTGAGCGGGCAGGGCCACGACGTGACCCTCTACCGGCGGCGGACGTCCCCGTCCGGCCAGGGGACGACGGAGGTGGACGGGTACCGGGTCGTGCGGGTTCCCGCGGGCCCGCACGCACCGCTGTCGAAGGCCGACCTGCTGGGGCACCTCGACGAGTTCGGGGCGTTCCTCGAAGACGAGTGGAGGGACCGGCGACCGGACGTCGTGCACCTGCACTCCTGGACGTCCGGGCTCGCCGTCGCCGACGGCCGCGGCGTTCCGCTCGTGCAGTCCTTCCACGGCCTCGGCGTCGTGGAGCAGCGCTTCCGGAAGACGGCCGCGCCGGGGCGGGCCACCATCGAGCGGCTGGTCGGCGCGGCCGCGTACCGGGTGCTCGCGGGCAGCGCCGAGGAGGTGTTCGACCTCATCCGGATGGGGGTGCACCGGTCACGGGTGTCGCTCGTGCCCCGCGGCGTCGACACCCGGCTGTTCCAGCCCGACGGCCCGGCCATGCGCGGCGGTGCCCGGCACCGCCTGCTGGCGCTGGGCGACGTGGCGCCGCACAGCGGGTTCGAGACCGCGATCAGCGTCCTCCCCCGGCTCCCCGGCGCCGAACTGGTGATCGCGGGCCCGATCCGGCACACCGATCCCCGGCGCGACCCGGAGGTGGAGCGGTTGGTGCTGCACGCCCGCGGGCTCGGGGTCGCCGACCGGGTCACGTTCACCGGTCGGGTCGACCACGTGAGGAAGCCCGCCCTGCTGCGGTCGGCCGACGTGGTGGTGTGCCCGTCCTGGTACGAACCGTCCGGCTCGGCGGCGCTGGAGGCCATGGCCTGCGGCGTCCCGGTCGTCGCGTCGGCCGTGGGTGCCTTCAAGGACGTCGTCGTCGACGACGTGACGGGGGTGCTGGTGCCGCCGAGGGACCCGCGCGCACTCCTGGTCGTGCTCCGCGGCCTGCTGGCCGACGGCACGCGGCGCGAGATGTACTCGATCGCGGGCGCGGACCGGGTGCACGCCCGCTACGACTGGGACCGCGTCGCGGCTGAGGTGGTGGACGCCTACGACAGGGCGCCCGCCGTCCGCTCCCCCGCGCGCGGGACCTCGGCGAGGGGTCGGTAGTCCGCCGTTCCGGGTCGCGGCCGACGCGGCCCGGAACGGTTGCGCCCCTTCACCTCCGCGGTGCCGACCGGCCCGCGGGCACCAGCGCGATCAGGAGTCCCGAGACGGCCGTGCGGGCGTAGGCCAGCCCCTCCGGTGTCGGCAGGTCGAACACGAGCGGGGAGGCGAAGTCCAGGAGCAGCCGCCCGTAGACGAGCGCGAGGGCCACCCCGTACAGCCGGGCGTGGTGGTGCCGACCGCACAGCGCGACACCCACCAGCCCGGTGCACACCTGCAACGCCTGCACCTCGGTGGGCAGGGGCAGCAGGTGGGCCGCGCCCGCCGCGACCTGCCACAGCCCCGCGACCAGCGCGAGCAACTGGATCCTGCTGAACCTCCGCCGCAGCGGTGGGGCGCCCGCCTCGACGTGTCGTGGACCGGTCATGACAGATCAGTACCCGCACCAGGTGACCGCAGTCCACGGATCGCGGCGGCGATCCGCCCGCCGACCTCGGTGGTCGGCGGGCGGGTCACCCGGCTCCGGCCGTGGCGCGGCCCGGTGCTCCCCGTCTCCCCGTCGCCGTCGGGCTGGTGGTGGTCGCCGTGGTGAAGATCAGCGGCGCGGGTCGTGGAACCCACGACGACGAACGTGCCGGGGTTCCCGTTGGTCCTGCTCGGCGTCGTGCCGGCCGCCCGCCCCCGTCAGCGCGATGTGGGACGGACGACGTCGGCTGCCCTCATCCCGTCGGGGTGACCACCGGTGCCTGCTCCTGCTGGACCTCCGGCGGCGGTGTCGACGACTCCGCCTGCGCGGGTGGTGAGCCGGTGGTCGCCGTGGTGCTCGGCTCGACCGGCTCGGCCGGGCGCGGGGGCGGCACGTAGCCCGAGCTGATCGACAGCGTCACGGTGGTGCCGGTGAGGGCGGTGCCGCGCGGTGACTGCGCGACGACGGTCCCCCTGGCCTGCGAGGAGTTCACCGTCTGCACGGCGAACCGGTACCCGGCCTTCTCCAGCGCGGCGCGGGCGTTGTCCGAGCCGCTGCCCACGACGTCGGGGATCCGGATCTCCGGCCCTCCCTTGACGTAGCGCTCCTCGACGGGCGGCATCGGCTTGGGCGGCAGTTCGGCGTGCACCTTCACCATCGTCGAGAACCACGTCCGCGCGGGCACGGTGCCGCCGTAGATGTCGCCCTCCGCGCACAGCCGGGGCGTGCCCGTCACGCAGATGCCGCGCGGTTCCGGACCGTCGTTGAACGTCTGCACGGCACCCGCGTAGTCAGCGGTCGCGCCGACGAACGCGGCCGACTTGTAGTCCTCGGTGGTGCCCGTCTTGCCCAGCATCGGCTTGTCCCACCCGACCTGCTGCGCGGCCACCGCGGACGTGCCGCTGCCCTGGTCGTCCTTGCTGAGCCCGACCGCGAGCGCGTTGGCGAGCGGCTCGGCCACGACCTGCTCGCACGGGGCTCGGGTGACCTCGACCGGCTCGCCGTTGCGGTCGACCACCTCGCGGACCGGCGACGGCGGGCACCACGTGCCGCCGCTCATCAGCGTCGCCGCGACGTTCGCCAGCTCCAGCGTGCTGACGGGAGCGGGGCCGAGGGTGAACGACGCGTTGCCGTTCGCCTTGTAGAACTCGGCCTGCGACACGCGCAGGTCCTTCTGCTCGGCGGTGGGGTTGGGCTCGTACCCGGCGATCGTGGTGGCCATGGTCCGCCGCATCCCCAGCCGCGACGCCATGTCGACGACGTTGTCCAGGCCGACCTGCTCCTCCAGGATCACGAAGCCGGTGTTCGGCGACGTGGCGAGCGCGGTCTGCAACGTCATCTGCTGCGGGTAGCGGTCGGTGTTGTTCTCCAGGCAGTACCAGCGGGTGTTCGGCTCCCCCGTGGCCGGGCACCCGGCGGCCCCGCCCTTGAAGACCGCGGAGACGTGACGGCTGGGCGTGGAGATCGTGTTCTCGATGCCCAGGCCCTTCTCCATCGCCGCGGCGGCGGTGAAGATCTTGTAGACGGACCCGGCGCCGAACTTGTTCTCCACGCCGCTGGGCAGGTCGAACTGGGTCTGGTTCGCGTCGACCTTCAGGCCGTAGTCGCGGTTCGCCACGAGCGCCACGACCTCGTGGTTGTCCTTGCCCGGCCGGACGACCGCCATGGTGTTGGCGATGCCGGGGGTGTCCTTGGCGACCTGCTCCTCGGCGGCCAGCTTGGCGTGCTGGGTGATCGTGCGGTCGAGCGGCGTCCTGATCGTGTAGCCGCCGGTCTTCAGCTGCTCCAGGCTGAACCCCGACTCGGTCAGGTAGTTCACCACGTACGAGCAGTAGAACCCGTACTCGGGACCCGCGCCGACGCACCCGCTGGGCAGGGTCCGCACGGGCTGCCGCAGGACGATCGGCTCCCGCTGGTAGGCGTCGGCCTCGGCGCGCGCGAGCTTGCCGTTGTCCACCATCATGTCGATCACGTCGTTGCGGCGCTTGAACGCCTTCTCCGGGTAGGCCTCGGGGTCGAGGGCGGACGGGCTGTTCACCATCCCCGCCAGGACGGCGGCCTGCGGCACGGTCAGCTTGTCCGGCGTCGTGTCGAAGTAGGCCTGCGACGCGGCTGCGACGCCGAAGATGGTCGAGCCGAACGGCACCACGTTGAGGTAGCGCGCCAGGATCTCGTCCTTGTCCAGCTCGTTCTCCAGCTGGATCGCGATGCGGGCCTCGCGCGCCTTGCGGGCGATGGTCTGCTCCTGGGCCTTCTGCTGCTCGGCCTTGTTGTTCCGCGCGACCACGTGCACGAGGTAGTTCTTCACGTACTGCTGGGTGAGCGTGGACGCCCCCTGCGACACGGTGCCGCTGGCCTGGTTGGTCGCGGCGGCGCGCAGCGTGCCCAGCCAGTCCACGCCGTGGTGCTCGTAGAAGCGGCGGTCCTCCACGGACGTCAGCGCGTCCTTCATGGCCGACGAGATCATGGCCGCGGGTGTCAGCACGCGGTACTGGTCGTAGAGGTACGCGATGGGCTCACCGCCGCTGTCGGTGATCGTGGTCATCAGCGGCGGGTCCGTCTCCACCAGCACCGTCGAGATGCTGTCCACCTGGTCGCTCATGCGGTTGGACACGACCCCGACGGCCCCGACCGCCGGGAACATGATCCCCGCCAGCACGAAACCACCGAGCAGGGACAGCACACCCAGCTTCGCCAAGCACTCCCAGATCCTCACCTGTCCACGGTAGACCCGAACGGCGGCGGAAGTGCCCGTACGGCAACGGGTTCATCACTTGGGCGGACGAACGCCGCGAGGATGTTTGGACCCGTGGGCTCACCCCGAACGGGGACGATCACCCGGCAGGCGAGCGGCAGCGGCGGTCGCGGTCACGGCGTGCTCCCACGACCGCCTCGCACGTCACCCGGCAGGGTCGACCGCACGACGGTGGGTTTCCCCGGCGTCGGGGCGGGGGTAGCCCCCACCGAACGCACGCACCCCACCGGCTCCCTCCACAGTGGACCATGCCGCTGGGGCGAGCCGCCACCAGGAGAAGGAGGCCACGTGTCGATCCGATCCGGCGCACCGAGGCCGACGTCCCGCGTCAGCGTCGTCGCCATCACCGCGGTACTGCTCACCACGACCGCTCCCGCCCGCGCGGAGACCGTCCTGCCCGCCGGGTCGGCCGACCACTACGCGGGGTCGCAGATCGCCCGGCACGAAGGTCCTGGCGACACGTCGATGTCCGTGACGCCGTCCTCGCAGGACGTGGTGGAGGGCATCGACGTCAGCAGCCACCAGGGCGACGTCGACTGGCCGCTGCACTGGGAGGAGGGCAAGCGGTTCTCCTACGTCAAGGCGTCCGAGGGCACCGGCTACCTCAACCCCTCCTTCGCGCAGCAGTACAACGGCTCGTACGACGTGGGCATGATCCGGGGCGCCTACCACTTCGCCCTGCCCGACCGGTCCGACGGCGCCACGCAGGCCGACTACTTCGTGGACAACGGCGGCGGGTGGTCGGCGGACGGGCGCACGCTGCCCGGCGCGCTCGACGTCGAGTACAACCCCTACGGCAGCACCTGCTACGAGCTGTCCGCGGAGGAGATGGTGGAGTGGATCACGAGCTTCAGCGACACCTACCTCGCCCGGACGGGCCGCAGGCCGGTCATCTACACGTCGACGAACTGGTGGAACCAGTGCACCGGGCGGCTCGGCGACCTGAGCGGCACCAACCCGATGTGGGTGGCCAAGTACTCCGAGGAGGTCGGCGCGCTGCCGCACCCGTGGGAGGTGCACACGATCTGGCAGTACAGCTCGACCCCGCTGGACCAGAACACCTTCAACGGCTCCTACGACCGGCTGGTCTCGTTGAGCACCGGGGCCCCGTCCGTCTGATGTGGATGGACCCGGTCGGCGCGCAGGGCGTGGCGGGGCGCGGTGGTCCCGGACCGGCGGGGCGCCGGCACGTCGGCCGGGGCCTCGTGCTTCGGCGACCGCGACGCGCCCTCCCGGTGCGCGGTCTCGACGACGACCGCGATCAGCCTCGCGAGGCGGAGCAGCCCTCCGGTGTGCGCGAGCCGGGTCCGGACGGCCTCGGCGCGGAGCGCGACGAGCTGCCGGGTCGCGTCCTCCGCCGCGGCCAGCGCCGCGTCGCGGTCGGAGCGCGCCAGGTCGACGTCCCGGTCGGCGGCGGCGAGCGCGGCGTCGACCTGGTCCCGGTCGTAGCCGCGCCACCTCGTGTCGAACTGCCGGTCACCCAGGTCCAGCATCTCGTCGAGCATGGCGACTCCTCGGACGGTCGAAGCACTTCCCTGGGGGCACGGATACCCGAGGCCCCCTCGACCAGTCCGCACACCGTGGAATTCACCCGTTCTCGTGACACCACTCACCGCGAGTGACCCACGCCCCCGACTGACCGGATGACCGATCCGGTCAGTGTGGTCGACGGCATGAGCGACAACGAGCGCGAGCGGGTCCTGGTCGTCGGGACGGGCATCAGCGGGATCGCCACGGCGGGGCGGCTGCACCGGGCCGGGCGGGGTGGACGTGACGCTGCGGGGCGCGGTGGCGCGCACCTCGACCACCGAGCGCTTCGAGCTGGTGGTGGGCGCGGACGGGCTGCGCTCGACGGTCCGGTCGCTGGCGTTCGGCCCGCACGAGCGGTACCCGGAACGCCTCGGCTTCATGGTCGCCGCGTTCGAGCACCCCGGCACACCCGCCGGGCTCGCACCCGGACAGGGCGGCCACGCTGCTGGAGCCCGACCGCTCGATGTGGGTGTTCGCCTTCGCCGACCACGACCCGACCGTGCCGCTGAGCCGGCGCACCGACGACGTGGACGCCCAGGTCACCCGCCCGCCGAGACGGCGCGCCGCGTTCGGGCCGCGGGAGCCGGGCAGCGCGCTCGGCGCCGCGCTGGACGCGATGGAGAACAGCGACGCTGCCCGACGACCCCCGCTCGGCCGGGCTGCTCGACGCCCCGTGCCCCGACGCGGTGATGCGCCGGTTCCCGCCGATCTGGCGGGCGAACGACCTGGCCAGGACCGACTGGCCGTTCGTCGACCCGGCGTTCGCCCCGCGGCCCCTCGTCCCCCGGTTCCCGGTGGCCACCGCGGACCCCCACCCCCGATCGGGCGTCGACGATCCCGAACGGGTCCTCGCCCCGGCCGTCACCGCGCTGCTCGGACCCGGACGGGCGACCCTGGAGCAGGTCGGGGCGACCGCGGAGCAGTGCCCGCGAGCGCGCCACCGTGCTGGACCTCGTCGGCGGCCCGTCCGGTTCGGACTGGGGGCGGGCGGTCACCCCGCGGTGCCGCGCCGGAACGTGTGCAGCACGGCCACCACCAGCACCACCCCGCTCAGGAACACGGCCAGGACCCCGCCGAGCAGCAGCGCCGCGGCCGTCGGCCCGAGCGCGGGGACGCTGGCACGGGCCGACAGCCGGGTGTCGACCACCCGCGACCCGTCCGGGTTCAGCACGACGACGGCCCACTCCCCCTCCTCCGCCTGCCACGCCAGCGTTCCGGTCCCGTACGCGACCCAGATCGGCCTGGCCGCGGGCGCGCTCGGCGCCGGGCCGCCCTCCCGGTGCCGGTAGCCGATGTCCGCCCCGTTCGTGCGCACCTCGTCGTAGGCCACGCCGGAGAGGTAGTCGGCCACGTCGGCGGCGGCCCCGATGCCGACGAACACGTCGGGGTCGGCCCGCAGTTCCACGATCCCGAGCCAGTCGTGCCCGATCGTCACCCCGGTCCTGGTCCACCGCATGTCGACGGTGCCGAACGACAGCGCGTACCCGCTGGTGCGGAACGACTTCGAGCCGGTGGCAAGGAAGCCGTCGGCGTCCCGCCGGGTCGTGTCCGCCCAGAGCCCGACCGACCCCGCCGCCGAGAGGACCGAGCCGAGGACGAGCAGGAGCGCGCAGAGCACGACGGCGGCCGTGCGAGCACCGGACCGGCGGTCGGCGGTGGGCGGGAACGGGTCTCGGTCGCTGGTCGTCACGGCGGGCTCGTCGTCACCGGTCCCCCGGCGGAACGGCGGGTACACGTCGCTCATCAGGCCAACGTACGCGCAGCGGGAGGACCGCAGAGGGCGAGTTCTCGGCGTTCGGCCCAGTGATCACCGGCCTCCCGCGCCCTTCCGTCCATTCGAGACGGACCTCGACCGCGATCGGGCAGAAGGCGCTCGGGGTTGATCCGTTCGGGCGCGGTGACAAGGGCCGCCGGGTGCGCGACGCTCAGGGGGACACGTCCGTTCGCGCTCGGAGGTGGTGGGTGACGGGCTGGGAGCAGCAGGTCGCCGAGAACGCGGTGCGCTACCGGCGGCTCCACGAGCGCCTCGCGCGGACGTCGATCACCGAGTCGTCCGGGGACGGCACCGTGAAGGTGACGGTGTCGGCCAGCGGCCTGATCACCGACCTCGTGCTCCGGGAGCGCCGGCGCCCCGAGCCGCTGCCGCGGATCGCCGCGGAGATCATGGACTGCGTCCGCCGGGCCCAGGCGCGGATCCCGGACCTGTTGCGGCAGGCGATGGTCGACACCGTCGGCCCGCAGGACCCGAGCACGCACCTGCTGGTGTCGGAGGCCAGGCAACGGTTCCCCCAGCCCCCTGGCGGCACCTCCGACGCGCCGGACCCGGTCCGACCGCGGACCGTCCACGAGCAGCGACCGGCGGCGCGGCGGGCGGTCGCCGACCCCGACGACGACTGGGCCGACCCGGTGGTCATGGACGAGGGCTAGGGCCTGGACAGGGGCAGCCGGACCGCGGGCGGCAGCGCCGCCGGGACGGGGTCGGCCTGGAACGACTGGATCATCAGCGCCGCGAAGCGGCGGGACGCGGCCACCCTCATCGCGGGCGACTCGGCGCGGATCCCCTCGTTCGCCATCAGCGCGAGGCTGATGTCCTCCACCACGAAGTCGCCCCGCAGCGAGCCAGCCTCCTTGGCGCGCCGCACCAGTTCGAACAGCTGCCGCAGCGTGCGGTCGCGCTCGGCGACGAAGTCGACCGCGCGGTCCACCCTGGAGGTGAACGCGCGGGCGAACCCGCGGTCGAGGGCGTGCACCTCCATCAGCCCCTCGACCACCAGGCAGAAGCCGCTCCACGGGTCGGCCGCCGCGAGCCCCTCCCGCACGATCGCCGAGCACGAGGCCATCTGCTCGGCGAACGCCTCGGTGAGCAGGGCCTCCTTGCTCCGGAAGTGCCGGTAGACGGTCGCGACACCGACCTCGGCGCGCCGGGCGATCTCCCGGATCGGCACGTCGAGGCCGTCGGCGGCGAAGGCCGCGCGGGCGACCGCCAGCACCCGCAGGCGGTTGTCGCGGGCGTCCGAGCGGAGGCTCGCTACCACTTGGGCCGTCACCGTTCTCACTTTAGCCAAACGGACGGGGTGCTCCGTTACGGTCCCGCCGCATGAGAGCAGTCCAGTTCACCAGGTACGGCCCGCCCGACGTCGTGCACGTCGCCGAGGTGCCCGCGCCGCACGCCGGGCCCGGCGAGGTCCGCGTCGCCGTCCGCGCCTCCGGCCTCTCCTCCGGGGAGACCCTCATCCGGTCCGGGGCGCTGCGCGACGTCGTGCCGACCGCGTTCCCCCACCGGACCGGGTACGACGCCGCGGGCGTGGTCGACGAGGTCGGCGACGGCGTGACGGGTGTGGCCGTCGGCGACGAGGTGTTCGGCATGACCGACCCCGCCAGGCGCGGGTCCAACGCCGACCACGCGGTCCTGTCCGCCTGGGCGCCCAAACCGGCGGCGTGGAGCTGGGAGGAGGCGGGCGGCGCGGCGGGTAGCGTCGAGACCGCCACCCGCGTCCTCGACCGGCTGGCGGTCGGCGCCGGGCACACCGTGCTCGTGCAGGGCGCGGCGGGCGGGGTGGGCACCGTCGCCGTCCAGCTCGCCCTCGCCCGCGGCGCCACCGCCGTCGGCACGGCGTCGAAGCGCAACCACGACTTCCTGCGGTCCCTCGGCGCGCAGCCCACGACGTACGGTGCCGGGCTGGTCGACCGCGTCCGCGCGCTCGCCCCGGCCGGGGTGGACGCGGTCTTCGACTGCGCGGGCGGAGCGCTGCCGGACCTCGTGGCGATCGCGGGGGACGCGGCCCGCGTCGTGACGATCGCCCCGGACCTCACCGCGGCGGCCCACGGCGTGCACGTGTCGCACGGCGCGCCCGCCGACGGCACGGCGTCGGCCGTGGGGACCCGTGCCGACCCGCTCGCGCTGCACGGCTTGGCGCTCGCGGTGGCGCTCGCGCGCGAGGGCAGGCTGCGGGTGCCGGTCGCGGCGGCGTTCCCGCTCACCGAGGCCGCGGCGGCGCACGAGCTGAGCGAGAGCCGCCACGCACGGGGTCGGATCGTGCTGGTGCCCTGACCACCCCGTCGTCCGCCGCGGAATTCGCGGACCACCGTCGTCGAATCCGCCCGGTCCACCCGGAAGTGGACCGGGACGGGTTCGACGACAGACCCGTTGCGGTTATCGAGGTGGCCGGAAAAGCACCGGCACGCGGCTCCCACCCCACCGACCGGGGAATCCCACTGGTCCATTCAGGTAATCCCGACCAGCGCCGAGACCACCGGTTATGCGCTGTCGATCACCATGACCATTCGCATTCGAGCGACCTCCCACATGCCCCGAAAGTGTCATTGCACCGACAGATCAACTTGCTATGTTCGTCCAAGCGACATCGACTCCGGTGAATTCGACAATTCGAGCCCGGACGGTTCCCCACGCCGCGATCGTCCCGTCGCACCGGCCCCCAGGAAGGGATCCACTCCTGTGACCTCTGTCCGCACCGCTCCCGCCGAGGTTCTCCGCACCGACTACCAGAAGTCCGTCGCGTCCTACTGGAACGCCGAGCAGGACCCGGTCAACCTGCGGCTGGGCGACGTCGACGGGCTGTACCACCACCACTACGGGATCGGCGAGGTCGACCCGTCCGTCCTGGAGGGGCCGGAGGCCACGCGCGACGAGCGGATCATCGCCGAGATGCACCGGCTGGAGACGGCGCAGGCGGAGGTGCTGCTCGACCACCTCGGCGACGTCCGGCCGCAGGACCGGCTGCTCGACGCGGGGTGCGGGCGGGGCGGCAGCAGCATCATGGCCAACCAGCGGTTCGGCTGCGAGGTCGACGGCGTGTCCATCTCGCAGAAGCAGGTCGACTTCGCCAACCGGCAGGCGGCCGCGCGGGGCGTGGGCGACAAGGTGCGCTACCACTTCCGCAACATGCTGGACACGGGGTTCGAGACCGGGTCGCGGCGGGCGATCTGGAACAACGAGAGCACGATGTACGTCGACCTGTTCGACCTGTTCGCCGAACACGCGCGGCAGCTGGAGTTCGGCGGTCGCTACGTCACCATCACCGGCTGCTACAACGACGTGACCGGCGGCCGGTCCAAGGCGGTCGCCCAGATCGACCAGCACTACACCTGCAACATCCACCCGCGCAGCCAGTACTTCAAGGCCATGACGGCGAACGGGCTCGTGCCCATCTCGGTGGTCGACCTGACCGCGCAGACGATCCCGTACTGGGAGCTGCGCGCGAAGTCGTCGGTGGCGACCGGGATCGAGGACCCGTTCCTCACCGCGTACCGGGAGGGCAGCTTCCACTACCTGCTCATCGCCGCCGACCGCGTCTGACCCGATCCCGTCGCGGCCGAGCCCACAGGAAGCGAAGCGATGCCGGACCCGCACCACACCACGTCCACGTTCACCGGCCTCGGCACGTCGGCCGCGCGCTTCGCCGCCCGGCTCGGCGGCGGCGGTCTCGAACTGGGGTCGCACCACCCGGAGGCCGGGCACGACCCGGCGTACGCGTACCGGCGGTGGGGTGGCGGAACGGCCTCACCGCTGTACTGCCCGCTGCCGGAGCGGGTGGACGACGCGCTGGCGGAGGAGGTGGACCGGCGGCTGGTCGCCTGGGCGGAGGGGTGCGGCTTCTCCGAGGAGGAGGCCGCCCAGCTCGGCAGGGCGGAGTTCGGGCGCCTGGTCGTGCTGGCCCACCCGGACTGCGACGACCTGGAGCGGCTGCTCATCTCGGCCAGGCTCAACGCGGCGTGGTGGGCCGCGGACGACCTCTACGCGGACGACACCGCGCTCGGGGCCGTCCCGGCCGAACTCCCCCAGCGCCTCGCGCTGGCGATGGCCGCCATGGACCCGCTGCCGGGCGCGGGCGAGTTCACCCGCGACCTCGACGAGGCACTGCGCGCCGACCGGGTGCTCGTCGCGCTGCGCTCGGGCATGGAGCACCTGGCCGACCACGGCACACCCGCCCAGTGCCAACGGGTCTGCCACTCGACGTTCACGATGTTCGTGAGCTGGACCGCCTACGCGGCGTGGAAGCACAAGGGCGTGCAGCCGCCCGCGTGGGAGTACCTGGCGGCCAGGCAGCACGACAGCTTCTACACGTCCATGACCCTCGTCGACGTGCTCGGCGGCTACGAGCTGCCCGCGAACCTCTTCTACGAACCCCGCGTGCGGAGCGCCGCCATCCAGGCGGGCACGGCGGCCGTGCTCGTCAACGACCTGTTCTCGGTGACCAAGGACCTCGCCGACGAGAACCCGCCGGGCAACATGGTCCTCCAGGTCGCCGCGGACCGCGGCTGCTCGGTCGAGGAGGCGACCGAGGTGACCGTGGACCTCCACAACGGTCTGGTCCGCGACTTCCAGGCCACGCACCGGACACTGCGGACGGTGGCGTCCCCGCAGTTGCAGCGGTTCATGCACGGCCTGCGGGCGTGGATGGGCGGCGGGTTCGAGTGGCACTCGACCAGTCCGCGCTACCGGACCGACGCCACGACGTAGTTCAGGTCCGTGAACCCGTGGGGCGCCACGGGTTCACGGCGGCGCCACCGCCGTCCGCCGGGCCGACCGACCACGGCCCCGCGTTCCCGCCTCCTCGCGCCGCGGGTCCGCCCGACCAACCGCGCCGCCGACATCCGGCCGCGGGCCCTGGCCAGGACCGCCGAGACCCGCCGGCGCACCGAGCACCACCGCGAACCCGAGGACGGCTCGGCCCGGACCGGTGTCCGCCACACCCGCCCCTGCTAGGCCGACGTGGCGATTGACACCCACACCTCGAACATCACTCTGAGAGCGCTCCCAGTCGCCTGTGTCACCGAGGACATCCGACGAAGCGCACACGTCACGCGGTCCTGCCCGCCCTGGTCCTGGTCGGCGCACAACTGTTCGCACCGGACACGGGAGCGCTGGCCGGGCCCGGCGTGAGCGTCTCGGCAACACCCGTGCCGGGCTGGAGACCGTCAGCGACACCGCCATCGGCGCGAACCACGCCATCTGGGACACCACCCTCGGCACGCCCGAGGTCGCCGACCTCGTGAAGGGCGCGGGCGTGCGGGCGCTGCGCTACCCCGGCGGCTCGTACTCCGACATCCACCACTGGCGCGACCACACCGCCCCCGGCGGCCACGTCGCGCCCTGAAGCACTGGGAGATCGGCAACGAGCTGCACGGCAACGGCCACCACGGCGCCGCGTGGGAGGCCGACGACCACCCCGAGAAGACCCCGGCGGAGTACGCGACCATCGTCCGGCAGTACGCCGAGGCGATGAAGGCGGTCGACCCGACGATCGAGGTCGGCGCCGTGCTGACGACGCCGGGCGACTGGCCGGACGGGATCGTGGCGAGCGGCGACGCGGGCACGTGGAACGAGGTCGTGCTCTCGATCGCGGGTCCGGTGGTCGACTTCGGGATCGTGCGCTGGTACCCGACCGGGTCGAACGGCCCCGAGTCGCTGTCCAGGACCGACCGGATCGCCAACTTCGTGAGGATGGTCCGCGAGCAGGCGACCCGCCACGCGCACAAGGACCTGCCGATCGCGCTGACCGAGGTCAACACGTCGTACGGGATGAACACCCAGCCGGGCGCGCTGTTCGCGGCGGACGCCTGCGCGACCCTCATGGCGAACGGCGTGTTCACCACCGACTGGTGGAACGTCCACAACGGACCGACGAGCTTCTCCACGATCGCCGGGCAGCCCGACTGCGCCGGCTTCGGCCTGCTCTCCAGCGCGGGGTGCCTGGCCGGGGGCACGATCTGCCAACCCGCCCTCAACACCCCGTTCGCGCCCTACCACGCGCTGGCGATGACCTCGACGTTCGCCGCTCCCGGCCAGGACCCGGACGCCGCCAAGTCCGTCACCCTCGACTACACCGGCTACACCCCGGCCGCGACCGCGCAGGTCCTCGGCTACACCAACGGCGCCACCGGCATCACGACCACGACGGGCGGCAGCGCGGCCACGACGCTCCCGCCGTACTCGCTGACCACCCTCGTCCTGCGCCCCGAGGCCCGGTCCGCGACGCCCGCCGCGCCCGCCCGGCCCACCGCCATCACCGACCACGAGGCCACCATCGCGTGGACGCCGTCCGCTCCCGGCGTGAAGCACGAGGTCCACCGCCCGGTCGGCGCGACGACCCAGCAGTGGGGTGAGACCACCGGGTCGTCCTTCACGGTCCACAACCTCGCGCCCAGCACGCGCTGCACGGTCAACGGCTGGAGCGGGACCTGGACGCAGACCGGCACCGCCGTGCGGGTCACCAGACCGAGGACAACCACACCCTCGCCCCCGGAGCCACGGCGACGACCGGCTTCGTGGGCGCCTACCAGGGCCCCGACGTCCTCCCGTCCGCCTTCACCCTCAACGGCACCCGCTGCACCACCCGGTGAACGCCCTCAGGAGCCACCCGCGAGGCGGTCCACCCAGGACTGCCAGGCCGCCGTGCGGGACGCGCGGTCCACCGCGACGCCGTAGCGGTAGTGCGTCACGCTCACCATGCGGTGCAGCTCGTCGACCACGAACCGCGAGAAGCCGTGCGCGGTGCGGACACCGAGGACCGTCCCGCCGCGCAGGTCCACCACGCCCTCGACGGGGTCGAGGCCCTCCGGGGTGAGGCGCACCCGCTCGCCGAGCGCCGGGTCGGCGCCGAGCCGGGCGAGCAGCTCCGCCCACACCGCGTCGCCGGGCAGGCCGGTGAACGCGGTGGCGACCACGCCGGTCACCGGCAGCCCGGCGAAGTGGCGGAAGTAGCCGTCCAGGTTGTGCAGGAACACGTCCCAGCCGCGGCCGAAGCCGTCGTACTCGGCCTCCCAGTCGTCGCCGCCGAAGAATCCGCTCTGGACCAGGCGCAGCACGGTGGTGCCGCCCTCCCTGCCCTCGACCAGGAACTCGATCGCCACAGCGGGTTCACCGTCCGGGCCGGGCGCCCCGTAGACGATCCGCCTGCCCGGCTCCTGCTCCAGCACCAGGCCCGCCTGGGTGTTGCCGCCGCCGAAGTCCGCCTCCACCGCCCCGTCCGCGGGCTCGTGCGGCACGAACCACACCGACATGCCCTCCGGGGTGGAGACGGCCCGCCAGACCTCCTCCGGGGTGGCGGCGAGCTCGACCTCCCGCTCCAGCCGTCGGCGCTCGTCCACCGCGGTCAGTCCTGCTGGACGAGGACGATGAGGTTGCCGCAGGTGTCGTCGAACACCGCCACGGAGCCGAAGTCGGTCTCCGTCGGCTCCTGGGTGAACCTGACCCCGAGGCCCGCCATCCGCTCGTGGTCCTTGCGCAGGTCAGTGGTGCCGAGCATGGTGAACGGCATCCCCGCGTCGTAGAGCGTCTTCTTGTACACGCGCGCGGCGGGCTCGCCGCCGATCTGGACGCCGGGGTTGCCGTCGGGCTCCAGCAGCAGCTCGACGCCGTCCGGCGCGTCGGGCGAGACGACGGTCAGCCACCTGGCACCGCCCGCCGGGACGTCGGTCTTCTTCACGAAGCCCAGCACGTCGGTGTAGAACGCCAGAGCCTTCTCCTGGTCGTCGACCAGGATGCTGCTCACCGGAACGAACATCATCGACCCTCCTCTTCTCGGTTGACCGTCGGGTGCACGGCGAGCACGACCCGGTGCGCCCGCCCGCCCGCCGCGGCGCCGTCGTGGTACTTGGAGATCAGCGACGCCACCGCCCCGGCCAGCTCCTCGGCGAACGCGGCCCGGTCGGCCGCGGAGGCGAACCGGACCTCGCCGTCCACGGCGAACGTCGCGAGCCGCTTGCGGGCCCTGGTGGCGCCCGCGAGCAGCTCGCCCACGTCGCGCACCAGCCGCGCGGCCACCGCCAGCAGCCAGCGCGCGGACATCCGGTCGGGGTCGCGCCCCGGATCGGGCTCGACCGCGGCAAGCGCGCTGGGCGAGATCACGTACGAGGCCGCGGTCGCCCGCAGCACCCGTTCGGTGACGTTGCCCCTGCGCCGCTCCTCGACCAGCTCGACCAGCCCGTGCCGCTCCAGCGTGCGCAGGTGGTAGTTGACCTTCTGCCTGGTCAGCCCCACCTGGCGCGCCAGCGTGGTCGCCGAGCCCGGTTCCGACAGCTCGGCGAGCAGCCGGGCCCGCACCGGGTCCAGGGCGGCCTCGGCCGCGCCCGCGTCGTCGATCACCGCTACGTCGTGCACGGGAGGACCCTCACACCGACAACTTTTTTTGTCAAGGCGAGACCGGTCAGGAGGGGCCGCTCCGGCGGTGGCGCTTCTGGCTCACCACGAGGTCCGCCATCGACGGCACCAGGTCCTCCGCGGGCCAGCCGGAGGGGTCCCACAGCGACGAGCGGCGCAGGGCCTGCCCGCAGTGCAGGAACAGCTCCTCGACCGCCAGCACCACGCCCAGCCCGGAGCCGCCGGCGTCACGCAGGAACGGCGCGTCGCGGACGAGCGTGGCACTGCCGTTGACCCGCAGCACCTCCTGGCGTCCGGCGACCAGGAACAGCATCCCCGTCCGCGGGCGTTCCAGCACGTTGCGGAAGCTGTCCAGGCGCCGGTTGCCCGGCCGGTCGGCGAACGCGACGGTGCGCTCGTCGAGCACGCGCACGGATCCCGCGGGGTCGCCGCGCGGGGAGACGTCGACGGTGCCGTCCGCGCCGGTCGTCGCGAAGAGGTAGAACGTCGACGCCTCGAGGAACCGGCGCGATCCCTCGTCCACGACGGTGATGGCCTTGTCGCGGATCTCGGGGAGCGGGTCACCCACCAGCGCGCGGAGTTCGGCCAGGTCGGCGATCGGGATCCCGTGAGCGCTCACGGGCGGGCCGCGGTGGGGCGGAATCGGACGGTGCTCATGCGCGACGGCTCCAAGGGGGTTGATCAGGATTGCCCACCCCCAGTAAATCAGCCACCAATGGATCGTTCGGCCGGGACGCGGAGCGCCGGCCGAGAGTGTCGTCACCTCACGCCTGTTAGCGTTAACAGACTGTGTGCTTGTTCGACGTGGATCGCTGATCAGCCGGCTCGGCCATCCAGGTGAGCGATCACATCCGACACCGCGAAATCGTTGACGGCGCTTCCGCGCGGTCGCTACCTTTCGGCCGGACCCGTCGCCATCGGAGTCGACCGAGGGAGTCCCATGTCCTCACGGTTCAGCCGTCGCACCCTGCTCCAGGCCGCCGGTGTCGCCGCCGTCGCGAGCACCGCGCCCGGCCTCCTCGAAGGGACGGCCTCGGCCGACGCGGTGCCGCCGGTCCGCGCCGACCTCGGCGTCTCGGCCCACCCGTTCGACCTGGGCCAGGTGCGCCTGACGGCGGGGCGCTGGCTGGACAACCAGAACCGCACGCTGTCCTACCTGCGGTTCGTCGACGTGGACCGGCTGCTCTACAACTTCCGCGCCAACCACCGCCTGTCCACGAACGGCGCGGCGGCGCTGGGCGGCTGGGAGGCGCCGAACTTCGAGTTCCGCACCCACAGCCAGGGCCACTTCCTCAGCGCGTGGGCGTACGCCTGGGCGCTGCTGGGCGACACCGCGTGCCGCGCCAAGGCCGACCACATGGTGGCCGAACTGGCCAAGTGCCAGGCGAACAACGCGGCGGCCGGGTTCACCGCGGGGTACCTGTCGGGGTTCCCGGAGTCCGACCTGGACGTGGTGGAGACGGGCACCCGCAAGGGCGTGCCCTACTACTGCCTGCACAAGACCCTCGCGGGCCTGCTGGACGTGTGGCGCTACACGGGGAGCACGCAGGCGCGGGACGTGCTGCTGCGGTTCGCGGGCTGGGTCGACTGGCGCACCGGGAGGCTGTCCTACAGCCAGATGCAGACCACGCTGCGGACCGAGTTCGGCGGCATGAACGCCGTGCTGACCGACCTGTACCAGCAGACGGGCGACAGCCGCTGGCTCACCACCGCGCGGCGGTTCGACCACGCGGCCGTCTTCGACCCGCTCGCGGCGAACCAGGACCAGCTCAACGGGTCGCACGCCAACACGCAGGTGCCCAAGTGGATCGGCGCGGCGCGCGAGTACAAGGCGACCGGCACCACGCGGTACCGCGACATCGCGACCAACGCGTGGACCATCACGGTGGGCGCGCACACCTACGTCATCGGCGGCAACAGCGAGGCCGAGCACTTCCGCGCACCCCACGCCATCGCCGCCCACCTCGACCGCGACACGGCCGAGGCGTGCAACACCTACAACATGCTCAAGCTCAGCCGCGAACTGTGGCTGCTGAACCCGAACACCGCGGCCTACTTCGACTTCTACGAGCGCGCGCTGATCAACCACCTGATCGGCCAGCAGAACCCGGCCGACCCGCACGGCCACGTCTGCTACTTCACCGGCCTCAACCCCGGCGGACGGCGCGGCCAGGCGGGCCCGGTGATGGGCGGCGGCAGCTTCAGCACCGACTACGGCACGTTCTGGTGCTGCCAGGGCACGGCGCTGGAGGTCAACACCCGGCTGGCCGACTCGATCTACTTCCACGACGGCACCACGCTGACCGTGAACCTCTACGCGCCCTCGGTGCTGACCTGGTCGCAGCGCGGCACCACCGTCACGCAGACCACGAGCTTCCCGGTCTCCGACACCAGCACGCTGACCGTGACCGGCGGCGCGGGCGGGTCGTGGACGATGCGCCTGCGCATCCCGTCCTGGACCAGCGGCGCGACGGTCAGCGTCAACGGCGTCCCCCAGAACACCGCCACCACGCCGGGGAGCTACGCCTCGCTGACCCGGTCGTGGGCCTCCGGCGACACCGTCACCGTCCGGCTGCCCATGCGCGTGGTCCCGTGGCCCGCCAACGACAACCCCGCCGTGGCCGCGATGACCTACGGCCCGGTCGTGCTGTCGGGCAACTACGGCACCACCGCGCTGACCGCCCTGCCAGCGCTGGACACCGCCTCCGTCACCCGCACCAGCACCTCGGCGCTGGCGTTCACCGCGAGGGCGAACGGCGCGGCGGTGGACCTGGGCCCGTTCCACGACGCCCACGGCCACAACTACACCGTCTACTGGAACACCGGCGGTGCCGCCGCCGCGGGCCACCGGCTGGTCAACGCGGGCACCGGTCTCGTGCTCGGCGTGCGGGACATGTCGACGGCCGACGGCGGCCTCGCGGTGCAGTGGAACGACACCGGCACCCCCGACCACACCTGGCGGCTCGTGGCGGACGGCTCCGCGGTCCGGCTGCGCAACGGTCACAGCGGCAAGGTCCTCGGCGTGGAGAACGCCTCCACCGCCGACGACGCCCGCGTCCTCCAGTGGTCCGACACGGGCACGGCGGACCACCGGTGGACCGTCGTCGACCACGGCGACGGCACCCACGGCCTCCGCAACGCCAACAGCGGCAAGCTGCTCGGCATCCTCGGCGGCTCCACCGCCGCGGGCGCGCAGGCCGTGCAGGACCCGGACAACGGCAGCGCGGACAACCGCTGGAGGTTCGTGCCCGTCGGCGCCCGCCGGATCCAGAACGCCGCCAGCGGCCTCGTGCTCGGCGTGCGGGACATGTCCACGGCCGACGGCGGTGCGGTGGTGCAGTGGGAGGACAACGGCACCGCCGACCACCTGTGGACACCCGTCGTCGACGCCGACGGGTACTTCCGGCTGCGCAACGGCCACAGCGGCAAGGTCCTCGGCGTCGAGAACGCCGCCAACGCCAACGGCGCCCGCGTGCTCCAGTGGTCCGACACCGGCACGGCCGACCACCGGTGGCGGCTGCGCCACGGCGGCGGTGACGCCTTCCGCGTCCAGTGCGGCAACGGCGGACGGGTGCTGGGCGTCACCGGGGCGTCCACGGCTCAGGGCGCGCAGGTCGTGCTGTGGGACGACAACGGCACCACCGACCACCTGTGGCGGTTCGTCTGACCTCAGTCCACTTCGGACGCCCGATCAGCGGTGAGCGCGGCGACGAGGTCGTCCGGCCTGGCCACGGTGACGGTCAGGCCGGGGTGGCGGACCAGCCCCCACGGCTCCAGGCCCCGCACGGGCTCGCGGAACGCCACGCACACGCCCGACCGGGTGGACGAGCCGAACGTGAGACCCCTGTCGCCCATCGACACGCGCACGCCCACGGCCTTCCACCACCGGTAGGGCCCGCCGGTCGACGCGCTGACGACGTTGGTCAGCGGGGTGCGGACCGTCCACCGTCCGAAGTGGGCGGTGAACCACTCGTCGTCGACCAGGACGGCGGAGTTGCGCCGCGTGATGCCCGCGAGGTGGAGGACCCGCTCCGGAACCTGCTCGAACGCGAACTCGAATCTCATCCGGGGACCTTCCCGATCAGCGGCACGTTGCCCGTCGGGTACCGCGAACGGGACCCGGCCAACCCTGTTGCGCCCCAGCGGTCCCGTGGACGCCCGTCCACTCCGGACGCCTTCCCCCGGTCGGCCGCGCGGAGCTGACGCCGGGTGGCCCAGCGCGTTGATCCACGCACCCGTGAGCAAAAAATGTCACCAAATAACCATCTACCCAGGTCAGCGTGTCACCGGGCAACCTCTCCGGCCGTGGTACCCGTTTCCACCGGTCCTAAACCGGTAACGAACCCGCGTGCCGGGTCCGATGTTCCAGGAGTGATGGACGACTTGTGACCGCGGTCGGCGCCACGGGCCAGGCCCGTGGCAGCCGGACTTCCGCCGTCCAGGTGGGGTTCGCCGCGCTCCCGCGACGACCCGCTCCCGCCGCCCCCGACCCGGTCAGGGCGTTCGCCGTGCCCACGACCCCCGAACCGCGCCCAGCAGGACGCCACCGTCCGCCGGCGAGACGAGGTAGAGGAGGACCGCCCGTGATGGCGCAGTCTGAGGATGCATTCTCCGTGGACGTGGTCCGCGTACCCGGAGCGGTGCTCGTCACCGCCACCGGCGAACTGGACGCCGACACCGCCCCGGTGCTGGCCCACCACCTGGACGACGCCGTGGTCGACCCGTGCGTGCTGGTGATCGACCTGCGGGCCGTGCCGTTCTGCGACTCCGTGGGCCTCGCCTCCTTCATCGCCGTCGTCAAGCGGGGCGCGGACCTGCGCGTGGTCGGCTCGCCCCAGGTGGTCCGGCTGATGAGGCTGACCGGGATGGACCGGCACGTGGTGCTCGCGGCGTCGGTCGAGGACGCGCTGCTCCCCCGCGAGCTGAACCGCTGACCGGCCGGGAGAGCCCTGTCACGGCGGGATCACCCGAAGCCACCGCGGGCCGCACCTCGGAGAACTCGACCCCGGTGACCTCCGGGCGCACCAGCCGGTGCGCCCCGTCGTCGGTGGGGACTCACGTTCGGGTTTTCGCCGCGAACCGCTGTCGTCGCCCGATACTTTTTCCCGATGAACGCAGGAGCCACCTCGGCGCGGCGGGTCGTGATCGTCGCCTACGACGACGCGCAGATCCTGGACGTCGCCTGCCCGAGCGGAGCGCTGGAGATCGCGAACGAGCACGGTGCGGCGCCGCCCTACGCGGTCGAGCTGGCGACGGTCGGCGGGCGCAGGGCGCGCACGTCGTCCGGGATCCAGCTGGCGGGCGCGCGGCGGCTGGCCTCGGTGACCGGGCGGATCGACACGGTGCTGGTGGTCGGCGGGCACGGCACGCGGGCGGTCATGACCGACCAGCGGATGCTGACCCAGGTGCGGCGGCTGGCGGAGCGGAGCAGGCGGGTCGCGTCGGTGTGCACGGGCGCGTTCGTGCTGGCCGCCGCCGGGCTGCTGGACGGGCGGCGCGCCACCACCCACTGGGGGTACGGCGACGTCCTCGCGACCGTCTTCCCTGCGGTGACCGTGGACCTGGCGCCCCTCTACGTGCGCGACGGCAACGTCTACACCTCGGCCGGGGTGACGAGCGCGCTCGACCTCACGCTCGCGCTGATCGAGGACGACCACGGCCCCGCGCTGGCCCGCGCCGTCGCCCGCGAACTGGTGACCTACCTGCAACGGCCCGCGGACCAGGCGCAGATCAGCATGTTCCTGGCCGCCCCGCCGACCGGTGACCGGCTGGTGCGCGACGTGCACGGCCACATCGCCGCCCACCTGGCGGACGACCTGAGCCCGCCCGCGCTGGCGGCGCGGGCCGGGGTCAGCACCCGCCACCTCACCCGGCTGTTCGCGACGCACCTGGGCACCACCCCGGCCCGCGCGGTCCGCGCGGCCAGGGCCGAGGCCGCCGTGCACCTGGTGCGCGGCAGCGACCTGCCGCTGGCGACGATCGCGCGCCGGTGCGGGTTCCGGTCGGCGGAGACGCTGCGGCAGGCGTTCCTCGACCTGTACGGGGTCACCGGGGACAGGATTCGCAGGATGCCGGACATGCCCCGACCGCTGGAACCGCCGCACCAGCAGACTCCCGGCCGTGGAGATCCGCGGACGAACGGAGCGACCGCGGACTGACTGTTGGGGGTAACCCGTGAAGACGATCACCGGTCTCGCCGCGGCGGCGATCACCGCGGCCTTCCTCGTGCTGCCGGGCACGGCGGCGCAGGGCGCACCGACCTCGCCGCGGACCGCGGTCGAGTACGACTACTACGCGACCTACGCCAACCGCGACCTGTGCGAGAAGGCGGGGAAGAGGTACCTGAACTTCCTCTGGCGCGACTACTACTGCAAGTGGACGGGCGGCGGGACGTTCCACGACCTCTACGTCTGGTGGAACGCCTGACATGGCCGCGGGTGGAGGGGTCCCGCGGAGGTTGGCGGTGCTGGTGGCGGCGACAGCGGCGGTGGTCGCGTGCTCGACCGCGCTCGCGGCGCCCGCCCAGGCGAGTTCCGCGAAGTGCCAGGAGTACCTGAGGGCACGGAACTACGTGGTCGGTCCCAAGGTGCGGGCGGCGTGCGACGTCGGTCAGAACGGCGGCGCCTCGGGCCCGCTCGCCTGCTACGTCTCGCTGCTCGCGATCGAGGTGGAGGCGGCGCACGCCTCCACCGCGTGCAACGCGGCGAGCGACTAGCACCGTCCCGCTCGACGGGGCCCGCCAGGAACGGTCCGATGTGGACTGTCCCGGCGGACCCCGGTCGGGCGGCCTGGACACCGCTCGCGAGGTACGCCCGCACGTCGGCGGGCGGTGACGGGCAGGTCTCCGACGACCTCGGCGGCGACGGCCGTCGCCTGGTGGGTGCGGAACCGCGCCCGGTCGGGGTAGCCCTTGGCACCGGGCGTGAACGCGGCGATGACGCGCAGGTGGTCGAAGAACGCCCCGCTCGTCGCTGACGACCTCGATCCCGTGCGTCGGGCACCGCGCCAGGTCGCCCTCCCCTTCGAGCTCGTCACCGTTCCCGTCGACCACCAGCGGACCGATCGACCTCGAACCCGATCACGACGCGCTCCCTCCTCGACGTCCCCCGACGCCACCGCACCTGGCGCGCCCACCCAAGTTCATGTTACCGTTGGTAACTGTAACTTTGGGTTACATACAACTAGTCATCAGGGAGCCCTCATGACCAGCGCCGAGACCCACGACCGAGCAGCTCAGCCGCGGCGCGACCGCGACGCGGTCGCGCGCAGGCTGCTGGACTCCTCCGAGGCGCTGTCCTACGACCCCGTCCGGGAGGTCGACTGGGACACGCCGCTGGACGAGGGGTTCCACGGCACGAGCCCGGAGTGGAGCACCCTCTACGGGACGCCGTACTGGCAGGAGATGACGCCCGAGCAGCAGCGGGCGCTCACCCGGCAGGAGGCCGCGTCCGTCGCGAGCACCGGGATCTGGTTCGAGATGATCCTCCAGCAGATGGTGCTGAGGGACTTCTACGCGAAGGACCCGACCGATCCCGCGTTCCAGTGGGCGCTGACCGAGATCGCCGACGAGTGCCGCCACTCCATCATGTTCGCCCGCGGCGCGCAGAAGCTGGGCGCTCCCGCCTACCGGCCGCGCAGGCTCGTGGTCGAGCTGGGCCGCGCGTTCAAGACCGTCGCCGTCGGCGAGGCCGCCTACGCGGCGATCCTGGTCGCCGAGGAGGTGCTCGACGTCATGCAGCGCGACTGGATGCGCGACGAGCGGGTGGCGCCCTTCGTGCGCACCATCAACAACATCCACGTGATCGAGGAGTCGCGCCACATGGAGTTCGCCCGCGAGGAGACCAGGGCCAGGCTGGCAGGCGCGGGTTGGCCGCGCAGGCAGTTCAACGCCCTGGTGGTGGCCATCGCCTCGTACTGCATCGTCACCAGCATGGTCAGCGAGAAGGTCTACGCGAACGCCGGGCTCGACCCCGAGCGGGCGATCCGCGAGGCCAGGGCCAACGAGCACCACCGGTCGATGCTGCGGTCGAGCTGCGCGGGGCTGATGGGGTTCCTGCACTCCGCCGGGCTGCTCACCAGGGCGGCCACGTGGTTCTACCGGCGCGCGAACCTGATCTGACCCATGGCCTACGCGATCACCCAGACCTGTTGCAGCGACGCGTCCTGCGTGGCGGTCTGCCCGGTCAACTGCATCCACCCGACGCCGGACGAGCCGGACTTCGGCACCACGGACGTGCTGCACGTCGACCCGCGCGCCTGCATCGACTGCGGGGCGTGCGCGGAGGCGTGCCCGGTCGACGCGATCTTCCCGGTGGACGAGCTGACGGGGCCGCTCACGGCCTACGCGAGCATCAACGCCGACTACTACGCGACCGCGGACACCGCCGGGGCGGACGCCGACCACGGGCCGAACTTCCACGCCTGGGGTCCGCCGGTGTTCGCCCGCACCACCCCCGGCGGCCCCGAGCCGCTGGACGTCGCGGTCGTGGGCACCGGCCCCGCGGGCATGTACGCGGTCCAGGACCTCCTGCTGCACACCAACGCCCGCGTCACGCTGCTCGACCGGCTGCCGGTCGCGGGCGGCCTCGTCCGCTACGGCGTCGCGCCCGACCACCCGTCGACGAAGAGGATCGGCGAGACCTTCGCGCGTCTCCACGACCACCCCAGGCTCCGGTTGCGCCTGGGTGTGGAGGTCGGGAAGGACGTCACCGTGCGGGAACTGGCCGCGCGGCACGACGCGGTGGTCTACGCGGTCGGCGCCGCGTCGGCCAGGAGCCTGGGCGTGCCGGGTGAGGACCTGCCGGGCAGCCTCGCCGCCACGACCGTGGTGGCCTGGTACAACGGCCACCCCGACGTGGCCGACGACGCGGTCGACCTGTCGTCCGAGCGGGTCGTGCTGGTGGGCAACGGCAACGTCGCGCTGGACGTGGCGCGGATCCTGACCGCCGACCCGGCCACCCTGGCGGGCACGTCCATCGCTCCAGGGGCGCTGGCGCGGCTGGCGGCGTCGGAGGTCCGCGAGGTCGTCCTGCTCGGACGGCGCGGTCCCGAGTCCGCCGCGTGCTCCAGGGCGGAGCTGCTCGCCCTCGTCGAGCGGGACGGCGCCGGCGTCGTCCTCGACGTGGGCGATCCCCGCACGGCCACGACCGTCGACGCCCTCGGGGCGAGTGCGTTCCAGCGGGTCGCGCGGGAGGTCGTCGACTGGTCGGCACCGCCGCCCGCCGGGCGGCGCGTCGTGTTCCGCTTCCACTCCGCGCCCCTCGCCGTCCTCGGTGACGGCGCGGTGCGCGGCCTGCTCGTCACCGGTCCCGACGGCGACGAGGAGATCGCCGCCGGGCGGGTGGTCCGAGCGGTCGGCTACCGGGGCGCGCCGCTGCCGGGCCTGCCCTTCGACGAGGCCACCGGCACCGTGCCCCACGAGGGCGGACGGGTGGTGGACCGGCCGGGGACCTACGTCGTCGGCTGGATCAAGCGCGGGTCCACCGGGGGCATCGGCGCCAACAGGACGTGCGCCGCGGAGACGGTCGGCACGCTCCTCGCCGACGCCGCGGACGGCAGGCTGCCCGCCCGGCCCCGGCGCGGTGCGCTGGCGCGCCTGCTCCGCCGGGCCTGACCCCGCCGGTCTGTACGCTGGGAACGACCGGGTTTTCCGGACGGAAGGGGTTGGCGTGCCGGGAGTTCGGCGATTCGCGCTCGTCGGTGCGCTGCTGCTGCTCGCCTCCTGCACCGCGGGTCCGGTCGAGAACCCGGTGTCGACGTCCACCACCACCAGCGGCGGCGGTGCGCCGCCCGTCGACCGCGTGCACGTGTCGCTGGGCGACTCCTACGCGACCGGCTACCGGCCCGCGGGCTCCGGCGCGCCCGCCGGTCCGAGCCGGGACGGCTTCGCCTACCTGGTGGCCGAGCGGGCGGACCTGACGCTCGTCAACCTCGCGTGCAGCGGCGCCACGTCCGCGCAGATGCGCGACCAGGCGGGCTGCGCCGTCGGCAACCGCGCCGCCGACGCGGCCGACCCGGCGGGCCTCACCCAGGTCGACGCCGCCGTGCGGGCGCTGCGGGAGAACGAGGGCCGCGTCGGCCTGGTGACGGTGGTGATAGGCGGCAACGACCTCGCGCCGTGCGCGCTGGCGTCCGACCCGGTGGTGTGCGCGTCCCAGGCGGTGGAGGGCATCCGCGCGGGTCTGGCCGCGATGCTGCCCGCGCTGCGGGAGGCCGCGGGTGACGCCCCGATCGTCGGCCTGACCTACCCCGACGTGTTCCTCGGGGCGTGGGTGTCACCCGCGTTCCCGAACGGCCAGAACCTCGCGCGCCTGTCGGTGCCGCTGTTCCGGGACGTGCTCAACACCGCCCTCAAGGCGGAGTACGAACGGGTGGGGGCGACGTTCGTCGACGTCACCGCCACCACCGGCGGCTACGGACCGCTGACGGAGGTGACCCAGGACCCGACCTACGGCCCGATCCCCACCCCCGTCGCGAAGGTGTGCGCCCTGACGTACTTCTGCACCCGGACCGACGTCCACCCCACACCCGAGGGCCACCGGGAGATCGCCGACGCGGTCCTGGCCGCCACCGGCCGCTGACCGACCGCTCAACCAGGGGCAGGCGGCCGAGCAGGCCCCACTGCTCCTCCCCGGCCACGCCGCCGACCTCAACCCGCGGCAGCACCGAACCAGCGCGGCAGGTGGTCGAGCAGGTCCCGCTGGTCCTCCCCGACCCACGCCACGTGCCCGTCCGGCCGCAGCAGCACCGCGGGCACGTCCAGTTCCTCGCTGACGTCCACGACGTGGTCGACCCGGTCCTCCCAGCCCGCCACCGAGAGCCCGCCGGTCTGGTCGAGCAGCAGCCCCCGGCCCGCGTGCAGCAGCCCGTACAGGCGTCCGCGCTTGAGCCCGACGTCCCGCAGCCGCCTGCCGACCAGGTCGTGGCCCCCGCCGAAGTCGTAGCGCAGCCCGATCGCGGTGATCTTCTCGGTCAGGTGCCGGTTCACGTCCTCGAAGTCCATCAGCTCGGCGATCAGCCTGCGCACCGCCCTGGGCCCCGGCTCGGTGGACATCAGCTCCATCTGCGCGCGGGTGTTGTCCAGCACGTCGGCGGCCACCGGACGCCGTTCGGCCTGGTAGCTGTCCAGCAGCCCCTCCGGCGCCCAGCCACCGACCGCGGCGGCCAGCTTCCAGCCGAGGTTGAACGCGTCCTGGACGCCGAGGTTGAGCCCCTGCCCGCCCGTGGGCGGGTGGACGTGCGCCGCGTCGCCCGCCAGCAGCACCCGGCCGACCCGGTAGCTGTCCGCCAGCCGGGTGGCGTCGCCGAAGCGGGAGAGCCAGCGCGGCGAGTGAGCGCCGAGGTCGGTGCCCGCGACCCGCACGAGCTGCCGGGTGAACTCCTCGAACGTCGGCGGGACCGACCGGTCCCCCGCCACCCCCTCGGCGGGCACGACGACGCGGTGCACCCCCTCCCCCAGCGGCATCGCGCCGAACCGGACCTGCGTCCTGCGGACCTCCGCCATCACGGCCGTCAGGACCTCCGGCGACGCGGTCAGCTCCATCTCGCCCAGCAGCGTCTCGACCCGGCTCGGCTCGCCGGGGAAGCCGACGCCGAGCAGCTTGCGCACCGTGCTGCGACCGCCGTCGCAGCCGACGAGGTAGCGCGAGCGCAGGTGCTCGCCGTCGGCCAGGTCGACGGTGACCCCGTGCTCGTCCTGGCTCAGCCCGACCACCTCGCGGCCCCGCCGGACCTCGGCCCCGAGTTCGACGGCGCGCTCGGTCAGCAGGCGGTCCGTGGTGGTCTGCGGGATGCCGAGGACGTAGGCGTGCGCGGTGTCCAGCCGCTCCGGCGACCGCTTGGGGATGCCCGCGAAGAAGCCCCCGACCGGGTGCGTCGTGCCGACCGCGAGGAACCGGTCGAGCAGACCGCGCTGGTCCACCACCTCGATGCTGCGCGCGTGCAGGCCGAGCGAGCGCACGACCCTGGTCGGCTCCTCGTCCCGCTCCAGCACGAGCACCCGCACGCCGTGCAACCTCAGTTCGCACGCCAGCATCAGCCCCGTGGGCCCGCCGCCCGCCACCACCACGTCGATCAACCTGATCCCCCGCCCATCCGAGTCAGCACGTCCGGCCGCAGAGTCTGCGGCAGCACCCCGGTCTTGCCGCAAGCCCCCCGGTGAGCTATAAATTGAGTGTGGCGAGGAGTGTTGAACTCCTCGCCATTCGTCGTTTCAGGACCACTGTGGACAGACGCTGGCATTGCCGCACCGCGTTCGTCGCGATCGGCGACCCGTCCACCCCGGACTCCTCGGCGACCGCGTGACCGTCGTCAGCGCCGACCCTCGCCCACGGCCCCTCCACCGGCTCGCGGATCCGGCCGTCGGAGATCCGGGGTGGGCGGGAGGTCGCCGTGCCGTCAGGATCGTCGACGCTCTCGGTCGGCACCGACCGGGAACAGGCCCGCCAGCACGTGGTCCACGATGTCGGCGGAACCGGCCGTCGGGGCGACCGCCGTGCGCAGGGCGAGGCCGATGCCCAGCGCCCCCAGCAGGACCACCGCCTGGGACAGCGGGATCGCGGGCGTCACGCCCAGCCGCTCCACGTGGGTGTCGAGCAGGGCGACGACCTGGTCGTCGTGGCGCCGCTGGACCGCGGCGACCGCCGCCGCCGTCACGGGCTGCCGCGCCGTCGCGGCGAGGACCTCCGCGGCGACCGCGCTCCACTTCGCCGCGTCCTCGTCCAGCACGGTGGCCGGGAACAGGGCGGCGACCAGCTCGTCACGGGTGGTGGCACCCGCCAGGGCTGCGCGCAGCCAGGTGAGGTGCGCCTCCGCGTGGCCGTCCACGATCGCCAGCCACAGGCCCTCCTTGCCGTCGAAGTGCTTGTACACCGCGCCGCGGGTGTAGCCGGCGTCCGCCGCGATCTCCTCGACCGTCGCCGCCAGGAACCCGCGCCGCAGGAACACCTGCCGCCCGGACTCCAGGAGCTGGTCGTGGGTGCGCCGCTGCTGCTCGGCGCGGGTCAGCCTGGCCATGCCCACCTACTTCAGTAACAGACCGTTTCTGGATACACGACGTTACTGTACGGTCGGGCGCATGGACTTCCTGGGGCCCTTGGCGACGGTGGCCTGCCTTCCGCTCAGCCTGGCCGTGTTCGCGTGGTTGGCCGTGCGGGCCCGACAGCGCGGCAGCGGCCACTCGCTGGTGGCGCCGTTCGAGGACATCTGGGACCCGAGCTCGCACCGGACGCACATCGAGGTCCAGCGCCAGGAGGACCGGGCCACCCGAGCGCCGTCGCCCGGCGACCCGCCGCTGCTGCCGTGGCGCTACGCCGACGTCGACGACGTGGCCGACCACCGGGGTGAGGTCAGGTGAGCAGCCGGTTCCGCCACGCCCAGATGGCGATCTCGGTGCGGTTGCGCGCCTCCAGCTTCGCCTGGACGCTCGCGAGGTGGGACTTGACGGTGGACAGCGAGATCCGCAGCGCCGCGCTGATCTCCGCGTTCGTCCGTCCTCTCGCGACGGCCAGCACGACGTCCAGTTCCCGCGCCGTCAACGGGATGTCCGGCCTCGGTGGCGTCCGAGCGCCCGCGTCCTCGGTGAAGTGCTTCAGCAGCCGCACGGTGACCGAGGGAGACACCATCGACTCCCCCTTGGCCGCCGCGTGCACGGCTTCGAGGAGAAGCCGGGGCCCCGCGTCCTTGAGCAGGAAGCCGCACGCCCCCGCGAGCAGGGCCGCGTAGACGTTCTCGTCGACGTCGTAGGTGGTCACGACGACGACCCGCAGCGGGTCGACGACCGTGGGGCCGGCGAGCAGCTCGGTGGCGCGCAGGCCGTCGAGCTTGGGCATCCGGATGTCCATCAGGGTCACGTCGGGCCGGTACCGCTGGGCGAGCCGCACCGCGGCCTCGCCGTCGGCGGCCTCGCTGATGACCTCGATGCCGGGATCGGCGTTCAGGATGAGCCGGAACCCGGTGCGCACCAGGGTCTGGTCGTCCGCGATCAGCACCCGGATCGGCATCAGACCCCTTCCTCGCCGCGCAGCGGGAGCCACGCGGTCGTGCGCCAGCGGTTGTCCGGTTCCGGACCGGCGTCGAGCGCCCCGCCCAGCGACGAGACCCGCTCGGCCATGCCCACCAGGCCGTAGCCGTCGCCCCCGCGGTCGCCGCTGACCCCGTCGTTGCGGATGTCCAGCACGAGTTCCCCCTCGTCCACGTAGGCGCTGACCTCGACCGCGGTGGCGCCGGGCGCGTGCCGCCGCACGTTGGTCATCGATTCCAGCACGATCCGGTGGACCGTACTGGACAGGTCCGACGGCACCGGCATCCCGTCCAGCTCCTCCGTCACGTCCACCTCGGCCTGGTCGCCCGCGGCGGCGCGCACCGCGTCGCCGAGGGTGCCGCTGGGCAGCGGCGGCAGCGGGTCGCTGCGCAGCATCCCGACCAGCCTGCGCATGGAGGTGAGCGCCTCGGCACCCGCCTGCTCGACCTCCCGGTAGACCTCCACCGGGTCCTGGTCGGGCACCGACGGGTCCTCCGCGAGGGCGTGCGCGGCCTGGGCGAGGACGACGATCCCGCTGACGTGGTGCGCCACCAGGTCGTGCAGCTCCCGCGCGAGCTGGAGGCGCTCGCTCTCGCGCACGCGGTCCAGTGCGGCGACGTGCCGGGCGTCGGCGTCGCGCAGCACCAGGCCGATGGCGAGCGCCGTGCCCCACAGCAGCGCGGCGGGCACCGCTCCCAGCGCCGCCCTCGACTCGAACCCGTAGCGGACCACGGGCGCGGAGACGACGGTGATCCCCGCGGCCGTCGCGAGCACCGTCGCCCCCACCGGCCGCAGGCGCCTGCACCCCGCACCCGCGACCAGCGCGACGGCCAGGACCTCCGTGACCACCGGGTGGGAGGCCGACCCGACCCCGGTCATCCCCACGAACCCGGCCACCGCCGTGCTCAGCGCCGACAGACCGATCACCGACCAGCCGAGCAGCGCCACGCGGTCCGGGAAGCGGCGGCGCAGCACGGCCAGCACCGCCACGGCGGTGCCCATGTGCGGGACCACCGCCGACAGCGCGGACGACACGACCCCGGAGTTGCCCCCCTGCCGCACCACCAGCACGTTGTCCGCGATCGTCGCCACCACCAGCGCGGTGATCTCGGCGACGAGCACGCCTCGGCGCGCGGGAGGTCCGGTCGTTGCCATGGGGACGATCATCCCGCCGTCGCGCACGGCGTCACCGACCAGGCCCGTGAGCGGAGCGGCCGTTCGGGTCGGGTCATTCGACCAGTCCACCTTCCCAGGCCCAGATGGCGATCTCCGTGCGGCTGCGGGCGCCCAGCTTGTTCCGGGCGCCCGCCAGGTGCGTCTTGACGGTGGACAGCGAGATCGACAGCTCGGCCGCGATCTCGGCGTTCTCCAGGCCGCGCGCCACCGCGAGCACGACGTCGGACTCCCGCGCGGTCAACGGCACCTCGTCGCGCCGGGGAGCGCGGCGGGTGGTGCGGGTGAAGTGCCGCAGCAGCCTCGTGGCGACCGACGGCGACACGATCGACTCGCCCCGCGCGGCGGCGTGCACCGCCTCCACGAGCAGGCGCGGTCCGGCGTCCTTGAGCAGGAAGCCGGCCGCGCCCGCGGACAGGACGGCCTCGACCGTCTCGTCCACGTCGTAGAGCGTCACCACGAGGACCCGCAACGGATCCGGCACGCCCTCGCCCGCGAGCAGTTCCGTGGCGCGGACGCCGTCGATCCTCGGCATCCGCACGTCCAGCACGGTGACGTCCGGGCGCAGGTGCCGCGCCAGCCGCACCGCCGACTCGCCGTCGGAGGCCTCGGCGACGACCTGGATGCCGGGGTCGGCGTCGAGGATCAGCCGGAAACCCGTGCGCACCAGGGCTTGGTCGTCGGCGACCAGCACTCGGATCGTCATCGGGTCCGGTCACCCGGCTCGCTTGACGCCCGCGATGTAGGCGTTGGAGGCGGGCAGGAAGCTCAGCACCACGGCGATCACCGCGATGGCGCAGCTCACGTAGCCGATGGCCGTGTTGCCGTCGGTGGTGAGGATCGACGCGAGCTGGAGCAGCGTGAGCACCGTGAGCACGATCCGCGCCCAGTTGCGGCCCGCCTTGAGCTTGAACGCCAGCCACAGGTCCACCAGCGCGATCAGCGCCGCGACGCCGATGGCGAAGGCGAGCCCGACCGTGGCCGAGCTCTGGAGCTGCTCCTCGGTCATCGACGCGCCGCTGGACTGGCGCAGGGTGTCGACGAGCTGGTCGCGCGACCCGGCGAGCACGGCGATCGACACCAGGCTGGTGACGGTGTTCGCGAGGAAGCCGAAGAAGGCCGCGATGATCGTGGTCGGAGGGGTGGTGTTGTGCGTCGAGGTAACCATGCCCGAAAGCTATGGCCTTCCCGGATGTGGCGCAGTGCAAGGAGGATCCGCCTAGTTCTTTCGGCTGATCCCCTAGTGCGCGGGCACTAGGGGATCAGCCGGCTCCCTATCGGGGCGAGTGCGCGTTGACCTCGCGCAGGTACTCCTGGACGTGGTCGCGCAGCGGCGTCGCGGGCGTCGGGGCCTGCGCCGCCAGGACGGTCGCGGGGGTCTTCACGGGACCCGCGACGGGGTGCACGACGTCCTCGTCGATCAGCGGGACACCGGGGCACACCGCGGTCCCCGGCCGGGAACCGTGCAGCAGGAACACGTTCACCATGCCCTCCACGCACGGGTTGCCGCTCGTGGCGTACTGGCCGTGGTACGGCGCGTCGTCCACCGACACGAACCCGACGCCCGGTGCCGCGCGCACGGCGTCGCGCGCCTGCTCGTAGCCGGTCTGCGGGTCGAACTCGCCCTGCACCACCAGAATGTTGCCCGCCACCTGCGCGGGCAGCGTCGGCAGCTGCCGCCTGGGCGCGTCGGACCAGAACCCGCAGGGCTCGGAGAGCCCGTAGGCCCAGCCGTACAACGGGTTCGCCGGACCCTGGCGGTCGCTCAGCGCGCGGTACCAGGCGGCCGACCGGGTCGGCTGGTCGCCGCACGCGACCGCGTAGCGCGTGCCGGGGACGAACGTGTAGTCCGGCGCGGCCTCGGCGATCCGCGCCGGGGTCAGCTCGGCCGCGGGCACGCCGAACTCGGTGCGGGACAGGCCGTCCAGCCGTTCCCGCAGCTCCGGTGCGACGCCCGCGAGCGACTCGCCGCCGCCGGCGGCTCCGTTGGCGCCGATCACGAACACCAGCGTGCCCAGCAGCCAGCCCAGGGGGCTGCCCATGCCGACGAACGCGCGGTCGAAGCCGTCCGGCGAGATCTGCTGGGACGCGAAGAAGACGCGCGCCCGCTCCCACGTGGCCTTCGCCTCCACCGGGGTGGAGCCGACGACGTCCGGGAAGTTCCGGGCCGCCCACGGCAGGTACTGGTCGTCGAACTGGCGCTGGTCGATCACCGGGAACGCCTCGAACGCGGCCTGGAGCCTGCCCTGCCAGTTCACGCTGGAGTCGAGCACCACCTTCCCGGTGGAGGCCGGGAACAGCGACGCGTACTTGGCGCCGAGCCAGGTCCCGTAGGAGTAGCCGAGGTAGTTGAGCTTCTCCTCCCCCAGCAGCGTCCGCACGAGGTCCATGTCGTGCGCGGTCTGCCACGTCGTGACGTACGGGGCGATGGCGTCGCTCTGGCAGGCCTCGGCGACGGCCCTCGGGACCTGCTGGTGCGCCGCGATGCTCCGCGCACCGCGGTCCCGCGCGTCCAGCAGGCCCTGGGGCAGGCGCCCGGTCGGCACGTGGCACCGGAAGCCGAGGTCGGTCGGCGACGTGCCGCCGGTGCCGCGCGGGTCCATGCCGATGAAGTCGTACTTCCCGTTGACCTCGGGTTCGAGCCCGGCCAGCGAGTTCGCGAACGCGGCGCCCTGCCCGCCGGGGCCGCCGGGGTTCAGCAGCAGGACCCCGGCGCGGTCACCGGTGGCCTTCGTGCGGCTGACGGAGACGTCGAGGTCGACGCCCGAGTCGGGTGCCGCCCAGTCCCTCGGGGCCTTGATCAGCGCGCACTCCACGGCGGGCGCCCCTTCCTGCGGTGTGAAGGGGCACGCCCCCCAGGTCACCTGCTGTTCGGTGTACCGGTCGAGCGGGTCCGCGAGCGCGGTGGCGGGAGCGGAGGTGGTGATGACGGTCAGCACGACCGCCGCCGCGACCCTTGCCTGTCGTCGCATGGTGGGCCTTCCGGATCGAGGATCAAGACCTGCGATCGTGGTGGCCCGCGCGCTCCGCGGCCTCGGTCGCGAGGACGAGATCCGCCGACCGCCTAGTCCTCCGGGACGAGGTGGGGGTCTTCGCGACGCGCACGACGGTGGTCCGCGTCACCAGGTCGCCGAAGCGCTGGTGCTTCGGCGTGACGGCGATCAGGACGGCGCCCAGCAGGCCGAGGAACAGGCCGTCCACCGCGAACAGCAGCCAGCGCACCAGGTAGTCGCGCCTGCTCGGCCGACCGCCGTCGAGCCGGACGACCTTCAGCCCCAGCCAGCGCATCGCGGGTGTGGCGTCGTCCTTCCGGTGGGGCACGAAGACCTCGACGTAGAGGGTGCCGAGCAGGCTGACCCCGATGAGCATCACCAGCGGCAGGAACAGGACCTGCCACGGGGCGCCCAGTCTCACCAGGCCGTACGCCGCGGCGGCCCCCCACAGCGTGGCCGAGGCGGTGGCGACGTGGACCAGCACCTGGTCCACCACGTGCTGGAGGTACCGCCGCAGCACCACGTTCTGCCCGTCGAGCACCCGCCCACCCTTCCAGACCGCGGCCCCACCCCGCCGAGCGGTGTCTCACATGGACGGTCCGCCCGTGAGCGCGCGGCGTTGCGACAGGACCGGGACACGCGGTGGACGGGACGTGGACGCGGGAGGGGAACCGTGGAGGCCATGACCACACGTGCCGCAGTCGTGATCGCCGCCTCCGCGCTGTCCCTGCTCACCGCCTGCTCCGGGGCGGACCCGTCGCCCACCGCCGCCGGGAGCACCGCGTCCCCCTCGGCCCGGCTGCTGTGGATGGGCGACTCGGTGGCCGCGGGCGAGGCCGTCCCGCTGGCCGCCGCCGCGAAGGCGGGCGGGCTGGCGCTGGAGTCGATGGCCTCCGAGGGCGGCGGCAACGTCTCCGGCATCCCCGACCTGACCACGGCCACGTGGGACCGGCTCACCGAGGAGCTGCGGTCGTTCGCGCCGACCGTGGTGGTCTACCAGGTGTCCACGTTCGACTGGGGGACCGAGCAGGAGCAGCGCGCGGCCTACGGGAGGCTGCTGGAGACCGTGTCCGCCGCGGGCGCGGAGCTCGTGTTCACCACGGTGCCGCCCATCAGGGTCGACGACTTCTACGCCCCGCACGTCGAGGAGCTGCGGCGCACCACCGCCGTGGCCAGGGCGGTGGCCGACGGCTCCGGCGGCCGGGCCGCGGTGCTGGACAGCGCGGCGGTCTGGGGGCCGACCTACCAGCAGGACCGCGACGGCGAGCGCGACCGCCACCCCGACGGCGTCCACACCTGCCCGCAGGGCGCGGCCCGGTTCACCACGTGGCTGCTGGAGGAGCTGGCCCGGCTCGTGCCGGGGTTCACGCCCGCCGAGCCGGAGGTCTGGGCCAACACCGGCTGGGCGGGCGACCCGGCGTTCCGGGGCTGCTGACCCCCGGTGGCTGGGACACCGGCGACCCGGATACTGGGCAGATGGCCGTGATCTTGCTCGTCGAGGACGATCCGCGGGTCAGCAGGGCGCTCCAGCTGGCGCTGGCCCGCTACGGCAACGAGGTCAGCACGGCGGGGACCGGCGAGGAGGGCGTGCGCCGGGTCCGCTCCGCCGCGCCGGACCTCGTGGTGCTGGACGTGATGCTGCCGGACGTGGACGGGTTCGAGGTGTGCCGCCGGATCAGGGCGCTGGGGTCGGTCCCGATCATCGTGCTCACCGCGCGCGGGGACGACTTCGACGTGGTGGCCGGGCTGTCGGCGGGCGCGGACGACTACGTGGTCAAGCCCGTGCGGCCCGCCGTGCTGGACGCCAGGATCAAGGCGGTGCTGCGCCGCGGCGGGCTGCCGACCGACGAGGTGCGCACGTCCGGCGACCTGGTGATCGACGCGGCGGGCGCGTCGGTGGCCAAGCGCGGCAGGCCGGTGGCGCTGACCCCGATCGAACTGCGCACGCTGCTCACCCTGTCCGGCGCGCCGGGCCGGGTGTTCAGCCGCGAGCAGCTGCTGCGGCTGGTCTGGGAGCACGACTACCTCGGCGACTCCCGGCTGGTGGACAACTGCGTGCAGCGGTTGCGCGCCAAGATCGAGGACGTGCCTGCCGAGCCGGTGTACGTGCAGACCGTGCGCGGCTTCGGCTACCGGTTCGGCCCGCTGTGAGCCGGTGGTTCCGCCCGCGCGGGCTGCGCTCCCGGCTGGTCGTGGCCTTCGTGCTGGTGACCGTGCTGGGCGCGGCGGCGGCCGCGTGGGCCGGGGCCGCGACGGCGGGGACCGCGCTGGAGGAGGAGAGCAGGCGGCGGCTCACCGAGACGCTGGAGCGCCAGATCAGCGCCGTCACCGCGGACCTGGCGCACCCACCGACACCCGACTCGCTCGACCGGCTGCGCGCCTCGATCGGCGAGGACACCCAGGTGAGCTACCGCGACCTGCGGTCGGGGGACCTGCCGGTGATCACCGACGCCCTGCGGGCCGCCGTCCGGGACCGGGGCGGGCTGGTGTTCCAGACCGTGACCACCGGGGGGAGTCGGAAGCTGCTGATCGGCACCCCGATCGTGCTCACCGGCATCGACCTGCGGCGTTCCCCCTCCGGCGTCGAGGTCTACGCGGTGCGCGACCTCGCCGAGACCGACCGGCAGGTGGGCCGCCTCCTGTGGACGGCGGCGCTGACCAGCGCGCTGGCGCTGCCCGTCGCGGTGCTGCTGGCGCTCGTGGCGGCGGGCGGGGTGCTGCGGCCGGTGCGCCGGGTCCGGGACACCGCGCGGGCGCTGGCGGCGGGTGACCTGTCCGCCCGGATGTCGACGCGCGGCGGGGACGAACTGGCCGACCTGGGCCGGACGGTCAACGGGATGGCCGCGTCGGTGCAGGAGGCGATGGCGGAGCTGCGGCGGTTCGTCGCCGACGTCTCGCACGAGCTGCGCACCCCGCTGACCACGCTGACCGCCGTGGTCGAGGTGCTGGCCGACTCCGTCGACGACCGCGAGCCCGCGGCGAGGGAGTCCGCCGAGCTGGCGCTGGCCGAGACCCAGCGGCTGGTGGCCCTGGTGGAGGACCTGATGGAGGTCTCCCGGTTCGACGCGGGCATGGTGAGCCTGCGGGCCGAGCCGGTGGAGGTGGCCGGGGCGGTCCGCGACTGCCTCGGCGCGCGCGGCTGGCGGGACCTGGTGCGGCTGGACCTGCCCGAGGAGGTGGGGGCGACGCTGGACCGCCGCAGGCTGGACGTGATCATCGCCAACCTCGTCGGCAACGCGCTGCGCCACGGCGCACCGCCGGTGGCGCTGCGGCTGAGCGCCGACGACGAGCGGGTGGAGATCGAGGTCACCGACCACGGGCCGGGCCTGGACCAGGAGGTGGTGGCGCACGTGTTCGACCGGTTCTACAAGGCCGACACCGCGAGGGCGCACTCGGCGGGCAGCGGCCTGGGGCTGGCGATCTCGCTGGCGAACGCGCGGCTGCACGGCGGCGACCTGGTGGCGGGCAACGCCGAGGGCGGTGGGGCGCGGTTCGTGCTCCGGCTCCCGCGCCACCACCGGGAACCGTCGTGAAGCGGCTCGCGGCCGTCGGGCTGGCCCTGCTGCTGACCGGCTGCGGCGCGGGGTCCTCCGAGGTGGTCGACGGGATGCGCGCGCCGACCGGCCTGGCGCCGGGGGTGACGCTGTTCTTCGTCGACGCCGACCAGCGGCTGCGGCCCCAACCGCGCGAGACCGGCAGGCTGGGCACCGTCGTGGAGGCGCTGGCCCTGCTGCTGACCGGCCCCGGCGCCGATCCCGACCTGCACACCGAGATCAGCGCGCGGGGCGAGACCAGGGTGGTCGTGGAGACCTCGGCCGACCGGATCACCGTCCGCCTGCCGCTGACCGGCGCCGACCTGACCGACCTGGGCGTCGACCAGGTCGTGTGCACCGCGCTGGGCGTGCACGTGCAGGGCGGGGGTTCGGCGTCGACCACCGTGCTGGTGGTGTTCACCCTGCCGGGCACCGAGCCGAACCCGCCCCGCCGCTGCCCGGTCATCCCACCCGGCTGACGTGCAGGTCGCCCACGTCGATCCGGGCCGCGGGCGGCTCCGGCACGACGACCCACAGCGCCGCGAGCGCGACCGTGGCCGCCGCGAGGACCGCCAGCCCCGTTCGTCCCCTCGCCCACGGGGCGCGGAACCTGATCGGGTCCTCGACCAGGACCTTCGACAGCACGGCCAGGCCGAGCGACACCGCGCACAGCACCCCCGTGCGCGCCCACCCGTGCAGGCCGAGCCGGTCCTCCGACAGCACCACGAACACCGGCCAGTGCCACAGGTACAGGCCGTAGGACACCAGGCCGAGCCCGCGCAGCGGGGCCCAGCCGAACAGCCGGGTCACCGCCGAGTCCGGCGTCCGCGCGCAGAGCAGGACCAGCAGCGCCGCCAGCAGCGAGTGCGCGAACAGCCCGCCCCGGAACAGCCAGTGCGCGTCCTCGCCGTCGGCGCTGGTCCACAGCACCGCGAGCGCGCCGGTCACCAGCACCTGCGCCGGGACGACCCGGCGGCCGACCGCCTCGACCACGGCCCGGCGGACCGGCGCGGTGGCCGCCAGCGCGCCCAGCAGCAGCGAGGACGCCCTGGTGTCGGTGCCGGTGTAGACCCTGGTGGGGTCGCCGGGGGTGAACAGCAGGACCACCAGCACCAGGGACAGCACCGAGACGACCACCGCGACCAGCGCGACCCCGTGCTCCACCCGCTCGACCGCCCTGGCCACCAGCAGCACGACCACCGGCCACACGAGGTAGAACTGCTCCTCCACTGCGATGCTCCACAGGTGGCCGAACACCCGCCCCGGCCCGAACCCGTCCCAGTAGCCCGCCGACTCGGCCAGCAGGTGCCAGTTCACCAGGTTCGCCTGCACCCACGGGCCGTCCGACAGCGCCGTCGCCCGCAGGTCCGGCTCCCCCAGCGCCCACACGGCCAGCGTGGTGCCCGCCATCAGCAGGGTCAGGGCGGGCAGCAGCCGCCGGAACCGCCTGCCCCAGAACGCGACCAGCGACACCGTCCCGTCCGACCCGACCTCGCGCAGCAGCAGGTCCGTGATCAGGTAGCCGGACAGCGCGAAGAACAGGTCCACACCGAGGAAACCACCGCCGAGGTGGCCCGCGTGGAACAGCAGCACCCCGGCCACCGCGACCCCGCGGACACCGTCCAGTCCCGCCGAGCGCGCGGGACCCCGTTCGAGAACACCCATGGGTCCCGAGCCTGCTGGGCGCGGGTCCCGGCCCTGTCCCGGCCGTGTCGCGGCCGTGTCGCGGACCCGTCGCGGTGATCGGGTTCGGCCCGCCCGCGAGCGGACGGACCGAAAATGTGGGAGCGTTCCCAGAAGCCGCCGCCGCGAGCCTTCGAAAGGAGTTCGATGCTAAGCACCCTCCGCGTCCTCGCGCTGGCAGGTCTGCTGGCCGCGGGCACGATCGCCGCAGTCGCACCGGCGCAGGCCGACACGACGATCTGCGAGCAGTACGGGTCGACCACCATCGGGGGCCGCTACGTGGTCCAGAACAACCGGTGGGGCAGCTCGGCGGCGCAGTGCATCAACGTCACCTCGACCGGGTTCCAGATCACCACGCAGCAGGGCTCGGCGCCGACCAACGGCGCTCCCCTGTCCTACCCGTCGGTCTTCCTGGGCTGCCACTACGGCAACTGCTCCCCCGGCTCGTCACTGCCGATGCAGGTCAGCCGGATCCGCAGCGCGACGTCCTCGATCGACTACCGCTACACCGGGGGCACCTACAACGCGTCCTACGACATCTGGCTCGACCCGACGCCGAAGACCAACGGGGTGAACCAGATGGAGATCATGATCTGGTTCAACCGCCAGGGCCCGATCCAGCCCATCGGCAGCGCCGTGGGCACGACGTCGGTAGGCGGGCGCACCTGGGAGGTGTGGCGCGGCAGCAACGGCGCCAACAACGTCATCTCCTACGTCGCCCCGTCCGCCATCTCGTCGTGGTCGTTCAGCGTGCGCGACTTCATCAACGACGTGCGGGCCCGAGGGGCGATCACCGACTCCTGGTACCTGACCAGCATCCAGGCGGGCTTCGAGCCGTGGAACGGCGGCACGGGCCTGGCGGTGGGGAACTTCTCGGCGTCGGTCTCCGGCTGACACCGACGGCGGTCGCGGCGCGTCCTGCTCGCGCGCCGCGCACCGCGGTCGGCGTCAGGGCTCGCGGACGGCCACCAGGCCGGATTCGTAGGCCAGCACCACGAGCTGGGCGCGGTCGCGGACACCCAGCTTGGTCATGGCCCGGTTGACGTGGGTCTTGGCGGTCAGGGGGCTGATCGCCATGCGCGCGGCGACCTGGTCGTTGGACAGGCCCCGCGCGACCAGGACGACGGCCTCCCGCTCCCGGTTGGTCAGCTCGTCCAGCCCGGCGCTGCTCGCGGGGTCGGGCGGCTGCGCCACGTACCGGTCGATCAACCTGCGGGTGATCGACGGCGCCAGCAGGGCGTCACCGCGCGCGGCGACCCGGACGGCGTGCAGGAAGTCCTCCGGCACGATGTCCTTGACCAGGAACCCGGCGGCACCCGCGCGCAGGGCGTCGAGGACGTACTCGTCCAAGCCGTAGTTGGTCAGGATGACGACGCGCACCGCGGCCAGCTCCGGGTCCGCCGCGATGCGCCGGGTCGCCTCTATGCCGTCCACGACCGGCATCCGGATGTCGAGGAACGCGATGTCGGGCAGGTGCTGCCGGGCGAGCGCCAGGCCCTGCTCCCCGTCGGCGGCCTCGGCGACCACCTCGATGTCGTCCTCGACCTCCAGCAGCGCCCGGAACCCGCCGCGCAGCAGCGGCTGGTCGTCGACGAGCAGGACGCGGATCACGGCGTCCGGTCCACGGGCAGTTCGGCGTGCACGGTGAACCCGCCGCCCGCGCGCGGTTCCGCGCTCAGGCGACCGCCGAGGGCCGTGACCCTCTCCCGCATCCCGAGCAGCCCGACACCGGGCGCGGGCGCGGAGTCCGGTGCGGCCGCGCCGTCGTCGTCGACCCGGATGGCCAGGACGTCGGGCCGGTGGTCGATCCGGACCGACGCGGTGGCGGCCCCTGCGTGGCGGGCGACGTTGGTCAGCGACTCCTGGACGATCCGGTAGGCGGTCCGGTCCACCGCGGCGGGCACGGCGTCGCGGTCCCCCTCGACCGCCAGCCTCGCGTCCAGGCCGTTCGCGCGGGCCCGGCGCACCAGGTCCGGGACGTCGTCGAGCCCCAGCGGCGGGCTCCGGTCGTCGTCCCGCAGCGCCTCCAGGGTCGCGCGCAGCTCGCGTGCGGCCTCCCGACCCGCCTCGCGGATCGCGAGCAGGGACTCCGGCACCTCCTCCCCCCGCTTGAGGGCGAGGTGCACGGCGACCTCGGACTGCACCTTGATCACGGAGATCTGGTGGGTGAGCGAGTCGTGCAGCTCGCGCGCGATGTGCAGCCGCTCCTCGTCGGCCCGGCGCCGCGCGGTCTCCTCACGGGTGCGCTCGGCCTCGTCCGCCCGGCGCTCGGCCTGCCGCAGCGCCTCCCCCGCCGCGCCGGCGGCGACCAGCCAGGCGATCTGGAGGACGTCCCGCGCCTGCGCGACCGCCTCGCCGACCGGCCAGTCGTGGGGCGACACCAGGATCGCGAGCGGGACGGCCACCAGCATGGCCACCGCCCCCACCACCGCGACGAGCCGGTGGCCCGCCCGCACCGCCGCGTACACCGCGAACAGGAACGCGACGACGGGCACGTCGAACCCGAGGGCCTGGTGGGCCAACGCGCACACCCCGGTCACCGCCAGCACCGCGACCGGTGCCCGTCGGCGCGCGGCCAGCGCCAGACCACCGGTCGCCAGCACCACGTGGCCGAGCGGGTCGAGGAGGGTGGAGGGGTGCCGCCCGGACAGCCCGGCCACCAGCAGGGCCGCCGCCACGCCGACGGCGATCCCCCAGTCCCCGACACCGATCCGCGGCCCGCTCATGCGTGCACAGTAGCCAGCGGTGGGCCCTGGCGAGTCCTGCTCGCGGACGACCTGCCGACTACCGCGAACGCGGTAGTCCCGCCGTTCCCACGACATCCGCGGTAGTCCCCCGCGACGACGGCGGCAGCGCGGATCTCCCGCGCGGGCACGACGACGGACGGCGCTCCGACGGACATGCTCTGCGGGGAAAACCCGTCGCAGTGAAGGAGCACACCATGTCCGCTCTCCGGTTCACCACGTCCGCGCTGGCCCAGTCCTCCGCCCTGACCACCGGGCGGTCCTGGTCGCTGGTGGCCGCGCTGCTGGGACTCGTCGGCGTGGCCCTCGGCGGGCTGGCGCTGGCCCGCCGCGCCGGGAGGCGAGGCGCTGTCGCCGCCCTGGCGACGGGTCTGGTCGGCGCGCTCGTCGGCGGACTCGTCGTGGGAGCGGCGCGGGGCGGGCCCGGCACCGGCTACGGCATCGTCGGCGGCTGCGTCGCCGTCGTGGTCGGGTTGGTCGCCGTGCTCCTCGGCGGGCTGGCGCTCGCCCGCTCCCGGCGCCCGGCGCCGACCCGGTGACCGGCGCTACCGGACGCGGTAGACGGAGACGTGCGAGTCGGACTCGGCGGTGAACTCCGCACCTGCCCAGTCGGCGTGCCGGGACTCCAGGTCGAACCCGGCCACGCTCGCCATCAGGTCGAGTTCGGCGGGCCAGACGTAGCGGTGCGGGCTGCGGGCCAGTCGGACCCGCCCGCTGCCGTCGAACGTGAAGTGGTGGGACACCAGGTGTTGGCGCACCAGGTCGTAGGTGTCCACGCCGAGGTAGCCGGGTTCGGAGTGGAACACCGCGGCGTCCCGCCCCGGTGGCAGCCTGCGCAGGTCTGGCACGCCCAGCTCGACCACGAACCGGCCACCGGGGTCGAGGTGGCGGGCCGCGTTGCGGAAGCAGTCGATCTGCTCGGCCTGGGTGAGCAGGTTCGAGATCGTGTTGTAGACCAGGTAGACGAGCGAGTAGCGGCCGGGGGCGGTGGCGGTCGCCATGTCCCCGACGACGACCGGGATCGTCGATTCGTCCACTGTGGACCGCAAGCGGTCGAGCATCGGCCGTGACAGCTCGATCCCGGTGACCGACACGCCGCGCCGCGCGAGCGGCACGGCCACGCGACCGGTGCCGACGGCGAACTCCAGCGCCCGCCCGCCACCGGCCAGCTCGACGAGGCGGTCCACCGTCGGCCCCAGCACCTCGGGCGCGAACATGCCGGTGCCCGGTGTGTCGTACCGCTGGGCCGCCTCGGTGTCCCAGACCTCGTCCTGTCGCATGGTGACGACCATGCTCGGGGCGGTCCGCGTTGTCCACCGAGTTTCCGACCGGTGCCGCGGGACGGGGAGCCGACCGTCTCAAGTGGAGTGCGACCCCTAGGGGTGGAGTGGGCTCCACCCCGGACCGGGTGGGCCGCACCACTGATCTCCGGCCGCGGATCGCGCAGGATCTCCCCATCGACCAGATCAACGGAGGAGATCCACGATGAGCAGAACCATCGCGACGGTGCGCAAGGGTGCGGCGGTCCTGACCGTGGCGGGGTTGGTGGGCGCCTGCTGGACCGCGAGCGCGGCGGCGGGCCCGTCCGGGCACCCGGCCGTCCAGGACAGCCTCAACTCCCTGGTGAGCCAGGAGAGGTTCCCGGCGGCGCTCGCCTCGGTGAGCCGCGACGGCCGCACGACCTCGCTGGTCGCCGGTTCCGCGCGGATCGACCGCCGGGTCCCGGTCCCCCGCGACGGCTACGTGCGGGCGGGCAGCGGCACGAAGACGTTCACCGCGGTGGTGGTCCTGCAACTGGTGGCCGAGGGCAAGGTGGACCTGGACGCGCCGATCGAGACCTACCTGCCGGGCGTGGTGCGCGGCGAGGGCGTCGACGCCACCAAGATCACCGTGCGGCACCTGCTCCAGCACACCAGCGGGCTCCCGAACTACACCGCGCACATCGGGCTGGACCACTTCCAGAAGATCCAGCACCGGTTCTTCCACCCCCACGAGCTGCTCGCGGCGGCACTCGCCCACCCGGCGGACTTCGCCCCCGGCACCTCGTGGAAGTACAGCAACACCAACTACCTGCTGGCGGGCTTCCTCGTCGAGCGAGTCACCGAGCGCCCGGTGCAGGAGCAGATCACCGAGCGGGTCATCAAGAAGGCGGGGCTGCGCCACACGTACTGGCCGCAGCCCGGTGACCAGACCGTCCGCGAGCCCCACGCGCAGGGCTACGGCACCGTCAGCACCACCGACAGGACGGTGATCGACGTGACCGAGATGGACCCCTCCTGGGGCGGGGCCGCGGGCCAGCTCATCTCGACGCCGAGCGACCTCGCGAAGTTCAACCGCCTGCTGCTGGACGGCAAGCTGCTCCCCGCGGCGCAACTGGCCGAGATGCGCAGGACGGTCGACGCGCCGGTGTACCCCGGTTCGGAGTGGCGCTACGGCCTCGGCCTGGTCAGCATCCCGCTCACCTGCGGCGGCCTGTACTGGGGCCACGGCGGTGACATCGACGGGTACGAGACCCGCGGCGGCGCCACCGACGACGGCCGTTCGGTGGGGCTCGCGGTGACCGCGCTGCCGGGCACCTTCGGCGACGAGCTGAAGGCCGTCAAAGCGGTGCTGAGCAGTGTGGACACCGCGTTCTGCGCGTGATCGGCGCGACGCGGGTGCCCGGACCCCGGTCCGGGCACCCGCCGGTGGGTGATCCGGATCATCCACACCGGAAACCACGGGCGCGCATCCGGGTGACAGCACCGGAGAACCGCTGGTCACCCGGTGCGGCCGAGGGGTACCACCCGGTCGCGGCCGAGTCGTCCGCCGAACGCGGTTGACCCTTTCGGGGGTCGACAGGAGAGGGTGAACGGGTGCTGGATAGGAGCGGAGAACCGCTTCCCGGCCCCTGGAGGACCGAGCACATGCCCGTTCCCGCACCACCCGTCCCCACCTGCGACGTGTACTCGCCCGAAGCCGCGGACGACCCCGTGGCGATGCTGCGCGGGATCCGCGCCGAGAGCCCCGTCAGCTGGATGCCCGACCTGAACTCCTACCTGTTGACGCGCCACGCCGACATCGTGGCCGCGTTGCGGGAGCCCCGGTTCATCAGCGGCAACCTGACGCAGGGCCTCGACAGGCTCAGCCCGGCGGAGGTCGCCGAGCTGAGCCCGATGCGGGAGTCGCTCGAACGCTGGATGGGGCACACCAACGACGTCGACCACGTCCGGTTCCAGCAGCTGCTCAAGCGGTACTTCACCCCGGCGATGGTGAACGGGTTGCGGCCGCGGGTGCGGGAGCTGACCACCGAGCTGCTGGACGCCGTGGCGCCGCTCGGCCGGATGGACGTGGTCGCCGACCTCGCGTACCCGTTGCCCGCCAACGTGATCGCCGAGATGCTGGGGATGCCGACCAGCCACCGCGAGCAGTTGCAGGCCTGGTCGCGCGACATCACCGCGGTGTTCACGATCGCGGACGTCGACAACCTGCGGGCGGGCCAGCGCAGCATCCTGGAGATGGAGGAGTACCTGCGGCCCATCCTCGCCGACCGCAGGGCGGAACCGCGCGACGACCTGCTCAGCATGTTCGCCGCAGCCGAGAGCCGCGGTGCCGTGTCGGAGGCCGAGGCGGTCGCGAACTGCGTGCTGCTGCTGTTCGCGGGCCACGAGACGACCGCCAACCTGATCGCGAACGGCCTGGTGCTGCTGCTGGAGAACCCCGACCAGCTGGCGCTGCTGCGCGAGCGGCCCGACCTCGTGCCCTCGGCCGTGGAGGAGATGCTGCGCCTGGAGGGCCCCGCCTCGGTGATCTCCAGGGTCGCGGAGGAGGAGGTCGAGGTGGCGGGCCACCGGTTCCAGCCGGGTGAGCGCGTCTACCTCGCCATGAACGCGGGCAACCGCGACCCGGAGGTGTTCCCCGATCCCGACCGCTTCGACGTGACGCGCAAGCCGAACCGGCACACGGCGTTCGGCATGGGCTCGTTCTACTGCCTGGGCGCGGCGCTGGCGCGGGTCGAGGCGGACGAGTGCTTCCGCCTGCTGCTGGACCGGCTGCCCGACCTGCGGGCGGGCTACGACCGGGTGCCGTGGCGGAACGTGGTGCCGCTCAACCGCCGCCTGGACACGCTGCCGGTGGAGTTCTGACGCCGTCCCGGCGCCCCGACCGCGGGGCGCCGGGCCCGGCCGTCAGGGCCGGAAGGGTGTGAGGTCCTTCAGCGAGTCGACGAGCTGGGCGCCCCAGCCGAGGACCGCTTCCCGGAACGGGGGCACGAAGATGAGCAGTGCCACCAGCAGCGCCACGTACGGCGCCACGCCCCCCTTGCGCTTCGACGCCACGCACACCCCCTGATCCGTCGTCACGACCAGCATGGCACGAGACCCGCGCGCCCCGCCGCCACGCCGTGCGGTGGTCGACGGGCCTTCGGCATTCCGCCGTCCACTCCCACGCCACCCGATCACCGCCCTTCCGAACCCATCGGTGAAGGCGGTCTCCCGCTCGGTCTCGAACAGCGCCCGGTCGACGTCGTGCACGGCGTTCTCCGTCGCTGTGGTCCGCCGTGCCGTCACCGGGAATGGGTGCACGAACCGTGCCGCTCCCCTGACCTGCGACGATGCGAACGACTCCGCGGTGCGGAGCGCGGGTGAGGTCGCGGTGCGCGGGCGGGCCGTGGTCGAGGAAGGCCGCCTGGTGCTCCACCGCGGCGGTCGCGACCCGGCGCAGCACTCCCGCGCGCAGGTCCAGCCCCCGGACGAGCTTGCGCGCGGCTCGCCCGCGCGGCCGTCACGCCCAACGCCTCGGCGACCCCCTCCCGGTCGTCGGCGGCGACCGCGGGCAGGTGCTCGCGCACGACGTCCACCAGCAGCGCGGACGCGACGCCGTCCTCGACCAGCGCCCGTGCCCCGGCGGCGAGCAGGTCGACGACCGTGCGCTCGACGATGCCGGACGGCCGCGACGCGCACCGTCCGCACCGCGTCCTCGACCAGCGCCCGTGCCCCGGCGACGCACCGCCAGCACCGCTTCCTCGACCGCGGCCACCGCCAGGCCGTGCAGGTCGGCGATGTCCTCGGGATCGGCGTCGAGCAGGCCCCGGTCGGTCAGGTGCGCCACCACGGCGGGCAGCGCGTGGCGGCAGTCCGAGCGGCCCTCCAGCCCGGCCGCGGCCCCACCGTCCCGAAGGGCCGCGTCACGGCCTCGACGGCCTCCCGCGGCGCGCTCCCCGGACCGCGGCAGCGCGGACAGCGCGCCGCGACCAGGTGCCTGCCGCGGCCGGGCGCGGCGCCCCGGCCCGCCGCGCCGGCGCCGGGTTCTCCGCCAGCTCCCGCTCCACCCGGCGGGTCACCTCGTCCCGCGCCAGCGGCAGGAACTCCAGCCTGGAGCAGTTCCGGCAGCGACCGCGGCTCCAGCGCGGTGTGCGGCCCGAACGCGGGCGCTCCCCCGTGCGACACGTCGCCCTCCCCGACGGCGCTGCGATCCCGGTGCGCCGCCGCCCCTCCCTCACCACCGGCGGGCGGACCCCGCTTTCGCCGAGAACCACACCGTCCGGGCGTCCCCCGTTCGCGGTATCGGACCGCCCCCGTTTGAACCACAGGTCCCGCTGCGCTACGTTCAGTCACCGATCTGTCACGCGACCACTCTGGGGAGATGCGGCGCAAGTGCTCCAGCTGTCGAGGTACGCGCCTCGCACCAGGAACGGCGCGGTGCTCGCGGTCAGCGCCCTGGTCGACTCCATCGGCACCGGCCTGTTCCTCGCGATAGTGCCGGTGTTCGTCGTGCTCCACCTCGGTGCCGATCCCGTCCAGGTCGGCGTGGTCGTGGGCGCCGCGAACCTCATCGCGCTGCTCTCCCCCCTGCCCGCGGGGTGGCTGACCGACCGCGTCGGCCCCGGCCCCATGTGGACGGGGCTGCTGGTGGGCCGAGCGATCGGCTACTCGGGGTTCCTGTTCGTGTCGTCGTTCACCGGGTACGCGGTGCTGCTGTGCGTGCTCGGCCTGTTCGACCGCGCCAGCGCGCCCGTGCAGCAGGTGTTCCTGCTCCGCATGGAACGCCCCGAGGACCGCAGCAGGTCGATGGCCGTGCTGCGCACCGCCCGCAACATCGGGATGAGCGTCGGACTGCTGCTCGGTGGCGTGGTGATCTCGATCGGCACGCGCACGGCGTTCACCGTCGGGTTCGCGGCCAACGCGCTGTCGTTCGTGGTCCTGCTCGTCGCCGTCCGCCTCCTCTCCCGCACGGCACCCCCGGTCGAGCCCACGCCCGAACCCGGCGTGCGCGTCCCGTCGAGCGGAGTCGTGCTCAAGGACCGCCGCTACCTCACCCTGGCCACGGGCAACGCGATCCTGCTGCTGCACGACGCCGTCCTGTTCACCCTGCTCCCCCTGTGGATCATCAGCAGGACGGAGCTGCCACCCGCGTGGATCGGCCCCCTGCTGGCGGTCAACACCGTGCTGACGGTGGCGTTGCAGGTGCCGCTGACGAAGTGGGCGAACACGATCCCGAAGGCCCGCACGACGATCCTGCGCTCACTGGTCCCGCTGCTCGTCTCGGTCGTCCTGTTCCTGACCGCCGAACACGTGGGGGCCTCCATCGTGCTCCCGCTGGTGGCACTGGCGGTCGTGCTCCTGACCCTCGGCGAGAACATGCACTCGGTGTCGGCGTTCGAGCTGTCCTACCGAATGGCCCCGGAACGATCGATGGGCTCCTACCTGGGCGCCTTCGACTTCGGCCACGCCGTGCAACTCGCCGTCGGACCACCGTTCATGACCGTCGTGGTGCTGCGGGGCGCGATCGGCTGGAGCGCGCTCGGAGGAGCGTTCGCCCTCGGAGCGGTCCTGATGGCGGCCAGCTCGGCCAAGCGGGAACAACCGACCGGAGAGGGCTGAAACCCGCTGGGCGCTGTCGCGACCCGCACGACACCCCGCTCCGCCGAAGACCGTCCACCACCGTCCGCGACGGCCTCCACGAGGCGGTCCCGCACCCGGCCCGCGACGTCGCCGCCCGCGCAACTCCCGTCACGTCCGGAGTTCCGGGGCCGTTCCCACCCGCCGAACCGGTTCTCGGGCGGTCAGCCTCGGGTCACGGCCAGGTGGTCCACGAAACCGTCGACCGTGGTCACCTGCTCCGACCAGCCGAGTTCGCGGCCCAACCGCACCACCTGCGGCAGGCGGGCGACGCGGTCGCCCGCGAACACCTCGGCCGGTGTGCCGTCCTCGACGATCCTGCCGTCCGCGACCAGCACGACGCGGTCGAAGTTCTCCACGCAGAAGTCCATGTCGTGCGTGATCGCGATGACCGTGCGACCCCTCAGGGAGAGGTCGGCGATGATCGTGGCGAGCGCGTCCAGCGCGACGGAGTCCTGCCCCGTGGTCGGTTCGTCGAGCACGACGACGGGGGTGTCCATCGCGAGCACGCCCGCGATGGCGACCATCTTCCGCTGGGCCAGCGAGAGGTGGTGGGGGTGGGCGTCGGCGAGATCGGTGAGCCCGGTCGACTCCAGGGCCCGCTCGACCAGGTGGCGCGCGTGCTCGGGCGGGAACCCGAGGTTGCGCGGTCCGAAGTGGACCTCGGCGGACACGGTCTTGGCGTGCAACTGGTCGTTCGGGTTCTGGAACACGAACCCGACCTTGGCCGCCAGCACCGCGATCGGGTGCTCCGCGGTGTCGAGGTCACCGACGAGCACCCGGCCGGACGTGGGCTTGACCATGCCGTTGAAGTGCTGGGCCAGCGTGGTCTTGCCCGCGCCGTTCGGCCCGATGACCGCGACCCGCTCGCCCTGCCGCACGACGAGCGACACGTCGTCGAGCGCCGTCACGCGCTCGTCGTAGCGGAACGTCAGCGACTCGACGCGAATGTCCGACCGCACGGTGGAAACCTCCTGGGAGTGCCCTGGCAGAACGGTCACGGCGTGTGCTCCACCGACAGGCCCGCACCGAAGCCGCGCACGGCCTCGGGCAGCAGCACGGGCAGCGGGAGGGATTCCGGCCACAGGCCGCGTTCGGCGGCGCGACGGGCGGCGCGGGTGTAGCGGGTGCTCGACACGCCGAGATCCGGCAGGAGTTCGTCGGTGAACACGTCGTGCGGGGACCCGTCGAGCACGAGCGACCCGTGCGAGAGCACGAGGACCCGGTCCGCCAACTCGGCGAGCTGCTCGATCCGGTGCTCCACGAGCACGATGGTGATCCCGTTGCGCCGCAACGCGTCGAGCGCTCCGAAGACCAGTGTGGCGCTGGCCGGGTCGAGCTGCGACGTGGGCTCGTCGAGCACCACCACCCGAGGCCGCATGACGAGCACCGACCCGATCGCCACCAACTGCTGCTGGCCACCGGACAGGGCGAACGGCGAGCGGTCCGCGAGGTGCTCGATCCTCAGGTCCTCCAGCACCTGCTCGATGCGGCGGACCATCTCGGCCCGGTCCACACCGAGGTTCTCCAGCCCGAAGGCCAGTTCCTCGCGCACGGTGAACTTCGCCCCGGACATCTGGTTGAACGGGTTCTGCACCACCAGGCCGACCTCGGTGACCAGGTCCGCCAGCGGGGTGGTCGCGACCGGCCGCCCGCCCACCCGAACCTCACCGGAGAGCCGACCGCCCGACACGTGCGGGATCATGCCCGCGACCGCGCTCGCCAGCGTGGACTTGCCCGAGCCGCTGGCCCCGACGACCCCGCACACCTGGCCCGCGGGGATGGCGAAGCTGACCGGACCGAGCGCGTCCTCGGCGGTGGTCGGGTAGGCGTACGAGACGTTCTCGAACTCGATCATCGCACCACTCCGAGGACGTTGACGACGATGGCGGTGACGGCTGCCGCGCCCATCAGCAGCCGGGCCCACCGCTGGGCGGAGGAGTCGGCGACCGCGACCAGCGACGTGCGGCGGGTCGTGGAACCGAACGCGCGGGCCTCCATGGCGACCGCCCGCTCCTCCAGGTCGGCCAGCGACCCCAGCAGCAGCGGCCCGACCAGCGGCAGCAGCGCGCGCACCCGACGCCGCAGGCCCGTGGTGTCGAGACCTCTGGCCTGCTGGGCGCGCAGCACGTTCTGCGCCCTGGCGCGGAACGCGGGCACGATCTGGAGCGTCGCCGAGATGACGTAGCTGGTGTTGGGTGACATGCCCCGCTCGACCATGGCGCTCATCAGCACTCCGGGGTGCGTGGTGAGCAGGAGGAACAGGAACGAGCCGAGCATCACGACCAGCCGCAGCGACGTCTGCGCGGCGAACAGCAGGCCCTCGGACGTCACCGTGGCCGGGCCGAACTCCGCGAGGACGGTCGTGCCCTCCGGGAAGAACAGGCCCTGGAGCAGGAAGATGACCAGCACGACCGGCGCGGAGAAGAGGAGCAGCAGCCGCGCGTACGGCCGCTGGACCCCCGCGACGAGGACGGCGGGCACCAGCACCACCAGCAGGAGCACGAGCGGCGCCCACACCACGGGGATGGCGAACGCCGTGGTCGTGACGGCCAGCGCCATGACCAGCTTGGTGGTCGGGTTCAGCCGGTGCACCGGCGAGGCGCCGGACTGGAAGAACATCGTGGTCATCGGACCGCCTCCGCTCGCACGGGCGGCACCGCGGCGGGCCGGTCGATGCCGAACACCGAGTGCTCCCGCACGAACGAGAACCGCTGGCGCAGCCTCGGCGGCAGCGCCACGAGCACGCTGTAGGCGATCAGGCACGACACGACCTTGTCGAGCGGGTCGGCGATGAGACCCTGGATGCTCGCGGCCTCCAGCATGCTGTTGCCGTACACCTGGAGCGTCGCGATGAACGCGGACTGGCCGAGCGAGCCTCCCGCGTTGCCGAACACGAACGCCGTGATCGGCGCGGACACCACCCCGGCCACGACGCCGATCAGCACGCCCGCGAGGACCACCGTCGGCACGCGGCGGAACAGCCCGAACCGCGCGAAGGTGCCCGCGAGCAGGCCGATCGTGGCCGCGGTGACGGCGTAGGGCAGCGAGCCGGGGTTGATCGTCATCCCGACCGTGATGCTCGACAGCGCTCCCGCCGCCGCTCCCGCCGCGGGCCCGGCGAGCACCGCGACCAGCACGGTGCCGATGGAGTCGAGGTGCACCGGCAGCCCGCTGATCCGCACGAGCTGGCCGATGACGATGTTGATGGTGATCGCGACGGGGAACAGCGTCACCGTGGACGTGGTCAGCTTCGACATCGCGCCGCTGATGATCAGCACGGAGCCGAGCAGGTAGCCGACGAGCGCCAGCAGCGCGGCGGAACCGCCGACGCCGTGCGGCGAGGTCGGCCGGGTCGCGATCAGGTAGGCGTAGGTGATGATCACGACCGCCGCGCCCGCGGCGATGCGCGCCCACGGTGGTAACCGGGTGAGGAGGGTGAACCGCGGAGCGGTCATCGAGGGCCTGCTTTCCGGGGAGTTCGGGGCGGAGTCAGGCCTGCCACAGCACCGGGCAGAACTCGGGGTCGGCGTAGTCCGGGTCGCCGTTCGCGGTCTTGCGGACGAGTTCGTCGTGCTTGTAAGGGGTCTGCCTGCTGTCCGTGGCCAGCCGGTGGTCGCGGTAGGCGTTCGCGCCGTCCTGCATGTGCAGGGAGATCGCGCGCCTCGGCCGGTCGGTGAGGTTGGCCGCGCTGCCGTGGTAGAGCCGGCAGTGGTGGAACGTCATGTGCCCCTTGGGGATCGTCATCGGGAGCTTGACGACCTCGGCGGCGTTGCGCCGCGACGTCTCCAGCAGCAGGTGCTCGCGCTCGTGGTCACCGGGCACCGCGGCGTAGCCGTTCCTGCTGTCCCAGCCCCGGAACTCGTTCCACCGGTGGCTGCCGTCGACCATCGTGATGGTGCCGATGGACTCGTCGCAGTCGTGGAACGGGATGAACGCCGTGATCATGTCCTCGGAGCTGGACGAGGCCCAGTAGTACTTGTCGAAGTGCCAGGGCACGATGTTGGACTTCTCGTCCGGCTGCGGCGGCTTGTACAGCAGGGTCGCCTGGAACAGCCGGATGAGGTCCACGCCCGCCAGTCGGGCCGCCGTCGCGGCGATCACCGGCTTGCGCAGGATCGCGCCGATGGTGTCGTTCTCGTAGTGGATGTAGTCGTTGTTGCGCTGGATGTCGCCGTCCTCCGGCGTCCAGTACGAGATCTTCGACGGGTGCATGGGCAGCTCGCGGTCGCGCTTGCCCGCGTAGTAGTCCTCGCTGGCCTCGACGAGCGCGTCGGTCTCGTCGTCGGTGAGCAGCTTCGGGGAGAGGTACCAGCCGTGCTCGGCGTAGAACCGGACGTCCTCGTCGGACGGCAGCAGCTCCAGGTCGCGTGCGGACAGGATCGCGTTGTCTGGCACGGGTTTTCCTTTCACGGGTCGCGCCTGGCCGGCGAGGTCACGCGTCGGCGGGCGCGGTGGTGACGCGCAGGAGTTCGCGCACGGTCTTGAGCGTCTGCTCGCGGTCCTCCGGTGACGGGGCGTCGACCAGGACGAAGCCCGCGCGCTGGTCGGACGAGCGCAGCGGCGCGACGACGTCGCCGACCGACACCGCGAGACCGGCGCGGGTGACCATCGGGTGGGCCTTGACCTCGTCGAGGCCCGAGATGTCGACGACCGTGCCCGGCGCGCAGATCGGGAACCAGGCGGCCGCGTAGGACACCGGCTCGGGGGAAGCGGGCAGTTCCGGCGGCACGCCCATCGCGAGCTGCACGGCGGCGCGGTACGGGTCGAAGCGGTAGGACGCCGCGACGAGGTCGAGGATGAAGTCGCCGGGGGTCCGCACGGCGACCTCCATGATCGCCGGACCCCGCTCGGTGAGCCGGAACTCCAGGTGCACGAGCCCGGTGCGCACACCCGCGCTCCGCACGACGCCCTCGGTCAGCTCGCGGACGGCGCGCTCGGTCTCCGGGTCGTCGAACCGGTGGCCCGCGCGGTGCGCGACCTCCACGAAGCGGGGTGGACCGGTGGTCTCCTTCGCCGTGATGTTGCCGAACAGGACCTCGCCGTCGCGGGTGAAGCCCTCCCAGCTGAACTCGGGCCCCTCGACGGCCTGCTCCACGAGCAGGCGCTCGGTCCGCCGCGCCGCGAGGACCGCGCGCAGCTCGTCCACGCCGGACACGAGCTGGACGCCCGTGCTGCCGAAGGAGGAGAACGGCTTCACGACCACGGGCAGTCTCGGTCGTGCCCACTCGACGGCCCGGTCGTGGCCAGCCACGACGTGGAACTCCGGCTGCGGCAGGCCGTTCGCCGCGAAGCAGGCGCGTTGCAGCGCCTTGTTCCTGGACAGGGTCGAGGCGTGCAGGGACGGGCCGGGGAGGCCGAGGCGGTCGCCGACCACGGCCGCGCCGAGGACGTGCGGCTCGGAGAACGCCAGCACACCGTCCACCGGCGACGCCGCGGCGACCGCGTACCCGCCGACGGCCCACAGCTCGTCGACCGCCCAGCCGTCCTGGCCGAGGTCCGGCACCCGGTGCACCTCGACACCGTCGGGCACCTCCCCCGACCACGCCTCGGTCTCGACGACGTGGACCCCGAACCCGAGGTCGCGCGCGGCCTCCAGGTACGGGCGGCCCATGAAACCGACACCGACGAGCGCAAGCCGCTTCACTGGTTACCCGCCTTCACGCAAAGAGCACCAACAGCACATCCCCAGACGGCACGAGCATCAGCGCCGGATATTTTCGAAGCTAGCACCGCCGCATTCCAGCGGCAAGCAGATATCGGTCCGGACCCGCTCCGGGACCACTCGCCGCTCGGCCACCGGGGAGGCGAGCAACACGATCCCTCACACCCACCACACAGAAGACCAGCCAAACCAGCTACCCATGACGTTCACTCGAATGGAGTAACTATTCACGAAGTCAAGCGACTATGAGCACAGAATGCTACCAATGTCTCTTCCATCCCTCTTTCGAGGGATACCCCCAGCTCAGGGCCGGTCTGAGGGGCCACACCAGACCAGTTGCACCGGATTGGAATCGCCGGTAGTGTCGGGTCTTGATCGGCGGCTACGAGCGTTGTCCTGGGGACACTGGATCCAACGCTCCGAAGAACTGATTCGCGGTGTGACTGGGGAAGTATCGCACAGCGGCGCACTTTTTCGTGCGCACGAAAGAGTCGATTAGCAGTCGACGCTCCATAATCATCAGCCCGCCCAGCAGGGTGGGCCCAATCGGTGTGCCTAAATATTGTTTCACCGCCCTTCGCTCGCTCACACCAAGGTTTCGAAGAGGAGAACCGTGTCTGAATACGACTCTTTCGCGGACGCGTACGCGGCCGGTCTGCGCGACGTCCTGGTCGACGGCTCGCACGTCCCGTCGGTGCGCGACCCGCTGTCCAAGGCATCGGACTTCGGGACGAAGGACCGCCCCTACCGCGAGGTGATCGCGCACTCCTTCCGCGTTCGAGACCCCCAGCAGTCCCTCGCCGTCAGCTCGGCGCTCCCGGTGAACCTGCCGTACTGCTTCGGGCTCCTCGCCTGGTCCCTGGACGGCCGCAACGACGTCGACACCCCGGCGTACTACCGGCGCGGGGCGCACGAGTACTCCGACGACCAGCACACCCTCAGCGGCGCGTTCGGCCACCGGCTGCTGTCGTCGGCCGCGGGCGGCGACCAGTTGGAGGCGATCATCGGCCGGATCCGCAAGGATCCCGCGCACCGCAGGGCGTTCGGCCTCGTGCTCGACCCCTCGGACAACTTCCGGGAGTCGCGGGAGTACCCGTGCGCGGTGGGCGTGCAGCTCTTCCTTCGCGACGGCGCGCTCACGTGGCTCACCGTGATGCGCGCGCAGCAGGCGCTCACCGTCCTGCCCTACGACGCGTTCCTCTTCCTGCTCATGCACCAGTGGGCCGCGGCGCTGCTGGGCGTGCCCTGCGGGCCGTACATCCACCAGTCGGGCACGTTCCACTTCTACGACAACGAGATCGACCTCGCGCGGAAGGTCGTCGAGGCCCCCGTGACGTCGGCGCAGCTACCCGCCCTGCCTGACAGCCCCGAGGAGGCCCGCGAGGCCGTCGCGGAGCTGATCGCACTGGAGCGGACGCTGCGCGAGGCCGGGGTGGCGGGCAACACCGCCGCCGTCGACGAGATCGCCTCGACCAAGGCGTCGACCGACTTCACCGACGTGGTGCGCGCGTGCCTGGCCACGCAGGCCTACCGCAAGCTCGGCGACGCGGAGACCCGTGTCGACTCGCCCGCGGCGTCCCCCGAGGTGGGCGGGCTGATCGCGGCCGTCTGACCGCTCCCCGCCCTTTCCGAGGAGGAGTTCGTCGAACTGCAAGGGGGACCACACGTGGACGTCTCGGTGCGCGACACCCTGAAACCGGACCGAACACCACCCATCGACGGCGACGACCGCCTCACCCGGCTCGTCGAGGACAGACGAGCGCGGTTCGCCGCGGTTCAGCACGCGGGCGGCGACCAGGACGCCGTCTACCGCTTCCCCGTCATGGCGGCGCTCGTGCCCGTCGCGACCAACCGCGGGGGTGAGGTCGCCTACCCCGGCGACCCGATGTGCCTGTACTCCGCGCTCATCAGCACGATCCTGCGTTCCGTGGAGCGCAGGGCGTCCGGGCTGCCCGCGGTCCCGCACGTCGACGACGTGTACCCGGACTGGGGCCTCTACCCGGACGCGCACTACCGCTTGGCCGAGTCCGGCCCGCGGACCGGGTTGATCGTCGACAACCCGACGACCGACGGGAAGGTCTTCGACCCGCGGATCTGGGACGAGGCCGCGCGGGACCTCTTCGTCGAGCAGTTGCGCACGCTGCGCCCGAAGGTCGTGATGCTCAGCGCGGTGTCCGCCGCGCACCGGTACGCGCTGGAGATGGCGGAGCTGGCCAAGGAGCACGTGCCGGACTGCCTGGTCGTGCTGGGCGGCAGGCACGCGGACGAGACGGTCCGGGTCGACCGGGGCTCCGGTCTCGTCCAGCTGTCGTGGAGCAGCACGGTCGAGGTCGTGCGCGACGGCAGGGCCGACGGCGACGTCGACTTCGTCGTGGCGGGCGACGGCGCTCCGCTGCTGGACCTGCTGATGCGGGCCATCGGCCTGGTGGCCGAGCCGGGTTTCGGTCCGACCGACGTCGACCGGGTGATGGACGCGCTGCGGCTGATCGGCGAGCGGCACGAGGACCTCGCCGGGGTGGGGCGCGTCGTGGGCTTCGGCCGCGACGTCGTCATCCAGCCGGTCGAGGGCCGGGCGCTGAGCAGGTCCGAGCTGCCCTCGCCCTACGACGCGTTCTCAGTTCGGGCGCGCTTCGGCGTGTTCGACCGGGCGGGGTCGTCGATCCACGGCAGCCGGACCGGCCACATGATGACCCTCGACTCCTGCCCGTTCAAGTGCACCTTCTGCTCGGAGAGCAGCGCGGTGAAGGGCACGCCCACCCGGTTCGCGATCACCGAGACGCAGGAGGTCGCCGCCAGGGTCCAGCGGTTGGTGGACTGGGGCGCCGAGGCCGTGTTCTTCGACGACCCGGTGTTCTGGGGCGGCAACTGGACGGCCATCACGGCGTTCTGCCGCGACCTGCTCGCGCAGGCCGACCAGCCGTGCGCGGGCCACCTCCCCGGAGACCCGGAGCACCGGTCCCTGCGGGACCTGGAGTGGGGCGCGCAGCTGACGGTCGACGTCGTGCTGAACCGGGCCAGGTGGGCCGAGGTCGGCGCGGGGCTCGACCTGATGCGCGAGGCGGGGTGCTCCTACGTCTACATCGGCATCGAGAGCATGGCCGAACCGGTGATGAAGCACGTCAAGAAGAACCTGCTGCGCCGCAACCCCGAGCCGTGGGTCGGCAAGGTCAGGGAGGCGCTGGAGAAGATCAGGTCGCACGGCATCCGCGTCGGCAGCTCCGTCCTGTTCGGACTGGACGGCGAGGACCGCACGACGATGGAGGAGACCATCGAGCAGATCGGCAGGCTCATCGACGACGACCTGCTGATCATGGCCAGCCCGAACATCCTCACCTACCACCCCGGCACGTCGGTGTCCGAAGAGCACGGCCAGGACAAGCTCGACTACCACTCCCGCAAGGAGAACCGTCCCCCGTACACGTACTTCGAGGAGGCGTACCCGGAGGTGGTCTCCAAGTTGTTGGCGGAGGACGACATCTGGTACATCCACGAGACGGCCGCCAAGAGGTGGGGCACGGTGCGCAACAGCGCGGCCGAGGGAGCGGGCGTCGCCGACTGAGCGCCGACCGCACGACAGCATCCGACAGCCGCCCAGGAAGAGGAACACCATGCTGGAACCGACGTTGAACCCGCCGCTCGCGGTGGACCCGAAGAGCTACTGGGCTCCGTACTTCACCTACTTCCCCGCGCTGTCGCGGTACATCCCGCTGGGCGACTACGCCAAGCGGGTCCGCCCGAGGGCGTGCGTGCTGGGCGCCTCGGACGGCAAGTTCGCGCTGCCGCTGCTGCGCGCGGGCTGGGAGGTCGTCGGGGTGGAGACCGACGAGACGTTCCTCGACGGCGGTGTGCTCGACCTCGTCGACGGCCCGCACGAGATCGTCGGCCTGCGCAAGCGGCTGGCGGACGAGGGCCTGGAGGACCGCTGCACGATCGTCGAGCAGGACTACATGACGCTCGACGCGGCGGGCGACTTCCAGTTCGTCATGGGCAGCGGCCTGTGGTCGATGCCGCCCAACCGCAAGCACACCCTCCAGGCGCTGTTCGACCACGCGATGGGCATGGTGGCGCCGGGTGGGGTGTTCTTCGCCGACTACCTCGTCGGGTTGACGCCCGAGGACCAGGCGTGCGGCTACTACCCCGGTGTCGAGGAGATGGGCGGCATCGTCGCGCGCGACGGGTGGGAGCTGTTCGAGAACGTCGACCTCGGCATCTACGGCGAGAGCCACGTGGGGTTGGAGGAATGGCACTACCACCGCTACGCGGCCGTGATCGCGCACCGGTTCCCCGCTCCCCCGGCCGCAGGGTGATGTCGGGCTCCGCACCGTGCCGGGTCTGGGTGCTCGGCGGTTCCGCGAGTGGCAAGACCACGTTCGCGCGGGAGTTCTCGGCCGCGGCCGGGGCCCGGCACGTGGAGCTGGACCGGCTGTACTGGCAGGAGAACTGGACCCCGAAGGAGGACGCCGCGTTCCGCGAGGAGCTGGGCGTCCTCCTGCGGGAGCCGCGCTGGGTCGTGGACGGGCAGTACGCGGCGGCGGTCGACGACTTCGTGGCCGAGGCGGACTGCGTGGTCTGGCTCGACACGCCGCTGCGCGTGGCGTGGCCGAGGCTGCTGCGGCGCACCGTCACCAGGCTGGTGCGCAGGCAGGACCTGTGGGCGGGCAACCGCGAGTCCTTCACCAGCGTCGTGGGGCCCAGGTCGATCCTCTGGTTCGCGCTGCGCCTGCGGAAGCCGCAGCAGGAGGCGAACCAGCGGTTGTTCGACCGCCTGCGCCCCGGTGGCGCCGTGCTGGTGCGCAGCCGGACAGGTGACCCGGCCGCGCTCGCACGCGGTCTGGCGAACGGGGTGGGGTCGAGTGACCACGGCTGATCTCAAGCCGGTGCCCGGCTCTGCGCTGGCGGCCGACCCGGCGGTGACGGCAGACCCAGCGGTGACGGCGGATGCGGCAGCCACGGAAGTCACGGTGGATCCGGCTGTGGCAGCGGACACGGCGGTCACGGCAGACCCGACGGACGTGGCAGGTCCGGCGGCCACCGCAAACCCGACGGACCCGGCGGTCACGGCAGATCGGACAGACGCGGCGGTCACGGTGGATCCGGCAAAACCGGCAGTGGCGCCGGATGCGCCGGTCACCACAGACCCAGCGGTCACGGCGAGCGCGGCAATCGCGGCGGACGCAGCCGCGAGGACAGCCCCGGCGGCGGCAAACCCGGCAGACGCGGCAAACCCGACAGTGAAGGCGGTCACCGCGGACACGGCGGCCACCGCAGGCCCGGCGGCCCCGGCGCTGGTCGTGACGGACCTGGACGGCACGCTGCTGCGCTCGGACGGTTCGCTGTCCGGGCGGTCGGTTGCGGCGCTGGTGTCGGTGGCTGAGGCGGGTCTGCGGGTCGTGTTCGCGACGGCCAGGCCGGTGTGGGCCGCCGTGGGTGTCGTGCAGGCCGCACGATCGGGTGACTTCCTGATCTCGTCCAACGGTGCCGTGGTGTCCGAGGTGGCGTCCGGTCGGGTCGTGCGCACCACGGCGATGTCCGCCGAGGTGGCGGGGGCGGTCGTGGCCGCCCTCGCCGCGCGGTGCCCGGAGGCGGTGTGGGCGGTGGATCGGGTCGCTGACCGGATCGTGTCTCCCGCCTGGCCGAACGTGCTGGCCAGCACCTCCGCGCGGCTGTCCCGCGCCGACCGGGTGCCGCCGGGCGCGGGAGTGCTCTGCCTGATGGTCGTCGGCTGTCCCCGCGAGCTGGGGCACGAGGTCGCCCGCGAGTTCGGGGTCGGCTGCACGTCGTCGAGCGCGGGTCTGCTGGAGTTCTCGGCGCCGGGGGCGGACAAGAGGTCCGCCCTGCTCTGGGTGCTCGACCGCCTCGGGCTGTCCGCCGAGCGGGTCGTGGCCTACGGCGACGCGCCGAACGACCTGGCCCTGCTCGGGGTGGCGGGTACGGCGGTCGCCGTCGCCAACGCGGACGCGGCCGTGCTGCTGGCGGCGGACGCGGTGGTCGCGTCGAACGACGAGGACGGCGTCGCGCGGCACCTGGAAGAGTTGACGCGGCAGACCGGACCCCGCCGCACACCAGAAGGGCAATCGATGATCCTCTCCGCCTACGACTCCGCCGCCGAGGTCCCCGCGACCGAGTGGGACTCGCTGCGGGACCGGGCCACCACCTACTCGGCGTCCGGCTGGCTCGGCGTCCGCGAGGAGGAGCTGCCGGGCAGCGGGGTCGGCCGCCACCTGGTCGCGCGGGACGCCACCGGCGCGGCGGCGGGTCTGGAGACCTACGCGTTCACCGAGCCGCCGCACCGGCTGTACGCCCCCACGTTCCTGTTGGAGGGCCTGGTCGACGAGGACCGGGCCGTCGCCTACGAGCGCGAGCCGTTCGTCTTCGGCGCGGGCTGGTCGGAGTTCCGCGGCCAGGTCCCGGTGCGCCCCGGCCTGCCCGCGGCCGACCGGGCGTCCGCCGTCGGCGCGCTGGCGGCGGACACCCTGGCCTGGGCCGCCGATCGGAACGCGCACCTGCTGTCCTACCTGTACCTCCCGCTGGAGGAGGCGCTCGACGTGGCCCGCGCCCACGCCGACGCCGAGCCGGTGGTGGTGCTCCAGGACGTCGAGAACGTGCTGAGGACCGACTGGGCCGACTTCGCCGACTACCTGGCCTGGCTGCCCCGCAACCGCAGGACGCGGGTGCGCCGCGAGCTGCGCGACTTCCAGGAGAGCGGCCGGAAGGTGCGCGAGTGCGCGCTGGCCGAGGTGGTCGACGTGATCGCCCCGCTGAACAACGCCCTCATGCAGAAGTACGGCCACACCTGGTACAGCCTGGAGCGCGCGCTCGCCGTGTACGACCGGCAGGCGCGGCACCTCTCGGCGGACAGCTCCGTGCTGCTCGTCGAGGACGAGGGCAGGCCCGCGGCGTTCGCGCTGCGCTACCGCCGTGACGACCGGCTGTACTCCAGGGTCGTGGGGTTCGACTACGACCTGCCCAACCGGTCGGACTACTTCAACATCCTGATGTACGACGCGGTCCGCACCGGTGCCGAGCGCGGGATCGCGGAGATCAACCTGGGTGTGGGCACGTACGAGGCGAAGCTGGGGCGCGGTGCCCTGCCGGTGCCGCTGTACAGCGTGTTCGTCGGGGTGCGGGAGCCGCTGCCGGTCACGGCGCGGGCGGTCGAGGAGCACAACCGGCGCAAGGTCACCGCGTTCGCCGAGGAGTTCGGCCGGTTCGTGGTGGGCGGGCTGGACGCCGAGGCGTGGATGCCGGAGAGGGGAAGCGAGTGACGGTCCGGGTGCTGGGGAGCCTGGAGGGGGTCGACGCGCGGGCGTGGGACTCGCTGGTGCGTCCGCTCGGGTTCTACGCGAGCTACGACTGGCTGCGGTCGCAGGAGCGGTCGGCGGCGGCCACGGTGACGTACGTCCTCGTGGAGGAGGACGGCGAGCTGGTGGCGGCGACGCCGGTGTACGAGTTCGCGGCGTTCGCCGAGCCCGCCCCGCCCGCCTCGGCGGGGGCGGCCGGCCTGCTGCGGGCGGGGCCGCGCACCGGCTACCACAACCAGCTCCTCGTGCGCGCCGAGAACGAGCCCGCGGCGGGTGAGCAGGCCGCGCTGCTGGTGGGCGCGCTCGCGGACCTCGCGGTCGAACGCGGACGTGAGGCGGTGCTGTTCGACCACCTGACGACGGCGGACCTGGCCCTGCTGGACTGCGGCTTCGAGGCGCGGGGCGAGCTGCGCGGCGCGGAAGGCGTGGTGCACAACGACGGGGGGACGTTCGAGTCCTACGTCCGGCTGCTCGGGCGCAACGCGCGCAAGAAGGAGTACGAGTGGCGGCGCTTCGCCGACGCGGGCTTCCGGGTCGACGTGGTGCGGCTGTCGGAGTGCGTGGACGAGGTCGTGCCACTGATCGCGAGCACGGGCGACCGGTACGGCTCCGGGCTGCCGGAGGAGGAGATCCGCCGGTACCTGGGTGAGCAGGCGCGGTGCGCCGACGACGCGAGCGCGGTGTTCCGCTGCTTCGACGCCGACGGGGCGCTCGTCGGGTGCTCGGTGTGCTTCCGCTGGCAGGACACCCTGTACGCGCGGGTGGCCGGGTTCGACTACGCGAGGCTGCGGGACGCGTTCGAGTACTTCAACACCGTGTACTACGAGCCGCTGCGGTACATGGAGGCGAACGGGCTGCGCACCCTGCACCTGGGGGTGGCCTCGCTGGAGGCGAAGGTGCGCCGGGGGGCGGCGCTGCACCCGCAGTGGGCGTGCGCGATCCCGGTGCCGCTGACGCCGGGGGTGCTGCGGGCGCACGACCCGGCCGCCGACCGCGCGCTCGCCGACTCGATCGCGGAGGGGGCGAAGAGCGGCATGGGCGACCACGAGTGGTCGGCCGACGCGTTCGGCAAGGCCACCCGGCCGAGCTGACCACAGCGGACCGCTCCGCCACCGCCGACCTGACCGCGAGGCGGGTTCGGCGGGGCGGACCGCGGACCTGACCACGACGACCGTTCTCGGGGGGACGAGGAATGCCAGCAGGGACCGACACCGACGCGCTGCGGGACGAGTTGCGGCGCGCCACCAGCGGGTCGTGCCGTCACGCCGACGCGTTCGTCGAGCGGTACGCCCACATCGCGCTGCGCCACGTGGGCGGGCGGACGGCCGACCTGATGACGACCCGGCGCGCGGGCACGTCCGTGCGGCGCGTCGACGGGGACGGCGTGGCGTACCAGGCTGACGACGACCCGGCTCGGGTGCTGGAGGTGCTGGGGGCCGAGCAGGCCGCCTTCGACCTGTCCGCCGGGCACGCGCACCTCGACGACCTGGTGCTCGCGGTCGAGGAGGCGGCTCGTTCCGCGGACCCGCGGATCACCCAGGTCCTCGTCGACGCCGAGCTGAGCGCGCAGCAGATCGCCGTGGTCGGTGTCGACGAGGTGCGCCGCGACCAGCGGAGCCTGCTGTACCTGACGATCCGGGTCATCGCGGAGGAGAACGGCAGGCGCGCCACGGGTTTCCTCACACCGGGCACGTCCGCCGCCGACCTGTCGCTCGACGCGGCGGCGGCGGGCAGGGCGGCGGCCGACCGCGCGCTCATCGCACTGGCCGCGCGGCCCGCCCCGGTGGCGCACCTGCCGGTCGTGGTCGGGCCGGGGCGGGGCATGGTGCTGGTGCACGAGGCGTGCTGCCACCCGCTGGAAGCCGACGAGGTGCTGCGCGGCTCCGTGTACGCGGACCGGTTGGGAGAGCGGATCGCCGCGCCAGGGGTGTCCATCGTGGACGATCCGACGCTGGCCGGCGCGGTGGGGTCGTACGGGGTCGACGACGACGGGACCGCGGCGCGGCCCACCACCCTCGTGGACGACGGGACGCTCGCGTCGTTCCTCAGCGACCGGGTGACGTCCGAGCGGCTGGGGCTGCCCATCACGCCGAACGGGAGGCGGGACGGGTTCCACCACCGGCCCATCCCCCGGATGACGAACACCCGCGTGCTGGCGGGCGGCGTGACGCCGGAGGACATCATCGCCGACACGCGCTTCGGGCTGTACGCGCCGCACGTCGGCGGTGGCGAGGTGCTGGAGTCGACCGGCGACTTCGTGTTCCGGGTGATGAACGGGTACCTGATCGAGAACGGGAGGATCACCGACCCCATCGGGGAGACCACGGTGCGCGGCAACGGTGCCGAGGTGCTGCGGTCCATCGACGCGGTCGGTGACGACGTGGAGCTGGGTGTGGCGAAGTGCGGCAAGTTCGGGCAGCTGATCCCGGTCGGCGTGTGCGGGCCGACGCTGCGGATCGGTTCCCTGCTGGTGGGAGGGACGGACGCGTGAGGCTCGACGACGCGGTGATCGACGACTACCTGCGGGCGGCGGCCCGGCACGGCGCGACGGCCGAGGTGCGGCTGCGGGTCGACGAGCGGGAGGAGCTGGTCGTCCACTCCGGACTGGTGGACTCCACGTCGACCGTGCGGGCGGGAACGGTGACCGTGCGGCTGTGGCGGGACGGCCGGACAGCGCTCGCCGTCGTGCCGCGCACGGCCGACGCCGAGTCCGTGGTCGCGGACGCGCTGGCGAACTCCTACGAGGCCGCACCGCGGCAGGTCACGGCGGCGGGGGGAACGGGAAGCGGTGGAACGGGAAGCGGTGGAACAGGAGGCGGTGGAACGGGAGGCGGTGGGCAGAGCGGTTCGCCCATGGCCGCACCACCCGCGACGAACGCCGACGACACCACGCCGGGGCAGGACTCGACGGCTGAGACCGACCACACCACACTGAGGCAAGACCCCGCGGCTGGGACCGACGACACCACACCGGAGCAAGACTCAACGGCTGAGACCGACCACACCACACCGGGGCAAGACCCCGCGGCTGGGACCAACCACACCACACCGGAGCAAGACTCGACGGCAGAGACCGACCACACCACACCGGGGCAAGACCCCGCGGCTGGGACCAACCACACCACACCGAGGCAGGACCCCGCGGCTGGAAACGACCACACCACGCCGGAGCAGGTCGCGGTGGGTGGGCCTGGCGGTGGTGGGCGGAGTGCCAGTCGGTCGCTTGCGGAGTTGCGGGCGGAGGCGGCGGCGCTCACCTCCGCTGGCGACGTGCTGACGGAGCTGTGGATCAACCAGGTCAGCCGGTCGGTGGTCGTCGCGAGCACCGGAGGTGGCCGCCGTGGGTACCGGACCAGTTCCGGGTCGTTGCTGTACCGCGCTACCCGTGACGCGGCCGGTCGGAGGACGCACGTCGACCGGGAGGACATCGGGCCGGACGCCGCGTTCCTGCTCGGGCGGCTGCCCGCGCTGGTCGCCGGGCGGTGCGGTGCCGTGTTGCGCGCCCCCACGACGACGTCCGCTCCGCCCTCGGCCGTTGTGCTCGACGGGGCCGTGGCGGCGCGGTTGGTGTTCCTGTTCGCGCGGAGCCTGTGCGCGGACTCGGTGGCGCAGGGGCGCAGCAGGCTCGCCGGCCTGGTGGGGACGCGGATCCTGTCGGCGTCGTTGACGCTGGTGGACGATCCGCTCGCGCGGGACGCGCCGCTGCACGCGCCGTTCGACGACGAGGGCACGCCGACGGCTCGGCGCGTGCTGGTGGACCGGGGTGTGCTGACCGGTTTCCTCGGCAGCCGCGAGCACGCGTCGCCGGTGGCGGGCAACGCGTGGCAGGAAGGTCCGTCCGTGCCGCCCCGGCCGATGCCGGGGAACCTGTGGATCGAACCGGGGTCCGGGGCGGCCGTGCCGGACGGCGCGTTCCTGAGGGTGGTGCAGGCGTACGGGATGCACCTGTCGAACGACATCACCGGCGACTTCTCGATGGGGGTGACCGCGCTGGTGGAGCAGGGTGGCGAGGTGTGCTCGGCCGAGGGGCTCACGGTGGCGGGCAACGTGTTCGCGATGCTGGAGCGCGCGCACCCGCTGGCCACCGAGCTGACCTGGTCGGGTGGCGGGTCGTCGTACTGCGCCTCGCCGGACCTGCTCGTCGAGGGCCTCACCGTGGGCGTCTGAACCGTTGGGGGAGAAGCACGTGTCGGGTTCTCTGTGGCGCAACAGCGACTTCGTGAAGATGTGGACGGGCGAGTCGGTGTCGCTGTTCGGCACCTACATCACGCAGCTCGCCTTCCCGCTGACGGCGATCCTCGCGCTCGACGCGACGGCGTCCGAGGTGGGGTTCATCAACGCCGCGAGGTTCGCGCCGTTCCTGCTGATCCCGCTGTTCGCGGGGGTGTGGGTCGACCGCCACCGCCGCAAGCCGGTGCTGCTCGCGGCCCGCGCGGGCTGTGCGGTGGCGCTGTGCGCGGTGCCGCTGGCGCAGACGTCGGGTCTGCTCAGCATCGCCCTGATGTGCGTGATCGCGTTCGTGATCGGCTCGCTGGGCGTGGTCGACCAGATCGCCTACCAGGCATTCGTGCCGTCCGTGGTGCCGAAGGACCAGCTCGTGCGGGCCAACAGCGGGTTCATGGGCAGCGAGTCCGTCGCTTCCGTCGCGGGTCCCGGTGTGGCCGGTCTGCTGATCGCCGCGATCACCGCGCCGGTGGCGCTGCTGGTGAACGCGGCGTCGTTCGTGTTCTCGACGGTGATGCTGCTGTTCGTGCGGGCGGAGGAGGAGAAGCCCGCCCCGCCGGACGGCGACAAGCGGGTGTTCGCGCAGATCCTGCTGGGGATGCGCCTGACGTTGGGCAACCGCGTGCTGGTGTCGCTGATCGGCTGGTCGGGGACCTACAACTTCTTCCACTCCGGCGCGTTCACGCTCGTCGTGATCTTCCTCGTGGACGAGCTGGGCGTGGGTGCGGGGTCGGTGGGCGTGGTGTTCGCCGTCGGCGGTGTCGGCGCGCTGCTCGGCGCGGTCGCGGCCCGCCGGGCGGGCGACCGGTGGGGTGTCGGCCGCACGATGGTGGGCGCGATGGCCGTGGCCGCCGCACCGTGGCTGCTGGTCGCGTTCGCCCACGACGCCCTCACCGGTGTCCTGGTGTTCGGTGCCGTGCTGTTCGTCAACGGGCTCGGCGAGACCGCGTCGAACATCCACTCGCTGAGCCTGCGCCAGAGCGTCATCCCGCCGGAGCTGCTCGGCACCGTGATGGGCGGGATGCGCTTCCTGATCTGGGGCCTCATCCCCGTCGGCTCGCTGCTGGGCGGCGTGCTGGGCACGGCGATCGGGCTCCGCCCGGCCCTGCTCCTGTGCGCCGCGGGCATGATCGCCGCCTGCGCCTGGCCGCTGGCGACGAAGCTGTTCCGGATCCGCTCGGCGGAGGACGTGACCCTCACGCTGACCCGGTGATCACCCCGTTCGGCTCCGCCAAAGGAGACGGGATCGGTGTGTCCACTGTGGCCTCGGTGAAGAAGTCGTTTCACCTCCTCTGACCTGCGTTGTTCGTGACCCGCCGAGCAATCTCCACTGTGGATCACCGGAGGTTTCTGGTACGAAGGTTCCCGTCGGAGCCGTTCGGGAGCAGACCCGGGAAGTCCGGGAACTCGTGTTCGGGTTGGTGCGGATGCGGGTACCACCTCCGGGGAAGAGGGGCACCATGAGCTTCTGGGACTTCGTGGCCGACCGGTGGAGCAGGCTCGCGGGTGAGGCGCTGCTGCACGTCAGCGCCGTCGTGCAGTGCACGGTCCTGGCCGCCCTCATCGGTGTGGGCCTGGGGGTCGCGGTGTACCGCAGCCCCGCTGGGTCGGCGGTCGCGACCGCGTTGACCAGCGCCGTCCTCACCATCCCCTCGTTCGCGCTGCTCGGTCTGCTGATCCCGGTCCTCGGCCTCGGCGCACCGCCGACGGTGGTGGCGCTGGTGCTGTACGGGCTCCTCCCCATCGTGCGCAACACGATCGTCGGGCTGGTCGGCGTGGACGCCTCCGTCCGCGACGCCGCCCGCGGCATCGGGATGAGCCGCCTCGGCGTGCTGACCAGGGTGGAGCTGCGCCTGGCGTGGCCCGCGATCCTCGCGGGGATGCGCGTCTCGACCCAGATGCTGATGGGCATCGCCGCCATCGCCGCCTACGCACGGGGGCCCGGCCTCGGCGTGGAGATCTTCGCCGGGCTGACCAGGGCGGGCAGTGCCAACGCCACCAACCAGGCGGTCGCCGGGACCGTCGGCATCGTCGTCCTCGCGCTGGTCCTGGACGGGGTCTTCGCGCTGATCGGCCGCTACACCACCTCCAGGGGGATCCGTGGCCAGTGAGATCGAACTCGTCGACGTGACCAAGCGGTACCCCGGTGCCGACCAGCCCGCGGTGGACTCGGTCAGCATGACCATCCCCGCGGGCGAGATCGTGGTGTTCGTCGGTCCCTCGGGCTGCGGCAAGACCACCACCATGCGGATGATCAACCGGCTGATCGAGCCCACGTCTGGCCGGATCACCATCGACGGCGAGGACACGCTGTCGCTCGACCCCGACCGGCTGCGCCGCGGCATCGGCTACGCCATCCAGCAGGCCGGGCTGTTCCCGCACCTCACCGTCGGGCAGAACGTCGGCATGGTGCCGGGGCTGCTGGGCTGGAAGAAGTCGAAGTCCGCCGACCGGGTCGACGAGATGCTCGACCTGGTCGGGCTGGACCCGGCCGACTTCCGAGACCGCTTCCCCCGGCAACTGTCGGGAGGGCAGCAGCAGCGCGTCGGCGTGGCCAGGGCGCTCGCCGCGGATCCGCCGGTGCTGCTCATGGACGAGCCGTTCGGGGCCGTCGACCCGATCACCCGCGGCAACCTCCAGGACGAGCTGATGAGGTTGCAGGCCGAGCTGCGCAAGACCATCGTCTTCGTCACCCACGACTTCGGCGAGGCCGTCAAGCTCGGCGACCGGATCGCCGTGCTGGGCCAGCAGTCGCGGATCCTCCAGTACGACACGCCCGAGCAGATCCTGGCCAACCCCGCCGACGACACCGTCGCCGGGTTCGTCGGCGCGGGCGCGTCGCTCAAGCAGCTGACGCTGCTGCGGGTGCGGGAGGTGGAGCTGAGCAAGGCGATCACCGCGACGACGGCCGACGACCCCGCCGAGATCGTCCGCAGGCTCGCGGCGGCGAAGCGCGAGTTCGCCCTGCTGCTGGACGCGCGCGGCCGTCCGACCGGGTGGGTGCACGCCCGCACGCCGTCCAAGCCGGTGCCCGTCGGCGACTCCGTGACGCTCCAGTCGACGTTGCAGGACGCGCTGGAGGCGATCCTCACCGAGGGCGGCGCCGCGGTCGTCACCGGTGCCAGGGGCGAGTACGTCGGGCTCGTGGAGATCGACACCGTGATGAGCACGGTGAAGCGGCTGCGCGAGGAGGCGGGCGCGTGACGGCCGCCCTCGCGCGGGAGCGGAGGTCGGAGCGGCTCCGGCTGCTGGTGCAGCCCGTCGCGGTGCTCCTGCTGGTGCTCGGCGTGCTGGTGTGGGCGTTCTCCCAGGACCTCGACTCGATCGAGCGGCAGAGCCTCAACGCCTCGGCGCTGCTGTCGGCGACGTGGGACCACCTGGTGATCAGCTTCGTGGTGACCGCGCTCGTGCTCGTGGTCGCGGTGCCGCTGGGCGTCCTGCTGACCCGCCGGTGGGCCCGCCGCGTCGCACCGCTGTTCCTCGGCATCGCGACGATCGGCCAGGCCTCCCCCGCGATCGGCGTCCTGGTGCTGTTCTTCCTGGCGACCGGGATGGAGGGCCTGTGGGCGGCGGTGCTGCCGATCGCCTTCTACACGCTGCTCCCGGTGCTGCGCAACACGGTGGTCGGCCTCCAGGGCGTCGACCCGGCGCTGGTCGACGCGGGCCGGGGCATCGGCATGTCCTCGGGCGCGGTGCTGCGCCGGATCGAGCTGCCGCTGGCGGTTCCGCTGATCCTGGCGGGCCTGCGCACGGCGCTCGTGCTCGCGGTCGGCGTGGCCACGCTCGCGGTGTTCGTCAACGGCGGCGGCCTCGGACTGCTGATCGACACCGGCTACAAGCTCGCCCGGTTCCCGGTGCTGATCACCGGCGCCGTGCTGGCCGTCGGGCTGGCGCTGCTGGTGGACTGGCTCGGCGCCGTCGCCGAGGCCTACCTGGGACCGAAGGGGCTGCGATGAAGAGGACCGTGCGCCGTCTGGCCGCGCTGGCCGCCGCGACCGGGCTGCTCGCGTCCGGCTGCGGCCTGGAGACCTCGTTCGCGCTGCCGTTCGACGTGGCGCCCGGCTCGATCCAGCGGGTGCCGGAACTCGACGGTCTCGGCGTCGCGGTGGGGTCCAAGGACTTCACCGAGAACCAGGTGCTCGGCTACATCGCCGAGGTCGCGCTCGCCGCCGCGGGCGCCGAGGTGCGGGACATGACCAACATCCAGGGGTCGAACAGCTCGCGCCAGGCCCTGCTGACGGGTGACATCGACCTGTCCTGGGACTACACCGGTACGGGGTGGATCAGCTACCTGGGCAACACCGAGCCCATCCCGGACGAGAAGGCCCAGTTCGAGGCGGTCCGCGACGCCGACCTCGCGGCGAACGGCCTGCGCTGGCTGGACTACTCGGCGGTCAACAACACCTACGCCTTCGCCGTCACCAAGGACTTCGCGCGGGCCAACAACCTCACGACGACCTCGGACATGGCCGCGCTGGTGCGCGACTCCCCCGACAAGGCCGTGTTCTGCCTGGAGACGGAGTTCATCAGCCGCAACGACGGTTTCCCCGGCGTGGCGGCGGCCTACGGGTTCGACGCGAAGACCGCGCAGGTCAAGACCTTCGGCACCGGCACGATCTACACCGCGACCGCGGACGGCCTGTGCAACTTCGGCGAGGTGTTCACCACCGACGGCCGCATCCTGGCGCTGGACCTGGTGGTGCTGGAGGACGACAAGAAGTTCTTCCCGCAGTACAACGCCTCCGTCGTGCTGCGCTCGGACTTCGACACCGCCCACCCGCAGGTGCGGGAGATCATGGCGCCGATCGTGGCGAAGCTCGACAACGACACCATCCGCGGCCTCAACGCCGAGGTCGACGTCGACGGCCGCGACCCGGCGGTGGTCGCCCGCGACTGGATGGTCCGCGAGGGCTTCGTGTCCCTGCCACCGGCCTGACCTCGCCGGGAGCGTCCGTCCGATGTGGATGCCGACGCTCCCGGAGGACGCGCCGCGAGCCGCTCGTCCCCCGAGCGAGCTACCCACGACTGTCCACCGCGCGGTGACGATTCCGGGCGGGTGGATCCCTAGCGTTCTCACCGTAGCCGCGGCACCCCGCCGCGGACCTCGCGGAGGAGACGTCATGCGGTTCGTGAAGCAGCTCTTGGCCGTCGCGGCGGTCAGCCTGGTCGGCGGTCAGGCCGTCGCCGCGGTGCGGGCGACGAGCGACTGGCTCACCCTGGTCCTCGGACTCCTGACAGCCGTGGCCGCGGTCGCCGTCTACCGGTGGGTGGTGCGGCGCACCGAGCACCGGGAGCCCACGGAGCTGGCCGGGGCGGGCGCCGTCGCCCGAACCGGTCGGGGCGTGCTGATCGGGTTCGCCATGTGCGCGGCGGTCATCGTCAACATCGCCTTCCTCGACGGGTACCACGTCAACGGCCTCGGCTCGGTCACCGGGGCGCTGGCGCTGCTCGGGTTCATGTCGGCCGCCGCCGTGGGCGAGGAGCTGCTCTTCCGCGGGGTGCTGTTCCGCGTGGTCGAGGAGCGCACCGGTACCTGGATCGCGCTGCTGCTGACCGGTGTCCTGTTCGGCCTCATGCACCTGGCCAACCCCGACGCCAGCCTGTGGGGCGCCACCGCCATCGCCGTGGAGGCCGGGTTCATGCTCGCCGCCTGCTACGCCGCCACCCGCAACCTGTGGGTGCCGATCGGGCTGCACTTCGGCTGGAACTTCGCGCTGGGCGGCATCTTCAGCGCCGCGGTCTCCGGCAACGGCGCGTCGAAGGGCCTGCTGGACACCACGATGTCGGGGCCGGACCTGGTCACCGGCGGCGAGTTCGGCCCGGAGGGCAGCCTGTACACGGTGGCGGCGGGCGTGGTGCTGACGCTGGTGTTCCTGTGGCTGGCCCACCGCCGCGGCCACATCGTCCCGCGTCGCGGCCGCACTGCCGGCGCTACAGTTTCCCGGTGATCGACCTCCGGAAGGTGTCCGCCCGCTGGCAGGGCTGGGACGTCGCGGTCCGGGACCTCCCGCTCGCGCTGCTGCTCGCGCTCACGTCGCTGCTGCCCGCGCTGCACAACCGCGGCACGCAGATCGGTGAGCTGCCGGGCCGTCCCCTCGACGCGCTGACCTTCGTGGTGATCGGCCTCCAGTGCCTCCCGCTCGCGGTCCGCCGCCGCTGGCCCGCCCTGTGCCTCGCCCTGGTGCTGCTCGGTTTCGTGGTCGACCAGCTCCGCGGCTACCACACGGTCGCGGGCACGGCGGTCCCCCTCGCCCTGATGAGCGCGGCGGCGCACCTGGAGCACCACCGGCGCACCGCCGCCGTCCTCGCCACCGCCGCGTACGTGGCGATGGTCGTCGGACTCTTCCGGCTCGGGTCGCCCGAGACGCTGATCGGGTTCACGACGTTCTACGCGGCGCTGGCCGCCGCGTGGGCCGTCGGGGCCTGGCTGAGGACGACCCGGATCGCCGAGGCCGAACGCCGCGGAGCCGTCGCCGCGGCCACCCGCGTCGCCGAGCGCACCCGCATCGCGAGCGAACTCCACGACGTCGTGACGCACCACGTGACGGCGATGGTGGTGCAGGCCGAGGCGGCCCGCTACCTGACGGCCGCCCCGGAACGCCTCGACCGGTCGCTGACCGCCATCACCGACAGCGGCAGGCGGGCCATCAAGGACCTGCGGAACCTGCTCGACCTGCTCAACCCGGAGCACGGCGCCGAACCGCGCACGCCGTCGGTCGGCGAACTGCGCTCCCTGGTGGAGCAGACCAGGCAGGCCGGGCAGCCGGTGGAGTTCACCGAGGACGGGGCGCCCTCGGCGACGACCGGCAGCGCGGCCATCGCGGCCTACCGGGTGGTGCAGGAGGCGCTGACGAACGCCCTCAAGCACGCCAACGGCAGCCGGACGACCGTCCACGTGCGACACGGCGGGGCGGAGACGACCGTGGAGGTCAGCACCGACGAGTCCGGGTCGCGGTCCTCGTCGCCCGGTGGGAGCGGGCGGGGTCTCGCGGGGCTGCGGGAGCGGGTCGACGTGCTCGGCGGCGAGTTCAGCGCGGGGCCGCGGGCGGGCGGCGGCTTCGTCGTGCGGGCGCGCATCCCCACGGGCAGCGCGTCGTGACCTCCTGGGGGCGCGGTCACCGGAGTAGCCTCTTCCCCCGTGCCACCGTGGAAGACGTTCGAGCAGGCCGAGCCGGAGTTCGCCGCGCGGGTGCGGCGGCTGTTCGACTCGGGCCGCCACAAGACGCTCGCGACCCTGCGCGCCGACGGCTCGCCGCGCATCTCCGGCATCGAGTGCGAGTTCGCCGGGGGTGACCTCCGCTTCGGGTCGATGCCCGGCGCGCGCAAGGGCGCCGACCTCAGGCGGGACCCCCGGTTCGCCCTGCACGGCCCCACCTCCCACCCCGTGGAGGGCAGGGAGGGCGAGTGGCCGGGCGAGGCGAAGATCGCGGGCCGGGCCGTCCCGGTGGCCGAGGAGGCAGGCGGTGAGCAGCCCGCCGGGGAGACGTTCGTCGCCGACGTCACCGAGGTGGTCGTCACGGCGCTCAACGCCGAGGCGACGAGGCTCGTCGTCGAGTCGTGGACGCCCGAGCGGGGACTGCGCAGGGTCGAGCGGGAGTGACGCGCGCCGTGGGGGCTCCGGGCGGAGCCCCCACGGCGGCGTTCGTCACGGACTGGTGCAGGTCACCGTCGGCAGCGAGTTGGTGCCGGAGTAGCTGACCGCGAACCCGAAGTTCACCGATCCCTCGGGTGGGATCGTGCGGTTCCAGTCCACGTTCTTCACCACCACCTCGGCCCCGGACCCGGAGCGCACGCCGTTCCACACGCTGTTGACCGTCTGGCCGTCGGCGTAGGTCCACCGCGCGGTCCACCCGTTGTAGGCGGTGGCGCTGTGGTTCATGACCTCGACCTCGCCCTGGAAACCGCCCTGCCACGCGCTGGTGATCTTGTAGATCGCCATGCAGTGCGCGTCGCCCGGCGGGTTCTGGCCGGTGGTCGTGGTCGTGGTCGTCGTCGGACCGCCGCCCCCGCCGCCGACCCCGGTGACCTCGCCGTTGCCGCCGTCGAAGACGACGTCGGAGCAGTTGTAGAAGGTCTCCTGGCTGTCGGACCTGGTCCACACCGAGTAGACGAGGTGCCTGCCCGACTTGCCCGAGGGCAGGGTGGCGTTCCAGTTGTACTGGCCGTCGACCGTGCCGACCTGGCCGACGCGCGCCGGGTCCTTGATGCTCGCGAACGGCGTGCTCTCCAGGTCGTCCCACGCCAGCGCGCGGGTCGGGCTCCAGCTGTCCTTGGTGATGTACAGGTGGAACGTGCCGGGGTGCGCGGCCCACGCGTTGTACGCCCAGGCGAAGTTCGCGCCGGAGGTCAGGTGCGTGAGCGGGTAGTCGTTCCTGGCGAGGTCGAACCCGGAGTAGGTCGGGTTGCCGCCGCTGCACAGCTTGCCGTCGGGGATGAAGCCGCGGGTCCGGCCCGCGCCGTCGGAGCGCAGCACGCCGAACCAGTTGTAGAGGGCGTTGTCGCCGCCCGCGGACACCGCCGCCGCGCAGCCGGGGTTCTGCGGCACGATGTTGCCCTGCGGCGACAGGCCGTCGCGCCAGCACAGGAAGGTCCGGCTGCCCGGTTTCATCATGGCGCCGTGGGCGGACGCCGCGGTCGGACTGATCACGTTCACGAGCACGGCTATCAGCACACCGGTGACACCGGCCGCGGCCAGCGCGATCCATCGTCGGGCCGTCACGTCGTCCACCTCCTCGTCGAGGTTCTGGGAACGCTCCCAGAACCTCGACTGTAACGGCCATCACGCCGGAGTGTGAACACCCAATCACCCACTGCGTCCACTCGGACGCACGCGCACCCCCGTCCCGCCGAACGAACCGGGCGACCACAGCGGCCACCGCGGCCGCCTCGGTGACGACCAGGCCCGGTCACCCAGCAGGACCACGTCGGCTGGCGAGCGGTGCGTGGAGGCCACCCGAACCCGGTGGCAGTGGTCGACGTGGACGCGATCCGGACCGCGCTCGGCGGGTGAGGCCGGAACGGTCAGCACGGCAGGACGGCGTCGACGATCTCTCGCGTGTCGTGCACCCGCGCCGCCGCTCCCGGTCCGCGCCGGGCGGCACGCTCGGGTGATCAGCCGCCGATCACGCCGATGGCGATGCCGAGCATCGCGGTGTTGTAGACGAACGAGAGCACACCGTGCGCGAGAACCCGCAGCCGGATCCCGGAGGTGCGCGACTCGACGTCGGAGACCGCGAACGTGGTGCCGACGGTGAACGAGAAGTACGCGAAGTCGATGAACGTCGGGTGTTCGGTGCCGGGGAACACCAGCAGCTTCTCGGGCAGGTCGGCGTAGTAGGCCTGCGCGTAGCGGTCGGCGTAGCCGAAGTGCAGGATCCCCCACGCCAGCAGCACCGCGGGCACACCCACGACCTTGCCGTTCACCGCCTCCTGGGTGCCCTCTTCGCCGACCACGATGAGCAGGCCGGACATGATCCCGATGAAGCTGGTGATCAGGGTGAACAGGGTGCCGCTGCGGCGGCCCAGCGCGGTCTTGACCCACGCGCCCTGGTCGTCCCCCGCCCGCTTGCCGCGCCTGAGGCGGATGACGCGGATCGCCAGGTAGACGACCGCGAGGACGTCCCACAACGCGATCCACCTGAGGTCGTCCGAGAAGAAGATCGGGAGACCGAGCAGGACGAGTGTGCCCTCGATGGTCCGGGACAGCACGATTGACGGGCTGAAGCGCATGACTTTCCTTTGTCGGGGCAGCAGGGGTGGCCGGTCGACCCGGTCCCGCGACCCTCCTGGTCGCGGGGCCGGGAAGGCGTCAGCCCGCGGCGCGGAGGATGAGTTCGGCGACCGCGTTCGGACGCGAGACCGCCACGGCGTGCGAGGCTCCGGCGACCGTCGCGGTGGCGCGTGAGCCAGCCCGGTCGGCCATGAACTCCTGTGCTCGCACGGGGATGTTCTTGTCGGCGCCTGCCAGCAGGAACCACGAGGGGATGCTCGCCCAGGAGGGCGTGCCGGACGCCTCGTTCAGGGCGACGTCCCGGATGGGGCGCTGGGTGCTGGCCATGAGCGCGGCCTGTCGCGCCGGGACGTCGGCCGCGAACTGCTGCCGGAAGAGCGCGGGCTTGATGTAGAGGTCCGTCGAACCGTCGGGCAACGGGACCGGTGCCAGCGTCTCACCCAGCGTGCTGCCGGGGTGCTCCGCGGCGAGCCGCGCCGCTGCTTCCCCCTCGGCGGGGGCGAAGGCGGCGACGTACACCAGAGCCTTCACCTTCGGGGAACGTGCGTTCACGTTGGTGATGACGGCGCCGCCGTAGGAGTGGCCGACGAGCACCACGGGGCCGTCGATGGTGGCGAGACGCGTGTCGAGGGCCTCGGCGTCGGAGGCGACTCCGCGCAGCGGGTTGGCCACGGCGACTGCGGTGAAGCCGCGTCGCTGCAACCGTTCGATGACGGGGTTCCAGCTCGCGCCGTCGGCGAAGGCGCCGTGAACGAGGACGATCGTGGGCTTCTGACCGGACGTCGGGTGGGCGGCCACCGCGTTCGAGATGCCGAACGGGGCGAGCCCGGCGGCGGCGGCGAGGACGGCGAGCAGAGCGGTGATGCGGTGTCTGAGCTTGTGCACGTCAGGTTCTCAGTCCGTGAGGAAGGCGATCAGGGCGGTGTTGACCTCGGCCGCGTGGGTGAGCAGCAGGCCGTGCGGAGCGCCGTCGACCTCGACGTAGCGCGCGTTGGGCAGGCGGCGGTGGAATTCGCGGGCGGTGGCGTCGATCGGCAGGATGCGGTCGGCGGTGCCGTGCAGGATCAGCGACGGCACGTCGATGCGCTCCACGTCGGCCCTGAAGTCCGTCAGCCACGCCGGGACGCACGCGTACGCCGCCACGGGTGCCGAGGCGATGGCGGTGGCCCAGTTCGCCCGCAGCGCGGCATCGCTGAGACGGGACCCGAGCGTCTCGTCGGTGTTGAAGAAGTCGACGAAGAAGTTCTCGTACCAGGCGTAGCGGTCGGCCTCGGCCTGCTCGGCGATGCCGTCGAACACCGACTGCGGCACGCCCGCGGGGTTGTCCTCGGTGTGCAGCAGGAACGGCTGGAGCGCACCGAGGAAGGCCGCCTTCGCCACCCGCTGCGAGCCGTAGGTGCCGAGGTAGCGGGCGACCTCGCCCGAGCCCATCGAGAAGCCGACGAGGACGACGTCGTTCAGGTCGAGCCGGGTCAGGACCTTGTCCAGGTCGCCCGCGAAGGTGTCGTAGTCGTAGCCCGTCATGGTCTTGCTCGACCGGCCGAAGCCCCGGCGGTCGTAGGTGATGACCCGGTAGCCGGCCTTCACCAGCGCGTCGGTCTGCTTCTCCCACGACTGCCCGTCCAGCGGGTAGCCGTGGATCAGGACGACCGGCTGGCCGGAGCCGTGGTCCTCGTAGTACAGCTCGACGTCGGTCGAGCCCTCGGTGCCGACGGTGATGGTTCCCATGGTGCCTTCCCGCCCGTCCGCCGTGTGCGGACCGGGCACGGCACGAACCTAGGGAGCGAGCAGGGCTGGCCGCGTCCGTCGGACTACGTCTTCGGCGTACGTCGTCGTGCCGCGCAGCACCGCGGCGAGTTCGCCTCGTGACGTCACGCCCAGTTTGGGGAACATCCGCTGGAGGTGCGTGCTCACCGTCCTGGGCGAGACGTACAGCCGCTCGCCGATCTCCCGGTTGGTGAGCCCTTGCGCGGCGAGCTGGGCGACGTGCAGCTCGGTCGACGTGAGCCGGTCGACGGCGGCCGGGTCCTGGCGGGGCGAGGACGTGCCCGCCGCGCGCAGCTCCTGGCGTGCCCGCTCAGCCCAGGCCGACGCGCCGAGCGCGTCGAAGACCTCGCGTGCGGCCCGCAGGACCACACGGGAGTCCGCGGGCCGCCGGTGCCGCCGCAGCCACGCGCCCAGAGCGAGGTGCACCCGCGCCCGTTCGAACGGCCAGTCGACCGGGACGGCGTCGAGAGCCGCCCGGTAGAGCTGCTCGGCGGCGTCCGGCGGGCTGAGCAGGGCGCGAGCGAGGCGCAGTCCGCAGAGCAGGGCCGGTGAGGGCGTCCCCTCCGCGAGCGGCTCCAGCTCCCGCAGGACCTCCCGCGCCGCGTCGGTGAACTCGCTGCGCACAGCCGCCTCGACCAGTTCGGCGACCCCGTAGAACCGCAGCCAGGGGTGGAAAGCGGGGTCGGCGGGGTCGAAGGCGCGCTGCAGGTGCCCGAAGGCGTCGCCGTAGCGTCCCTGGCAGAGGGCTTCCTGACCGCGAGCCATCTGCACGATGGCCAGTGCCGGGCGCGCGCCACAGGGAAGAGCGGTGCGCTCCGCCTCCGACGCCCACGCCTCCACACGCGGATCGCCGCAGACGGCGGCGAGCTGTGCGCGGATGGCGTGCACCATCGCGTGCACGAGGGGCTGACCGGTCTCGCGGGCCAGCTCGGCGGCCTCCTCGGCGGCGAGGTGAGCGGCGCGCACGTCGCCGAGCCGTGCGGCGCTGCCCGCCTGGACGCACAGGGCCCTGGCCAGCATCGACAGACGGCCCTGCGCACGGAGCGGGTCCAGTGACCTCGCCGCCAGCCGACCGGCCAGGGCGGGAGCACCCACCGTCACCGCGGCGGCGCCCAGGAGCTGGTCGCCCTCGGCGTCCTCGGACGAGCGCTCCAGCTGACCGGCCAGGCCCTCGAGCGCCGTTCGGCCGCGCTCGACCGGTGCGCAGTACGCCCGCAGGGCCACCAGGTCGGCGTTGTCCGCGTGCACGGGCATCCGGTCGGCCGCGGCGGCGACCCGCCGGCGAGCGGCCGGCCCCGGCTCTCCCCAGAAGCAGTGCAGGACCGCGCCCCACAGCATGCGCAGTCCCAGCACGGGCTCACCACCGGCAGCGGTCTCGACGGCCAGCTCGGCCAGTTCGGCGGTCGCGGTGCCCTCGCCCTGCGCCGCCCCCTCGACCAGGGCGATGCCGACCCAGGCCGCACGCCCCTGGTCCCGGACCGACAGGTCCAGCGAGCGCGCCTGGGCCAGCAGGTGCGCCGCGACGTCGCTCTGGCCCGACTCCAGGGCGAGCTCGGACGCGCGCAGCAGCCGGTCCGCTCGTGCGGAGGGGTCCGCGGTCAGCTCCGCCGCTCGTCGCAGCGCGGCCAGGGCCGCGGCGACACCACCGCGCCGCACGGCCCTGCCGGCGGTGAGGTCGAGTTCCCGCGCCGCGTGCTCGTCGGGACCGGCGGTGGCGGCGGCGCGGTGCCACGCCTGCCGGTCGGGCTGTCCCTGGAGCTCGTGGGCGAGAGCGGCGTGCGCGGCCTGTCGTTCCGCGGCCGTCGCGGCGTGGTGCATCGCCGAACGGACGAGCGGGTGCCGGAAGACCATCCCCCAGGGCTCCAGCAGGCCCGCGCCGACCGCCGGTTCGAGGGCGGCGACGCCGACCGCCGTCCCGAGCATCCGGGCAGCGGCGGCGAGGCACTCGTCCATCGTTCCGTCACCGTTGAGGGCCGCGAGGAGGAGGACCGCCCGCGTGTCGGCCGGAAGCCGGGAGACCCGTGCCGTGAAGGTTCGCTCCAGCCGTTCGGTCAACGGCAGCGGACCCGGCGTGAGGGCGTAGGCCCCACCGACCGACCGCAGCGCGACCGGCAGCTCGGTCAACGCCAGCGGGTTCCCCGCCGCCTCCACCAGCAGTCGCCGCCTGACTTGCTGCCCCAGGTCGGGGGCCACCGCGTCCAGCAGCTCGCCCGACACCTCGTCCGTCAGCGGGTCCAGGTGCAGCACGGGCAGCCCGGCGCAGCCGAGCCGGTCGTCGAGGCAGCGGGTGACGGCGACCAGGGCGAGGGGGTCGGACTCGATCCGCCGCGCGACGAACCCGAGCACGTCGAGGCTGGCCCGGTCCATCCAGTGGGCGTCCTCGACGACCACCAGCAGCGGTGCCTTCACGGCCGCGTCCGACAGCAGGGTCAGCGCGGCCAGGCCGACGAGGTAGAGGTCGGGCACGAACTCGTCGACGAGCCCGACGGCCGCGCGCAGGGCGGCGCGTTGCGGCGCCGGCAGGTCGTCGATCCCGTCTCGGAGCTGGTGGACCAGCTGGTGCAGGCCGGCGCAGGGCACGTCCTCCTCCGACTCCACGCCCACCGCCGTGATCACCCGCGTCCCGCGGTCAACGGCCCGCGCCGCGGCCTCCGCGACCAACGCCGACTTGCCGATCCCAGGGGCGCCGAGGACGACCACCGCGCCGCCCGACCCCGAGGCGGCCTGCTCGACCAGGGCGGCCAGTGCACGGCGTTCCGTCTCGCGTCCCAGCAGCGCCCGTCGTTGCATGCCGCGCTCTCTCTTCCGTGTGACTTCCCGCTGCCGACGAGCGGCCGCGGTCCGCAGAATGGCACGCGCGTCGCTCCGGGCAAAGCGAGGGCTCCAGTGCCTTCGGGAGTATTCGAGCACCCGCTTGAACGTTCCACGGGCTCGTCGCTCACGAGGTGGTGCGGTTCACATCCGGGACTCGTGCGGGACCGGCCGTCCGACAACGTCGATCGGAACACCCGGCGACCGGCTTTCGGCTGACGTGAGCTCAGCCTGCCGGGCCTGCGCTTCCGCTACCACAGGACGGTTCAGGAACGTCCGGGGGATGAGGTGCCGCGGTCCGGAATCGGCCAGCCCGGAACCGCGCACCGCCCTCTGCGCAGGAACTCCTGACTCGGTGGGGGGTTGCGGGATCGGCACCAGCAGATGGCGCGGTGCACGCCAGGGCCGGAGCCGTGTCGGCTGCCGCGGCGGGCGGTCACCGGTGTGATGCCCTTGGACCGCGCCAAGTCCCGGTCGGGGACACGGCCACCGGGATGCCGTGTCCTTCGGTGAACAGGGGGTGCTCCGAGCCCGTTCCGGCCGCTCTGCCGATGCTCGACCCGATTCCCGCGCGGTGGCTGCACCTCGCGCTCCAGGGCATCGGGTTCACCGACGAGGTGCCCCGCGGTGACGTGGACCGAATCGCCGTGGCCGCTCGGGTCACGACTCCCGGCGCACCACGTACCAGCCGGTGCGGTCGAACCCGTCGACCCGGCCGCCGCCGTCGAGCAGACCGGTCAGCGCGTGGCGCACGGCGAGGCGCCAGCGCCGCGCCAGGTCGGGGTCGGTCGTGCGGAGACCCTCGACGTTCCGCGGCACGGCCACGAGGGAGGTGGCGCCGTCGAGGCTGCCCGGCAGCGGGCCGCCGTCCTCGGCGACGCCCAGCGCCACCACCGCCCCGGCCGCGAGTTCGTCCGCGGCCACGGCGCTCGTGGTGCCACCGCCCGCCGCCCGGTCGCGCAGCGCCCAGCGCACGAGGAAGCGGTCGGAGTCCTCGTCGCCGTTGATGGCGTCGAGCATGGGACCGTAGAAGTTCGTGAGGTACTCGGTCGGTCGCGCGCCCAGCTTCACCAGGTTGAAGTAGGCGTTGCGCGCCACCAGCGGGTCGAACGTCCAGGCGATCTCGGACAGGCCGCGCGCCAGCGCCCACGACCGCTGGTGCTGCTTGAGCGCGAACCCGACGCTGCGACCGGTGGCCGAGCGCGAGACACCCGCGATGTGGCTGTGCAGCGCGTCGCTCGCGGGCGCGTGGACGAAGCCGACGCAGGCGCCCACCAGCCGGTCGCCCTCGAAGGCGCCCGACACGTAGTTGCCCGCCTTGGTGAAGGCGCGCAGGAGTTCGATCGTCACCGGGGGGTTCGCCGAACGGCCCCAGACGGTGGCGAACAGGTCCACCACCTGGTTCAGCTCGGACAGGTGCGCGAGGTCGCGGACCGAGACACCGGCGGCCCTCGCCGCGGCGAGGGCGGTGTCCACCGCGCGGGCCTGCTCGGGCGCCGCGGTCTTCATGTCGGTCACGGCGTTCGTGCTCCTCAACTCGTCAGGGGTGGTCATGGCCGGGCGCCGCGGGAGCCGGGGTCGCGGAGTCCGCCAGCAGCTCCTCGACCAGCGCGCGCAGCAGCGCGGTCCGGCCGGGCACCTCGCCGACCAGCACGTGCTCGTCCGCGGCGTGGGCACCGCCGCCGACCGCGCCGAGACCGTCCAGGGTGGGGGTGCCGACGCCCGCCGTGAAGTTGCCGTCGGACGCGCCGCCGACGGCGGCCGAGCCCGGCGCGGGCAGTCCGAGGCGCGACGCGATCGTCAGCACCCGCCGGTGCAGCGCCGCCGACGAGGCGGCCTCCAGCGGCGGCCGGTTCACCCCTCCCGCCACCTCGACCCGCGCGCCGGGCAGCGCCGGCGCCAGCGCGCCGATCGCCCGGTGGACGCGCTGCTGCTCGGCCGCGGTCCTGGCGCGCACGTCGACCGCGAACGACCCGGCGGCGGGCACGGTGTTGGTGGTGGTGCCCGCGCGGGCGGCGGTCGCCGTGACCGTGGTGCCCGCCGCGGGGTCAGCGAGGGCGCTGACGGCCAGCACCTGGTGCGCCAGCTCCTCGGTGGCGTTCACCCCGCGCTCGGGTTCGAGCCCGGCGTGCGCGGCCAGCCCGAACACGCGCACCTCGTACAGCGACACGCCCTTGCGCTCGGTCTTGAGGGCTCCGCCGTCGGCGGACGCCTCCAGCACCAGCGCGGCGGTGGCGGCCCTCGCCTCCTCCTCGACCAGCTCGCGGGAGCTGGGCGACCCGAGTTCCTCGTCCCCGGTCACGAGCAGGGTGACGCCGTCGAGACCGGCCGCCGCGTGGAACGCCATCACCAGGCCGACCTTCATGTCGAAGCAGCCCGGTCCGCGCAGCACCCCGTCCTCGACCCCGTACGGGTGCTCGGCCAGCGAGCCCAGCGGCCACACGGTGTCGTGGTGGCCCAGCAGCAGCACCCGCGACGGCGCCGGGCCGAGCCGCCACCGCAGGTGGGTCCGGCCGTCCAGCACGATCCGCTCGGGCGCCACGCCCAGGCGCGCGGTGCCGACCCGTGCGACGACCTCCGCCGAGCGGGCGACGGCGGCCAGGTCGGCCGACGGCGACTCGCACTCGACGAGGGTCCGCACGTCGGCGAGCACCTCGTCGAGGAGGTCCGCCATCAGGACACCCTCGGCGTCGCGCGCACACCGAAGTGCACGTACCGCTCGCCGGTCGGCAGCTCGTAGAAGGTGACCGGGGCCCACGTCTCCGCCTCCGGCGGCTTGACCGCGAACAGGCCGGGACCGGCCGGGACGAGCGGGTGCTCCTCGACCGGATCGGGCAGCAGCGCCGCGAGCGGGCCGCTGATCGTCGTCCGCAGGAGCGGGCCGTCGGGGCCGTCCTCGACCTCCATCCGCACCGCGGACCGCTCGTACACCCCGACGTACGGGGTCACGTCGACCTGCACCGGCTCCTCCGGCGGCGCGAACGGGCGCGGCACCGCGACGTCCGCCACCTCGGCGAAGACCTCCCGGTAGAGGTCCTCGTACAGGTCGCGGGTGTGGCCGCCGTTGGTGAGCAGCACGACCGCGAGCCCCTGCTCGGGCAGCACGCGCAGGAACGCCGCCTGCCCGAGCGTGTTGCCGTCGTGGCCGAACAGCCGGTGGCCGTCCCAGTCGAACCGGATCCAGCCCAGCCCCCACGAGTCGCCGAGGACGAGCTTGTCCGGCAGGTCGGCCTGGTGCGCGGTCATGGCCGCCGCGCTCTCCTCGCCCAGCACGCGGGTGCCGTCGGCGGCGACGCCGCCGAGCAGGTGCATCCGGGCGAAGGCGAGCACGTCGGCGGCGGTGGAGGTGACCAGCCCGGCGGGACCCACCGAGCGGAACAGGCCCCAGGCCTGCGCCGGGACGGCCTCGCCGTCGCGCTCGTCGTGGCCCATCGCCGCGCCGAACGCCAGCGCCTCCTCCGGCAGCGTCACGGTGTGCGCCAGCCCGAGCGGGGTGAACAGCCGCTCGCGCAGGGCCTGGTCCCAGGTCTGCCCGGTGACCTTCTCGATCACGCGGCCCAGCAGCGAGTACCCGGAGTTGCAGTAGGACCAGGTCACGCCGACGGGGTGGTTCTGCCCGGCCTCGCCGAGCAGGTCGACGTAGCGCTCCAGGCAGTCGTCGCCGCGGCCGGTGTCGGTGAAGACGTCGCCGTCGATGCCGCTGGTGTGGTTGAGCAGGTGGCGGACCGTGACCGACTTGGTGGTGTCGGGGTCGGCGAGCCGCAGTTCGGGCAGCACGTCGACGACGGGGGTGTCGAGGTCGAGCCGCCCCTCGTCGACCAGCGTCATCACCACGGTCGCCGTCCACACCTTGGTGATCGAGCCGATCTGGAACAGCGAGTCGGTGTCGACGCGTGCTCCGGTGCGGACGTTCAGGACGCCGTGCGCCACCTCGACCAGCTCGTCCTCCGCGCCGCCGGTGCCGAGGCGGAGCAGGCCGAGCTGCGCGCCGGGCACCCCGTGGCGCTCGGCGAGCCGGGTGAGCCGCCGCTGCCAGTGGGCGGCGTCGATCCGGGCCCTGCCCCCGCGGGTGGTGTGCTGCTCCAGCCAGTCGAGCACGCGGTGGTTGAAGTCGAGCCGCTGCGAGGGCGGGCCGAGGAGGATGAACACGTGCGAGGCGTTCGGGTAGACGACCAGCCGGGTCGGGACGCCCTGCTCGCGCAGCGCCGTGTGCCACTGCTGGGCCTGGCTGACGGGGCAGGTCAGGTCGTCGGCCCCGTTGACCACGAGGGTGGGGGTGCGGACGTCGGCGACGCGGGTGAGCGGTGACATGGCGGCGTAGCCCTCCGGGTTCTGCCGCGGGGTGCCGCCGAGCTCGTACGCGCTGAGGAAGTGGCTGTCGTCGCTGGTGCCGCCCATGCTCACCAGGTCGCTGACCGGCCCGCCCGCGACCGCCGCCGCGAACCGGTCGTCGTGGCCGGTGAGCCAGCACGCCATGAACCCGCCGTAGCTGTAGCCCGCGACCGCGAGCCGGTCCGGGTCGGCGAAGCCCTCGGCGACGAGCTGGTCCAGCGGCTCCAGGAAGTCCCCGGCGTCCGCGACACCCCACGCGCCGCGGACGCCGTCGTAGAACGCCTCGCCGTACCCGTCGCTGCCGCGCGGGTTGACCAGCAGCACCGCCCAGCCCCGGTTGACCAGTTCCTGGTGGTAGAGGTGCATCTCGTCGGCGGCGGCGTTCCACGCGTTGTGCGGTCCGCCGTGCACGTCGAGCAGCACCGGCCGAGCACCGCTCCGCTCGGGGTCGTGCACCAGCCAGGCCTGGACGTCCGTGCCGTCGGAGATGGTGAACCACCGCTCCTCGCGCGGGTGCTGGTCCACTTCGGACAGTGCGGCGCCGTGGTCGGTCGGCGTGGTCTCGGCACCGGTCGCCAGGTCGACGACCGCGATCTCGCCGAACGACGTGGGCGTGGCGAGCGCGACGGCGGCCCGGCCCGCCGCGATCGACAGCCCGGAGACGACCCGGCCCGCGCCGTCGACGACGGGACGGGCGTCGCCGCCGTCGGTGCCGACCGACCACAGGTGCGTGCAGCCGCGGTCGCGCAGGCAGAACCACACCCGGCCGTCGTGCTCGTGCGGCAGGCCGCCGGGGTAGGCGGTGGCGCCGGGCATCACGTTGCGGTCCAGCGCTCCCGTGAGGTCGGTGACCGAGCCGTCGTCGACACCCACGCGGAACAGGCGGGCGTGGCCGACGGGGTCGCCGGACCAGCCGACCACGAGCAGCGCCGACCCGTCGGCCGACCAGCCCGCGGTGCTCGCGACCCCGTCGGCGAACGCGAGCACGCGCGGCCTGGCGTGCGGCGCGTCGACCTCCAGGAGGTGCACGGGCGTGCGGTGCCGCAGGTCGCCGTCGGGGCCGGTCCGCCGGGTGAAGACGAGGGTGCCGCCGTCCGGCGACCAGTCCGGCGGGCCCGCGCTGTGCGGCCCGTCGGTGAGCTGCCGGACCTCGCGGGTGGTCGGGTCGAGGACGTGGAGCTGCGTGCGGACCCGGCCGAACATCCCCGAGCCGTCGGCCTGGTAGTCGAGCCCGTCGGAGACCATCGGCCCGGCACCGCCGGACGGGTCGACCGGCGCGGTGAAGGCGAGCCTGCGGCCGTCCGGGCTCCAGCGCGGTGCGCCCGCGCCGAGCGGCAGGTCCGTCACCCGCTCGGGCACCCCTCCCCCGGCGTCGAGCACGGCCACCTGCCCGTCGCGGACGAACGCGAGGCGGGTGCCGTCCGGCGACCACGCGGGCGCGGCGTCGTCCGGCCCCGCGCTGAGGCGTCGGGGTGGGCGGCCGTCGGTGTCGACCAGCCACAGCTCGTCGACGTTGCGGTCCAGGTCGGTGTCCGGGGTGCGGAGCACGTAGGCGATCCGGCTCCCGTCCGGCGACAGCGCGGGCTGCGACGGGACCGCCACGTCGGTGAGGTCCTCGATGCGCATGCGTCGCGTCATGGCTGGCTCCTTCGCGTGGTTCGTCCGGGTACCGCGGCGAGCAGTTCGCGGGTGTAGTCGTGGTCGGGCGCGGTGAGCACCCTGGAGGTGGGGCCCTGCTCGACGACCCGGCCGTGCCGCATGACCGCGACGTGGGAGGCGACGTAGCGGACCACCGCGAGGTTGTGGGAGATGAACAGGATCGTGAGCCCGAGTTCGCGCTGGAGCTCCCGGACCAGGTTGAGCACCGCTCCCTGGACGGAGACGTCCAGCGCGGACGTGATCTCGTCGGCGATGACCACGCGCGGGCGGGCGGCCAGCGCCCGCGCCAGCGCGACCCGCTGCCGCTGGCCGCCGGACAGCCGCGACGGGACGTGGTCCGCGCACACCGGGTCGAGGTGCACGAGGTCGAGCAGCCGCTCCACCTCGGCCCGCCGCTCGGCGCGCGTGCCGCCCGGCGGCATCGCCTCGGCGACGCTCCCGCCGACGGTCATCCTCGGGTCGAGCGAGGAGTAGGGGTCCTGGAACACCATCTGGAGCGGGCGCGGCCTGCCGCGGGTCGGCACCGGGGCGCCGTCCAGGGTGATGCGGCCCGACGTCAGCGGGGCCAGGCCGACGGCGGCCCGCGCGAGCGTGGACTTGCCGGACCCCGACTCGCCGACGAGCCCGACCACCTCGCCCCCCGGCACGGTGAGGCTGACGCCGTCGACGGCGGTGGTCCGGCCGTAGCGGACCGTGACGTTGTCGAAGCACAGCTCGCTCACGTTCGCTCCACCAGGTCGTCGGTGTTCCGGTCGGGGACCGAACTCGGCGCGCTCACAGGGACTCCACCGTCTCGACCAGGTCGTCGGCGCTCAGGTCGGCGGGCAGCGGTTCGCCCGCGTGCCAGCACGCGACCCGGTGGCGCCGCGAGTCGGCCACCAGCGGCGGGTCCTCGGTGCGGCACCGGGCGTCGGCGAGCGGGCAGCGGTCGGCGTAGGCGCAGCCGGGTGGCGCGTCGGCCGGGCTGACCGGGCGGCCGGGGATCGTCGCGAGCGGCTTGGTCAGGTCGGTGGACATGTCGGGCACCGCGTCGACCAGCGCGCGGCTGTACGGGTGCCGGGCGGCGGTCGCCAGGTCGGCGGCGGGCAGGTCCTCCACGACCCGGCCCGCGTACATCACCAGGACCCGGTCGCAGACCTCCCCGACCACCGTGACGTCGTGGCTGATCAGCACCAGCGCCACGTCGTCGGCCTCCCGGATCGCGCCGAGCAGGTCGAGCACCTGCTGCTGCACGGTGACGTCGAGCGCGGTGGTCGGCTCGTCCGCGACGATCAGCGCGGGCGCGCCCATCAGCCCCATGCCGATCATGGCCCGCTGCCTCATGCCGCCGGAGAACTCGTGGGGGTACTGCCCCGCGCGCCGGTCGGCGTCGGGGATGCGGACGGCGGTCAGCCGGTCCACCGCGCGGGCCATCGCCTCGCGCCGGGTCAGGCCCTGGTGGTGGGTGGCGACCTCGGCCAGCTGGGCCCCGATGCGGCGGGTGGGGTTGAACGACGTCATCGGGTCCTGGAAGACCATGGCGAGCGAGGTGCCCAGCATCCGGCGGCGGACCGCGGTGTCGGGCGCCAGCAGGTCGGTGCCGAGCAGGTCGAGCCGGGACGCGTCGACCCGGCCGTGGTCGGCGACGAGCCGCGTGATCGCCAGCGCGGTCATGGACTTGCCGGACCCCGACTCGCCGACGATGCCGACCGCCTCACCCCGCCGCACCTCGAAGGACACCCCGCGGACCAGCCGCACCGGGCCTGCCGGACCGGGGAAGGTGACCTCCAGGTCGCGGACGTCGAGCACCACGTCGGACGACGGCTCGGGGACGTCCTCGTCGCGGACGGCGGGCTCCGGCGCGGTCGCGGGAGCGGGCGGGGCGCTCGCCCGCGCGCGCGGGCCGACGCCCACCGGGACACCGAGCCCCTTCGCGACGGACTCGCCGAAGAGGTTGAACGCGAGGCCCGCGAGGAGCACGGCCGCGCCGGGGGTGAGCGCGGCGGCGGCGTTCACGTAGATGGCGCCGATGCCGTCGTAGAGGAGGCGACCCCAGTCGAACGAGGGCGACTGGACGCCGAGACCGAGGAACGACAGGCCCGCGAACGCCAGCAGCGCGTTGCCCGCGCCGATGGTGGTGTTGACGACCAGCGGTTCGGCGATGTTCGGCAGCACGTGCCGGAACAGGATCCTGATCCGGCCGACGCCCGCCATGCCGGCGGCGGCGACGTAGTCGCGCGCCGCCACCCCGGCCACGAGGGTCTGGGTGAGGCGGGCGAACGCCGGGGCGCCCGCCAGCCCGATGGCCAGCACGGCACCGGTCGCGCCCGCGCCGAACACCACCGCGAAGAACAGCGCCAGCAGCAGGCCTGGGAAGGCCACGGCGATGTTGACCGCCGCCGTCACCACCCGGCCCGCGTGCCGTCCGAGCACGAACGGCGCCGAGCCGAGCAGCAGACCGGCCACCACCGCGATCGCGATGGCGAGCAGCGCGAGCACGATCGACAGCCGGGCCGCGACCAGGGTCCTCAGCAGGATGTCCCGCCCGAGGTTGTCCGTTCCCGCCCAGTGCTCGGCCGACGGCCCCGCCAGGATGTCGTCGGTGTCGACGGCGTCGGCGCCCGCGCCCCAGAGGACCGGTCCGAGGCAGGCCAGTGCGACCACCGCGACCACGAGCACGGTCGCCGTGAGCCCCACCGGGGTGCGCACGACCCGCGACCAGCGTCCTTGCATCCGTCAGACCTCCCGGATCGTCGAGCGGGGATCGAGCAGGGCGAGCGCGACGTCCACGACGAGGTTCGTGATCAGCACGCCGACGCCGTAGACGAGGACGATCGCCTGCACCACCGGGTAGTCCTTGGTGAGGATCGACTGCACGATCGTGCTGCCCAGTCCCGGCCAGGCGAACACGTTCTCCACCAGCACCGTGCCCGCGACCATCGAGCTGAGCAGCAGCCCGCCCAGCGTCAGGGCCGCGGTGACGGCGTTCGGCAGCGCGTGTCCCAGGTAGACGGTCCTGGCGGGGAGCCGCTTGGCGCGGGCCGTCCGGACGAAGTCCGCCTCCAGCACACCCACCATCTCGACGCGGACGATCCGCGCCAGGATCGCCGCCGCCCCGATCGCGAGCGAGAACACGGGGAGCACGTACGCCGCCGCGGTCTCGTTGCCCGCCACCGGGAGCAGCTCCAGGCGGATCCCGAAGACGTAGATCAGCGCCACGCCGATCAGGAAGTCCGGCACCGTCGCCACCACGATGCTGGTCGTGGTGAACGCCAGCTCCGTGCGGCGCCCGTGGCCGCGCCGGGTCAGCACGCCCATGAGGACCCCCAGCGGGATCGCCACGACCACGGCGGCCAGGAACGCCAGCACTGCCAGCTGGAGCGTCGCGGGCAGCCGCTGCGCGATGACGTCGGACACCGGCAGCTGCGAGGAGATCGACGTGCCGAGGTCGCCGGTGACCAGCCCCCGCAGGTAGTGCAGGTACTGGGTGAGGATCGGGTCGTCCAGCCCCAGCGCCTGCCTGCGGGCCTCGACCAGCGCCACCGGCGCCGTGGGGCCGAGCGCCCCGCGGACCGGGTCGCCGGGGATGAGGTGGATCATGGCGAAGGACGCGGTCACCAGCACCCAGAGCGACACCAGCAGCCGCCCGAGGCGCCGGACCGCGAACCGCGCCCACGGACGGGCCTGCTTCCCCGCCTCGACCCGGACCGGGCTCGGAGCCGTCACGCTCACCGACATGTCCACCGTCCCCCGTCGCTACTTCGCCAGCACGCGGATGCTCGTCGGGATGAGCTGGCCCGGCGTCCGGAACTCCGCGCCCTTGCCGAACGTGCGCACGACCTTGGCGGCGAACGGCACGACGTCCGCCTTGGCGATCAGGCTGGACTCCGCGGCGAGCCAGTCGGCGCACCCCGCGACGCCCGCGGTCGTCATCGCCGCGGCGACCGCCTTGTCGTAGTCCGCGTCGGCGATGGCGGCGAAGTTCGTGCCGTCGGGAGAGGCCGGGCCGGACAGGAAGGGCACGAGCTGGTCCGGGCTGCTCACGTTGAGCGAGACCCAGGAGACGTCCCAGTCGCCCGCACCGAAGATGGTGCTGGTCAACGTGGTCTCGTCCTGGCTGCGGGCGGTGGCCTCGACACCGACCGCCTTCCACTGCTGCACGGCGAGTTCGGCCGCGGCGTCGCCCGCGCTGCCGTTGTTGTTCTGGTAGAGGAAGGTCACCGCGAGCGGCGTGCCCCCCTTGGCGCGCTTGCCGTCGCTCCCCGCGGCCCAGCCGGCTTCGTCGAGCAGCGCGGCGGCGGCCTCGGCGTCGAAGGCGGGCAGCGCCTTCGAGACCGAGTCGCCGGGGCAGGCGACCGGCTCGTTCGCGGCCAGCGTCGTCGCCCCGGAGCCCTTGTCGGAGGTGAGGACCTTCCGCAGCTGGGCGAGGTCGAGCGCCCTGGTCAACGCCATGCGCACCTTCGGGTCGGCGGTCACCCGGCCCGCGGCGTGGTTGTACCACTGCTCCCCCACCAGCGCGGGGGTCTGCGCGGCGAACAGCCCCGACTTCTCCAGCCGCTCCGCGTCCGGCCCGTTCACCTGCGCGGCGTTCAACCCGCCGGACAGCAGCAGGTTCGCCGCGGTCGTCTCGTTCTGCACCACCTTGACCACGACCGTCTTCGGCAGCCCCTTGGTCGCGGTCGTGGCACCGCCGGGTCCCCACGTGTAGCCGTCGCGGATCGTGTAGGTGTAGTGGTCGCCCGGCGCGGCCTCGGTGAGCTGGTAGGGCCCGGTGCCCGAGGTGCCCGTCTTCAGCGCGGAGCGGTCGGCCATCCCGGTGGGGCACACCACGGGCAGGCTCGCCAGTCCGTTGAGGACGAACGGCGCGGGCTGGGGCAGCGTCACGGTCACGGTGCCCGCCGCGTCGTCGCCCACCGACGTGGCTCCCGCCGGGAAGAAGGTGCCCAGGAAGGGGCTCTTGTTGTTCGGGTCGGCGACGAAGTTGAGGTTGGCCGCGACGTGGGAGGCGGTCAGCTTCGCCCCGTCGGCGCAGGTGACGCCGTCGGCCAGGGTCAGCGAGACCGTGGTGCCCTCGACCTTCCAGGTCTTGGCGAGGCCGGACTTGATCTCGCCGGTGCCGCCGTCGACGCTGAGCAGCGGGTCGTAGGCGAACTGGGAGACGGTGAACAGCGTGGAGCCCGCGCCCATCTGCGGGTCGAGGCTGCCGGGGTCGGAGGAGACCCCGAGGGTGAAGGTTCCGCCGTCGACGACCTGGGCCTCGCCGCCGCTGGTCGAGGTGCCCCCGCAGCCCGCGAGCGCGGCGGCGACCAGGCAGAGGGACAGGCCGTAGGTGCCCGTTGTGGTCCGCTTCATGGCGGTTCCGTTCCGTGCGGTTCTCGTGGGATGGGGGTCGTCAGGCCCCGGCGCGACGTACGGCGCGGCCGAGGTGGAGGTAGAGCGCGCGGCCGGTGCCGTCGTCGCCGAGGAACGCGTGCGGCATGTGCATCCCGCGATCGGCCTCGAGCGGGATCAGCAGGTCGTCGCCGTAGTGGACGAGTTCGGTCCGCTCGACCTTCCCGCCCATGTCCACCAGCGCCCCCTTGGGGACCTGGTCGATCCAGATCCGCTGGTCGTCGTCCTGGCTGACGGTGAGGTCGAAGACCTCCGCCGAGTAGGTGCCGACGTAGCGCCGGGCGTCGATCCTCGGCGGTTGCGCGGGCGGCGCGGGCAGCGGGGGCAGTGCGACGTCGGCGAGTTCGGCGAGCACGTGGCCCACGACGTCGTGGTGCAGCGCGAACATGTCGCCGCCGTTGGTCAGCAGCGCGACCACCAGCCCCGACTCCGGGACCATCCGCAGGAACGCGCCCTGCCCGATGGTGTTGCCGTCGTGGCCGACGAGCGTGCCCTCCGGCGTGTCGAACCGCTCGAAGCCGAGCCCCCACGAGGTCCCCATGAGCCCGAGCGGGGGCAGGTCCACCTCGCGGTCGTGCATCCTGGCCGCGGTGCCGGGAGCCAGGACCGCGGTGCCGTCGGCCGCCCGGCCGTCCTCCAGGTGCATCCTGGCGAAGGCGACCAGGTCGCGGGGCCGCATCGCGAGCGTCGAGCCCGCCGGTGCGTTCGACCGCGCCAGCGCCCACACCGGAGCGGGGACGTAGCCCGCGCCCGGCTCCAGCTCGACGTGGCCGACGGCGGCGCGGAACATGATCGCCTCGTAGGGCCCGGTCGCCGCGTGGGTGAGCCCCAGCGGCGTGATGAGGTGGTCGCGCAGGCAGGCGTCGTAGGACTTGCCGCGCAGCACCTCGACGAGCCTGCCGAGCACGCAGTAGCCCGCGTTGTTGTAGGAGAACCGCTCGCCGGGCGGGAACAGCTGCGGCACGCCGTGCAGCGTCGCGACGTACTTCTCGACGCAGTCGTCACCGACCCCGGTGTCGGTGAAGATGTCGCCCTCGAACCCGGCGGTGTGGTTGAGCAGCTGCCGCACGGTGATCCGCCGGGCGGCGTCCTCGTCCGCGACGCGGAACTCCGGCAGGTACGTCCGGATGGGCTCGTCCAACCCGACCGCGCCCTCGTCGACGAGCTGCATGACCAGCGTGCTGGTCCAGAGCTTGGTGATCGACCCGATCTGGAAGACGGAGTCGGTGGTCGCCTCGACCCCGGTCGCCTTGCTGAGCAGGCCCGCGGCACCGTCGACCACCTGGTCGCCCTGGAGCACGGCCCACGCCGCACCCGGTACATCGTGCTTGGCGAGCAGGGACGGAAGCCGCTCGTCGAGCCAAGCGTGAACCTCGTGAAGGTTGCCCATGCACGATGATGCTAGGAACGAAGCGGACCGATGTGTTCGTCGTCACGGATGACTTGGCGGCTCCCGCTTGGTCGGGTGCGACAAGTCCGGGTCGTCGGGGGCGTCGATGCCGTCCCGTCCGCGTTCGCGGAGCGGGAGGACGAACCAGAGCGTCGCGAAGCCGACACCCGCCACGACGCCGAACGCGATCCCGACCCACCCGCCGACGACGACCTCACCGAGCAGCAGGACGGTGCCGGTCATGGCGCAGGCCAGGGTGCCGAGGCCGACCACGGTGAAGCGGTGGGCAACCTCGATGACGTCCTCGCGCCTGCCGCGGCGGAACAGCGCCCGGTGCCACGCGACCGGGGCCGTGAGCAGCGCGACCGACGCGGCGGCGAACAGGACCGTGACCAGGTGGGTGGCCCTGACGTACCGGTCGACCTCCTGGTAGCGGTCGGTGAACACGATGGTGAGCAGGAAGCCGAACAGGATCTGCACACCGGCCTGGGCGACCCGCAGCTCCTGGAGCAGCTCGTTGAGGTTGCGCCTCCACCGGTCCTGGTCGCGCTCCTCTGCCCGGCTCATCTGCTCGTGCGCCTCCCCAGCGGGATCGGACGGACCCCGCGACCCTCGCACCGCGCGCCGCCGACCGCCACACGAGCCTCGGCCGTCTCACGTCACGCGCAGGCGCACGACCAGCTCCTCGACCGTCGCGATGGTCACGTCGGGGACGTCGGGCAGCGCGAACTCGACGGGTTCGGCCAGCGCGTACTCGTCGCCTTCGGGCGGGAAGGCCGTCCGCGCGGCGCTGAGCCGGACGGGGTGCCGCCCCACCGCGCCGACCGTGCTGTCCGGCTGGACGACGGTCAGCGTGAAGGCCCCCACCAGCTCGTTCGCGAACCGCGACGGGGCGTCCGGCAGGGGCCGCAGCACCCCGGCGGCGCTGTCCTCCAGCTCCAGGGTGATGGTGCCGCCGTCCTCGGGGCCGCCCGCGTCGGGCAGGTCGCCGGTCAACCGCAGACCGACCAGCCGGGTCCCGACGGAGTCACCGGAGCCCTCCTCCACCCGGACGCGGCACTCGCCGACGAGGTCGACGAGCACCGGCCTGGAGCGCAGGGTGACCGCCGCGCCGGACACCCGGCAGCTCAGCTCCACCTCGACACCGACCGACGGGAGAACGGCGCGTGACATGGCACTCCTCGCTGTGCGGAACGCGGACAGGACCTCACCGCCGGTCTACCCCGGTGCGCGGGCGCCAAACGGGCCGAGGTGGGCCCGGCCGCGAACGGCGGTCAGCCCCTCATGGCGTCGAACGCGCCGGGTTCGTAGGAGCCCGCCGGGTTGCGCGCGATGACGTTCATCCGGTTGGCCGCGTTGATCAGGCCGACCAGGCAGATCAGCGCGGCGAGCTGGTCGTCGTCGTAGTGCTCGCGCGCCCGCGCCCAGGTCTCGTCGGACACGCCGTGGTGGGTGTCGGCGAGCCGGGTGCCCTCCTCGGCGAACGCGAGCGCCACCCGCTCGGCCTCGGTGAACACGGTGGCCTCGCGCCAGGCCGCGACCAGGTTGAGCCGGACCGCCGTCTCGCCCGCGGCCGAGGCCTCCTTGGTGTGCATGTCGACGCAGAAGCCGCAGCCGTTGATCTGGCTGGCGCGCAGCGACACCAGCTCCTGCGTGGTCTTCGGCAGGGCCGACTGGACGATGACCAGGCTCGCGTTGGCGAACCGCTTGCCGAACCTCGCGGCGGTCTCGTTGTGGAACAGGTCGATGCGGGCGTCCATGGCTTCGTCCTCACTCGTGGTGGTGCGATCGGTCGACCACGAGTCGTCCGCGGCGCTCCCGCCGTGACAGCGCGGTGGCGTGACGAGCGCCATGCGGCGCGGGTGTCACGGAACGGTGGTGAGCGGCGTCTGGCGGGTGACACCGGTGAGAGCGAAGAGGAGCTGCCCCATGCCCGACACGGCGCGGACCGAGACCGACGACCGCCCCGACCCCGCCACGGAGGCGTTCCTCAGCCACCGCAACCTGCTCTTCACCGTGGCCTACGAGATGCTCGGCTCGGCGGCCGACGCGGAGGACGTGCTCCAGGAGACCTGGCTCCGGTGGGTGGGCGTCGACCTCGACACCGTGCGGGACCGACGCGCGTTCCTGGTCCGGATCACCACCCGCCAGGCGCTGGACAGGCTGCGCGCGCTCGGCAGGCGCAAGGAGTCCTACGTCGGCTCCTGGCTGCCGGAGCCGCTGCTGACCGCGCCCGACGTGGCGGAGGACGTCGAGCTGGCCGACAGCGTCTCGATGGCGATGCTGCTGGTGCTGGAGACGCTCGCGCCGACCGAGCGGGCGGTGTTCGTGCTGCGCGAGGTGTTCGACCTCGGGTACGACGAGATCGCCGACGCCGTCGACAAGACCCCGGCCGCCGTGCGCCAGATCGCGCACCGGGCGCGGGCGCACGTCGCCGAGCGCCGACCGCGCGGGGCCGTCTCCCCCGCCGAGACCCGAGCCGCGTTCGAGGCCTTCCAGCGGGCGACCGAGACCGGCGACCTCCAGGGGCTGCTCGACGTCCTCGCGCCGGACGTCGTCCTCGTGGGTGACGGCGGCGGTGTCAGGCAGGCCGTTCCCCGGCCGATCGTGGGAGCGCTCAAGGTGGCCCGCCTGCTCACCTCGGGGCCGGGCCGCGACGCGGCGGCGTGGCTGCGCCCCGCGCAGGTCAACGGCCACCCGGCGATGGTCCTGCACCGGGACGGGGAGGTGGACACGGTGCTGGCGATCCGCATCGACGACGGTCTGATCACCGGCATCTACGCGGTCCGCAACCCCGAGAAGCTGTCGCACATGGAGCAGGAGACGTCGCTGAGCCGGTGAGTCCGGACCACCCACCGTCCTCCCAGGACACCCCGGTGACCGGCGGAACGGCCAGGTCCCGTCGGCGGGGTTCACCGACCATAGTGAGCACGTCGCCGCGGTCGGGCCTCCACCCCAGCTCCGAGCGCGCGCGGACCCGGCTGGACGCGGCGAGGACGTCGCCGCGGTCGAGGTGATGTCGACGACGGTGCCGTGCCCGCGCTCGGCCACGGCGGGGACGGGAGCGCCCACCAGGAGGAGCGGTGCGCGGGTGTTGACGGCGAAGTGCCGGTCGAAGCCGTCGGCGGTGGTGTCCGGCGTGCTGGTGAACGCGTGGATGCCCGCGTCGTCTACCAGGACGTCCACGTCGCCCGCGTGGGCGGCGAGAGCCCGCACCTCGTCGGCGTCGGCCAGGTCCGCGGTCACGCACCGGGTCCTGCCGCCGCGTTCGCCGACCTCCTCGACGAGCCGGGCGCCCCGCTCCGGGTCGCGGCCGTGGGCGAACCACCGAAGCCGCGCCGCCTGACCCGAAGGGCAGGGCGACCAGGGACCGCATCATCGAGGCCGCGACCGAGCTCATCGCCCGCAACGGCGTGGCAGGCACCGGCATCGTGGACGTGCGCGCGGCGGCCGGGGTGAGCGGATCGCAGCTCTACCACTACTTCGACAGCAAGCAGGCGCTGATCAGGGCGGTCATCACCAGGCAGGCCGACGCGATCGTGCGGGCGGACCAGCCGAGGATCTCCGCGCTCGACAGCGTCGAGGCGCTGCGCGCGTGGGCCGACGCCGCGATCGAGCGGCAGCGGGAGAACGGCAGCCGCGGCGACTGCAACCTCGGTTCCCTCGCCGGTGAGCTGAGCGTCCGCGACGAGGAGTCCCGCACCGACCTCGCCAACGGCTTCCCGCGCTGGAAGGACCTCATCCTCGGGGGTCTGCGGGCCATGCGCGAGCGCGGGGAGCTGCGGGCCGACGCCGACCTGGAGGAACTCGCGCTGTCGCTGCTCGCGGCGTTGCAGGGCGGTGTCCTGCTCTCGCAGACGATGCTCCAGGTCGCGCCGCTCGAAGCGTCGATGAACGCCGCGCTGGCCTACGTCGGTTCGTTCGCCACCGGCACCGGGCGGTGACGCCCGCGGCGTGACCGCGCCGAGTCCGGTGTGGACCCGGTGATCCATTACCGGGAGGCATCGATCCGCCGGAGCAGGCATTTCACAGGCTTTCCGGACGCGCCTAGCTTTTGTGGTGACAGGCGAACAGCCCAGACCACACCGGAACGGACAGCACCATGACGAACAGCATCCAGAAGGTCGCCGTCATCACCGGCGCCTCGCAGGGCATCGGCGCGGCACTCGTGGAGGCCTACCGCAAGTCGGGCTTCGCGGTCGTCGCCAACTCGCGCTCGATCGCCCCGTCCACCGAGCCCGACCACGTCACCGTGGCGGGCGACATCTCCGACCCCGCCGTGGCCAGGGCCGTCATCGAGACCGCGGTGCGCGAGTTCGGCCGCGTCGACACCCTCGTGAACAACGCGGGCATCTTCATCGCCAAGCCGTTCACCGAGTACACCGACGAGGACTACCGGGCCGCGATCGGCGTCAACCTCACCAGCTTCTTCACCACGACCCAGCTCGCCGTCGACCAGATGCTGCGGCAGGGCGGGGGCGGTCACGTCGTGCAGGTCACCACGAGCCTGGTCGACCACGCGAACAGCAGCGTCCCGTCGGTGCTGGCCTCGCTCACCAAGGGCGGCCTCCAGTCCGCGACCAAGTCGCTGGCCATCGAGCTGGCCACGCGGGGCGTGCGGGTGAACGCGATCTCCCCCGGCATCATCAGCACGCCGATGCACGCCCCGGAGACGCACGCGGCCATGGCGAGCCTGCACCCGGTGGGGCGCATGGGGACCATCGACGACGTCGTGGACGGCGTGCTCTTCCTGGAGAACGCGCCGTTCGTCACCGGTGAGGTGCTGCACGTCGACGGCGGCCAGAGCGCGGGCCACTGACCCGCGGGCACGACGTCAGCCGCGGTCGCGGGCGGAGTCGACGGCCGCCTCGACGAACCGGCGCATCAGCCGGGGCAGGCGGTCCGGCAGGAACGCGATCGAGACGGGGCTGGACGGGGCACCGATGAGCGGGATGAAGCGCACGGCGGGGTGGATGTTGCGGCGCATCGCCACCTCCGGCACGACACCGATGCCCCGGTTCGCCGCGACCGACTCCAGCCACTCGTCGAAGTTGTGGGTCTCGACGACCTCGGTCGGACGGCCGCCGCCGGTCCACGACCACGGTCCGGTGGTGCCGCTGACGGTGTTGACCACCAGCGGCCACCGGCCGACCTCGTCCCAGCGCACCTGCTCGGCGTCGGCGAGGTCGGAGTCCGCCGAGCACACGGCGACGCGCACCTCGTCGAACAGGTGCACGACCCGCGCGGGTGAGCCGCCGTCGACCGGGCCGCGCACGACGGCGACGTCGATCCGGCCCTGCACGACCCCGACGAGGGGGTCGTCCACCCGCACCAGCGACACCCGGCTCCCGGTGGCCCGCTCGAAGCGGGTCAGGGTGCCCTGGGCCCACGGATCGGGCAGCAGCCAGCTGAACCCCATCCGCACGGTCACCCGCTCGCGCGTCGAGGCCAGCGCCTGGTCCACGGCGACGAGCACCTGCTGAGCCCGTTCGAGGAACTCCGCGCCCACGGCGGTCAGCTCGACGTGGCGGGAGTCGCGGTCGAGCAGGCTGACCTCCAGCACGGCCTCCAACTGCTTGACCGTCCGCGTCAGCGCGGGCTGGGTGATCAGCATCTGCTCGGCGGCACGGGTGAAGGAGAGCTGCTGGGCCACCGCGACGAACGCCCTCAGGTGACGCAGCTCGACATCCATGACCGGTGAGTATAGGTGCACCGCACCAGGCATTTCCGCCGCGGACAGCGCACGCCTACCGTCGTTTTAGGACAGTTCACGACCCGGCCCGAGGAGGGCGGGGAGGAGGAGACCGATGGGCACCAGCTTCCTGGACGACCTCGGCGTGGCGCTGCCGGTGCTGGCCGCTCCCATGGCGGGCGGACCGACGACGCCCGACCTCGTCGTCGCCGCGGCCTCGGCCGGGGCGCTCGGCTTCCTGGCGGGCGGCTACCGGACCCCGGAGCAGCTCGGCGAGCAGATCGCGGCCGTGCGGTCGGCCACGGGCGCGTTCGGGGTGAACCTGTTCGCCCCGAACCCGGTCCGGGTCGAGAGGGCCGCCTACCGCCGCTACCGCGACGCCGTGCGGGCCGACGCCGAGCGGTTCGGTGCCGCGGTCCCGCCGGAGCCGGTCGAGGACGACGACCACTGGCGCGACAAGGTCGACCTGCTGCTCGACCACCCCGTCCCGGTCGTCTCGTTCACCTTCGGGCTGCCCGACGCCGCCGCGGTGGCGGCGCTGCACCGGGCGGGCAGCGTCCTGGTGCAGACGGTGACCTCGGCCGACGAGGCGCTGCGGGCCGTCGACGCGGGCGTCGACGCGCTCGTCGTGCAGGCCTCGGCCGCGGGCGGCCACTCCGGGACCCTGACGCCCGACCGGATCCCGCCGGAGAAGCCGCTGCGCGAACTCCTCACCGAGGTCAACCACGCGGCGGGCCTGCCCAAGATCGCCGCGGGCGGTGTCGTCGACCCCGCCGAGGTCGCGGCGATGATCACCTGCTGCGCGCGGGCCGTCCTGGTCGGCACGGCGCTGCTGCTCGCGCCGGAGGCGGGCACGTCCGCCGCGCACCGCGCGGCCCTGCTCGGCGCGGACCGCGGCGACACCGTCGTCACGCGCGCCTTCACCGGACGGCCCGCCCGCGCCGTGCCGAACCTCTTCACCGCCGCCCACCACGACCACGCGCCGTCCGGCTACCCGGCGCTGCACCACCTCACCAGGCCGATGCGCGCGGCGGCCACCGCCGCGGGCGACCCCGAGCACGTCAACCTGTGGGCGGGCACCGGTTACCGGCAGGTGCGCCCGCGGCCCGCGGCCGACACGCTCACCGACCTCGCGCGCGACCTCTGAACGGAGAAGGACCATGAACGACGAGGACATCCTGACCGGGGTGCTCGACGAGTGGAAGGCGGGCGTCGACGCGCACGACCCCGAGCGGGTCGCCGCCACCTTCACCGAGGACGCGGTCTTCCAGGGCCTGCGCCCCTACTCCGTCGGGCGCGAGGGGGTGGCCGCGTACTACGACGGCCAGCCGCTCGGCCTGACCGCGGACCACCGGGTGCTCGAAGTCCGACGGCTCGCCGAGGACGTCGTGCTCGGCTACGTCGCCGTCGACTTCGGCTTCACCGACCGACCGGCGCTGGCGGTGCTCCTGGGCGTGGTCCTGCGGCGGGTCGACGGCGCCTGGCTCATCGGCCACTACCAGGTGTCCCGGCCGACCCCCTGAGCCGGGGAACGGCCCGCCGAGTTCCCCGCCGATCACGGCCCGCCAGTGCCGCGCGGACCGGATGATGTCGCCGCCGACGTGGTCCAGGAGGCGGCCCGCCGCCGCGAGCCTGGCCCCGACGGCGGTGTCGGTCCCGAAGACGTCGGCACCGCGCAGCGCGGTCGCGGCGAGCCGCTGGTTGGCACGGGCGCCGACGACGGCGGAGCGGAAGCCCGCGTCCTCGTCGACGGAGTAGCGGTAGCGCCTGCTCCCGGTCTCGCGCTCGCGGCGGACCAGTCCCTGCTCCAGCAGGAGGCCGACGGCGTGGGAGGTGGTGGCCGCGCTGACCCCCAGCTCCCGCGCCAGCTCGGCGGCCGTGCGGCTGCCGGTCTCGGAGGTGGACAGGCACGCCAGGGCACCGGCGGCGGTGCGCGGCAGGCCGGTCGCGACGAGCGCCGCGGTGAAGTCGGCGACGAACGCCGCCGCCAGCTCGGGAGCGAGGCCGCGGTGCTCGCCGACGCGCCGCGCCACCGCCTGCGGCCGGGGCCTGCGCCGGGCCCGGTGGGTGGTGGCGAGCTGCGCCAGGTCCGCGCGGTAGCGGCCGGGTCCGCCGTTGCGCGCCACCTCGCGGCTCACCGTGGACGTGGGGCGGCCCAGCAGCCGGGCGATCCCGGCGTAGTCCAGCCCGCGCGCCAACCCCGCGGCGATCTCCCGCCGGTCGGCGCCGGTCAGCCTGCGTCCTGGCATCCGCCCAGCACCCCCGCTCCGTCGCCGCCAGTATGTGCGGGCGTCGAGGACCATTGCAACGCGACCACCTGTCAGAGCATTAATCGGCACGGTCGTTGCAATCGGCGATCACGACCACCACCAGCGCGAACCCTCCTGGCGACGAGCTTTGCCGGTGGATCGGTCTTCGGCCCGTCCCTAATGTTCGGAGCCGGTCGCCGGGCACCCGGCGGCCTCCGCGGACGAACGAGGGAGACCATGATCGAGTCCGCCGTCGACCTGCCCACCGGACGGACGCCGGGCTGTCCGTTCGACCCTCCTGCCGAGCTGACCCGCATCGGCGCCGCGGCCCCGCTGACCCCGCTGCGCTTCCCGGACGGGCACGACGGGTGGCTGGCCACCGGCTACGGCACGGTGCGCCAGGTGCTGGCCGACCCGCGGTTCAGCAGCCGCGGCGAACTCCAGCACTCGCCGCTGCCGGGGTTCGAGGGTGTGACGGCGCCGCCCGCGCGGCCCGGCGACTTCCTCAAGATGGACCCGCCGGAGCACACCCGGTACCGGAAGCTGGTGGCGGGCAGGTTCACCACGCGCCGGATGGCGCAGCTCACCGAGCGGATCGAACTCGTCGCCGCGGAGCACCTCGACGCCATGGAGCGGCACGGCGGGCCGATCGACCTCGTCACCGCCTACGCCCAGCCCATCCCCACCACGGTGATCTGCGAGCTGCTCGGCGTCCCGTACGCCGACCGGGGGCGCTTCCAGGCCGACGCCGCCAGGCTGTTCGGGACCGACACCGCGCCGGAGGGCAAGCACGAGGCGTTCGAGTCGCTGAGCGGCTACGTCCGCGACCTGGTCACGGCGAAGCGCGCCGCACCGACCGACGACGTGCTCAGCGAACTCACCACGACCGACCTGACCGACGACGAACTGGCCGCCGTGGGAGGTCTGCTCCTCGCGGCGGGCCTCGACACCACCGCCAACGTGATCGCGCTGGGGACCTTCGCGCTGCTGCGGCGGCCCGAGCGCTGGGCGGCGCTGCGCGGCGGTCCGGACGTGGTCGACACGGCGGTGGAGGAGCTGATGCGCTACCTCACCGTCGTGCCCGTCCTCGCGCGGGTGGCGCTGGAGGACGTCGAACTCGACGGCCACGTGGTCGGGGCGGGGTCGACCGTCGTGCTGGCGGTGGCGGCGGCCAACCGCGACCCGGCGAGGTTCACCGATCCCCACGTCCTGGACCCGCACCGCGCCGCCGTCGGCCACCTCGGCTTCGGCCACGGCCCCCACTTCTGCCTCGGCAGGCAGTTGGCGCGGGTCGAGATGCGCGTGGCGTTCCCCGCACTGGCGGCCCGGTTCCCCCGGCTGCGCCTGGCCGTCGCCGCCGAGGACGTCCCGCTGCGCGAGGGGGCGGACGTCCACGGGGTGACCGCGCTCCCGGTCACCTGGTGAAACCCGCGGCGGGGCCGGTTCGCCGCGGGGGTTCAGCCCACGGGCCTGCTGACCTCCGCGATGAACTGCGTGGCGACCTCGTGGAGCCTCTTGTTCTGGCGCTGCGACTGCTCGGCCAGGATGCGGAACGCCGAGTCGGCGTCGACCCGCCGGACCGCCATGATGACGCCCTTGGCCTGGTCGATCACCGCTCGCGAGGCCAGGGCGCGGCGCAGGTGCTCGGCGTTCTCCTTGGCCAGGGCGTACTGGCGGTGCGCGCGCAGGATCGCCTCCACCGCGGTCGAGTAGAGCGCCAGCGCCTGCCCGTCCAGCTCGACGAAACCCCCGTCGGAGGCGCCGTAGCAGTTCACGGCGCCCGAGAAGCCCTCCTCCACGACCAGCGGCGCCGACAGGAAGCTGCCGAACCCGGCCGCGTGGGCGTCCCGACCGAAGTCCGGCCACCGGTCGATCGCCTCCCGAGCGGTCGCCCGCACCAGCTCACCGGTGCGCGAGGCGTGCAGGCACGGGCCGTCGCCGATCCGGTACTGGTCCTGGTCGAGCCTCTGCACCAGGTCGCTGGTGGCCGCGGCGGTGCGGGCCTTCCCGTGGTCCAGCAGGGTGATGGTCGCCTGCCGCACCTCCGGCAGCGCCGTCACCACCTGCTCGCACGCGCTCTGGAGGAGGACCTGGAAGTCCTCGTCGCCGTCCAGCGCCTTGGTGAGCCCCAGCAGGGCGCTCCGCACCTCGTCCAGCGGACCCGGCGAGGCCGAGTCGGGTTGCAAGCGCATTCCTTCTCCCGTCGCACTCTCGGACGTCCACCACAGTGCACCGCTCGCGGACCGGCCCCAGACCACACCTCGATCGCTCACGACCTGGTCGGTGTCTACCCGTTCGCGGCATGATCCATGCCTTCCTCCGTGCCGACGGCGCACGGCGGCTCAGGACGTGGCGGCCAACGCCTCGGGCACGCTCGCGTACAGCTGGAGCACCTCGTCGAGCATCGTGGCCCGCAGCGCGCGCAGGGGGTTGCGGGCCGGGGCGACCACGCGCAGCGGCGTGCCCTGCCGTTCGCCGATCTGGTGGTGCTGCACCAGCAGCGACAGCCCGACCGAGGCGAGGAAGTCGACGGCGGTCAGGTCGACCACCACCGGGAGCCCGCCTCGCGCGGCGGCGGTGAACGCCGCGGCCAGCCCGTCGCCGAGGACCGGGGCGGTGGAGGTGTCCACCTGTCCGGCCACCCGGACGACGACGGCGTCGTCCCGGTGCTCCTGCTCCACCCGTACCGGTTCGACGTACTCGTCCTCGATCGACATGCCGCCTCCAGACGCCTCTGGCTCCGCTCACCAGAACCGTAGCCTGCCGCCGGAGGCGGATCGTGGAGCCGAGGGCGCTCGGCGGCACCACCCTCGACGTCCGGGAGGGCGAGCTGGTCGGTCCGGTCGGACCGAACGGCTCCGGCAGGACCACGCTGGTCGACCCGCTGTCCGGCCGCCCCGCGGCGAGGTCCTGGTGGGAGGTGAGGACGTCACGCGCCCCGCCCCGGATCGCGCACGTCGGGCGTCCTGGGCCTGTGAGCGCCGCGGTCAGGTGCGCAGCGTGCGCGCCCAGGGAGCGTCGACCGCGGTGGCGTCGATCGCCACCACGACGTTGCTGAGCAGGGCGTCCGCGAAGTACCGGCGGATCTGCTCGTCGGAGGCACCGGACACCGCCCGGACGTGCTCGACCTGCTTGGCGTAGCAGCGGCGCACGGCCTCGCCGATGACCGGTTCGGCCGCGCAGCACTGGGCGTGCACCAGGATCATCAGCAGGGCCCGGTCGGCGATGACCTCGTCGTAGGAGGCGGTCAGCGCCCGCAGCACGTCCTCCGGGTCGGTGCTCGGCGCGGACGCCGCCGCGGCGGCCACGGACTCGCGCAGGAGGTCCGAGCAGTGGTCGACCAGCGCGGCGAACAGCGCTTCCTTGTCCTTGAAGAGCCGGTACAGGTAGCCCTGCGAGATGCCCGCGGCCTTGGCCACGTCCATCGTCGAGGTCCCGTAGTACCCGCGCTCCGCGAACGCCTCGATCGCGGTGCGCAGGACCGTGGCCCGGCGCTGCTCGGCGGTGGAACGCTGTCGCGTGCCGCTGTCCATGTGCTCGACCAACTCTCGTGCGCGGGCCGCGTCAGCCCTCGCCGAGCGCCTCGGCGACCACCAGCGGGTTCCAGAAGTCGACGTAGCGGCTGATCCTGCCACCCTCGGTCTCGACCACGCAGATGTAGGTCTGGTCGTAGGGCCGACCGGTCGCCAGCGCGACCCCCGTGCCCTTGAGCTCCGCGATGACCAGCGAGGGGTCGACGGTCTCGTGGAAGCGCAGGTCGGTGAAGTCGACGCGGAAGTTCTCCGAGAAACCCCTCAGGTGCCCGGCCAGGCCCTCCCGGCCCACGACCCGGCTCGGGTAGCCCTTCGGGGCGTAGGGGAACTCCAGCACCCCGTCCTCGGTGAACAGCTCGGCCCACTCGGCGGTCCGCCCGGCGGCCAGGTGCTCCAGGTGGGTCCGGAACGTCCGCTGGGCGGTGGTTCGAACGCTGTCGGTGGTCTGCGGAGCGGACACGGTGTCTCCCATGCTTAGTAAGCGGTTGACCACTTACTTTCCAACCCAGATGAATGCCCAGTTCACGGCATCACCGATGAGTCAGGAAGTGCGAGTGGTCACAAGTAAGTAATCAACCACTTTCTTCCTCGGCCGTCAAGCGGCGGCCGCCCGCGCGGTCACGGGACCAGCACCATCCGGCCGCCGACCCGGCCCTCGGCCTGCCGCTCCCACGCCGCGGCGACCTCGGTCAGCGGCACGGCCTCGTGCGTCACGGACAGCTCGCCGCGGACGATCGCGCCCGCCACGACACCGATGCCCTCAGCCCGCTGCGCGGCGGTCAGCTCCTTGTTGGTGTACCCGAGCAGCCTCAGGGACCGGCCGTAGAGCACCGAGGCGTCCAGCGGGCACGTCGACCCCGCGCTCGCCCCGAGCGTGACCATGCGGCCGCCGGGCCGCAGCACGTGGGCGGCGGCCGCGGCGGGAACGCCGAACAGCGGGTCGAGCACGAGGTCGGCCGAGCCGTCGCAGGCCGCGAGGAAGCGGCCCACCAGCTCGGGGTGGTCGTCGGTGTCCAGCGCCACCACGGCGTCGGCGCCCGCGGCGGCGGCACGGGTCCGCGCGGTCGCGGACCGGGCGGCGGCGACGACCCGACGCGCTCCGGCGAGGCGCGCCAGCCGCACGGCCGCCTGCCCCACGACACCACCGGCGCCGAGCACGACGACCTGCTCCCCCGCCACCAGCCCGCCGCGCCACGTCAGCGCCATGTGCGCGGCCACGGCCGACAGCCCGGCCGCGGCGACCAGCACCGGGTCGGCCCCGGAGGGCAGGTCGACCAGGTCGGCGCGGCGCACGGCCACCGCGTCGGCCATGCTGCCGTCCTCCGGTGCCATGCCCGCCGCCGTGGGGAACCACACCAGCCGCCCCTCGGCCGTGCCCACGCCCTGGACGCCCGGCACGTAGGGCGTGCGCGGCACACCGTGGTAGGACCTCCCGCCCGCGCACAGGACGTCCAGCGGCGTGATCGGCGCGGCCAGCACCCGGACCACGACCTCGCCCAGCCCGGCGCGGGGCGTCGCCCGGTCGACCACGACCGGGGGCAGACCGGGCAGGCGGATCTCGGCCGCGCGCATCCTCACGTGCTGATGTCGGGGTAGGGCAGGGCCTCGTGCGCCAGCCGCCGCGCGTACTCCAGCTGGAAGCCCAGGCCCTCGTGGTCGCGTTCGAACATCGCGATGAACAGCGTGAGCGTCAGGAACGGGTGGGCGCCCATCGCGAACAGCGCGGGGTAGTCGTGGGAGCGCAGCGCCTCGCGCTCCGCCTCCTCGAACGACAGCCAGGTCGACCGCTCGTCGACGACGCAGTTGAGGATGCGGTTCGCGTGCTCGTCCTCCCACCACGCGACCGTGCCCGCGGGGTCCTCGCGGTAGCGCTCCACGAGGTCCTGGTCGCGGTCGACGGTGTAGAGGAACTTGTTCAGCAGGTACTTGCTCATCGCGCACCGCCGTCCGGGTACCAGGTGAAGTAGGCCTCCATCGTGTGGAACAGGTCGAACGTGTCGACGTAGTCGGCCTTCCGGCCGTCGCCCGCGACGCCCATCATCAGCATGAAGTCCATGAACCCGTGGGTGGCGTTGCCGGGCAGGTGCAGGCTGTCGAGGCTGACCTCGGCCAGGCACTCCTCGATGTCGCCGCCCGCGATCCACTCGACGGCCTTGCGGTCGAACTCGGGGTCGGGGCCGTGCGGGCCGAACTGCCGGGGCCCGCCCAGTTCGAGGGAGAGGTGCCCGGTGCCGATCACCGCGACGCGCTGGTGCGACGGCCACGACTCGATGAGCTGGCGGATCGTCCTGCCCAGCTGCACGAACCGCTTCGGCTGCGGCAGCGGAGGGGCGAAGATGTTGGTGTAGACGGGGACGATCGGCAGGTCGGCCTCGGGGCGCAGCGTGATGATCGGGCACGTGATGGAGTGGTCGATCCGCAGCTCGTTGGAGAACGCCAGGTCGAACCCCGCGTCCATGCCCTCGCGCAGCACGTACGCCGACAGGTCCTCGTGTCCTTTGAGGAGCATCCTCGGCAGGCCGAACTCGCGTTCCTCGTTGGCCCAGTTCGCGTCGTAGAACGGGGCCTTGCCGACCAGGAACTGCGGCATGTTGTCCAGCCAGAGCTGGTGGAAGTGGTCCGATCCCACCATCACGAGCACGTCGGGCCGCGCCTTCGTGAGGGTCTCGCGGAACGCCTCCACCTTGCGCACCCACTCGTCCGCGAACGGGGGCCGGTCCTCCCCCGTGGCGGTGCTGGCGCGGTAGTAGAACGGGTGGTGCGTGGACGCGATGACCGCGACCAGTTCAGCCATGCCGACCTCCGGTGCTCGACTCGGGTGACTGGGGATCCGGTGGGACGGAAGCGTTGTTGAGGTCCACCGAGAGGAAGATGTCGTTGCCGACGGGGTGCCTGATCTCCTCGGCGAGCTGGCCGATCAGCCCGGCCGTGCGGGCCAGCAGGGCGAAGGCGCGCAGCAGTTCCAGCGGCAGTCCGAGGTCGGCCAGCGCCGCGCCGCAGGTGCCCGCGCCGTTGAGCGGCAGCGTCTTGCCGAGCACCCGCGGGTGCACGCGGCCGATGGCGGCGAACAGCGCCAGGTGCGGGCCGTGCAGCCCCTCCTCGGCGGCGATGGCGAACAGCCGGGGCGTGCGCGGGTCGCCGTCCTTGTGCACGTGGTGCCCGAGACCGGGGACGAACTCCCCCCGCTCCCGCCGCGCGCGCACCGCGGTCAGGGCCAGCTCGTCCCAGCCGTCGTCGTCGACGGGCAGCTCACCGTCCACACCGGACAGCACGTCGTGCAGGAACCGGCCGCAGTCCTCGGTGACGCCGAGGAACCGGGAGCCGCCGCCGAGCAGGCCCGCGGCGAGCGCGCCCTGGACGGAGTCGGGCGCGGACAGGTAGGTCAGGCGGGTCACGATCGCGGTGGGGGTGAACCCGTGGTCGGCCAGCGCGGCGAGCACGGACTCGAAGACCCGCGTCTGCCCCGGCGTCGGCCTGCGCTGGGTGGCCAGCCAGAACGCCAGCTCACCGAAGCCGACGCTGCCCATCACGTCCTCGGCGAGGTCCTGGCCGAGCAGCGTGATGGTCGTGGGGGTGGAGGCGCCGAGCGCCGTCGGGTAGGTCACGCGTCCCGCCCCTTCTCCAGCCAGGCCCGCAGTTCCCCGCCGTGCTCGTCGAGCAGCGGGGGCGGCAGGCGGTAGCCGACGGGGGTCGCGGAGAAGCGGATGGGGTGGCGGGTGGTCGGCACGGCCCGGTCGCCCTCGCCCACGACGACGACCGGGTCCAGCTCGAACCGCTCGGCCATCGCGAACCCGCCGTCGATGGTGTTGATCGGCCCGCACGGCACGCCCGCCGCGACGAGCAGGTCGAACCACTCCAGCGCGCCCCTGGTCCGCAACCGCTCGGTGAGCAGCGGTCGCAGTTCGTCCCGGCGTCGCGTGCGGTCGGCGTTGCGGACGAACCGGGGGTCGTCGGCGACCTCGGGGATGCCGAGCACACCGCACAGCTTGCGGAACTGCGCGTCGTTGGCGGCGGTGACGATCAGGTCGTTGTCCGCGGTCGGCAGCGCCTCGTAGGGGAAGACGCTCGGGTGCGCGTTGCCCATGCGGAACGGGACGACGCCCGCCGCGACGTAGGAGGAGCTGTGGTTGACCAGCCCGGTCAGCGCCGACGAGAGCAGGTTGACCTCGACGTGCTGGCCCTCGCCGGTGGCGTCGCGGTGCCGCAGCGCGGCGAGGACGCCGATCGCGGCGTGGTTGCCAGCCATCACGTCGAACACCGAGATCCCGGCCCGGAACGGCGGCCCGTCGGGGTCTCCGGTGAGGCTCATCAGCCCGGAGATCGCCTGCACCATCAGGTCGTAACCCGGCACGTCCCGGCCCGCGCCGGAGCCGAACCCGCTGATCGACGCGTACACGACACCGGGGTTGGCCTCCCGCACCGACTCGAAGTCGAGCCCGTACTTCGCCATGCCGCCGGGCTTGAGGTTCTCCACCACGACGTCGGCCCGCCGGGCCAGTTCGCGGGCGACCTCGACGTCGGCCGCGTCGCGCAGGTCGAGCGCGATGGACCGCTTCCCCCGGTTGACGCCCAGGTAGTAGGTGGACACGCCGTCGTGGACCGGTGGCGTCCACGTGCGGGTGTCGTCGCCCCCGGGCCCCTCGACCTTGACGACCGAGGCGCCCATGTCGGCGAGCAGCATCGTGGCGTAGGGCCCGGCGAGGATCCGGGAGAAGTCCGCCACCAGGACGCCCGCCAGCGGGCCCGCCGACGTCTCCGGCACTCCGGTGTCAACCATGCAGTTATCCCGCCGTCCTGCGGACACGCGTCCGCAGGACGGATTGTGCGACTGGCACGGGAACTAGTCAAGGATCTAGCGGACACATGTCCGACGAGCGGACAACGCTAGGCGGACGCGGTCACGTGCGGGACGGTCTCCAGCCGGGCGAAGTCGGCGCTGATGTCGCCCGCGGTCTGGAGCAGCAGCGGCAGGTGGTGCTCGACCAGCCGCTCCACGGAGGTCTCGGCGGCGTGGCAGTTCACGTTCACGCCCGCCACGACCCGGCCGGACCCGTCGCGGACCGGCGCGGCGATCGAGCGGATCCCGAGCGTGAGCTGCTCGTCGGTGAGCGCCCAGCCGCGGGCCCGCACCTCGCGCAGCGCGGCGTCGCGCTCGGCGCGGTCCGGCTGCCACCGCGAGACCAGGCCCGAGCGCGAGGGCTCGGCGAGCACCCGGTCCAGCTCGTCCGGCGGCAGCGCCGCGAGCTGGACCTTCCCCAGCGACGTCGCCAGGGCCGGGAACCGCGTCCCGATCTGCACCGACAGCGACACGATCTTGGGCACGGAGACCCTGGCGACGTAGACGATGTCCGAGCCGTCGAGCTGGGCGATCGAGCACGACTCGTTCGTGCGCTCCACCAGCTTCTCCAGGTGCGGCCTCGCCACGTCCCACAGGCCCATGGACCGCACGTACGCCACGCCCAGCTCCAGCACCCTCGGCGTCAGGGAGTAGCCGCGGTCCGCCGTGCGGACGTAGCCCAGCTCCTCCAGCGTCAGCAGGATCCGGCGCGCGGTGGGGCGCGCGAGGCCCGTCGCGGACGCCACCTCGGCGAGCGTCATCGCCGGGCAGCCCGGCCGGAAGACCGCGATGACCTCCAGCCCGCGCGCGAGCGCCTCGATGAAGTCCGGACCCGTTCCCTCACGTGGCACCACGCGCCTCCTCCCACCTGCTGATCCGACCCAGCGTAGCCCGCGCTGTCCGCGATGCGGACAAGGCGACTCCCCAGCCTGCGGCAGGTCGGTCGCCCGCGCTCATTGACACTGGTCGAGCGGAGGTTCAGAGTGACCGCCAGAACCCGATGACCGTTGGTCGGACAGTTGTCCGGACAGTGAGGGAGCGACGACGATGCCGCAGCCACCCGCCGAGACGTCGAACAGGCCGGTCGTGTTCCGGGGCGGCACGGTGGTGACCGTGAACGCGCGCCACGACGTGCTGACCGACCACGACGTGCTGGTGGTCGACGGCGACATCGCCGCCATCGGCCCCGCGCTCCCCGTACCCGAGGGCACGGTGGAGGTCGACGCGAGCGGCGGCGTCGTGATGCCCGGCATGATCGACACGCACCGCCACCTGTGGCAGACGGCGATGCGCGGCTACGGCGCGGACTGGACGCTGACCCAGTACTTCGTCTGGTACTACCTGGAGTGGGGCCGGGTGTTCCGGCCGGAGGACGTCCACGCGGGCAACCTGCTCGGCGCGGTCGAGGCGCTGGACGCGGGCGTCACGACCACCGTCGACTGGTCGCACGGCCTCCGGACCACGCAGCACGCCGACGCCGCCGTCGACGCCCTCCGGGCCGTGCCCGGCCGGTTCGTGCTCGCCTACGGCAACATCCAGGACGCGCCGGCGAACTGGACCGCGACGCCCGAGTTCCGCGACTTCGTCAGCCGCCGCACGACCGGTGACGACCTGCTCGGCTTCCAGCTCGCCTTCGACGTGACCGGCGACCCGGCGTTCCCGGAGCGGCCCGCGTTCGAGGTCGCCCGCGACCTCGGCGTCCCGGTCACCACCCACGCGGGCGTGTGGGGCGCCACCGGCGACGACGGCATCAGGCTCATGCACGACCACGGCTTCATGACGCCCGAGACGGTCTACGTCCACGGCGCGTCCCTGTCGGCGGACTCCTACCACCGCATCGCCGCCACCGGCGGTTCCGTCTCGGTGTCCACGGAGAGCGAGCAGAGCGCGGGCCAGGGCTACCCGCCCACCTGGGCCCTGCGCGCCCACGGCATCCCCGTGTCGCTGTCCATGGACACCTCGGTGTGGTGGAGCGGCGACCTGTTCTCCGCCATGCGCGCCACCCTCGGCGCCGACCGCTCCCGCGAGCACCTGGAGGCGCACGCGAAGGGCGACACGGTCACGCACTCGTCGCTGCGCGCCCAGCAGGTGGTGGAGTGGGCGACCCTGGGCGGCGCCCGCGCGCTGGGCCGGGAGTCGCGGCTGGGCAGCGTCGAGGTCGGCAAGGCCGCCGACCTCGTGCTCCTGAAGAACGACCGCTCCCCCGTCTCGTTCCCGCTGCTCAACCCGCACGGCCACATCGCGTTCCAGGCCCAGCGCGCCGACGTCCACACCGTTCTGGTGGGCGGCCGGATCGTGAAGGCCGACGGTGAACTGGTCGGCATCGACCTCGCGGCGGTCCGCTCGACGGTCGAGAGCACGGTCGAGCACCTGCGCTCGCGGCTCGGCGAGGAGGCGTGGGCCAGGGGCATGAACCCGGACGTCCCGACCAGCGAGGTGCTGGACAACCCGTACACCTACACCGACTACCGCAGCGGCAGCACGCACAGCGGCTGAGCACTGCGGAAGTCCCGTCGAGCCACGACACTGGAGCCGTGGACGGGAAGAAGGGCGGGGCGGCGCGGAAGGCGCCTCCGCCCACGACCGAGGACGGGCGCTACATCGTCGTCTCCGGTCGCCGCTGGCGGGCCACCGACCCGGACCTCCCCGACGACGTGGCCGCCGTGCTGCGCTCGGCGCTGATGGCCGCGCGCCGGGACGTGGGCCGGGCGCTGCGCGCCGGTGCCGATCCGGCGTCGGCGCGAGCACGTGTGCAGGTGGCGAAGGCGGCGCTCGGCGAGCGCGGCACCCCCTGGTGGGAGCAGACCCCCGACGAGCGCGAGCAGCGCTGGCGGCGGGGTCTGCGCGAACTGGAGGAGTAGCGCGTCAGCCGGGGTCCGCGTCGCCGTCGAACACGAGCAGCGTGCTGGGCACCCGGCCGAGCGGGACGGTCCAGCGCTGCACCCGCGGGCCCAGCCTCGTCTCGTCCAGGACGACGGTCGGTCCCGGCCCGGCGAAGGTGATCGACAGCCGCCCGTGCCAGGTGACGACGTCCAGGACCTCCTCGGCGGTCTTGCGCACGAGGGAGTCGACCAGGCCGCCGAGGATCGGGATCTCGGTGGTCGTGGCGTGCTTGGCCACGAGTCCCTTGCGGAAGGCGGAGATCGTCACGACCGCGCCGTTCCAGCGGTGGCGGGCCGGGCCCCGCAGCGTCCACGACAGCGGCCCGCCGCCCGCGTCGAGCCGGAACACCTCGGTCCTCCCGCCGTCGACGACCCTGGCCCGCGTCCACGTGGGGGCGAAGGTGAACAGGTCCCTCGGCTCGCGGGTCACCAGATCGTCAGCAGGCCGATCAGCAGCAGCACCCCCACCAGCAGCGCCGACACCACGAGCCTCGTCCCGACTCCCGCCGGCGCGACGGCGGTCGGCTCCGGTTCCGGCAGCCGGGACGGGGCTTTTCCCCGGCTCACCGGGAGGACGACCGGCGCGTCGCCGAGGCTGTCGTCGGAGCGCTGCACCAGCAGCGCCAGCGGTTCGGCGGCGGGCTCACCCAGCACCGGGTAGCCCGCCAGACCGTCGTGGACGTCCGGTTCCAGGCAGTAGTTGGCCACCACCGCCCGTCCCCGCGCGCCGCGCAGCAGTTCGCCGACCCGGTGGGCGAACGCGGCGCGGCTCGCCTCCCCGTCCACCGCGCCCGCCCAGCGCTCCGCCGTCGTGGCACCCGGCGACGCGGGCGGCACCCGTGCGGGCAGCGTCCGCACGGCGGTGCGGAACCCGCGGGCCACCAGCCGCCGGGTCTCGTCGCCCGCCTCGGCCCGCCACCGCGTGATCGTCCCGGAGTCCTGCGGGAACGCGGCGGAGAACGTCCTGCCGACCTCGGCCGACCCCCGGTCGGGGTCCAGCCAGCGGTGCACCAGCGCGGGCACCCGGTCCACGTCGGCGTCGGGATCGCCGTGCTCGCCCTCCAGCACGAGCACCAGCCCGATCGAGGTGCCGCCCGGACCGACCATCGTCATCGCGATGGGGGCCAGGTAGAGCCGCCACCCCGCACGGTCGGACTCGACCAGCAGCGACGGGAGCTGGAGGTTCGTGACCGCCTCGTACCGCCGCCACCACGACTCCCCCGGCGCCTCCCCGAGGAACGCGTACTCCTGGCGCAGGCCCCCGCCGCGGGTCATGACGTGGACGCGCATCAGTGCGCCCTGGCCGCCAGCGGGCTGCGCACCCGGCTGGAGTAGGAGCGGCCGGAGAAGTCGTCCACCACCGCGTCGAGCAGGCGCAGCCGCTCCAGCGCCCGCTGGTGCGCGCCGTCCAGCCGGTCGGCCGCGCGCACCTCGCTCGTGTACTCGCCGAACCTGCGCAGCCCGAGCCCGCGCAGCACGGACGTCCTGCGGTCCACGAAGTCGAGCACCCGGTCCTGGCCGTAGGCGTCGGTCGCCAGCTCGTCGACCAGGCGGAAGAAGTTGCCCACCAGGCCCCGGTCGCGCTCGGCCAGGCCGCGGGCGGCGTGCGCGTCCTCCGCGGTGGCCAGCACGTGCTGCTCCTCGGCCGTCTTGCGGGCGGCCAGCAGGGTCTTGCACAGCGCGATGAGCACGTCCTCCACGCCGTGGATCGACAGGACGGGCCTGGAGCGCACCAGGAAGCGGCCCTCGAAGCGGAGGTGGGTGTCCTCGTCGGGCACCCACCTGCCCGACATGCGCTCGACGCACCCGAGGGTGTCGACCGGCACGTAGAGCATCTCGGTGTGCTCCGCCTCGCCCGCGATGGCGTCGAGCACGTCGCCGTAGACCGACCGGAAGCGGTCGAACAGCTCGTCCGCGCGGTCGTGGCGCCCGCCGTTGTCGGCGAAGTACGACTCGCACTTGACCGGCACGAACAGCACCAGCGCCGGGGAGTCCGGCCGTTCGGCCCTGCTGCGCGCCCACCTGCGCGCGACCTGGCCGACGTCGTAGGTGTCGAGCACCAGCGGCACCGCGCCCCGCTGCGGGGCGGTGACCGCCTCCATCAGGACGGTCGCGTCGACCGGGACGACCAGCACCGAGCTCCGGACGATGAACCCCTCCACCTCGCTCCACGCCTGCTCGTGCGCGGTCGAGCGGTTCGCCGGGTCGAGCCACCCGCCGGGGAAGTCGAGCAGGCGCAGGGCGATGCCGGTCTCCTCCGCGGTGTCCTCCGCGGAGCCGGGGTCGAGCAGCAGCTCGAACGAGACCGTCGTGTGGTTGGCGGCCAGCGCCCCCGGTGTGAAGCGGCGGGACTGCACGAGGCTGTCCAGCGCCCTCGCCTGCTGGCGCATCTTGACCTCGGTGGCCCGGTCGTTCGCCCTGATGGTGACACCGGACGTCTTCAGCAGCCGCTGGCCGTCGCGGAAGAGGGAGCTGACCAGCGAGGTCTTGCCCACCCGCGACGGACCCAGCAGACCGATCTCGAACAGGACTCGCGTGGGTTCCACGGTTACGGGTTCCTCCTACCGGCGACCGCGCCGGAGATCGACTCCACCAGCCGGTCGACGCGGGCCGCGCGGGAGCGGGCACCCTCGATCCGGTCGGACTCCTCGGGCCACAGCAGGTCGCGGTGGGTGCGGGCGAACCGGGCGAACTCGACCTTCGACCGGCCGGACCGGATCAGCTCGTCCTCGAACTGCTCGACGGCCGCGTGCAGCACCAGCGCGGGCACCACGGACTCGCGCTGGAGGGCGAGCATGGTCTCGTAGGCGGCCTGCTCGGTGAGTTCGGCCAGGCGCGCCTCCAGCACCTCCACGTCCTCGCGGCCGACCCCCACGACCAGGCGGGTCACCGGGTCGCCGGTGACGGGGTCGACGCCCTCCAGGTTGAAGCCGTCCAGGGCGGCGCGCACCCCGGGGTGCAGGTGCGTCCGGTACTCCAGGCGGGTGGCGAGCAGGTCCGCGACCGCGCCGCCGAGCGTCGGGCAGGACGCCTGGTCGAACCGGGTCTTCAACGACCACAGGGCTTCCTCGCCCTCCACCTCGCCCACGAGCGGCCCCAGCACGTCGGCGAACGCGTCGGCGACGTGCCGCCACGTCTGCCGCAGCAGCGCGTCGAAGTAGGTGTCGAGGCCGCCGAACCGCTTGCTGACCTCGACCCGCAGGCGGCTCATCTCCTCGGCGGTGAACGGGCTGGCGTTGCCCTCCGCGCCGACCTCCAGCAGCGCCGCGGACCGCCACGCCTCGGCTCCGCGGCCGAAGCCGTCCTCGATCCAGGCGCGGATGCCGTCGAAGACGTCCGTGACCGCGTCGACGTACTCGTCGCTGTCGTCGCCGCCGTCGCGGGCCCGCGCGTGCAGCGAGGAGACCAGGCCCCGCAGCGCGAAGGACACCCGTTCGCGCAGTTCCTTCGCGCCCCGCGCCAGCAGTTCGTCGGCGCTGTGCGCGAGGTCGCGGGAGCCGCCCTCCAGCGCGGCCAGCACCTTCGCCGCCTGCTCGGCGGTGGACGCGGCCCGGTCGAGCGCCGCGGCGAGCACGTCGTCGTCCATGCGGCCGAGCGTGCCCGCGAGGTCCGACAGCAGCGGCAGGAGCACGGACCCGTCGACGTCGCGCCGATCCTTCAGGTCGGCCTCCAGCACCTCGTAGTACCGCCCGTCGACGCCCGCGTTGACGTCGGCGAGGATGCGGTCGCGCAGCACCGCCACCCGCTCGGGCTCCTTGCCGGTGTTGAGCACGATCCGCACGAAGTCCTTGGGGCCGCGGACGTCCCCGCGGGCGACGTCGAGCAGCGCGAGGGTCCTCTGGTCGGCGGCGCCGAAGTAGGTGCTGTCCGCGCTGGCCGCCGTGACCAGCAGCACCACGTCGATCCCGTGCCTCAGGTCGGCGACGTGCCGCTGTTCCGCGTCCGCGGCCAGCTCCCCCAGCCCCGGCAGGTCGACCAGGGTCAGCCGGTCGACCTCCTCGTTCGGGAACGGGCACTCGATCCTGGCCTCGCGCACGGCGAGGTACCGGCGGTCGGCGGTGCCCGCGTTCTCCTCGGCGTTGGTCGGGTAGGCCACGTAGGGGCGCAGGTGCTCGACGTCCACCTCGACGTCCCGCCCGGTGAGCAGGTCGGCGTAGGAGTCCAGCGAGTCCCGCATCCGGCGGAGGCGCTCGTGCAGGCCGACCGAGCTGTGCTGGTCCACGGCCTCGGCGGACGGCCGCGGGTAGTCCCACCCGCGGAACCGCGCCAGCGTCGCGGGCACCTCGGCGATGCCCAGTTCCCGGTGGTACGGCGCGACCACCTCGGCCAGGAACGAGTCGACCGTGTGGGTGCCCAGGACCGCCCGGCGGCGCGGGGAGCAGACGATGCGGCTCCGCACGGCGGTGACCGGCACGTCCGGCCCGGTGGGGATCTGCTGTTCGGTCAGCCCGGACACGGTCTGGAGCAGCGTGCTCTTGCCAACCCTGGCGCGACCGCTCACGCCCACGCAGACCTGGTCCCTGGCGAACCGGGACTCCGCGGCCGACAGCACGTCCACCGTCCGCGCCACCTCGGCCGACAGGGCGGGGAGCCGGTCGTCCGCGGTGGTGTCCCGCTCCAGCAGCCACGTGACGTCCGCGGCGACCGACCGCCACCTCGCGAGTTCCGCGCGGACCTCGGGGAGCCGTTCCGCCCGCCGGCGCAGGATCTTCTCGATGCGCTCGGAAATCTGCCCCACGCCAGCCCCTCCCGGTCCCCGGCACGTCCTTCGACGACCACGATACGCAGGGCGCCGCGGAGGAAGTCATTCCAGCACAAGGGGAATCGAGCAGGTATTACCTCGACCTACCCCGAGGGTCACGGCGAGACGGGCTCCAGCACGACCACCGGGATCTCCCGCTCGGTGTAGGTCGCGTAGGTCGAGTAGGGCCGGTAGACGGCCACCAACCGCTCCCACAGCGCGGCCCGCTCCTCCCCCTCGGCGACGCGCGGCCGGACCCGGCGGCGGTCGCCGCCGGGCAGCTCCACCTCCGTGGTCGACATCGCCATCAGGTTGTGGAACCACGCCGGGTGCGCGTCCGAGCCGCCCTTCGACGCGACGACCACCAGCCGCGGCGCGTCGTCGAGGTAGATCAGCGGATTGGTGCGGGCCTGCCCGGACTTGCGGCCCACGTGGTCCAGCAGCAGCACGGGCGCGCCCAGGAAGGTGCCCCCGACCCGGCCACGGGTCTTGCGGAACAGGAACTCGTTGAGGCGCGCGAGCCCGCGGTGGAGCTTCCAGTAGGGGGACGTCGGCGCGGGTGGTTTCGGCATGGGTCGATGCTGGCAGAGCTCAGCAAGTGTCGTCAACTGACAAAAGTCAGAGCACGACTCTTGGCTCACCGTGTCGCGAACCCGTACCCTGGCGGCGTGGACAAGCCCGGCCTGCGCGAGCGGAAGAAGCAGCGGACGCGCGAGGCGCTGACGGACGCGGCGTACGCGCTGTTCCGCTCCAACGGCTTCGACGCGACGACCGTCGACCAGATCGCCGAGGCCGTCGAGGTCTCGTCGCGGACCTTCTTCCGGTACTTCACCTCCAAGGAGGACGTGGCCCTCTCGCTCGCGGACGAGCAGATCACCGCGATGCTCGACAGCTTCGCCGCGCAACCGGCCGACGTGCCGGTGCTGACCGGGCTGCGCCGGGCCTCCGTCGAGGTCGTGCGGGCCTACGAGGCGGACTCGGACCAGGACCGCTACCAGCGCACGCAGGACCTGATCTCCACCAGCCCGGCGCTGATGGCCGCGTGCACCGAGCGGGGCGCCGCCCGGCTCGACGAGGTCGCGCGGCTGGTCGGCGTCCGGATGGGCGTCGACCCGACCGCCGACCCCCGACCGCACCTGGTCGCGTCGGTCGTGCTCTGCTCGGTGCAGACCGTGATCACGGCGTGGCGGGCCACCGGCCGCCAGGCACCGGACTCGGAGCTGATCGGCCAGGCCTTCGACCTGCTGTCCACGGGCCTCGACTACCCGGCGGCGCGGAACTGACGCTCGCCCCCGCACGGCGCGGGAGCCGCCGTTTGTAGCATCGGCGTGCGCTGATCCGCCCGGACCGGCGCGGTGGAGCAGGGAACGGACGACGCATGAAGCCCGAGGAGTTCCGCACGGCCGCGCACGCGCTGGTGGACTGGATCGCCGACTACCGGGAGCGGATCCCGGACCTGCCGGTGCAGTCACGGGTGAAGCCGGGTGACGTGGCGGGGATGCTGCCGACCTCGGCCCCGGTCGCACCGGAGTCCTTCGACGCGGTCCTGCGCGACCTCGACCGCGTGGTCGTGCCGGGCATCACGCAGGTGCAGCACCCGAGCTTCTTCGGCTGGTTCCCCTCGAACGCGACGCTCAGCTCCGTGCTCGGCGACTTCGCCACCGCGGGCCTCGGCGCGCTGGGCATCACGTGGCAGTCCGCGCCGTCGCTGACGGAGGTGGAGGAGGTCGTCGTCGGGTGGCTGCGCGAGCTGACCGGCCTCCCGGAGTCCTGGCGCGGCGTCATCCAGGACACCGCCTCCACCGCGTGCCTGGTGGCGCTGCTCGCCGCCCGCGAGCGGGCCACCGACTACTCCGAGACGCGCGGCGGCCTCCAGGCCGAGCCCGCCCCGATGACCGTCTACACCACCGAGTACGCGCACTCGTCCATCCCGAAGGCCGTCGCGCTCGCGGGGTTCGGCGCCGACAACCTCAGGGTGGTCGCGACCGACCCGTGGACGCGGGCGATGCTCCCGGAGGCACTGGCCGAGGCGGTCGCGGCGGACGTGGCGGACGGTCGGCGGCCCGTCGCCGTGGTCGTGAACGTCGGCACGACGGGCACCACGGCCGTGGACCCGCTGGCCGAGATCGTCCCGATCGCCCGCGAGCACGGGATGTGGGTGCACGTCGACGCCGCGATGGCGGGTTCCGCGCTCCTGCTCCCCGAGATGCGCGGCCTGGTGGCCGGGCTCGACGGCGCCGACTCCCTCACGTGGAACCCGCACAAGTGGATGGGCGCGGTGCTCGACTGCTCGCTCATGTACGTCGCCGACCCCCAGCACCTGGTGCGGGTGATGGCGACCGGCCCGTCCTACCTGCGGTCCGCCGTGGACGGCGAGGTGACGCAGTTCAAGGACTGGGGCATCCCGCTCGGCCGCCGGTTCCGCGCGCTCAAGCTGTGGTTCCAGCTCCGCCTCGACGGCGTGGAGGCGATCCAGGCCCGCCTGCGCCGCGACCTCGCCAACGCCCGCGCGCTGGCCGAGCAGGTCGAGGCCGCCGAGGGGTGGCGCGTGCTGGCGCCGGTGGCCCTGCAAACGGTGGTGCTGCGCCACGAACCGCGGGCCTGGGTGGCGCCGGACGGCGACGTCCTCGACGGCGCCGCGCTCGACGCGCACACCCTGGCGTGGGTCGACGAGGTCAACAGCTCGGGCGCGGCCTTCATCACCCCGGCCAAGCTCGACGGGCGGTGGTCGGTGCGCGTGTCGATCGGCGCCGAACCCACCACGTCCGACGACGTGGCCGCGCTGTGGCACCTGCTGCGGACCACCGCCGAGCGCGACTGACCGCCCTGTCCTCCTCGGGTGGTTCGGGTGGTCGACGCCTGGACCAACGGCCCCGCCGGCGCGTGCCGGCGGGGCCGTACCCCCAGATGTGGTTGGTCTCAGCGCCCCCGGATCAGAAGCCGCACGGCTCGATGCTGCCGCTCGTGCCGTCGGGGTTGACGTCGAGCAGGTCGTCGCGCACCCAGCCGCGCACGCCGGTCCGCAGGTTCTGGAGGTAGGTCCAGGTGAACCCGTCGTCGGCGTTGGTGTAGCAGTGGTAGCGGGCGTCGTCGGTCGGCTGGAGGGCTCCCGGCGCGTCGCAGCCAGTGGACGAGCCGCTGCGCTGCCTGGCCGCGCCGCTCAGGGGCGCGTCGACCTCGACCCGGTTCTCCAGGTTCGGGCCGGCTCTGCCGCAGGTGGCGTGCCGCGTGCCCGCGGAACCGTGGTCGGGCTTCGGCGCGGCACCCGCGGAAGGGGCCGAAACAATTCCGAGCACGGCGAACGCGGCCATTGTCGTGGCGGCGACTGCTTTCCTCATGGACGGTCTCCTGTTCGTGGTTTATTCCTGACGGTCCGGGATATCTCATCTCCCCCGCCCCTGCCCACGGGGCTGAACGGACACAGCGGAAGACTCGGCCAGGAACGAGCGGCTGGGCAAGGGGTTGCGGGTACCTTGGGATGCTGGGACGCGTCGACACGTCTCGCGGTGCACGGGCAACGGACCTGCTGGGACGCGTGTGGGACGGCCGCGTCCGGTACGGACCGGCGAGAGGTGGACCGTGGCGCGATCAACGGAGGAGCAGCAGTTCGCAGCATTCCTGCGAATGCTGAAGAACCGCACCGATAGGAGCTATGAGGCTTTGGCGAAGCGAACCGGCATCAGCGGTTCGAGCCTTCACCGCTATTGTGCGGGAACGAAGATCCCGTCGAACTTCGGCACGATCCAGCGGTTCGCCGAGGAGTGCGGCGCCACCCGGTCGGAACTGCACGAGCTGCACCGGCTGTGGGCGCTGGCCGACACCGTCCGGCGGGGGCAGCCGGAACCCGCCGTCGAGCAGGTCGACGAGTCCCCGGACGACCTCGCCGAGCAGGAGCGGACGTCGAGGCGGACGACCGCGCGCCGGAGGTGGGCGCTCATCGGCGCGGTGGTGGTCGTCCTGGTGGCGGGCGGTGTCACGTGGTGGTTCCAGTCGAACACCGACCCCGGATCGGTGACCACCCTCGACGGGCCCATGCTGCTGTCGCCCGCGTGCCCGCCCGTGATCAGCATGGGCCAGCACGACGAGTGCGCGCGGGAGGTCCAGTCGCTGCTGTCGAAGGCGGGCGCCACGATCTCCGTGGACGGCGACTTCGGCCCCGCGACCCTGCGCCGCGTCACGGCGTTCCAGGTGCTGGCGGGCCTGCAACCCCGTGGCGTGGTGGACGAGCCGACCAAGCGGGCGCTCTACGAGCAGGACACGTCCATGGCCACCTGGTCACCCGAGCAGGTGGAGCGGCGCGTCCGCGAGGTCTTCCCCGAGGAGCCCGACCGCGCCGTGGGCATCGCGCGCTGCCAGTCGTTCCTCGACCCGCTGCACGTGCTGACCAACACCAACGGCACCCGCAACTGGGGTGTCTTCCAGCTCTCGGACAAGCTGCTCGGCGAACTGGGCGGCACCCAGGAGCAGGCGCTCGACCCCGACTGGAACATCCAGACCGCCCGCCGCGCCTGGAGCCGCTTCCAGGACTTCCGCGACTGGGAGCACTGCGACCAACCGTTCCGGACGACGACACCCGCACCCACCAGTTCCCCGTGACCCTCGGGCGACCTCACCGGGGAGGACGGACGAGCCGCACGGCGTTCCAGGACACCGGTGGCAGCACCACGGTCAGGGTGTCGTCAGCGAGGTCGGTGGGCTGGGAGCGGGGTACGACCCGGTCGGGCTCCTGCTCGGTGTTGGCCGCGGCCGTGTCGGGGTCGGAGAGCGTCCACGCCTCGGCCACCTCGACGGCGCCGAAGGCGAGCGAGACCCGCAGCTCCACCGGCTCGGTGCGGTGCCGGTTCACCGCGAACACCACCACGGCGCCGGTGTCGGGGTCGTGGGTCGCCACGGCGTCGACCACCGGGACGTCGCCGTAGCGGGCGGTCGGGTAGGTCGGCGAGGTCGTCTCCGCCCGCAGCACCCGTCCCCCGGCCAGCCGCGAGGTCAGCGCGAACGGGTGGAACGTCGTCTGCCGCCACGCCGGGCCGCCCGGTTCGGTGCGGATCGGCGCGATGACGTTGACCAGCTGCGCCTGGCAGGCGGCGGTGACCCGGTCGCTGTGGCGCAGCAGCGAGATCAGCAGGCTGCCCACCACCACGGCGTCGGCGACGTCGTACCGGTCCTCGATGATCCGCGGCGCGACCTCCCACTCCACGGGCGGGTTGGCCTGGAAGCGCTTCTGGTACCAGACGTTCCACTCGTCGAACGACACCCCGATCCGCTTGTCGCTCCCGAGCCGCGCGCCGACGGCGTCCGCGATGGCGACGACCCGCTCGACGAAGCGGTCCATGTCCACGGCCGAGGCGAGGAAGCTGTCGACGTCGCCGTCGAGCACCTCGTAGTAGGCGTGGCAGGAGATGTGGTCGACCTGGTCGTAGGCCAGCTCCAGGACGGTGGTCTCCCACTCGCCGAACGTGGGCATGGCCGAGCTGGAACTCCCGCAGGCGACGAGTTCGAGCCCCGGTTCGGCCTGGCGCAGCGCCCTGGCCGTCTCGGCGGCCAGCCTGCCGTACTCGTGCGCCGTCTTGTGGCCGGTCTGCCACGGCCCGTCCAGCTCGTTGCCCAGGCACCACACCGCCACGCCGTGGGGTTCGGGCGAGCCGTTGGCGCGGCGCAGGTCCGACAGGCGCGTGCCGCCCTCGTGGTTCACGTACTCGTGGACGTCGAGCGCCTCGGTGATGCCCCTGGTGCCGAGGTTCACCGCGTACATGACCTCGACGCCCGCCTTGCGCGCCCACCTCACGAACTCGTCGACGCCGACCTCGTTGGTCTCGATGCTGTGCCACGCCAGGTCGCGGCGCACGGGGCGGTCCGCGACCGGGCCGATCCCGTCCTCCCACCGGTAGCCGGACACGAAGTTGCCGCCGGGGTAGCGGACCAGCGTGACGCCGAGTTCACGGGTCAGCGCCAGCACGTCACCCCGGAAGCCGTCCTCGTCGGCCGTCGGGTGGCCGGGTTCGTAGATGCCGGTGTAGACGCAGCGGCCCATGTGCTCGACGAACGACCCGAAGGTCCGGCGCCGCACGGGGGCGACCACGTGGTCGGGGTCGAGGACGAGTGACGCGGTGAGCACGGTTCTCCCGAGGTGGTAGCGGTTCGACGAGGGGGACGGACTACTTCAGGGCGCCCGCGCCCACGCCACCGCGCCAGAAGCGCTGGAGCAGGACGAAGGCGGTGATCAGCGGGACGATCGCGAACAGCGCCCCGGTGACGACGAGGGTGAACAGCACCCTGGTGCCCGCCTCCTGCTGGGCGGTGTTGAACCACGTCGTCAGACCGACGGTCAGCGGGTAGAGGTCGGTGTCGCTGAGCATCACCAGCGGCAGGAAGTAGTTGTTCCACGTCGCCACGAGCGTGAACAGGAAGACGGTGACGATCGCCGGGCGGATCATCGGCACCACGATCCGCCAGAAGATCCGCAGCTCCCCCGCCCGGTCGACGCGGGCGGCGTCGATCAGCTCGACCGGCACGCTCTCGGCCACGTAGACCCGGACGAGGTAGGTGCCGAACGGGCTGAGCAGCGACGGCAGGATGATCGCCCACACGGTGTTGACGATCTCCAGCCGCGACAGGATCAGGTACGTCGGCAGCACCAGCGCGGTGGCGGGCACCATGATCATGCCGAGCAGCGCGGTCTCGAAGAACCGCTTGCCCCAGAAGGAGAAGCGGGCCAGGCCGTAACCGGCGGCGGCGGCGAGTGCCGTCGCGCCGACCGCGCTCACCCCGGAGTACAGGGCGGTGTTGAGCAGCCAGCGGCCGTACACGCCGCCGTCCTCCCGGAAGAGCTGGACCACGTTGTCCACCAGGTTGAACTCCCGGCCGAACCACAGCGCCGGGGTGGACAGCAGGTCGGGCTGGCTCTTGGTCGCGGCGATCACGACCCACAGCAGCGGGACGAGGAAGTACAGCACCCCGGCGGCCATCAGGACGTGCGGCACGCGCGGGCTCGGCTCGCCGAACCGGCGGGACCTCGCGGCGGCGCGGCGCTCGGCGGACGTGCTCACGAGCCCGCCCCCCGCCTGCGGCTGACGAACACGAAGACGTAGGCGACGACGAACACGACGAAGCCGAGGGTGAAGGAGATCGTGGCGGAGTAGTTGAAGTTCGAGTAGGCGAACGCCTGGTTGTAGGCGTAGAGGTTGGGCGTGTACCCGGCGGAGATCGTCGGGGCGAAGCGGGCCATGACCTGCGGCTCGGTGAAGAACTGGAGGGTGCCGATGACGGTGAAGACCGCGGCCAGCGAGATGGCCCGCCCGATGGCCGGGACCTTGACGCGCAGGGCGACCTGCACGGGTGAGGCGCCGTCGACGACCGCTGCCTCGTACACCTCGCGCGGAACCCCCTGCAACGCCGAGTAGAGGACGATCGTGTTGTAGCCGGTCCACGCCCACGTGACGACGTTGCCCAGCGACAGCAGCAGGAGCGGCCCGCCGAAGAAGTCGACCTCACCGAGGCCGAGGGCGGTGGTCAGGCCGGTGAACGGCCCGAAGGTCCTGCTGTAGAGGAAACCCCACATGAGCGCGCCGACGACGGCGGGCACGGCGTAGGGCATGAAGGCGATCAGCCGGTAGAGCACCGCGAACCGGGTGGTGACGGCGTCGAGCGCGAGCGCGCCCGCCAGCGCGATGCCCAGCATGACGGGGATCTGCACGGCGCCGAACAGCAGCACCCGCAGGAAGCCGTCCAGCAGCAGCGGGTCGGTGAACGCCTTGACGTAGCCGTCCAGCCCGCTGAACCGCGACCCGAGCACGAGGCTCTTGGTGAACAGGCTGAGGTACAGCGCGAAACCCAGCGGCACGACCAGGAACGCGACGACCACGAGGAAGAACGGCAGGACGAACAGCATCCCGGCGACCGGGTGCGCGGTCGTGCGGCGGGAGGACCGGCGGGGGCCGCGGTCGACCCGACGGCGCGGCGGTGACCGGTCGGCGTCCGGCGCCGCGGTCGGCGGGGCACTGGTCACGGGGACCTCCAGGACGGGGCGGGCGGCTACTCGGTGACGGTGAAGCCCTGCTGCCGGGCGTACGCGACGACGTTCTTCTGCGTCTCCTCCAGCACGGTGCGCCACGGCCTGCTGCCCGACATCGCCTCGGCGCTGCGGTCGTTCAGCTCGCTGAACACGAAGTCCTGGAACGGGGTGTACTGGAACTCGCCGAGCTTCCCGGACACCGGCACGAAGATCTCGTTCACCTTCTGCCCGGCGAAGAACTCGTAGGCCTTGCCGGTGAACGCCGGGTCGGCGGCGACCTCCTTGACCAGCGGGTAGAGGAACGCCTTGTTCAGGCCGACGTCCCAGGCCGCCTCGGAGGAGCCGAACAGCTCCCTGGCGACGGTGGTCGCGGCCTTCTTGTTCCTGGCCTGCTTGGTCACCGCGAACGTCGAGCCGCCCCAGTCGCCCTGGTCGTCCGCGCCCTCGGTCCACTGCGGCATCGGCGCGACCGCCCACTTGCCCGCGGTGTTCTTGAGCGACCCGGCGACGTAGCCGGGGGTCCAGCCCGCGGCGGCCCACGTCCAGTACTTGCCGGAGTCCAGCGCCGCGGTGGCGTCGGCGGTGAAGAACGGGTCCTTGGCCATCAGCCCCCTGTCGACCAGGTCGCCGTGGAACTCGAACACCTTCCGGCACTCCCGGCTGGTCAGGTTGATCTTGACCTGGTCCCTGGCGGTGGCCGCGGAGTACCCGTAGGGCCTGCACCCCGCCTGCCACATGAGCCCGTTGATCCAGCCGCCGTCGCTGCCGAAGCTCGCGACGAAGGCGGTGGGGTCCACCGCCTTGATCCTCGCCGCGGCCTCGGCGTACCCGGCCCACGTGGTGGGCACCGGGATCTGGTGCCGCTCGAACAGGTCCCTGCGGTACATCAGCGCCATCGGCCCGCCGTCCACCGGGATCGCGTACACCTTGTCGCCGTCGGTGGCCTGGCTCCACGCCCACTCGGCGTAGAGGTCGCGGTCGTCGCCCGCGCCGAACTCCCCCATGTCCACGAGGGCGTCGAGGATGACGAACGTCGGGATCTCCTGGAACTCCACCATCGCCACGTCCGGAGCCCCGGTGCCCGCGGTGAACGCGGTCTTCAGCTTCGCGTACTGGTCCGGCCCCGTGCCGACGTTCGTCCAGTCGACCTGGACGTCGGTGTGCGAGGCGTTGAAGGCGTCGACCACGCCCTTGAACTCCGGGTACCACGCCCAGACCGACACGCGCACCGGCCCGCCGCCCGCGCCCGACTCGCCGCCGCAGGCCGCGACGGCCAGCAGGAGACCGACGGCCAGTGTCGACGCGGTCCTTCCCACCCTGCCGATACCGAGCATGGACAGCACCTTTCTGTCGCGGCCCGCCGTCGGAGCGCACGGCGACCACCCCACCGGACGGGTGGGGAACGGGAGGGTGGGCGGCGCGGATCCGCACCGCGGGGGGGTCTTGCGCCGCGTCCGGCGGGAGCCGGACCTCCCGACTGCCACCGCCGGAGCGACACCGGCTTTGCTGCGCTGCAATGGACTATGGCGCGCATTTTGCTGCGCTGCAAGACCTCACCGGAACGCAATCCGGGTGACTCGCGGGCCTGGATGGGTTCAGCCGTGGTGAGGCGGGTTGTCGCCGCCAGGGGCCCCGTGCACACTCCTTGCAGCGCTGTGGTGCGGATCGGCCCACTCGCACTCGTCCGAACGGAGGAGGCCATGCGCGATGCCACCCTGCGCGACGTCGCACTGCTCGCCGGTGTGTCGGCGCGGACGGTGTCGAACGTGGTCAACGGCTACGCGCCGGTCACCGACCGCACCCGGCGGAAGGTCGAGCGGGCGATCGTCGAACTCGACTACCGGCCCAACGTCCTGGCCCGCAACCTCGCCAACGGCCGGTCGGGGCAGATCGCGGTGGTCGTGCCCTACCTCGACACGCCCTACTTCGCCGAACTGCTCCAGGGCATCATCCCGAGGGCGCGGGAGCGCGGGTACAATGTCCTGATCGACCAGACCGACGGCGACGCGACCCACGAGCGCGACCTGATCCGCCGGGGCGCGCGCGGCTTCCCGTTCGACGGGATGATCCTCAGCCCGCTCGGCCTGGCGCAGGAGGACCTGTCCGACCACGACCCCGCGCTGCCGCTGGTGATCCTGGGCGAACGCGTCTCCGACGGCGTCTTCGACCACGTCGGCATCGACGACGTGGTGGCCTCGCACGAGGCCACCCGCCACCTGATCGACCTGGGCAGGCGCCGGATCGCCGCCATCGGCGACCAGCCCTACCCGACCGGCGAGGCGGCCCAGCTGCGCACCCTCGGCTTCCGCCGGGCGCACGAGGAGGCGGGCCTGCCGGTGGACGAGTCGCTGATCATCCGCACCCCGCGCTTCAACCGCGTCGACGGCGCCGACGCCATGCACCGGCTGCTCGACCGGGACGACCCGCCGGACGCCGCGTTCTGCTACAGCGACCTCGTCGCGCTGGGCGCACTGCACGCGGCCCTGGAGCGCGGTGTCCGCGTGCCGGAGGACATCGCGCTGATCGGCTACGACGACATCGAGGAGGGCCGGTACTCCAACCCCACCATCAGCACCGTCTCGCCCGACAAGCTCACCATCGCCGCGACCGCCGTCTCCCGCCTGCTCCAGCGCATCGGCAGCACCGAGGCGCTGCCGGGCGTCGAGGTCCGCGCGGGCCACCGCCTCATCGCCAGGCAGAGCACCGTCGGCCGCCGCTGAGGGCCGGTCAGAGGCACGGCGGCCGGTAGCCGTGCACCTCCAGGCCGCGGAACTCCAGCTCGTTGGGCGTCTTGCCGACGAAGACGAGCCCGCGCGCCTCCTCCAGCGCCGCGTCGAACGGGTACGCGGGCGCCCCGAGTTCCGGCAGCGTGGTCCACGCCTCCGGCGCGAAGCTGAAGAACCGCGTCACCGTCCGCCCGCCCGTGGCGGGCACGAGCGTGAGCCACTTGTCGCCGCCGCTCCAGTGCGACGCCGGGCGCAGCTGCACGTGCACGTCGTCGGTCGCGCTGTAGGTCAGCCAGAAGCCCGCCGACCCGGACAGGTCGACCTGGGCCTCGAACCGGTTGGCGAGCCAGAGGACGACGACGTGCCACTCGGCGTCGAGGAACGACACCCTGGCCGCGTAGTCGACCCCGTGGCCGCCGCGGACCGGGGTGAGCAGGCTGCCCGTCGCGGGCACGGTCGTGCCCTCCCCGCTGGCCAGCCACTGCTGGAACCGGTCGACGGACGGGGTCCGGCACTCGTGCCGGGAGACCTCTCTGCCCGCCGCGGCCGGACTCGCGGGCGCGGGCGCCACCGCGACGCACACGGCCAGAACAGCCACCGACATCCCCGCCGCGAACTTCCGCACCGGCACGCCCCTCACCACGTCACGACCGACCCCGCAGTGGTGCGGGGCCCGGCTTCCACCGGTGGATCATCGACCACGACCGCGCCGGAGCACCGGAACGCCCTCGGGATTCACTGGTTTGGACCAATCGGGGCGGGCGCCCGTCAGCCGGGCCCCACCACGACGTCGGGGAGCGGGCGTCCGGCGACCTCGACGGCCTCCTCGTGCGGCAGGCCCAGCATCCGGAGCACCATCTCGGCCATGTCGGTCGCCGCCGCGTCGCCGTCCAGCTCGGGCCGGGTGAACCGCAATTCGACCAGGGCCAGCATCGCCCCTCCCAGCGCGGCCAGGGCGATCACCGGGTCGACGCGCGCGAAGCGGCCCTCCGCGATGCCGTGCTCCAGGTCGCGCCGGGCGCGCGGGCCGAGGCCGGTGTCGGCGTGCAGGAGCCCGGTGGCACGGCGGCGCAGCACCTGCATCACCTGCGGGTGCGTGTCCGCCATGCGGGCCGCCAGCCGGAAGCCGCCCGACATCAGCTCGGCCGGGTCCTCCACCCCGCTCAGCCCCTCGTCGAAGGCGCGGCCGAACTCCTCCAGCGCCTCGGCCACGGCGACGTCGAACAGCTCGACCTTCGACGCGAAGTGGTTGTAGAAGGAGCCGAAGCCCACGTCGGCCCGCTCCGCGATGAGCTGGATGCTCGCCGCGGCCTCACCGCCCTCGGCCAGGATCTGCCTGGCAGCGCGGACGAGCGCCCGCCGGGTGGCGGCACGGCGGCGCTCGTTGCGGTTGCCGGACGGCGCGGGACTGGACACGACCCGATCCTATCAGCGGCACTGAGTACCATTCCAATTCTGATGACTTCATCAGTTCGTTGTGCGACCGCGGACCGCGAGCACCCCGTCGTCCGGTCCGGCGCGGTCGGTCGGGAGAATGCGGCGGGCACCGGGTCCGAGCCCCCGGTTCCACGACGACGGAGGTGGGGCGTGCCCGCGGAGCTGAGCCTCGGCGTTCTCGGTCGGGCGGCTGGCCTGTTCGCCGTCACCAACATCGACGACATCGTCGTCCTGGCGCTGTTCTTCGCCCAGGGCGCCGGACGGCGCGGCACGACGCGCTCCATCGCCCTCGGCCAGTACGCGGGTTTCGCGGGCATCCTGGTCGTGGCCGTCGCGGCGGCGGTGGGCGCCACCCTCCTGCCCGACAGCGCCGTCCCCTACCTGGGCCTGCTGCCGCTCGCGCTCGGCGTCAGGGCCGCGGTGCGGGCGTGGCGGGACCGCGGCGGCACCGACGAGGAGCGGTCCGCGCGGGACGGTGGCCCGACGGTGCTCGCCGTGGCCGCCGTCACCTTCGCCAACGGCGGCGACAACATCGGGGTCTACGTGCCCGTCTTCGCCACCGCGGGCGTCGGCGGCATGGCCGTCCACGTGGTCGTGTTCCTCGTCCTGGTCGCCTTGTGGGTCGCGGCGGGCAGGTACTTCGCCACGCGCCCCGCCGTCGCGGAGGCGCTGTCGCGGTGGGGGCACGTCCTGCTGCCCGTCGTCCTGATCGGCATCGGCCTGCTGATCCTCGTCGAGGGTGGCGCGTTCGGCCTGTGACGGGCCGGAACCGGGCGCCCACGTCGGCTCCGCTCGCGGGACGCGGGAAGGTCGGGGCGGGGATCGAGCCGCCCGCGGTCCCAGGCCGGTGCTCGTGGTCGTCCCTCGTGACCAGCCGCTCGAAGACGCTGCCGTTGGCGTCCAGCGCGAACACCCCGCCGCGGACGCTGATCGTGGTGCCGGGCCGGGCCGGGACCACCGCCCTCCGGATCGTGCGCGGCGGCGCGGCGAGCGTGCCCGCGGCGTCGCCGCCGCCCGCGGTCGCCACGTGCGGCACGGCCGTGGCCGCGGCGCCGGGCAGCGGCGCGGTGCCGGGCCGCGGCGAACGCGGCTCCCGCGGCGAGTCCCGTCGCCGTCGTGCCGGTTCTCCCGTGGTGTTCGGGACGGGACGGAGCCGGGGTCGCGACCCCGGCTCCGACTCACGTCACCTCTGGGTGATGTCCGACGGTTGGTAGAGGCAGTTCACGCCGTCGGCGCCCGAGCCGATCTTGGTCGGCTCGCTGCCCTTCGGCACCCCCTTGTACTTGTCGCACACGGAGGTGGTGCCGTAGACGGTGATCCGCGAGAACCGGGCGGTGTCGCCCCAGTTGGTGTTGATGCCCGCGAGCACCTTCGTGGACCGGGCGGTCACGCCGTCGAGCACCACGTGCCGCTGGTAGGAGTTGGTGCAGTTGCCGCACGCCCGGTAGAGCTTGCCGGAGCTGTGGACCTGGAAGTTCCGGATGGTGACGGTGCCCGCGCCGTTGTGCTGGAACACCTTGTCCGAACCGGACTTCGCGCCGCCGCCGTCCACCAGGTACCTGGCCGAGGAGCTGGGGCTCAGGAAGGTCGCGGCGTCCTCGCCCACGTCGTTCCACCACACGTTGCGGATCGTGCACGAGCCCTCGCAGTGGATGCCGTCACCGGCGGGCGTGTCGAGGAAGACGTTCTGGATGGTGCCGCCGTCGGCCACCACGAACATCGGGTCCTGGCTCTCGCCCTGCCCGCCGTCGCCGATGCCGTAGTGGCGCTTCATGCCGCCGTCGAAGAACGTGCCCGCGTCCTTGGTCGTCGTCTGGTGCACGCTGCCGGTGTCGGACGGCCACGCACCGCTGCCGTCACCCCCACCGGGCTGCTGGGGCGTCGTCGTGGTCGTCGTGGTCGTGGTCGGGTTCGTCCCGCCGCCCGCCGGGGTGAACGTCCACTGCTTGGTGGCGGCGCCGTCGCAGGAGTTCGTCTGCACGAGCGCGCCCGCGGCGGTGGAGTTGTCCTTGAGGTTCATGCACTTGCCGCCGTTGGTGTCGACCACGCGGTAGCCGCCGCCGCTCTCGGTCAACGACCAGGTCTGGCCCGCGGAGCCGGTGCAGGCCCGCTGCTCGATCACCTTGCCCGCCGACGTCGACGCGTCCCGGACGCCGACGCACAGGCCGCTGCCGACCGAGGTGATCCGGAACCCTCCGCCGACCGCCGCCAGCGTCCACCGCTGCCCGCCGCACGCCGCCTGCTGGAGCTGCGCGCCCTCGGCCGCGCTCGGCGCCTCCAGGCAGAGCCCGCTGCCCGCGTTGGTCACCGCGTAGGTCCCCGCGCCGACCGCGGCGCTCGCGGGCGAGGCCATCGGCCAGGTGGCGACGGTGGCGGCCAGCGCCGCCGTGACGGCAGCCGCCGCGAGACCCGCGCGCCAGCGCGCACCACGCCGCCGTGGAACACGCGTGGATGGTGGTCGATCCGATGTGCTCATGGGAACTCCGCTTCCGACTGTTCTGGAACTCGTTGCGCGCCAACGCGGAAAACGCTTTCCATGCGGATGCTAGATGCAGCCGGATCGGCAGGTCAACGGCCGTTTCCGCAGGCACGGGCCGGTCCGACGTCGAAATTCCCGTCGAATGCGATCGAACGCCGTGGTCGGCCAAGTCGGAATCGATCACCGAGTTGTCCGGCAGGCGGCGGAGGTGGTCGCACTCGTGAACGGATCCGGGCCGAACCGGCCGGGAGCGCTAGACCTCGCCGTCGCCCTCGGGGGCGGCCAGGTCGCGCAGGTCGTCGACGAACCTGCGCATCAGCCGCTCCAGCTCCAGCAGGTCGCGGTCGCTCCACTGGGCGAACACCGGGCCCGCGAGCCGGTGCCGGGCGGCGTCGAGCGCGTCGGTGACGCGGCGCCCCTCGGGGGTGATCAGCGCTTCCCTGACCCGCTTGTCGGCCGCGCTCGGACGGCGCTCGACCAGACCCAGTTCGGCCAGCTTGGCGACCTGCCTGCTGACCGTGGTGTGGTCGCGACCGGCCCGGTCGGCGAGTTCGACCACGCCGATCGGCTGGAACCGCTCGATCCCCACGAGCAGCGGGAACAGGGCGCGGTCGAGCGTGACGCCCGCCTCCCGCAGGAGGACGTCGTCGCGGCGCGGCAGGTTCATCAGCGCCACCAGGTCCACGACGGACCCGTGGAGGTGCCGCTGCGCCACCAGTCGACGCCTCGTGGTCATCCCCGCCGCACCTGCCTTCCACGCCGCCCCGGACGGGCGGGCACATGGTAGCGCGAGCCCGCCGACGCCCGTATACCTGTGCATCACGCACAGGTATACGACAGGGAATCATCAGTCAGAGAAAGAATACTGAGATTGACGACCGGGACAGTCGACCCATAACGTGTGCATCATGCACACAATTTACCCACCGGTGGAGCACCGAACCACCGCGGAGCCCGACGTGGTCATCTGCGGCTCCGGCGCGGCGGGGTTGACCCTCGCCGTCGACCTCGCCCGCAGGGGCGTCGGGTTCCTCCTGGTCGACAGGGCTCCGCACCCGTTCACGGGCTCGCGCGGCAAGGGCATCCAGCCGCGGAGCCAGGAGGTGTTCGAGGACCTCGGGCTGATCGACCGGATCGTCGCGTCCGGGGGCGAGTACCCCGCCCAGCGCCACCACGCCGACGGCGGCTGGGTGGACCGGTCCGACTTCGGCGGGCTGGAACCGACGGCGGCGGAGCCGTACCAGCTCCCGCTGATGGTCCCGCAGTTCCTCACCGAGCGGCGGATGCGGGATCGGCTGGCCGAACTCGGCCACGTCCCGCTGCACGGCCACGAACTCGTCGGCTTCGAGCAGGACGCCGACGGCGTGACCGCGCGGATCACGACCCCCGACGGCGAGCGGACCGTGCGGACCCGGTACCTGGTCGGCGCCGACGGCGGGTCGAGCTTCGTGCGCAAGGCCCTCGGCATCGGCTTCCCCGGCAAGACCCTCGGCGTGCGGGCGCTCGTGGCGGACGTCCTGGTCGACGGCGTGTCGGCCGACGCCTGGCACACGTGGGGGCACGGGACCCCGGACCACGTGTCGCTGTGCCCGCTGCGCGGCACCGACCTGTTCCAGTACCAGAGCCCGATCCCCTTCGACGCCGAGGTCGACCTGTCCGCGGAGGGGCTCACCGCGCTGCTGCGCGCACGCACCGGGCGGGACGACCTCGTGGTCAGGGCCGTGGACTGGGCGTCCGCGTTCGCGATGAACGCGCGGCTGGCGGACAGCTACCGGGTCGGGCGGGTGGTGCTGGCAGGGGACGCCGCCCACTGCCACCCGCCGACCGGCGGGCAGGGCCTCAACACGGGTGTCCAGGACGCCTACAACCTCGGCTGGAAGCTCGCCGCCGTGCTCGACGGCGCCCCGGACCCGCTGCTGGACACCTACGAGGAGGAGCGCAGGCCCGTCGCCGAAGCGGTGCTCGGCCTGTCCGTGCGGCTGCTCGACGCGGCCAGGGACGGCGAGGTGCGCCGGGGCCGCGAGGTGGCCCAGCTCGACCTGGGCTACCCGACCACCTCCCTGGCCGTGCCCGGCCCGGAGCGCGACCGGGGCGTCCGACCGGGCGACCGCGCCCCCGACGCGCCCCTGACCGGGGCGGGAGGGCTCGCCACCCGGCTGTTCACCCTGTTCCGCGGACCGCACTGGACCCTCGTCGGCCACGACGTGGACGCCGCGTCGGCACCGGCTCCGCGCGCGGGCCTGCACGTCCACACGACGGGCCACCGCGGTGACGTCGTGGACACCGGAGGGCACCTGCGCACGGCGTACGGCCTCGTGGCCGGGCAGTGGGTCCTGGTCCGCCCGGACGGCTACGTGGCCGCGGTGGTCGACACCGCCGGGCTGGGTGCCGTCGAGACCTTCCTGGACGGCGTGGGGGTCCGCGCGCCGCGGTGACCGCGTCCGGGCTCAGCCGCGGGACACGGCCGCGACGTGCGCCGCCCAGCGCGCGAGCACCCGCGCCCCCTCGGCCGCCACCGAGTCGATCTCGTCGGGGGTGATGGTGGTGCCCGGTGGCAGGTGGGGCGCGGCCCCGCTGAGCACGTCGGCGTCGAACTCGACGTGGAACTGGAGGCCGTAGGAGTCGCCGAACCGGAACGCCTGGTGCTGGTACCGCTCGGACGCCGCCAGCCGCACACCGCGCTCCGGCAGGTCGAAGGTGTCGTGGTGCCAGTGCACGACGGGCAGCCGCGGCCCGGAGGGACCGAGGACCGGGTCAGCGAGCCCGGCGGGCGTGAGCGTGACGCCGCCAGCCCCGACCTCGAACTCCGGGCCGCGCCGCACCCGTGCCCCAGCGCCGCGGCGAGGAGCTGCGAGCCGAGGCAGACGCCGAGGACCGGTCGGCCGAGGCGGACGCACTCCGCGATGAGGTCCCGTTCGGCCGCCAGGTGCGGGTGGGCCTCGTCGTCCAGCGCCCCCATCGCCCCGCCCAGGACGACGAGCACGTCCACCGGTTCCGCGTCCGGCAGCGCCTCCTCCCGGTCGACGCGCACCACCCGCACGTCCGCCCCGACGGCGGACAGCGCGGGGGCGATCAGCCCTGGTCCTTCGAACGGGACGTGCTGCACCACCACCGCGCGCACACGGCCTCCTCTGCGGGCTCGGTCCGGGTTCCTCGTGCCCGGTCTCACCAGCGTGCCACAATTCAGGTAGGAGTCCTACCTACTTTTCGACGAGGAGGTTCACCGGGTGCGCACCGGGGCGCGAGGGCTAGCCCGCGGCCGGTTCGTGCTCGGGGCAGTCGGTCCGCAGGTCCGTGAGCGGCAGCGGCATCGCGAGCAGGTCGCAGTGGTGCGGCGCCACCGGGTCGACGTGGGCGTCCGGGTTGAAGAAGCGGCACGTGGTGCACATCCGCGCCACGCTCACCACGCCCCGGCGGTGCAGGTCCGCGATGACGTGGAGCAGCGAGTCCAACGTGGTCGCCCGGTCCACCACGGACAGCCGCGCGAACGCCGCCAGCAGCGGTTCGTCCCACGTGGACAGTTCCGCGGCGACCTCCTCGCCGCGGCCGGTCAGGGCGAGCAGGCGCCGACGGCCGTCGGCGCCCGGCGACCGCGTCAGCAACCCCTTGCGCTCCAACGCCCCGATCGCGTCGGACATGGTCGGCGTCGTCACGTCGAACTCGGCGGCCAGGGCGTTGACCTCCCGACGGCCCACCGGCCGGTGCACCAGCGCGAGCACGGCCCGCTGCTGCAACGGCGACAGGCCCTGCGCGCGGGCGGTCCGCTGGGCCAGCGAGCGCAGGCCTTGGCCGAGCCGTTCGACAGCGCTCGCCAGCCGCGCGTCCAGGTCGCCCGCGCCGCCGGCCCCGTTCCCCGTCATCCGAACCGCCTCGAAGGTAGGACTCCTCACCAGTAGCTGATGGTACGCACCGCCGACGCGGTCGCGGATCGTTCCCGCACACCGCGGCGCACGGCACGGGACACCCCGTTCGTGGTCGCGGGATTCGTTGTGCGCCAGGGAAGAACGCCCGGCGGGTGAACTCTGTGACCTACCGCACGAGGCCTTGCTTCCTCCCCGTCGCGCAATACAGTTGGCACTGCCAAACAAACGAGAGGACAGGTTCCATGCCCCGTTTCAGCACCGTCGACCCCGCCACCGCCGACCCCAGGGCCCGCGCGCTGCTCGGCAAGGTCGAACGCGCCCTCGGCGTGACGCCGAACATGATGCGCGCGATGGCCAACTCCCCCGCGGTCCTCGACGCGTACCTCTCGTTCAGCGGCGCGCTGTCGAAGGGACGGCTCCCCGCCGCCGTGCAGGAGCAGATCGCCCTCGTCGCCGCCACCGAGAACGAGTGCGGCTACTGCCTGGCGGCCCACACCGTCCTGGGCGCCAGGGCCGGGCTCAGCGAGACCGACCTCGTGTCGGGGCGGCACGCCCGCGCCTCCGACCCGAAGGTCGAGGCCGCGCTGCGGTTCGCCCGCGCCGTCATCACCACCAAGGGCTTCGTCAGCGACGACGACCTCGCCGAGGTCCGCGGCGCGGGCTACGACGACGGCGAGATCGGCGAGATCGTCGCCGCGGTCGCCCTCAACACCTTCACCAACTACTTCAACTCCGTCGGCGAGACCCAGCTCGACTTCCCGGCCGTCGACCTCGCGGTCGGCTGACCCCGAACCCCGATCCGCCGTCCTCCGCGCGGGCGGCTCGTCCGCGCGGAGGACGGCACGAGAGAGGAAGACCATGGCGCGATCCAGCACATCCGGTTCGACCCGCCGCCGAGCCGCGCTCACCGCGGTGGCCGTCTGCCTGGCCGCGGCGGTCGTGCCCGCCGTCGGCTCGGCGGCGGGCGGCGACCACGACCACGGGGCGGACCACCACGGCGGTGGGATCCCCTCGGCGGGCGGCGACGTCCACCCCGCCGCCTTCGACCTGGTGAGGACTACCGTGCGCCGCCAGGGCGACCGGCTGGTCTTCACCGAACAGGTCCGGGGCGCGGCGGGCTCGGTGAAGCCGAGGCCCACCGGGGCGTTCGCGGGCAGCTCGGTGCTCAGCTACGTGTGGCCCGTGTCGCTCAACCCGTCCACGATCGGCTTCACCAGGGACAGCGGCGTCCTCGCGCTGGCGGCGACCAGCCACCCGGACTTCGACGACACCCCGCTCTACGACGAGAACCACAACGGGGTGAAGAACGACGACGGGCACCTGTGGCACTCCCACTGGGTGGTGCTCGTGCCCGACACCACGCGTCCCGACGGGGCGCTCAAGGTGCGGGACGTCCTGCCCGGCGAGAAGCCGGACCTCCCGAGGACCTGGCCGGGGGTCCCGCTCTACCTCGACAGCCCGCCCTACCCCACGCGGTTCGCCGGGCGCACCGTCCGGATCGAGGTGCCCGCGCGCGACCTCGGGTTCCCGTCGACCTTCTCCTACGACGGGGTGACCGCGGCCCTCAGGGTCAACGGCGACCTGCACGACCCGCTGCTGCGGGTCGAGAACGTCTTCGACGTGGCCTCGGGGACCCTGTCCCTGCCCGGCACCGCGGGGCGCTGACCGGGATCAGGGTTCGAGCGGCTGGTGGTCGGGGCAGGTCACGCGCAGCTCCGCGTCGCCGAAGGGCGCGTCCACGAAGTGGCAGTGGTGGGGGCGGGCGGTGTCCTCCGGGTGGGCGTCCGGTCCGAAGAACCGGCACGTCAGGCACATGCGGGACACCGGGATCGCCTGGCGGTCCTGCAACGCCTTCATGACGGCGGCGGTGCCGCGGAGCATCGCGGCGAGGTCGGACTCCGACAGCACGGAGATCGCCTCGCTCATCGTCCGCGACACGGCGGCCAGCCTGCGGGCCTCCGCCTCCCCCTCGGCCGTCAGCCGCACGACGACCGCCCTCGCGTCCGCCGGGTCGCGGGCGCCGTCCAGGAGCTTCTTGGCCCTCAGCACCTTCACCGCGTCGGACACGGTGGGCGGGGTGGACGCGAGGGCCCCGACGATGTCGCCCTGGCGACGCGGACGGGCTTCCCCGTCCAGGAAGGTGATGATGTCGGCCTGCAACGGGGAGAGGTTGTGCGGACCGCTGTTGCGCCAGGCGTCGATCCGCACGGCCTGGCCGAGGCGCGCGAGCCCGGTCAGGAGTTGGTGCGTCGGCGGCAGACCCGGCACCTCCGGCATGGAGCCCCTCCCCGCGCGAATCCGTACCGCCCCATCCTACAAGCACCCCCCGACGACTCCGTTGTGGACGCGGAGGCGCGGTCGCGCGCCCACCGGACCGCTGACGTCCGTGCGCGTGCGCGCGGGGACCGTCCACAAGGGAGGGATGGTGGGGGCGAAGGCCGTCGCGAGCGCCGACCGGGACGTCGCGCACGCCCGTCGTCGGGCCGCGATCCGCGCCGGGATTCCGGGTGGACCGGTGGACCCGCGCCCGAGCCGGCTCCGACCGGGCGGACCGCCTCGGTCGGGGTGGCCCGCCCGCGGAGAAGAGGCCACGCGCATCCGAACGGGTGAAACATGCCCTCGCACGGAGTAGAACCGGTACCTACCGGGGTACCACGAGGAGAAGGAAGGGCGGTTGAGCAGACAGCCGTCGGAAGACCGCACGTGGTACCGAACCACGGGTCGTGACGACAGGATGTCCTGATGGAGCACTGGCTCGACGTCCGCGAATCGACCACCTCCGGTGCCGTGGTGGTCACCGTGACCGGCGAGGTCGACACGGCCACCGCCCCCCTCCTCGCCGACCGCGTCGCCCGCGTCCGCGACGCCCGCGCCGTGATCGTCGACCTCAGCGGGGTGAGGCTGCTGGCCGCCGCGGGGGTGACCGTCCTGGTGACCGCCCACCGGGCGTGCGGCGGGCGCGGCACCCCGATGTGGGTGGTGGCTCCGAACCGGAGCGCGCGGCGGGCCCTGGAGGCCTGCGACCTCGTCTCCGTGCTGCACGTCGTCGCCGAATCGCCCGCGACGACGGCCGCGAAGCTGACCGACGCGCTGGAGACCCGCGCGAGCGTGGACGCCGCGGTCGGGGTGCTGATCGCGCGGGACGGCCTCGACGAGTCCGGTGCCCGCGCGGCGCTGGTCGACCAGGCGCGCCGCGCCAAGGTCAGCGTGCGCCGCCACGCCGCGGCGATCGTGTCCAGGGTGTCCGGCCGGACGCCGGGCGGGGCGCGGGACCCCGCGCGCCGGGAGGCGTCGAGCCTCTACGTCGACCTGGTGTCGGCGGCGTGGGAGTCCGAGTCGCCGGAGCACAGGGCGCACATCGTCGACCTCGCGAGCGCGTTGCACCGCCTGGGCCACCGGGTCGTGCTCCACGTCCGCCGGACGTCCCCGGACGGTCCGGACTCCGAAACCGCACTGGCCGGGTTCGAGGTCGTCCGCGTGCCCGCCGGACCCGCGACCCCCCTGTCCAGGGCGGACCTGCTCCCCCACCTCGACGAGTTCGCGTCCGCGCTCGACCACGAGTGGACCGGACGCGCGCCCGACGTCGCGCACCTGCACTCCTGGCCGTCCGGACTGGGACTGGCCACGAGGGGGACCACCGTCCCGCTCGTGCAGTCGTTCCACGGGCTGGAGCCCTCCACCGGGTCGAGCAAGGTCGTGGAACTGGAGAGGCTGACCGCGCTCGCCGCGGACCGCGTCATCGCGGCGAGCAGCGACGAGGTGCTCCGACTGACGCGGATCGGGGTGCCGAGGGCGAGGACGTCCTTCGTGCCCCGGGGCGTGGACACCGACCTGTTCACCCCGGACGGTCCCGTCGCACCGCGCGGCACCCGACCCCTCGTGCTCGCGCTCGGGGACGTGGCGCCGCACAGCGGTGTCGACACCGCGATCGAGGCGATGGCCGCCGTCCCCGACGCCGAACTGCTGGTCGTGGGGCCGATCCGGTCCGCGGTCCCCCGCGAGGACCCCGAGGTGGCCAGGCTCGTCCGGCTGGCCCGCGGTCACGACGTCGCCCGCAGGCTGAAGTTCACCGGCCACGTGGCCCGCCGGAACCTGCCCGCGCTGCTGCGCTCCGCGGACGTCGTCGTCCGCGTGCCCTCGCACGACCCGTCCGGCACCGGTGCGGCGCAGGCCATGGCGTGCGGGGTCCCGGTGGTGACCACCGCCGTGGGCGCCCTCGCCGACCTCGGCCTCGACGACCTGACCGGCCTGCTGGTGCAGCCGGACGACCCCGCCGCGCTCGGCCAGGCGCTGCGCGAACTCCTCGCCGATCCCTTCCGGCGGCAGATCTGCGCGATCACGAGCGCCGACCGCGCCCGCACCCGCTACTCGTGGGACCGGGTGGCGGCGGAGGTCGAGACCGCCTACCGGAAGGTCGCCAGGACCGCGCACGCCGACACCACGGCCAAGCGGACCTGAGCGCGTGCCCGTGCCAGGACGGGCGTGCGCGGGCCGGCGCGCGGCGACCGGGAGGAAGGACGAGGATGATCGCCGTCGACACCGAGGACCCGTGACGACCGCTCGCCCCCGACCGACCCCGCACCGCGCCGGTGCCCGCGGAGGTCGTGGCGGCTGACGACCGCGGTCCGGTGTGGACGGACCGGGGCGGTCGTGGACGGCCGCCGGGTGCTCGACGGGAGGACGGCACCGCCGTCGTCGGAGGAGGTGCGGTGATGCCGCAGTGGCTGGAGGCCGGGCTGTGGGGCCTGGTCGGTGGTGGCGCGCTGCTGCTCGGCGCCGCCGTGGCGTGGCGGGTCCCGGTGTCGAGGGGCGTCGTGGCCGCGATCATGGCGTTCGGCGCGGGCGTGCTCATCTCGGCACTGGCGTTCGACCTGGTCGACGAGGCGGAGCGGTCGGGTGGCCTAGTGCCCGCGGTCGTGGGTTTCCTGGGCGGTGCCGGTGCGTACGTCCTGGCCAACGTCGTGCTCGCCCGCCGGGGCGCCCGGCACCGCAAGCGCTCCGGCGACCAGCAGTCGTCGGAGGCGGACGTGCGGGGCAGCGGTGCGGCCATCGCGATCGGAGCGCTGCTGGACGGCGTGCCGGAGTCCGTGGTCCTGGGCCTGTCCCTGCTGGGCGGCAACGGGATCGGCGTCTCGGTGCTGGTCGCGGTGTTCATCTCGAACGTCCCCGAGGGGCTGTCCAGCGTCGCGGGCATGAAGCGCGCGGGCCGCGGCGCGCGCTACGTGTTCGGCGTCTGGGGCGGTATCGCCCTCGCCAGCGGACTGGCGGCCCTGCTCGGGAACCTGCTGCTGCGCGACGCCCCGCCCGCGACCGTCGCGGTCATCACCGCCGTCGCCGCCGGAGCGATCCTCACCATGGTCGCCGACACCATGATCCCCGAGGCCTTCGAGCGCAGCGGCGTCTACACGGGCCTCATCGCCGCGATCGGGTTCCTCACCGCGTTCACCGTCGGGCACCTCGGCGGCTGAGGGAACCCGATCACGGCTCAAGGCGGACGCGAGGACCACCCGGACCCGACCACACCGCCAACAGCACCGTCACGTCACCACGCGGCTCACCACCGTCGTGGTCCAGCACGGCGCGCAGCAGCAGGCGGGCCGCCTCCGGCGGTGGCTCGACCTCGGTGCGCAACCGCCCCAGCAGGTCAGCGAGGCGGTCCGCCCCGAAGCCCCCGCCCACCACACCGCCGGTGTGCAGCAGCAGCCAGTCACCCGGCTCGACGACCGCTTCGGCGGCCTCACCCCCGAAGCCCGCGCCGCGCCTCCCCGCGTCCAGGGCGGTCACCCCACCGTCCCGCACCACCAGGAGCCGCGCGGTGCCCGCCGTGAGGAAGCGCGTCCGCCCGGTGCGCAGGTCGAGTTCGGCGAGCGCACCGCCTGCGTGCCGACCCGACCCGAACGCCGTGGTCAGCTCCTGCTCGACGGCGTGCGCCTGCCCGGTCAGCGGCAGTCCCCCGCGCCGGGCCGTGCGGTAGGCGGCGAGCGCGGCGGCCGTGACGAGCGCCGGGTCCGGGGTCCCGCTGCCGGCGTCGAAGATCGCCAGGTGGGCCGTCGTCTCCGACAGGGCGTAGTCGAACGCGCCGGTGCCGGGCTCGCCCGAGCCCGCCACCGCGACGGTGTCGGTGCCCGCGGTCAACGGCGGGCGCACGTCCCGCAGCAGTTCGACCGCGGGGGTGCTCGACCGCCGCCGGGGCAGGTCCAGCCCGTCGCCGTACTTGCCCGTGGTGACGACCAGGTGCCCGAGCAGGCGGCACAGCCACCGGCACTGCTCGCGCAGGTTCGGGTCGCGCGCCTCGGCCGGGTCGGCGAAGGTCACCTCGACGACACCGAGGCGGTCGGTCCCGTCCAGCAGCACCGACCACAGCCGGGGCACCCCGTCGCGGGTCTCGACCACCTCGTCCACCGCTCGGAACGCCCGGCCCGCGGTGGTGCCGTCGACGGCCAGGGCGTCCCGCCCCTCCTCGGAGAGCACGGGGACCAGCAGGCGCTGCGCGTGGTCGACGAGGTAGACCTCCAGCCGCACGCCCAGTTCCCGGCCCGCGGCCAGCGCCACGGCGGGCAGGCGCTCCGGCGGGGCGCGGTGCGCGCCGTCGAGCAGGTCCACCAGCGCGGCCAGCGGCCCGGTGGCGGGTTTCGCCTGGCGGACCGCCCTGCTGTAGGGCACCCGGCGCAGCCAGTCCAGCTCGTCGAGCCGTTCGTTGATCGCGTGCGCGAGCACGTCGCGCTGGAAGGCGGGCAGCGGAAGCAGGCCGTACAGGTAGGCCTCGACCTCCACCGGGCCCGCGTCCCCGCCGAGGGCGAAGTACCGCAGCCACAGCTCGTCCGTGCTCAGGCCGGTCCGCTCGGCGCACGTCGCCAGCAGACGCCGCTGGTCACCCTCATCGGTCGACAACGTCGACTCCCCGGTCGTGGTGGTCGTCCCACGTCGACCGCACCACCGCGCGCGCGACGTCCCGCAGCGGCGCGCGGTCGCGGTGGGACAGGGACACCAGCTGCGCGAACGCGGTGTCCGGGTCGACGTGCCCGCGTTCGGCCAGGACGCCCTTGGCGGTGGCGACCGCGTCGCGGTCGCGCAGCGCGGCGGTCAGGCGGTCGCCGAACCACCGGGCGTCGTCGCGGGAGCTGACCTCGGCCAGCAGCACGGCGGCCTGCTCGGCGAACAGCCCGACCAGGTGCTCCTCCCGCTCGCCGAACGCGCCCGGCTCGACGGCGTAGACCTTGACGGCTCCCAGGCAGCGCCCCGCCGTCAGGAGCGGGACGCTCAGAGAGGCCCGCACCCCCAGGTGCGCCGCCCGCTCGCACCACCGCCGCCACCGCGGCTCGGTGGCGATGTCGTCGACCCGGCACACCACGCGGTCCAGCGCCGCGACCAGGCACGGCCCCTCGTCCAGGTCGTACTGGAGCTGGTCGGCCTCCCACACCAGCGGATCGGAGGCCGCGGCGGTGAGCCTGCGCCCCGAGTCGTCCACCAGGCTGACCCCGGCGCCCACCGAGTCGGGGACGATCCCGGCGGCCAGGGCGACGACGAGTTCCACCGCCGTGTCCACGGTCTGCCTCGTCATCAGGTGGCCGGACACCCTCGCGACCAGCACGGCAGGCTCGTCCGCCTGCGGCGACTCCCGTTCCACGACCACGTCCTCACCACGTCGACAGGACCTCGATGCGTGATCTACCCGTTTCTCGGGCCTTCACACCACCTCCCCGGACGACGTGAGCGAAATCCCAGGTCGCGGGAGTACGAACCTCCCGTGCGACCGTCGGCCGAACGGGACACCGGGGCAGCCCTCGACGTCGCCGCGCCACCTCCCCCACGACGGGGGGACCCTGGTGGACGCGGGTGCCGGGGCGTGACCGGCGGCGGCCCGGCCGACCCGTTCGCGGGCCTGCGCCCACCGCTGGGAACACCCGCGGCGGCGTGAGCAGGCGGGTTAGCGGGCGGGCACGGGCTGTGCCATCCTGGCCCGGACGTGGTGGCGGGCGAGGGCCCCACGGTCGGGCCCCGTGCGCGGGAAGGGTGGGCGTTGCCGACAGTCTCGATCATCACCGCCGCGTACGCACCGAAGGCGGACTTCCTTCGGGCCACCGCGGACAGCGTCTCGGCACAGGTCCTGCCCGCGGGCTGGGACGTCGAGTGGGTCGTCCAGGAGGACGGGGCCGACCCGTCGCTCGCGGGCTTCTTCGAGGGTGTTCCCGAGGCCCGGTACGGCGCCAACGGCGTGCGGCTCGGGATCAGCGCCACCCGGAACCTGGCGCTGTCACGCGCTTCCGGCGAACTGGTGCAGGTCCTCGACCACGACGACGTCCTGCTCCCCGGCGCCGTGGCGACGCTGCTGACCGCGTTCGAGCACCACGACGTCCACTGGGCCGTCGGCGCGGCGGACGACCTGCTCCCCGACGGCACGCGCAAGGCGTGGGACTCGGCGCTGCCCTTCGGGCTGGTCGAGGCGGGCGCGGTGAACGCGTGGGCCGAGGCCCACGGCGGCAACTGGCCCGTGCACTGCGCCGGGCTGCTCATGCGGACGGATTCCCTGCGGGCCGTGGGGGGCTGGGCGTCGAGCCCGGCGGACGACGACCTCATCGCCTTCGCCGCGCTGTCCGAACTGGGCGCGGGCTGGAACGAGGAGAGGGTCACCTGGCTGTACCGGCAGCACGCCGGGCAGACGACCCGGTCGGACGCCCTCGCCGCCCTGCGCGACGTGGGACGGCTCATGGCGCTGCAACGCGTCGCGGCCCTGCGCACCGCGGGCCTGACGCTCGCCCCGCCCGGTCCCGCGGCGCGGAGCGCGGACGTGCGGCTGCTGGCCAACAGCAAACCACCGGCGAGCCTGGGCTAGTCCACAGTGGACTGACGTGTCCGCGATCACGGTGGTGGCCGCGTGGAACACTGCGGTCATGCGGATCACGTTCATCCTCCCGGTCTTCTCCAGGCTGCCGAGCGGCGGCTTCCGGGTGGTCTACGAGTACGCGAACCGGCTCACCGCGCGCGGCCACCGGGTGACCGTGGTGCACGAGCAGTGGTACGAGGGCTGGCACCGTCCGCTGAAGCACCTGCGCGAGATCGCGCGGGACCGGTGGCACGACCGGCGGCCGGGTGGGCTCGCCGACTGGCTGCGCTGGATGCCGATCGACCCCGCCGTGCGGATGACCATGGTCACGAAGCTCGACGCCCGCGAACTGCCCGAGGGCGACGTCGTCGTGGCGACGTACTGGACGACCGCGCGCCTGCTCCCGCTGCTCGCCCCGGAGCAGGGCAGGCCGCTGCACCTCGTCCAGGGGTACGAGGTCTGGGGCGTCGACGACCCCACCGAGGTGGACGCCGTCCTGCGCTCCGACGTGCCGAAGGTCGCCGTGTCGGGCTACCTCGCGTGCCTGCTGGAGGACCTGGGGGTGCCGCGCGGGAGGGTGTCGGTCGTCCGCAACGGACTGGACCACTCGGTGTACCGGCCGCCGACGCCCGACGGGCCGCGCGGCACGAGCGTGAGCGTGCTGGCGGGTTCGGGGCCGCAGAAGGGGACGGCCACCGTCGTCGCCGCCCTCGAACGGGTGCGCGAGCAGCTCCCGGACCTCCGGGTGAACGCGTTCGGAGCCGAGAAGCGGCCCTCGGTGCTGCCCGGCTGGATGGGCTACTCCCGTGCGCGCAACGGCCGGGAGCAGGCGAGTCGGGCGTACCGGGCCAGCGCGGTCCACCTGTGCGGGTCCGTGCAGGAGGGGTGGGGGTTCCCGGTCGCCGAGGCGATGGCCTGCGGCACGGCGGTGGTGACCACGCGCAACGGTGGCGTGGAGGACTTCTGCGCGGACGGGCGGAACTCGCTGCTCGTGGACGTCGGCGACGCCGACGGCATGGCGGGGGCCGTGCTGCGGCTCCTGCGCGACGGGGAGTCGCGCCGTCGACTGGTCGAATCGGGTCTGCGCACCGCGGCGTCGATGGACTGGGAGGAGTCGGCGGACTCGTTCCTCGCGGCGCTGCGGCCCTGATCCGGCGGGACGTCACCCCGGCGCGACGGTCAGGTGCGCCTTCTCGCCCTGCGGGCCGATCAGGATGAGGAGTTCGGCCGACCGCTCGTCGGCGCTGCCGATCCAGTGGGGGACGCGCGCGTCGAACTCCGCCGCCTCGCCCGCCCGCAGCAGGAAGTCCCGTTCGCCCAGCAGGAACCGGACGCTCCCGTTCATCACGTAGAACCACTCGTAGCCCCCGTGGGTGCGCGGCGCGGGCTCGCCCCAGCGCGACGCGGGCGGGTACACGACCTTGAACGCCTGGATGCCGCCCGCGCGCCGGGTCAGGGGGACGAAGACCATGCCGTCCCGCGTCACCGGGGTCAGGTGGACGCGCGGGTCGCCCGTGCGGGTCGAGCCGACGAGGTCGTCGAGCGGGACGCCGTGCACCCGTGCGAGCGGCAGCAGCTGCACCAGCGTCGGGTGCAGCTTCCCGGTCTCCAGGCGGGACAGGGTGCCCGCCGTCAGCCCGGTCTGCTCGGCCAGCTCCGCCAGGGTCGAGCCGCGGGCCCGGCGCAGCGCGCGCAACCGGGGCCCGAAGGCCGCCACCACGGAGTCCTCGAAGTCGTCCACCCTCACCATTTTGCCGATCCGCAACAGAAGTTGCCAGCTCGAATTCCGACGGCGCAGGCTCGTCGCGGAGGTGAGACCTGATGGTCAGGTACACGACGTTCCGCTTGACGCTCGTCGGCGCGGTCGCCGTGCTGCTGTGCACGCTCGGCTGCACCGCGGCGGGGCAGTCCCCCGGTGCGGGCGACCCGACGTCGAGCGCACCGGCGTTCGACGCGGCGACCCGCGGGGACGAGGAGTTCAACCGGCTGTTCACGCACCGGTTCGCCGAGGTCGACGGGGTGCGCCTGCACTACGTCGCGGGCGGCACCGGTGACCCGCTCGTCCTGCTGCACGGCTGGCCGCAGACCTGGTACGCGTGGCGCGGCGTCATGCCCGCCCTGGCGGAGAGGTACACGGTCTACGCGCTGGACCTGCCCGGCCTCGGCGACAGCACCGGATCGCCCACCGGCTACGACAAGGCCACCCTGGCCCGCTACGTCCACGGGCTGCTCGCGGACGAACTCGGCCTGCGCGACGTCCGGCTCGTGGGGCACGACCTGGGCGCGGGCGTCGGGGCGCGGTACGCCTCGCAGTACCCCGACGAGGTGGTCAGGTACGCCCACCTCGACTACCCCCTGCCCGGACCGGCGCTCAGCGCTGCGACCTACCGGACGTTCAGCTGGCACATGGCGTTCCACGACCAGGAGGGGATCCCGGAGATGCTGGTCGACGACGACGTGCGCGAGTACCTGGCGTCGTTCTACCCGCTGGTCGCCCACGGGGGCGTGAGCTTCGGCGGCGCGGGAGCGGCGTCGCCGTTCAGCGAGGAGCAGGTCGACGAGTTCGCCAGGACCTACCGGCGCCCGGAGGTGCTCAGCGGCGGGTTCGACCTCTACCGGACCCTCGACCAGGACGAGCGGGACAACGCCGCGGCACGACCGGTCGCCGTCCCGACGATGGTCATGGCGGCCGAGGGCACCCTCGCGTCGGCCCGGCCCACCGTGGAGCCGCTGTTCTCGGCCGTCGAACGGGCCGTCGAGGTGCCGGGTTCGGGGCACTGGCTGCCCGAGGAGAACCCGGAGTTCGTGACGCGGGAACTCCTCGACTTCCTGGCGGGCCCGTGAACGGGGCGAGCGCGCAACCCGTCGGCGGGCCGGGACGTCCACCGTGCATGAGATCAACTGCCGCACGTCCCACCGCGACGCTCGCGATCCTCGGCCTCGCGCTGGCGGTGACGCCCGCGCCCGCCACGGCGGCCGACGGCGACGTGGTGACGAGGGTGGGCGAGGCGGACCGGGCCGCCGCCGTGTCCTACTGGACGCCGGAGAGGGTGGCGGCCCTCGGCGCGGACGACCGGCTGGCACCGGCCGAGACCACCGCCCGCCCGTGGGACGGTCCCGCGCCCGGTGTCGGACGGCTGTTCTACACGCAGGTGCCCCGTGGTGACGGGTCGTGCAGCGCGACGGTGGTCCCCAGCTCCAGCGGGGACGTCGCGTTCACCGCCGGGCACTGCGTCAACGCGGGCCTCGACCGGCACGACCGGCCGATCCAGGTCGTCAACGTCGTGTTCGTGCCCGGTTACGACCGCGGCGCTCGGCCGCACGGGACGTTCCCGGTCCGGGCGTTCGCCTGGCCCGACACCTACCGGGGCCCGTCCAGCTCCCGCGACGACGACGCCGTGGTCGCCGTGGACCCGGTCGACGGCAGGCACGTCGCCGACGTGGCGGGGACGCAGGGCATCTCGTTCGACCCGGTGCCGTCCCCCGTGGACACCACGATCCTCGGCTACCCGGTGTCCCGGCTGGCCAGGGGTGAGGCCCTGGTGTCCTGCGTGCTGCCCTCGACCTCCAGGACGAACTCGGTCCACTCGGCCTGGGACTCGGACTGCGACATGGCGGGCGGGTCGAGCGGCGGTCCGTGGCTGCGGGACTTCGACCCGGCCACCGGCACGGGGACGATCTTCTCCGTCACCAGCAAGGGCACCGTGAACCTCGACGGCACCACCGAGGAGCTCAGCGGCGCGGCCTTCACCGACGAGGTGCGGGACCTGTACCAGCGGGCGGGCGACCTCTGACCGGTCGGTCCTCCGCGCCCCCGAGCCCGACCGCCACGCCTGCGGTCGGGCTCGGCCGTCCGGCCCGGAGCAGGCGGGTCGAGAACGCGACGGCGGCGGTCAGCAGCGCCAGTCCGCTGAGCGCCCACGGCACCGACCCGACACCGGTCTCGCGGGTGAGCAGGCCGATCAGCGGCGAGGCGACCAGCGGACCGGCCAGCGCGGCGGCGAAGAGGCGCGTCGCGCCGCGGCCGGTCGGCACCCGAGCGGCGTGCCACGCGACGACGGCGGGGAACACCGGCGCGATGGCCAGCCCGGTGAGGCCGTAGGCCACCACCGCCGCCGGGGCGTGCGCGGCGAGGGCCGCGGTGCCGATCGCGGCGGTGGCGCAGGCGACGACCACGGCGCCGGGGTCGTACCGCAGCAGCAGGGGCGCGGCGGCGAGCCGTCCGGCCGCCAGGCCAAGCCAGAACACCGCCACGGCCCCGGACGCCTGGCCGCCGGTCAGCGACGACGTGGCGACCAGGTGCGTGGTCGCCCAGCCCGCGGTCCCCGCCTCCAGGGCGACGTAGCAGAACAGGACGAGCGCGAGGGACAGCACGACGGCGAGGGTCCGGTCCGGTCGGGCCCGATCGGGCTCGGACGCGGCGGCTGGCGTGAGCCGGAGCCCCGCGGTGAGGCACAGCAGCGCCACCGCCACGGCGGCGCAGCCCCAGTAGGGCACGCGCGGGTCCGCGGGCGTCCACCCGACGACCAGGGGCGTGACGACGGCGCCGAGCCCGAAGGCCGCGCTGAGGGCGGTCAGCACCGCGCCACCGCGCGTGCCGAACGACCTGGCCAGCGTCAGGTTGAGGACGATGTCGACCACGCCGAAACCGATCCCGGCGACCAGCAGCGCTCCCCCGGCCGCCACCCCGTCCGGCACCAGTGGCAGCGCCGCGCACCCCGCGGCCATCAGCGCCGCGCCCGCGGTGAGCAGGGGCCCGGCCGCCGGGCGACGGCGGCGCAGCAGGCCCGCGGCGACGACGCCGAGCGCCGAGCCCGCCGAGAACGCGGCCAGCAGCCACCCGCCCTCGGAGGTGTCCAGGCCGAACCGGGCGCGCATCCCCGGCGTGGTCGGCCCGATGACGCTGGCGAGCGCGCCCAGCGCGAGGAACCCCACCACACCCGCGACCGCCAGCCGAAGGCGCGACGACTGACCGGCAATGCCGACTTCGGCAGCTTCTCGCATGTTTCGCATCTAATCGTGCATACTTCGGCATGGTCAAGCAGAAGTCGACAGGAGGTAGTGCGGTGCAGGTCTTCGCACCCGAGCGCCAGGCGCGGATCTTGAGCGAGTTGCGGCGGAACGGTCGGGTGGAGGTGGCCGCGCTGGCCGTCCTGTTCGAGGTCTCCGAGGACACCGTGCGCCGCGACCTGCGTGCGCTGTCCGCCGCGGGCCACCTGCACAAGACCCACGGCGGCGCGGTGCTGCTGGACACCGCCAGGATGGACTGGACGGCCAGGGCCGACGTGGCCGCGGCGACGAAGAGGGCCATCGGGGAGACGGCAGCGACCGTCGTGCGCCCCGGCGACGTGCTGCTGCTGGACGCCGGGTCGACGGTGCTGGCGTTCGCCAGGGCGCTGGCGGTCCGCCCGCTGACGGTGGTGACGAACTCCCTCGACGTCGCGCTGGTCTTCGACGCCGACCCGGAGGTCGACCTCGCGCTGACCGGGGGCCGGTGGGACCGCGGCTCCCGCGGCCTGACCGGCTCGGCCGCGGTCCTGTCCACCGCCCGCTACCGCGCCGACTGGGCCTTCCTCGGCGCGTGCGCCCTGCACCCGTCCGTGGGCGCCACCGCGGTCGACCCGGCCGACGCCGACGTCAAGATCGCCATGGCGGACGCCGCCCTGCGCACCGCGGTGCTGGCCGACGTCACCAAGCACGGCCACGTCGAGCCCCACCTCGTGCTGCCGCCCGACCGGATCTCCCTCATCGTCACCGACGCCGCCGAGGTGTCCGCCCCGTGGCTGGAGCGGCACGTGGAGGTGCTGACCCCACCAGCCGAACGCGACCGGTGACCCGTGCCGCTACCCGCACATCCCGTCGCAGTCGTACGCCCAGAGGGTTCCGCACGCCTCCCCGTAGTACACGCAGCGCTGCGGGCAGCAGAGGCCGTAGACGCACGGTCTGCCGTCGCACCACGGGTCCTCGCTGGCGCACTCGCAGCGCGGCGGGTAGGGCCCGGCCGCGTCGCGCTCGTGCCCCGGGAGGGCCAGCACGCCCACGAGCGCGTACGCGGTGTCCGCGCCGAAGGCGTCGGTGACGGCCTCCCGGAGGCCGTCGAGCTCCGGGACCTCACCCCGGCGCAGCCCCCGCTCGCGGGCGAAGAGCTCGTCGCGGGAGGCGATCTCCGCCGCGCGGTCCAGCGCCCCGGCCCGCGCCTCCGTGAGCCGATCGCCGAACACCGCGCGGTACCGGTCGAACTGGTCCCGCCAGAGGCGTGCGCGCACGGTGGGCGACGACGCGCGGTAGACCTCGCGCCGGTAGGCCATCGGCATCGCCGCCACGTCGTCGTACGCCTGCGGCAGGGTCCCCCTGTTGGCCTCGACCCACGCCCGCGCCTCGTCCGCCGCCGACTCCTCCGCGACCGCGGGCGCGCCGCCCTTCCCGAGCACTCCCACCGCCACCACGGCTCCGGCCGCCAGCCGCAGGAGCTGGGCCCGGCTGAGCAGCCGCCCGGTCGGGGGCTCCTGCGGGGCGGTCCCCCGCCGCGCCTCGCCCAGGGCGCCGAGCACCCGTGCGGTCGACCGCGGTCCCAGGCGCAGGCACAGCGCGAGCCCCAGGCCGAGCCCCGTCCAGGTCCGGGCCGCGTCGCCGTCGACGCGCAGCAGCGCGGGACGGTCCGTCGCCGCCGACCCGGTGCCGCGAGCCCGCCACCGCCGCACGTCGGGATGGCTCAGCGGCATGATCTCCAGCTTCCCGCCCGCCGCCCGGTCGACGGAGGCCGACACCTCCCGGCACGTCCGGCACGACGCGTCGAAGGCGAGGATCCAGCGCGCTCCAGCACGTTCCACGTTCGACTCCTCCTGAGACGTCCGCCGTCCGACCGGCGGCCGTCTCCACTAGGTTGGAAGTCCGGCCACCCGGCCGGTGCGGTCCGTTCCTAGTGCGTTCGGGTTGTGCACGATCGGAGGGCGGACGGTGAACGAACAATTCGCGGACAACGGCGCGGTCCCGTCGGACCCGGTCACCACCCGCTATCGCCAAGGAATGCTGTGAGCGTTAACAGGCATTCATTTAGCTAATTCATTAGCCCTTGACGATCATCATGTTAGCGATAACAATCATTGTTCGTGACGCCTTGCTCCCCTCGGCGTCCGCTCCGCGACACCGAGGAGATCGATGCCCCAGCGCGCGCCCGAGGTCAGCCGGGAGTTGTTCGGCAGGCTCGGCGACACCGACGTCCACCGGTACGTCCTGGCCTGGCCGGGCGGGCTGACCGTGCGGGTGCTCGACTACGGCGGCGTGGTCCAGTCGCTGGAGGCGCCGGACCGCCGGGGTGAGCGGGCCAACGTGGTGCTCGGGTTCCGCACGCTCGACGACTACGCGGCGAACAGCGAGCCGGGAGCGTCGAGGGCGTTCTTCGGCGCCGCCGTCGGCCGCTACGCCAACCGGATCGCCCACGGCACGTTCACCCTCGACGGCGTCGTCCACCGGCTCCCGGTCAACGACCACGGGCACACCCTGCACGGCGGGCCCGCCGGGTTCGACACGAAGGTCTGGGCGGCCACCGAGGTGGAGGACGCCGACAGCGTGGGGGTGCGGCTCGACCTGGTGAGCCCGGAAGCCGACCAGGGCTTCCCGGCGACGGTGGCCGCCGAGGTGACCTACCGCCTCGACCGGCTCAACCGGCTGACCATCACCTACCGGGCGACCGCGGACGCGCCGACCGTGCTGAACCTGACCAACCACACCTACTGGAACCTGGCGGGTGAGGGCAGCGGCGACGTGCACGGGCAGTCGCTGCGCCTCAACGCGAGCCGCTTCTGCGCCGTGGACGAGACGCTGATCCCGGACGGCGACCCGGTCCCGGTCGAGGGCACGCCCTTCGACTTCCGGACGGCGACGCCGATCGGCGCTCGCGTCGACGGCGCCGACCCGCAGTTGCGCGCCGGGCACGGCTACGACCACAACTGGGTCCTCGACCGCACCGGCGGCTCGGCACCCTCGCCGGCCGCGCAGGCCCACGACCCGGTGTCCGGGCGGCGGCTGACGATGTGGACGACCGAGCCCGGTCTCCAGTTCTACTCGGGCAACCACCTCAGCTCGGACCTGATCGGCACCAGCGGTCGGCCGTACCACCGCCGAGCGGGCTTCGCGCTGGAGGCGCAGCACTTCCCGAACTCGCCGAACCGCCCGGACTTCCCCAGCACGGTGCTCCGGCCGGGGCAGGTCTACCACCAGGAGACGGTGTTCCAGCTGTCGGCGGAGGCCGGGGAGCCCGCCTGAGCGCCGGGGCGGGCGCCCACCCGTGCCCCCACGGCGGTCCCCTCAGGAGTGGGGCGCGCTGAGCACCGGCACGGCGGCCGGTTCGACCGGGCGCTCGGCCCGGACCGCGGCGATGCCGCCGAGGATCAGCGCGCCGCCTGCGAACTGGAGCGGGGTGAGGGCCTCGCCGAGCAGGAGCCAGGCGAAGAGGGACGCGGAGACGACCTCCAGCAGCGCGATGAACGACGCGAGCCTCGACCCGAGGATGCCCGACGCGGTGATGCCGGACGCGTAGGCCAGCGCCGTGCCGACGACCGCGACGACGAGCAGCGGGACCCACCAGGGAGCGGAGCCGCCGAACAGCGGGACGTCGCCGAACTCGGCCGTGAACGGCAGCAGGCCGGTCACCCCGACGAGCGCCAGCACGGGCGCGGCCAGCAGCAGCCCGGCGCCCGCGAGGGCGACCGGCGGCAGGCCGTCGTTGGGGCGGGCGGCGATCAGGAAGTACGCGGCGCACCCGATGGCGGCGCCGAACGCCGCGGCCAGGCCGATCGGGTCCACGGCGCGGATCGCGCCGGGGCCGATCACGAGCACCAGGCCCGCGACCGCGAGCACCGAGCCGACCAGGACGACGGGGGCAGGCGTCCGCCTGCTGACGGCCCAGGTGAAGCCGACCAGGATGAGGGGGGCGAGGAACTCGATGAGCAGCGCGGTCGCCACCGGGATGCGCTGGATGGCGGCGAAGTAGAGGACCTGGGTGATCGCCACGCCGACGACGCCCATGCCCACCACCGGCCACCTCGCCTGCCGGAGCACTCCCCACCGGCCGCGCAGCGAGACGACGACGAACGGGAGGAGCACGAGCCCGGCGGTGAGGGCGCGGACCGTGACGGCGGCGGCCGGGGACCAGCCCGCCTCCAGCAGCGGTTTGATGAACGCCCCGGACGTCCCGAAGGCGATGAACGAGACCGCTGCCGCGACCAGACCCGTTGACGTCGGCGGAACCCTCATGCCGTTACCCCGTTCCGTGCGCCGTCATGACCTAACCTGGTGGACGTCCCTGACGCTAGGCCGGTCTCGGTAAGGAGTCAATTTGCATTTCGCCCCTGACACGGAGGAGTCGCTCGGTGTCATCGTGGAGCTGTGCAACACCGACCCGTCGTCGTCGCGCAGCGGCACCGACGAACTGGCCACGGTGGAGCAGCTGGCGGCCCTGCTGGCCCGCTACCCCTACACCGGGCGAATCGACCACGACGAGGCCGAGCTGCGCGACGTCCAGCGCACCCGCGCCCTGCTCCGGCACGTGTGGACCCTCGACCGCGACGACGCCGTGGAGGCGGTCAACAAGATGCTGCGCGACGCCAGGGCGCTCCCCCACCTCGTGCGGCACGACTCGCTGGACTGGCACATGCACGCGACCGAGCCGGACGCCCCGCTCGCCGAACGGCTCCGGGTGGAGGCCGCGCTGGCGTTCATCGACGTGATCAGGATGAACGAGATGGGCCGCCTGCGGATCTGCGCGGCGGACGACTGCTCCGGGCTCCTGCTCGACCTGTCCCGCAACGGGCTCAAGCGGTTCTGCGGCGTGCGGTGCGGCAACCGGATGAACATGATCGCCTTCCGGGAGCGCAGGGCCGACGGCGGGTGACCCCGGTCCCGACGCGCCTCGACGCCCGGTCGCGGTGGACCGGGCGTCGGGACGGGGGCGCTAGGCCACGGCGACCGCGGGCTGAGCACCGGCACCGGTGACCGGTCCACCGCGGAACGCCGGGGAGGCGGCCAGCAGCACCAGCACCAGGTTGGCCGCCGCTGCCGCTCCGACGACGGCCACGAGCGGTGCCACGAGACCGGGGAGCGCCCAGGTGCCCAGGACCGCGCCGAGGAGCGCGGCCCCGATCGCCGCGGCCAGCGCCGTCCGCCGGGTCCGCGGCGGCAGGTCGCGCCGGACCCCGGCCAGGTAGGCACCGGTGCCGATCATCAGGCCCACGCCGGGCGCGACGGCCGTCGTGCTGACCACGAAGTCGTCCGGGTTGACCGTCCACACGAGCAGCACGCCCAGGAACCAGCCGCCCAGTCCCAGCGGGAGCACCGTCAGGACCCCCAGCCAGACGCCCGCCCTCGGGCTGAAGCCGCCGCGGCGGCGCCGGGCGCGGGCCATGCCGCCGAGGACCAGCAGGGCCAGGACCGCGCCGGTGGTGGTGACGCCGGCCAGGAGCCGGGCGATCGTGGACATGCTCAGCGGCACGGTGTCGAAGCCGACGGGCCGCGGGTCGAACCCCGACCGGTCGACCTCGCCGGTGGCGAAGAAGGTGTTCAGCAGGCGCTCGCTCGCCTCGGGGCGGTGCTCCCAGAAGTCGGCCGTGTGCCCGAGTCCGGACAGGACCACCTGCTGCCCCCGCGACAGCGACGGCAGGAGTTCCCCGGTGGCGAGCTGCGCCGGGGTGGAGAAGTCGACCTCGCCGCTGACGAGGAGGGTCTCCACGTCGCTCGGGCGCGTCGTGCGGTACTCGGCGTTGTCCGGGCTGTCCGGCCACACCGCGGACACGCCGGACGGCCCGCTCCAGAGGAAGTCGACCGACGCGCTGCCCAGGATCGAGCCGGGGTCGCCGCCCGCCTCGTAGTAGCTGCGCGCCGCCGGGGCGTCGAGCATCGCGAACGAGGCGAACTCGCCCCAGACGATCGACTCGGGCAGCACCACGTCACCGAGGACGGACATCGCCCACAGGGCACCGGTGTCGCCGCCGAGGTAGGCGTCCAGCAGGGTGGGCGCGTTGTTCGGCGCCGAGCCGGGACCGTTGTGGTGCATGGCGTACTGGCTCAGGACGCGGACGTTGGTGTCCTTGACGCGGAACGGGCCCCAGCGCTCGGGCAGGTCGGTGGCGACGTCCCGCACCGAGGCGGCGAGGTCCGGCGTGCGCGCGGCGCAGGAGGCGTTCGCCCGGCACAGCTCGGCGTACTGGCCGAACTGCGAGTCGGTGATGCGCGGGTCCCAGACGAAGTGGCCGGGCGGGTTGACCGAGATCATCGCGGACCGGTGCAGCGCGTCGGGGTGGCGCCAGGAGTAGACCATCGCGGTGCGGGTCCCGGCGCTGGAGCTGACCAGGTTGATCCGCGAGTAGCCCAGCGCGGTGCGGGCCGACTCCATGTCCTCCACCCGGTCGACCACCGAGTAGGCGGTGACGTCGACGCCGTCGCGCGCCAGCCGGTCCGCGCACAGCTCGAACGCCCGCGTGGTGGCGGGCAGCGCCTCGGCTCCGGCGAGGCCGTCCGACGCCCGCATCGCCCCGACGACCTCGGGGCAGTCCAGTCGGCGCGACCCGTCGACGCCCCGGTAGCCGACCAGGACCACGTCGTGGTCGTCGGTGAGCCTGCTCGCCTGGGGGAAGACCATGTTCGTACCACCCGGTCCGCCCGCCAGCCGGAAGACCGGCTCGCCCGCGCCCGCCGAGGTGGCGCGGATCCGGACGACGGGCAGCGCGATCAGCTCGGACGCCGGGTCGCGCCGGTTCTCCGGGACCACGAGCGTGCCGCAGTCGGCCGCGGCGGCCCCGGCCTCGGTGTCGTAGTCGCACGGTTCCAGGGCGAGCGATCCCGCGGCGGCGCCGTCGGGCACGGCGAGGGTGCTCCCCGGCCACGCGCCGAGGACCACGAGGGACAGCAGGAGACCGCCGGTGATCGCGAGTGCGACGACGCGGGAGCGGGGTTTGACCGGTGACATGGCTGGAACACTAGGAATCCCACCGGTTTCGATCTTCCCCTGGCGGGTTGAGGACGTCTCCCCCGCGGGGGTGATGCGCGGGCTCCCCCGCTCTGCCTCCGGGGTGGACGGCCGTCCCCCACCCCCGACCCTCCCATCCGGACGGCCACCTGATTCCACACTGGGACGAATCATTTCGATTCACCCTTTCGGTTCATACCGCGTCGATGATCGGCCGGTATGGTCACGACGACGGACAACCGAGGGGGTTGGGCAATCCTTCACAAGTCGTTGGGGAACGACTTGATCCAAGCGCGATGGGGAGAGCGCTTCGACGGCAGCTGATCGCGTTTGGTCGCGTCGTCACGGTTCCACGGTGTTGGGCGACCGCGAGTCGCCGCTCTCCCACGCGCGCAGACCACGCCGGTCGCGTTCCGCCGTGCGGCTTGACGCCATGCCCGCACAGCGGTGTCCGGTTCATTCGGAGGGGCACGGGGGAATGGCGAAGACGAGAACTCTGTTCAGCGCGCTCGCGATATCGGCGCTGGCGCTGGGCCTGGCCGAACCGGGGGTTGCCGCACCGCGGCACGCACCCGCGCTGCGGCAGGCCGCGGCACCGGAGTCCACGCGCTGCGACACCGCGGCGTGGCCCGCGGCGCCGAGGGCCACCGCGGGCAGGGCCGCACCGCCACCGAGGCAGGTCGCGCAGGCCCAGCAGGCCGCGGACCCGACGTACTCGGCACCGGGCACGCCGCTGCGGATGATCCCCGGCGACGAGCACCCGGTGAAGGTCGAGCTGCGCAACACCACGGCGGCGACGTGGCCGAAGGCGACGCACGTCCTGTCCTACCACTGGGTCCTGCCCAACGGGGACGACGAGACCGGCCCGTCGAACCGGCTGGAGACCGCGCTGCCCGCCGACCTCGCGCCGGGCCAGGTCGTGACGCTGGACGCGCGGGTGAAGGCCCCGCCCACGGCCGACGTCGGCAACAAGCGGGAGCAGTGGGTCCTGAAGTGGGACGTCCTCGACACCAGGACGCGCAAGTGGCTGTCGGAGACCGCGGGCGTGCCGACCCTGGACCAGGCCACGACGGTCGAGGACCCCACGTCCGACCAGCTCGGACTGGAGAAGTTCTACCAGTACCGCGGCATCCCGACCGGCGCGGGCACGAGCCTGGCGGTCAACCAGTTCTCCGGCAACGCGGTGTTCGGCCACAACGTGTTCACCAACCCCGGCCGGGGCCTGGCCACGTTCACCAGGCTCACCTACAACAGCCTCGACACCTCGAACTCCTACGCGGGTCGCGGCTGGTCGGTGTCCACGTCGAGCCTCGCGCGGCTGGGCACGCCGTTGCAGTTCGACGGTCTGCTGGGCTCCGTCCTCACCGGACACCCGGACCGGATCACGCTGGTCGACGGCGACGGCACCGGCCACGAGTTCGAGCTGAACAAGCACGACTCGAACGACACCGGCCGCTGGACCTACGACAGCCCGGCCGGTGTGCACCTGCTGCTGCGCCGCGATCCCGGCGGTGACGACGCGCGCCGCTGGGTGTTCACCGCCCCGGACCGCACCCGCACCTACTTCGACGCCGACGGCTACCAGACCGCGACCGTCGACAAGAACGGCAACGAGCTGCTCTTCGGCTACGAGCGCGGTGTCATCGGCAACCGCGCCACCAAGCTGCTGACCCACCTCACCGACGCCACCGGCCGCCGCACGCTGACCCTGGACTACTACCAGCCCGGTGACGACTACTCGGTCTTCCGCGGCAACACGAAGGTGCGGGAGAAGGGCCTGGCGATCTCCGCGATCGTCAACCAGCTCCGGTCGGTCACCGACGTCTCCGGCCGCACGGTCACCTTCACCTACGGCGACGACGGCCTGCTCCAGGAGGTCGTGGACGGCGCGGGCACACCGGACGCCAAGCCGTTCACGTTCTTCTACGAGGACTCGCTGCGCACGCAGAACCCGAAGCTCACCAGGGTCGTCGACCCCAACGGCGGCGCGAGCGAGGTCCAGTACTACACCGACGGCGCCGAGGAGCTGCGCGAGTGGCACGTCCGCACCCTGCTGGACCGGCAGGACGGCGGCACCGGCTTCGACTACGCCGACGCCGACGGCGACAGCGGCTCGAAGATCACCTCGAAGGTCACCGACGCCAACGGCAACGCCACCGACCACGTGGTCGACGGCTACGGCCGCGTGGAGAAGCTGACCAACGCCAAGGGCGAGACCACGGACCTGACGTGGGACGCGGACAACAACGTCGTGGCGCTGCGCGAGGACAACGGCGCCACCACGACGTGGTCCTACGACCAGAAGACCGGGTTCCCGCTGGAGGTCCGCGACGCCGAGGGCAACGCGCGGGGCTACCCCGGCACGCGGCTGGCCTACCGCACCGACCTGGACGGCCACGTCGCCGACCTGGTGGAGAAGACCTCCCCCGAGGGCCGGAAGTGGCGGTTCACCTACGACGACCGCGGCAACCTGGTGGCGGTCACCGACCCGAAGGGCACGGCGACCCCGGACGACTCGGACTACACGGCGCGCTACGTCTACGACGACCTGGGCCACCTGACGAGCACGACCGACGCCAACGGCCACACCACGACGTACGCCGACTACGACGTCAACGGCTACCCGCAGCGGATCACCGACCCGCTGAACTGCTCCAGCTTCTTCCGCTACGACGACGTCGGCAACGTCGTGTCCACGGTGGACGCCAAGGGCAGCACGAGCACGTTCACCTACGACGTCTTCAAGCGCCCGCTGGACTCCCGCGTCCCGAAGGACGCCGCGGCGAACGTCTTCATCACGACGCCGGGCCCGGTCTACGACCGCAACGACAACGTGGTGAAGGTGACCGCGGCCAACGGCGCGGTGACGACGACGGCGTACGACGAGCTGGACCGGCAGGTGGCGGTGACGTCGCCGAAGGACGACACGCCGGGCGCGCCGGAGAAGACGTCCACGTTCGCCTACGACCGCGTGGGCAACCTGCTCCGGCAGACGCTGCCGAAGGGCACGCTGACCCCGGAACCCGACGACTTCACCGTCACCTTCCGCTACGACGAACTCGGTCAGGCCGTCGAGGCCACGAACGCCGAGGGCAAGCGCGCGGTCATGACCTACGACCGGGTCGGCAACGTCCTCACCGAGGCCGATCCGCGCAAGACCGCGACGAGCGACCCGAACGACGTCACGGCTCGCTACCGCTACGACCTGAACCACCGCGTGGTCGAGACGTTCGACGCGTCGGGCGAGAGCGTGACGTCGACGTACGACCGGGACGGCAACGTCGTCGAGAAGACCGACGAGGACGGGAACGCCACGTCCACCACCTACGACGAGCGGTCCATGCCGGTGGAGGTCCGGTCGCCGCACGACGGCGGTGGCGGGTCGATCACCTACTTCACCACGCGCTACGAGTACGACCAGGTCGGCAACACGACGCGGACGATCACGCCGCGCGGTGTGCAGACCGGTGACGACCCGGACGACTTCGCGCGGGGCGCGGTCTACGACGAGCTGAACCGGGTGAAGGAGGAACTGCTCCCGTTCGACCGCGACGACTCCTCGGTCACCGCGGCGGACCGGATCTTCCACTCCTACGACGAGGTGGGGAACCCGAAGGAGATCAGCGCTCCCCCGTCGAACGGCCAGTCCGTCCGCAACACCACGAGGTACACCTACTTCGACAACGGCTGGACCAGGTCGAGCACCGACGCGTGGGGCATCAGCACCGAGTACGACTACAACGCGATCGGGCAGCAGACCAACCGCACGCACCTGAGCGAGGGCGGCGGGGCCAGCCGGGTGCAGACGTGGACCTACCACCCGGACGGCAAGAAGAAGACGCGCTCCGACGGCGGCGTCCCGGTCGGGCGGCACGTCGTGGTGGTCGACAACTCCGACCCGGACGACACGGAGGTCTCGGGCACCTGGGCCACGGTGTCCGACCGGGGCGAGTACGAGGGCTTCGACTACCGCACGCACCAGACCGGCGGCGGTGCCGACAGCTTCACCTGGAAGGCGGACATCCCGGCGGGCGGGCGCTACGAGGTGGCGGTCCGCTACACCGAGGCGACCGCGACCGACGCGAGCTACACCGTCGAGCACGACGGCGGCGTGGCCACCGTGAAGGTCGACCAGACCACCCGCCAGGGCGAGTGGGTGCCGCTGGGCACGTGGGACTTCACCGAGGACACCGAGCGGAAGGTCGTGCTGTCCGGCGCGGCGGGCGGTTCCGTCACCGCGGACGCCGTGCGCCTGGCCCGCGACAACAGCGGTGACGTCGACACCGAGGAGAAGAGGTTCGAGTACGTCTACGACGCGAACGACAACCAGACGCTGCTGAAGGACCTCAGCTCCGGTGCGCTCGTCGACGAGTACTCGATCACCTACGACGGGCTCGACCGCGCGGACGTCGTGGAGGAGCGCGAGTCCGGTGCCGTGAAGAAGCGCACGTCGTTCGACTACGACGAGAACGGCAACGTGCTGGACTGGGAGCACGACGACCAGTCGGCGTCCTACTCCTACGACGTGCGCGACCTCGTCTCGAAGGTCGTGAACCGCGGGACCGGCGGCGAGAAGGTCACGACCTTCGAGTACACCTCCCGCGCTCACCTGGCGAAGCAGACCAAGCACAACGGCAACACCGTCGAGTTCGAGTACTACCTGGACGGTCTGTCGAAGCGCCAGGTCGAGCGCAAGTCGTCCGGCGCGGTGATCAACGAGCACCGCCTGGAGTACGACCACAACGGCAACCGCACCCGCGACCAGGCGACCAAGCAGAACGCCGACGACAAGGGCGACACCCAGGACAACGTCTTCGCCTACACCTTCGACCCGCGCGACCGGGTCAGGAAGGTGGAGAAGACCGGCGACGACACGGCGACCGAGACCTACGACCACGACGCCAACAACAACGTCGTGAAGCAGACGATCGACGACACCACGACGACGTTCTCGCACGACCGCAACCGCCTGGTGTCGGCCACCGCGAACGACGTCACGTCGTCCTACGCCTACGACCCGTGGGGTCGGCTCAGCCGGGTCACCGCGGCGGGCCAGCAGGTGGAGAAGTACGTCTACGACGGCTTCGACCACACCGCCGAGCACCGCGCCGGTTCCGGCGAGGCCACGCGCACCACGAAGTACGTCTACGACCCGCTGGACCGCACGGTCTCCCAGAACTCCACCGGCGGTGGCGCGGAGGCCAAGAAGGTCGAGATGTTCTACCTCGGCCTGTCCGAGCAGGTGCTGACGGAGAACCTGAACGGGGAGCTGAACAAGTCCTACCAGTACTCCCCGCACGGCGAGCTGCTGTCGCAGGTGTCGGTGGAGGACGACGGGACCGAGAAGGACTCGTACTTCGCGTTCAACCCGCACTCCGACGTCGAGTCGGTGACCGACGAGTCGGGCGACGCGACGTCGACCTACGGCTACACCGCCTACGGGCAGGACGACGAGGCGTCGTTCACCGGCGAGGACAAGCCGGGGCAGCAGCAGCCCGCCGAGGAACCGCTGAACTCCTACCGCTTCAACACCAAGCGGTTCGACTCGGCGTCCGGCAACTACGACATGGGCTTCCGCGACTACAACCCGTCGCAGAACCGGTTCCTGTCGCTGGACCTCTACAACGGCGCGCTGTCGGACCTCGGTCTCGCGACGAACCCGTTCACCATGAACCGCTACGCCTTCGGCGGCGGCAACCCGATCACGGCCGTGGAGATCGACGGCCACCTGTTCGGGCTGTCGTGGAGCGACATCGGCCACGCCGCGCTCGACGTGGTCGGCCTGGTCCCCGTCGTCGGCGAGGCGGCCGACCTGGCGAACGCGGCCTGGTACGCCGCGGAGGGCAACTACGTCGACGCGGCGCTGTCGGCGGCGTCCGCGATCCCGTTCGCCGGGTACGGGGCGACGGCGGTCAAGGCAGGCAAGTACGCGGACAAGGCCGTGGACGCCGTGCAGACGGCGGACAACGTCGGCGACGCGGCGAAGACGGCGGCCAAGGTGGACCCGCCCGCGGCACCGAAGGCGGACCCCGCCCCGGCACCGGCCCCGAAGGCCGACCCGGCCCCGGCTCCCAAGGCCGAGGCTCCTGCCCCGAAGGCCGACGCGCCCGCGCCGAAGCGAGACCCGATCTTCGCGGACACCGACCTCATGGTGAAGGCGAACAAGGGCCACGCGGGCGCGCTGGCCGAGATCCGCGGGGGCAAGACCTACGTGACGCCCAACCAGCACCGCGAGTTCCTGGCAGGCGGCGCCGGTCGACGGGAGTTCATGGAACGCGAGGGCATCGAGCTGTTCGGCGGTCCCCAGGCCGGGCAGGTCGCGGGCACGGAGCGGTTCCAGTCGACGTTCGCCTCGGTCAACCCGGCGCAGGGACGGGGTGACGCGGCGCTGTGCGCCTTCGCCTGCGCCACCGGCTACCAGGCCGTGACGATGGAGAGGAGGCTGTTCAACTTCGTGACGAAGACGCTGAAGAACTCGCCCATCCCGATCCGTAGGGTCATGCCGTGAGCATCTACAACCACCTGGAGATCGAGGCCCGCTGCCCCCGGTGCGGCGTCGTCTCGACCTCGGACGCGGAGTTCAGGTTCGGGCTCCGGGAACTGGTCCGCTACCGCCGGGGGGACGTCCTGCGCTGGGAGGGCAAGGGCGTTCGCACACCCGCTCACCGCCCGGAGGGCGGCGACTACCGGGGCGAGGCGTACGCGGAGTGCCCCGCGTGCGGCCGCGACTTCTGGTTGGTGGTCCACGTGGAGCACGACGTGATCACGTCGTACGAGGTGGACGCGGAACGTCCGGGCTACGTGAACCCGTGACGGCCGGGAACCGCAGACCGCGGCCCGGAACACACGAGTGGAGAGGCTGAGGATGAAGTTCACCAGGGGGACGGCCGCGGGGGCGGTCGGGTTGGCGGTGGCGGCGGTGCTGGTCGGTGCGACCGGCGCGGCGGCCTCGGAGGACGCGTTGCCGCTGCCGAACTACGGGGACGTCGCGGTGGACCAGGTCCACCAGCGGGTGTTCGTCAGCGGCGGGCCGACGGCGAACGGGATCGTGGTCACCGACTTCCGGGGGCGGGTGACCAAGCGGATCGACGGGCAGCCCGGTGCCACGGGGCTGGAGTTGAGCGCGGACGGGAGCAGCCTGTACGTGGCGCTGGCGGCCGGGGACGCGGTGTCGGTGATCAGCACCGAGACGCTGACCGAGACCGCGCGGCACGCCACGGGCGCGCAGACGTGCCCGACGCACCTGGCGCGCACGGGGTCGCTGGTGTGGTTCGGGTACGGGTGCGCGGCGGACTGGAACGCGAAGATCGGCAAGCTCGACCCGGCCGCGGCGGCTCCGGTCGACGTGAGCAGGCCGTTCGGCGGGGCGACGTTCCAGCGGGCCCCGCTGCTCGCCTCCAGCGGCGCCGAGGCCGGGCCGGTGGTGGCGGGGCAGCTGTCGCTGAGCCAGTCCACGGTGCGGGTGTTCAGCCAGGCGGGCGGGGACCTCGCCGCCGGGGCGTCGGGCGACGTGGTGGGGGCGTCGCTCAACGACCTGTCGGTGAGCCCGGACGGGGCGACGCTCTACAGCGCGTCCGGTTCACGCGGCAACGTGGAGGCGTTCGCACCGGCCGACCTGGCGCGGCGCGGCTCGTACGCGACCGGTGTGCGGCCCAACTCCGTCGCCTCGTCGCCGAACAACGCGTTCGTCGCCACCGCGATCACCACGAGCGGCGCGGACGACGTGAAGGTCTACGCGGTCGGCGGCACGCTGCCGGTGCGCACGGTGCAGGTCGACCGCACCGAGACCGCCGCGACGCGCGGGCTGGCGTGGAGCGCTGACCTCAAGCGCCTGTTCGTGATCACCCAGCAGGCGAACGACCCGGCGCCGCGGCTGTCGGTGGTCACCTCACCCACCGACGACGACTGAGGCCCGTCCTCGGCATCCGCCGTGGACGCGCGGTGGCAGCGCCCGCGCCACCACCGCGGCGGTGGCAGGTGGGATCGTGCCGGAGCCCCCGTCCGAACGGGATCGTCGGTGTCGACGCGGCGTCGGCACCGACGATCCGAGGGGAACCACGTCCCTGCGCGGGACCGCGCTTCCGCCGGCGTCGAGCGTCGGCACCGGACGGCCTCCGACGTCCGGTGCCGGGAACGACGTGGTCCTACGGCGGCACCGCCGGGACCCGTGCCCGCGGGGTGTTCCCGTCAGACGCCGACGAGGCCGTGCCGCGCGGCGGCCAGGGCCGCCTCGGTGTCGGCGGTGACGAGGTCGGCGTTCAGCCGTGCGCCCGCCAGCGCGCCCGCCGCCGCGGAGGCGCCGACCTGGGCGCTGGGGTCGGTGGCGTTGCCCGCCACGCACACCCCCGGCACGTCGGTGGTGCCCGCCGCGCCCGCGACGAAGCGGCGACCCATCCCGCCCGGCAGGTCCTCCAGCGGCAGTCCCAGGCCCTCCAGCCCCTCGGTGCGGGCCCACATCGACGTGGCGACGGCCAGAGCGCGCCGGGGCACGAACGTCCCGTCGGTCAGGCGCACGCCCGCGACGCCACCGCCGTCGGCGGCCACGACCTCGGCCACGTCGGTGTCGACGACGCGGATGCCGCGCGCCGCGAAGCGGGCACGGGTGTCGTCGTCGAGGTCGGTGCCGCGGGTGAAGTAGACGAGGTCGTCGCTCAGCTGGCGGAACAGCAGCGCGTGGTGGACGGAGGCCTGCCCCGTGGCGAGGACGCCGATGGGCTCGTCGCGCACCTCCCAGCCGTGGCAGTACGGGCAGTGCACCACGCCGCGCCCCCAGTGCTCGGCCAGCCCGCGGACGTCGGGCAGCACGTCACGCAGCCCGGTGGCCACGAGCAGCCTGCGGGCCGACAGGACGCGGCCGTCGGCGAGGGTCACCGTGAAGCGCACCTCGTCCCCGGCGGCGGGCACGGCGGAGGCCACCTCGCCGGTCACGACCAGGCCGCCGTAGCGGCGCACCTCCTCGCGCCCCGTGCGCAGCAGGTCCGCGGGCGGGACGCCGTCCAGGCCGAGCAGGCCGTGCACGCCGTCGGCGGGCGCGTTGCGCGGCGTGCCGCTGTCGACCACGACGACCGAGCGGCGGGACCGGGCGAGCATCAGCGCACCGTTCAGCCCGGCCGCTCCTCCCCCGATCACCACGGCGTCAACGGTTCCCACCGGGAGTCGGTCGGACATGGCGTCACCCCTCTCGTCACGCGGCCCCGAGTGGAGCCGACACCACGACGATAGGCACGCCTTGCACTAATGGCATAAGATTATGCGCATGACGCAAGAAAATGGCGAGATGGACAGCCTCGTGCGCAAGCGGATCAGGGCACTGCGGGTGGCCCAGGGCTGGTCGCTGGAGGAGCTGGCGACCCGCGCCAACCTCAGCCAGTCCACGCTCAGCCGCATCGAGAACGGCCAGCGGCGCCTGGCCCTCGACCAGCTCGTCACCCTGGCCCGAGCCCTGGACACCTCCCTGGACCAGCTCGTCGAGACCGCGACCGAGGACGTCGTCACCAGCCCGGTGATCGACCGCGCGCACGGGCTGATGCGCTGGCCGATCAGGGCCTACCCCGACATGAGCATCGTGCGCCAGCGGATGACGAACCCGCCACCGGACAACCCGGCGCGCATGCGCGCCCACCCCGGCCACGAGTGGCTCGTCGTCCTGTCCGGCACGGCGATCCTGCAACTGGGCAACCGGCGCATCCGCGTGGAGAAGAACCAGGCGGCGGAGTTCCCCACGATGCTGCCGCACGACATCGGGGCGGAGGGCGGGCCGTGCGAGATCCTGGGCATCTTCGACCGCGACGCCCGCCGCGGCCACCAGCGCGGCGACGACGGCTGACGCGGCGGTTTGCGCGTTCGGCACCGCGATCGACCATCGTCTTGCGCACTCCGGGATTCGTCCGGTCGCCGCGGTGCGGTCGTCCTAGCGTGGCGGCCATGAACCACACCGCACACGCCGCCACCACCCCGCACACCCACGACTCCGGGGGCCAGGCGGAGATCCTCGACCTGGACGAGGAGGTGCTCGCCGAGCACACCGCGTCCATCACCGCCTGGCTGCCCGTCACGGAGGACCCGCGGCACGTCGTCGACCTCGGGTGCGGCACCGGCGCCGGCACCTTCGCCCTGCTCGCGCGCTTCCCCGAGGCCGAGGTGACGGCCGTCGACGCGTCGGAGGGCCACCTGCACCGCCTGCGGGCGAGGGCCGAGGCGCTCGGGCTGGCCGACCGGGTGCGCACGGTCCTGACCGACCTCGACGCGGAGTGGCCCGACCTCGGTCGTCCCGACCTGGTGTGGGCGTCGGCGTCGATGCACCACCTGGCGGACCCCGACCGCGCCCTGCGCGCGGTCCACGAGCGGCTCGCGCCCGGCGGCCTGTTCGCCGTGGTCGAACTGGCGGGCTTCCCGCGCTTCCTGCCGCCCGACGCCCCGGCGGAACGTCCCGGTGTCGAGGAGCGCTGCCACGACGCCCTCGCCCACCTCTACGCCCAGCACGTGCCGCACCGCGGTGCCGACTGGGGCCCCAAGCTGACCTCGGCCGGGTTCACCGTCGAGGGCGAGCGCACGATCACCGTGAACGTCGAGGGCGCCCGCGGCGAGACCGTCGGCCGCTACGCGGTCAGCGGCCTGAGCCGCCTGCGCGACAAGGCGGCCCCCTCGCTCGCAGCCGAGGACCTCGCTGCCCTGGACCGGCTGCTCGACACCGACGGCCCGTTCAGCATCCTGCGCCGCGACGACCTCGCCGTGCGCACGGAGCGCACCGTCTGGGCCGCGCGCCGCGCCTGACCCGGTGCGGCCTGGTCACACCGACAGCAGCGGCACCAGGACCTCGTCGACCACGGCGGCCACCTCGTCCTCGCCGACGGCGTCGGAGCGCCACACCTCCACCAGCAGCATCCGGGGCCCGACCTCGGCGCTGCGCCCGGTGACCCGCGCCGGGTCGGCCTCGCCACGGTCGGCCGCCTCGCCCATCACCCCGAGCAGCACCTCCCGTGCGGGGCGGATCACCGATTCCCACACCTGGTCGAACAGCTCGGGGTGGTGGTGGCGGTGGGCGAGCAGCGGTCGCAGCGCCCGCCCGCGCGGCTCGCCGAGGACGTGCACGAAGTGGCTGAGCAGCAGGACGAGGTCGGAGCGCAGGGAGCCCGTGCGCGGCGGGGTCGGGGGGTGCCCGAAGCCGGTGGCGGGGTCGGTGAGCGCGGCGATCACCAGTTCGCCGGGGCTGGACCAGCGGCGGTACAGCGCCGCCTTGCCGGTGCCCGCCGCCGTGGCGACCTTGTCGAAGGACAGCTCGGCGAAGCTGGTGCGGGCCAGCTCCTCCAGGGTGGCGAGGTAGATCGCCTCGGTCAGCGCGCTGCCTCGGCGACGGGTCACGGGTCGCGGGGTCACCACCCCATCATGACGGCACCCGTATAGTGAACAAAACTGTTCACTAAAATCGGAGGCCACGATGTACCGCATCGCCGACGTCCAGGTCGTCGACCCACGGGACGGCTCGGTCACCGCCCACCAGGACGTCCGGGTCGCCGACGGGCGGATCGCCGGGATCAGCGCCACGACCGGGCCGGACGGGGACCCGACGACCGCCGACGGGCGGGGCCGCTTCGCCGTGCCCGGATTCGTGGACATGCACGCCCACCCGCTCAACCTCGGCGACCCCGGCCCCGAGCTGGGGCTCATGCTCGCCTTCGGCATCACCGGGTACCGGCAGATGAGCGGCACCGCCGACCTGCTGCGCCGCCGCGGGGGCAGCGCGTCCACCGACCGGGTGCCCGCGCTGCTCGCCACGCCCGGCGCGGTGCTCACGCCGCTCAACGCGGGCAAGCCGGACACGGCCGTCGCGGAGGTGCGGCGGCAGGCCCGCGACGGCGCGGACTTCATCAAGGCGGCCCTCATCACCCCCGAGGTCTACTTCGCCGTCCAGGCCGAGGCCGACCGGCTGGGCATCCCGGTCGTGGGCCACCTGCCCGCGGGCGTGGACGTGCGCGCCGCGTCCGACGCGGGCTTCCGGTCGATCGAGCACGTCGGCCCCGGACTCGGCGTGCTGACGGGCTGCTCGTGCCACGAGGAGCACCTGCGCGCCGCGACCCCGTCCAGCCCGATCAAGGCACCTCCGTTCCGGATCCCGTTCGCGGACAGGGTCGCCGAGAAGGTGCTCGCGAAGATCGTCGTCAACCCGGCCCAGCTGACCGGCCCCGCCACCCTGCGCGCCGTCCGGGACGCGATCGACAGCTTCGACGAGGACAAGGCCCGCGAGCTGGCCCGGCGGTTCGCCGCGAACGGCACGTGGAACTGCCCGACGCTGATCCGGGTGAAGGCCCAGCAGCTCTGCGACGCCCCGGAGTTCGCGGCCGACCCCGACCTGCGCTACGCCACCGCGAAGGAGCGAGCGGCCTGGACCGCCGCGGCCACCGCGTTCCGCCGCAAGTTCGACGGGAGCGAACGGGCCGTCTTCGCCGAGCAGTTCGCGCTCCAGTCGCGGGTGGTGAGGATCCTCGACGAGGAGGGCGCGCCGCTGCTGGCGGGCAGCGACGCGGTCGGCGCGGCCTGGGTCGTCGCGGGCGCCTCGCTGCACGACGAGTTCGACCTGCTCGCCGACGCGGGCCTGAGCCCGCTGCGGGTGCTCCAGACCGCCACCACCAACCCGGCCCGCTTCCTCGGCCGCGAGGACGACGCGGGCACCGTCGAGGCGGGCAAGGAGGCCGACCTCGTGCTGCTCGACGACGACCCCACGGCGTCGGTGGCCAACCTGCGCGCGGTCAGCGCCGTCGTCCGCGGCGGCCGGTTCCACGACACCGCGGCGCTGACCGCGCTGAAGGAGCGGGCCACCGGCCGCTAGTGCGGTGACCGCACTCCTCACCGGGTTTCGCGCGGCTCAGCGGCAAGGGCCACCGCGCCAGGCTCCCGCCCGCGCAGCAGCGCGTTGAGCCGAGCGGCCTGCCTGGTGAGGTGCTCGCGTTCGGGGAGGTTGGGCGCCGACCGGGCGGCGTCGGCGTAGAGCCGGGCCGCGGTCGCCGGGTCGCCGTCGCGTTCGTGCAGGTACGCCGCCACGGCGGTGTGGCGGGGCAGGGCGGGGTCGAGCCGCGCCAGTGCCGCGAGGCCCGCGCGGGGGCCGTCCGCCTCGCCTACCGCGACCGCCCGGTTGAGCCGGGCCACCGGGCTGTCGGTGACGCGCACCAGTTCGTCGTACCACTCGACGATCTGCACCCAGTCGGTCTCCTCGGCCGTCGGGGCGTCGGCGTGCAGCGCGGCGACGGCGGCCTGGGCCTGGAACTCACCGAGGCGGTCGCGGGCGAGGGCCGCCTGGAGGACGTCGACCCCCTCGGCGATCAGACGGGTGTCCCACAGCCCGCGGTCCTGTTCGGCCAGCGGCACGAGCCTCCCGTCGGGGGCGGTGCGCGCCGGGCGCCGGGCGTGGTGGAGCAGCATGAGCGCGAGCAGGCCCGCGACCTCCTCGTGGTCGATCCCCGCCGCGAGCTGGCGGGTGAGCCGGATCGCCTCCGCCGCGAGGTCGACGTCACCGGAGTAGCCCTCGTTGAACACCAGGTAGAGCACGCGCAGCACCGTGGCGACGTCACCGGGCCGGGTGAACCGGACGCCCGAGACGGTCCGCTTGGCGCGGCTGATCCGCTGGGCGATGGTCGCCTCGGGCACCAGGTAGGCCTGCGCGATCTGCCGCGTGGTCAGGCCGCCGACCGCGCGCAGCGTGAGCGCGACCGCCGACGCCGGGGTCAGGGACGGGTGCGCGCACAGGAAGTAGAGCTGGAGCGTGTCGTCGGCGACCTCACCGGGGCCCGGCACGGGCTCGTTCTCGACGAGTTCCTCGCGGCGCCGCCGGGAGGTGTCGGCACGGGTGACGTCGAGGAACTTGCGCCAGGCCACCGTGACCAGCCAGCCCTTGGGGTCGCGCGGCGGGTCGGCCCGCCACGCGCGCACCGACTCGACCAGCGCGTCCTGGACGGCGTCCTCGGCCGCCGCGAAGTCGGCTCCGCGGCGGACGAGGATCGCGATCACGGCGGGGGTGAGGTCCCTCAGCAGGGTCTCGTCCACCGTCGTCACTCGGTGATGGTCGGGGGCTCCGACAGGAACGGACGCAGCTCGATCCACTCGTGGATCGGCTTGCCGCCCGCGCCGGGAGCCGCGGACAGCTCGCCCGCCAGGTCGAGCGCCCGCTGGTGGGACTCGACGTCGATCACCATCCACCCGGCGATCAGGTCCTTGGTCTCGGCGAACGGGCCGTCGGTCACCGGCGGGCGGCCCTCGCCGTCGTAGCGGACGAACGTGCCCTCCGGCGAGAGCGCCTGGGCGTCGACGAACTCCCCCGTGGTCTCCAGCCGGGCGGCGAAGTCCTGCATGTACCGCACGTGCGCGGTGACCTCCTCCGGTGCCCACTGGTCCATCGACACGTCGTTGGCCGGTGCGGGCGCGCCCCGGTAGTGCTTGAGCAACAGGTACTTGGCCATCGTGAACTCCTCGGTGCGGTCCGGCCCATTGTGGCCGTGTTCGACGCTGGGACGGAGCCCGCCACGGCTTCTCGACATCCGCCGACAAGATTTTTTCGGCGACGTGGGTTACAGTCTGCCTGAAACTCAGTTTCAGGCAGACTGCAACTCGATCGGAGGGAGCACGAACGTGACCGGGAACGAGGACGGCGCCCCACCGCCGGCGAGCGTGGCGTTCCTGGCGATGGCGCTCGGCCGCCGGATCAGGGAGCACGTCGAGGGCCGACTGCGCGAGCACGGCATCGGCCTGCGCCACCTCTCGGCGCTCGGGCACCTGCACCGGCAGCCCGGCATCTCCTACAGCGAACTCGCCCGCCGGGCGGGCGTGACGCCGCAGAGCATGCAGGACACGCTGCGGCTGCTGGAGAAGCTCGGGGCGGTCGAGCGCTCGACGGTGCCGGGGCGGGGACGCACGGCGGTGCTGCGCGTGACCGACGAGGGCCACCGGCTCCGGCTGGAGGGGCAGTCCGCGATCACCGCCGCCGACGCCGTGATCGGGGAGACGAGCGCCGAGTTCGCCGCCGCGCTGGGCGCGGCACTGGCGCGGTTCAGCGAGGCGGAGGACGAGGGGTGATGCCCACGCACGACCCGCTCACGGTCCCGCTCACCACGAGGCTGCCCCAGCGCCCGCGCGGCTGGCGTGGCGGCGTGGCGGCGTGGTGGCGGACGAGGAGTAACGCCCGTCCACGCTCCCACCCAACCCGCTGCCAACCAGACCTGGCGGAGGCCAGGTAGGTGCGCCACTCCACCGACACAGCCACAGCCACCACCGCCACCAGCGCCACGGCCACGGCCACGGCCAGCTACCACGGGCCGCTCACCGCGCGCCCGCCGCGGCCACCCGCACGACCCAGCGACGTGACGCACGAACCGTGACACCCCACCCGCGACCTACGACGACCCAGCCACCGCACCACCACGAACCCACCCACCACGAACCCACCCGCCACGAGCCCACCGCGGCGACCCACGCGGTCGGCGAACCGGAGACCGGGCCGTGACGCACTGCCCGCACAACCACCTACGACCGAATCCCGAGGAGAAGCACGTGCACCACCCACGTCGCGGCGAGCGAGTCGTCGCATGACCAAGTTCCTGCTCGCCGTCCACGTGCTGGCGGCGATCATCGCGATCGGGCCGGTGACGGTCGCCGCCAGCATGTTCCCCGCCGCCGTCCGCCGGGCCCAGGCCGAGCCCGGCGACGGGCACCACGTCGCCACCGTGCGGACCCTGCACCGGATCTGCCGGGTCTACGCGGCGGTCGGGGTCGTGGTGCCGGTCTTCGGGCTGGCCACCGCGAGCAGTCTCGGGGTGCTGGGCGACGCGTGGCTGATCGTGTCGATCGTGCTGACCGGGATCGCGGCCGGGGTGCTGGGGCTGCTGGTGCTGCCCCAGCAGGATCGTGTGCTCGCCGATCTCGCACGCACCGAGTCCGCGGGTGTGCGGACCCGTGCCGTGGGCGCGCGGTTGGCGATGCACACGGGTGTGTTCAACCTGCTGTGGGCCACGGTCACCGTGCTGATGATCATCCGGCCCGGCTCGACGACGGGGGTGTGAGGGTGCGACCGCCCTGGCAGCCGCTCCCGGTCGCGGCGGGCGTCGAGCTGATCAGCCTGACCGTCCTGCTGCTCAACCTCGCGACCGTGCACTGGCCCGCCGTGGCGTCGCTCATGGGCCCCACGCACGGCTGCGCCTACCTGTTCGTCGTCATCGCCACCGCCCGCCACCCTCGGCGCACCGGGCGACTGGTCCTCACCGCGCTGGTGCCCGCCATCGGCGGCCTGCTCGTCCTGCGCCACCTCTCCCCCGCGCACGACGCCCAGCCGGGGAGGCGGTGACCGGGCGCCCGCACCCGGCCACCGCGAGGCTCAGCGGAACAGCACCCGGTCGACCACCTCCGCCAGGGTCGCCACCCGGTCGGCGGCCGCCCCCGTGGTGCGCCACGCGACGAAACCGTCCGGACGCACCAGAACCGCGCCGTCCTCGGCGATCCCGTACACCTCGGTGAACCGGCCCGTCACGTCCACCACGTCACGACCGACGTGGTGGCACCGGACCGGCACGCCCGACGCGCGGGCGACCTCGGCCGCCGCCTCGGCCCACCCGGCGCCCGCCGGACCGGCGAACAGCACGGGGACCACGTCCAGCAGGTCCACCGTGGACAGCGGGGTGCCGTCGCGTTCCAGCGGCACGTGCGGCGCGCGGCTCCCCGGTGCGCCCGACGGGTGGTCGGGGTCCTCCAGGGCTCCCGGCACGACGGCGGCCTCGGGCACGAACGCGCCCTCGGGGTAGGTGTGGCCGAACATCATCATCCGCTGCCGCGCCGCGCTCTCGCGGGGGTTGCCGGGTTTGCCGTTCACCAGCTCGTACCGGTCGACGGTCAGCCGCGTGGTCTCCTGGGCCACGGGCAGCCGCTCGGTCTCGTAGGTGTCGAGCAGTCCGGGACCGGCCAGCCCGCCGTGGTGCAGGCCGATCTTCCACGCGAGGTTGAACGCGTCCTGCACGCCCGTGGCCACGCCGAAGGTCCCCACGGGCGGCATGGTGTGCGCCGCGTCGCCCGCGACGAGCACCCGGCCGACCCTCATGCGCCGGGCCGACTGGCCGCGGATCTCCCACGGCGACCCGGAGATCCGGTCGACCACCACCGGCACGTCGACGCCGATGGCGGCCTTGAGCAGCTCGACGCACCGCGCCTCGGTGAACTCGGCCGCGCCCTCCTCGGGGCGCAGCGAGATCGCGAACCGCCAGCGCCGCACACCGTCGATCGAGGTGAGGAACCCGTGCACGGCGGCGTTGCGCAGGGTCAGGGCGACGATCTTGCGGCCTGCCAGCGGTTCGTCGAGGTCGGCCTCGAAGTAGACGTTGATCTTGCGGGCGATCGTGCCGGGCCCGTCGTGCGGGATGCCGAGCATCGCCCGGACCGGGCTGTGCGCGCCGTCCGCGGCGACGAGGTGCTCGGCGACCACCCGGTGCTCGGTGCCGGTGTCGTGGTCGCGCACCGTCACCTCGACCCCGGCGGGCCCGTCGACCACGGCGACGACCTCGGTGTGGTCGCGCACGTCCGCGCCCGCCGCGACGGCGTCGGCGCGGAGCAGCGGTTCCAGCTGGTTCTGGTCGATGGCCGCCCAGCCGCACGGGCTGAGGCCCTCGGTGTCCGGCCCCAGCCGGTTCGGCAGGCGCATCAGCTCCGGTCCGACCAGGGTCTCGGCGTGCGCGACCACGGTGTGCTCGGCCACCGGCGACCGGGTGGCCAGGACCGCCTCCTCCAGGCCCACCATCCGGTACAGCTCGACGGTGCGCGGGTTGAGCGCCCGCGCCCTGGGGTCGGTGGCGGGCACGGCGCGCCGCTCCACCACCAGCGGGGGAACGCCGAACCGGGCCAGGAACACCGCGGCGGACAGGCCGGTCACACCGCCGCCCGCGACCAGGACCGGAACGGTGGCCGGGAAGTGGTCAGTCATGTCGCTCCCAGCGGTAGAACTCGTGTGCCATGGCGTCCTGGGGTCCGCGCCACGTCTCGGGGTCGTACGGCAAGACGTGCGGACGCAGCTCGTCGCTGATCCGGCGGAACTGCGGGTGGTCGTGGTGCTCGGCGACCGCCTGCCCGATCGGCCGCTCCCCCTCGATCAGGTGCAGGTACAGGCCGCCGAACCGGAACAGGCTGCGCCCGCGCACCCCGATCACGGCGGGCAGGTCGGTGGTGCGGTCGGACTCGCCGAACACCTGGGCGATGTCCTCCATGGAATCGGGCGCCATCCGGGCCACGATCAGGGAGCGGTGCACGCGAACTCCTCCACCTTCCGCTTGATCAACGCCATCTGCGTGCGGCTGTTGGCGTTGATGCGCCTGGTCATCGCGGCGTCGTCGACCGGGGCGGTCGGCTTCATCGCGAAGTCCTGCACCCACCGCATCCGCACGCCGCCCTCGACCTCCTCGTAGGTCCACCGGATGTCCATGTGCTCGAACGGACCCGTCTCGACGCGGCGGGCGATGACCGTGCGGGTCGCGGGATCGGCGACGCGCTCGGAGACCCAGCTCCACACCGTGCCGTTGTCGTCGGGGTGCATGGTGAGCCGGAACAGCACCCGGTCGCCGTCGCGCTCCAGCACCTGCGCCGACGCGTACTCGCTGAACAGGTCAGGCCAGCTCTCGACGTCGTTCGTGCGCTCCCACAGCAGGTCCATCGGCGCGTCGACGACGATCTCGTTCTCCGTGTGGCCGGTCACCTCACGCCCTCCCGGTGAGCAGGGACAGCAGTTCGCGCGGCGACTGGTCGGGCGCCACGTCGACCTCGCGGGACATGCCGTGGTTGCGCTGCAACTCGGCCACGACGCCCATCAGGCCGAGGGAGTCGACGCCGAGTTCGTCGAAGCTCTGCTGGGAGAAGCAGACCTGGTCGCCGGTCACCGCGACCCCGGTGCACCGGTTGATCAACGCCGCCAGGTCGGTCGGGGAAAGTGTGGTGTCCATGGTCAGCTGCCTCCTCTGTTGGCTTCCGGACGTTGCAGGACCAGCGCCGAGTTCCCGCCGTACAGGCCTCGCGAGAGGACGAGCGCGGTGCGGAGGTCGGCTTCGCGGGCGGGCCCGGTGACGAGGTCGAGGTCGAACCGGCACTCGTCGACACCGGGGGTGGGCGGGATGACGCCGTGGTCGAGGGCCAGGACCGCCGCCGCCACGTCGAGGGCGGCGGCCCCCGCGTAGCAGCGCCCGTACCCGGTCTTCGGCGCCGTGACGGGCACCCGGTCGGCCGCGGGCCCGAACAGCGACCGCAGCGCCTCGAACTCGGCGCGGTCGGCCAGGGGGTCGCCCAGCGCGTCGAGGAAGACGACGTCGACCTCCGAGACGTCGAGCCCGGCCTCGGCCAGCGCGCACCGAGCCGCCCGCGCCAGCCCTTCGGCGGACCGCTCGAACCGCTGGGGGCCGGTGAAGGTGGCGCCGTACCCGGCGACGACGGCACGGGCCCGCGCGCCCCGGTCGCGCGCCGCGTCGGCGTCCTCCACCACGAGCATCGCGCCTCCCTCGCCCGGCGCGAAACCGGCGGCGCGGGAGGTGAAGGGCAGGTACGCGGTGGCCGGGTCGGTGCCCGTGCTGAGCAGCCCGTTGCCGAGCTGGCAGCAGATCGCGTACGGGCAGAACGGGGCCTCGGTGCCGCCGACCAGCATGGCCGTGGCCCCCCGCCGGAGTTCGGAGCACGCCCCCGCCACGGCGTCCAGCCCGCCCGCCTCGTCGGCGACCAGCACGCCGGACGGGCCGCGCAGGCCGTTGCCGATCGAGATCTGGCCGGTGCAGGCCGCGTAGAACCAGGCGATCGACTGGTACGGGCCGACGTGCTCGGGACCGCTGTGCCACAGCCGTTCGATCTCCCGCTGGCCGAACTCGACCCCGCCCGAGTAGCCCGCGGTGATCACGCCGAACTCGAACGAGGGCACCTCGGCCGGGACGAGGGCGGCCTCCCGCAGCGCCATCGTGGCCGCCGCGAGCGCGAAGTGGGTGAACCGGTCGGTCTGCACCGCGATGCGCCCGTCGACCCACTCCTCCTGCTCGAACCCCCGCACCTCACCGCCGACGACCACCGGGTACGGGTTGGGCTCGAACCGGCTCAGCGTGCCGAGCGCGCGGTGCCCGTCGCGGATCGAGGGCCAGAACCGCTCGACCCCGAGCCCGCCCGGCGCCACCACGCCGAGCCCGGTGACGACGGCCGCCGGGCTCACGACCGCTCCGGGTGGGTGAGCACCACGGCGGACTGGAACCCGCCGAACCCGCTGCCCACCGACAGCACCGCCCGCAGGTCGCACTCCCGCGCGGTGTGCGGCACGTAGTCCAGGTCGCACTCGGGGTCGGGGGTGTCGAGGTTCGCCGTCGGCGGGACGACGCCGTGGGTGAGGGCCAGCACGCACGCCGCCAGTTCGATGGCGCCGATCGCGCCCAGCGAGTGGCCGATCATCGACTTGATGGAGCTGATCGGCACGGTGTGTGCCCGCTGCCCGAGCACCCGCTTGAACGCCGCCGTCTCGTGCCGGTCGTTCTGCCGGGTGCCCGAGCCGTGGGCGTTGACGTAGTCGACGTCGGCGGGCGCCACCCCGGCCTGGTGCAGGGCGAGGCGCGCGGCCTCGGCCATCTCCACGCCCTCGGTGGTCAGCCCGGTCATGTGGTGGGCGTTGCTGCGGGTGGCGAACCCCGGCACCTCGGCCAGCACGAGCGCGCCGCGCCTGCGGGCGTGCTCCCGGTCCTCCAGCACCAGCACGGCCGCGCCCTCGCCGAGCACGAACCCGTCCCGGTCGCGGTCGAACGGGCGCGCGGCGCGCCCGGCGTCGTCGTTGCGCACCGAGGTGGCCCGGATGGCGTCGAAGCAGGCCACCGTGATCGGCGAGATCGGCGACTCGGCCCCGCCCGCGACCACCACGTCGGCCCGGCCCTCCTCGATCAGGCGGGCGCCGTGGCCCACCGCGTCCAGCCCCGCCGTGCAGCCGGTGGACACCGTGCGCACCGGCCCTCGGGCGCCCACGGCGTCGGCCACCTCCGCGGCCAGACCCGCCGGCGACAGGGCGCGGTGCAGGAACCGGGAGGCGAGGCCCGCGTCGACCAGCCACCGCTCACCGGAGCCCGAGGTGGTCACGTAGTCGTGCTCCAGCAGCGTCGTGCCGCCGACCGCGGACCCCATGCTCACCCCGACCCGCCACGGGTCCGCCGCGTCGATCTCGGCCTGGGCCCACGCCTCGCGCGCGGCGACCACGGCGAACTGGACGTAGCGGTCCATCCGGTCGACCTCGGCCGCCACCAGCCCGGCGGCCTCCGGGTCGAAGTCGCACTCCGCCGCGATCCTGGACCGGAAGCCCCGCGCGGGGAACAGGGTGATCGGCCGGGTGGCGGTGCGCCCGGAGGTCATCAGCTCCCAGAAGGCCTTCACCCCGAGGCCTCCCGGTGCGACGACCCCCAGGCCGGTGACGGCCACCCGGCGCGTCACGGCGACCGCTCCGTGTCCACGTGGCCCAGGTCGGGCCGGGGCGCGAGCGGGCTGAGGTGGAACACCAGCCGCGCCGGGACCGCCCCGGTGTTGCGGACCCGGTGCCGCACCCCGATGGGCACCATCAGCGCCTGGTCCACCCCCAGCGGGTGCGGCGCGCCGTCGAGGTCGACCACCACCTCGCCCTCGATCCCGAACAGGAACTCCTCGGAGTACGGGTGGTAGTGCTCGTTGACCTGCTCCCCCGGCTCCAGCGCGACGACGCCGAGGAACCCGCTGGTCGCGCCGACGGTCGCCGGGCCGAGCAGCACCCGGATGTCGCCGCCCCTCGCCCGCATGGCCCCCACGTCCTCCGGGCGGACGATCCGGTGCAGCTGGCTGGTCATGCGACCGGCTCCACGACGCGGTCGGTCACCAGCGTCATCGGCCGTGCCAGCCGGACCAGCCCCGGTGGCGGGGCGGGCCAGTCGGCGGCGCCCTCCACCAGGTGCACGACCAGGTCGCGGCGGCGGAACACGGTGGCGCCGTGCGCGTCCGCCCTGCCCTGCTCGGCGAGCGCCCGCGCCACGTCGGCCCCCGTGCCGGGGGAGGCCCGGTACAGCACCGCGGACCTGGTCGCGTGCCGGGCGGGACCGCCGTGCGCGGCCACGACCCGCATCACCGACGTGGCGAGGAAGCGCCGCCTGCTGTCCTCATCGGACAGATCGCGGTCCTCGACGAGGTGCGGGCGCAGCCGCTCCTCCACCGCGCGGATCTGCGGCTGGCCCGCGAGGTGCCGGATCGCCTCGTGCGGCGGGCAGGTGATGTCGACGACCCGCACCACCGTGGGCCCCACCATGAACACCGAGGTGCGGTCCAGCAGCGGCCTGGCGGACCGGGGACGCCCCGGCGGCGGGCCGCTGTAGCCGCCCAGGATCTCGGCCACCGCGGCCTCGGAACCCGGTCGCACGGCGAACGTCAACGCGTAGCGGTTCACGACTCTCCTCCCACGAGCACCTGGTCGGCGTCCGGGCGGCATCCCGCCTGCGTGGTGAACCGGACGTGGTAGCGCAGCGATTCCCGCGCGGTCACGCACTCCATCAGCGGCGCGGCGAGGGCGCGGTGGTCCGCGCCGGCCTCCCACCGCAGGAAGTGCGCGTGGCTCGCCCACTCGCTGGTGATGACCCAGTCGCGGGGATCGGTGGCCGACTGGCACAGCTGGTCGCCCAGGTAACCGTCCACTTCGGCCACGTCGTGCCGGATTTTGGCGTAGGAGTCCAGGAATCGGGCCTCGGAACCGTCCCGGATCCGCAGCTTGAAGATCACTCGCAGGTGGCGTGGACCTCGCTCGACCCGAGTCGTGCGGTGCTCGTCCATCACTGCCATGGCGCCTCCTCGGTGGTCACGGGAACCAGGGCCGGACATCAGCTCAAGCACCGATGGTCGAGTCGCGGCAGCGGATCCGCAACCGGTGGAGGGCACGACGGCCGTTGTTCACCTGAAGGAGAGACCCTTGGGGCGAGCCGACCCGCGGGCTAGTCCGGGTAGGACGCGATCCGGCACGCCTTCCTGGCGACCGCGTGGGCCACGCCCTCGGCCACGAGGGAGTCGCGGCACGCGCGGGCGTCCGCGGCGGTGCCCGTCTTGGCGACCTTGCACGCCTTGAGCACCGCGGCGGTCGCGGGGTAGCCGTTCTCCATGACGTGGTCGATGCAGATGCCGGGATCCGCGTGCGCGGGGGTGGCGGTGAGCGAGGAGAGCGCTGCGGTGGCGAACACGGCGCTGGTCAGCACGGCGGCGCGCGACAGGGCGCGGAGGACCTCACGAGACATCGGATCGTCCCTTCCTGGACGCGCCGGGCGCGGTGCCGGTCGTCCGGCACGCCCCACCCCCGGCGCCGGTCCAGTGGACTCCCCGCGCCGCCACCGTCGCGCCGTTCCGGGACGTGAATCCTCCGACGGGGACGAAAACCACCCGACCGGGAGATGCTGATCACTGCGCTCCGTGGCGCCCGGATCTCCATCACTCCACAGTGGAGGAGAGATCCGCGGCCGACCGCCGACGCGCGTTCGCGCGCCCCGCGACCGGGGCGCGCGAACGGGTCGAACCGGGTCAGAACCTCAGGTCTCGCAGGTACTTGTAGCCGACCTCGGCCGTCACCAGGGCGTCCGCGGGCTGGTCGTTCTCCACGATGTACTCGTCAACGCGGTGGTGCCAGGTCTCGCGGAAGACGCGGGCGAAGTCGATCGTGCCCTTGCCGAGGTCGGCGAAACCACCGTCCGGCTTGCGGTCCTTCACGTGGTACTGGCGCACGCGCGGGAAGTTCTGCCGGAACACCTCCACCGGGTCGACCCCCGCCGTCACGACCCAGTACAGGTCGACCTCCAGGTGCACGTCCCTGCGCGACGTGCCCTTCGCGATCACGTCGATCGGGCGCCTGCCCTCCAGCACCTGGAACTCGTGCGCGTGGTTGTGGTAGCCCATCTTGAGCCCGGCCTTGCGCAGCACCTTCGACGCCGCGTCCAGGCGCTCGGTGAACGACACCCACTCGGCCAGCGTCGGGTAGTTCACGTACGGCACGTTGACGTAGGTGTTGCGCAGCGCCTTGGCGTCCGCCACCACCTTGTCCAGGTCGCCGTCGATGCCCACGTGCGCGGACGTCGCGGAGAGGCGGTACTTGCGCAGCAGCTTCGCGAACTCCTCCGCGGTGCGGCCGTACGTGCCCGCCAGCTCGACCTTGCGGTAGCCGATGTCGGCCAGCGCCTCCAGCACGGGCGCGGGGTCGTCGCCGATCACGCCGCGCAGCGTGTAGAGCTGGATGCTGATCGACTCGCGGGGCACGCGGCGGCCGTGCCACGCCCCGCCGGTGGCGGACGCGGTACCGGGCAGCGCCGCGGCGGCACCCACGGCCGCGGCCGCGCCGAGGGCGCCGAGAACTGCTCTTCTGGACGGGCTGTGCGTCATGGCGCGCTGTCCTCTCAGGATTCTTCTCGGGTGGAGAACGCGGCGTCGAAGGCCGCGGCGGGCGGGTCGAACACGAGCCCCCTGATGAACTTCACGGCCTCCTCGGCGCCGCGCAGCCGGTCCATCCCGGCGTCCTCCCACTCGACGGAGATGGGCCCGGTGTAGCCGATGGCGTTGAGCGCGCGGAACGACTGCTCCCACGGCACGTCGCCGTGGCCGGTGGACACGAAGTCCCAGCCGCGCCGGGGGTCGGCCCAGGCGAGGTGGGATCCGAGGCGGCCGTTGCGGCCGTCGAACCGCTTCTTCGTGTCCTTGCAGTCGACGTGGTAGATCCGGTCGGCGAAGTCGAGGATGAAGCCGACCGGGTCGAGGTCCTGCCACACGAAGTGCGACGGGTCCCAGTTCAGGCCGAACGCCGGGCGGTTGTCCAGCGCGTCGAGGGTCTTGCGGGTGGTCCAGTAGTCGTAGGCGATCTCGGACGGGTGGACCTCGTGGGCGAAGCGCACGCCGACCTCGTCGAACACGTCGAGGATCGGGTTCCACCGGTTCGCGAAGTCGGTGTAGCCGTCGTCGATGACGGCCTGCGACACCGGCGGGAACATCGCCACGTACTTCCAGATCTTCGACCCGGTGAAGCCGACGACGGTGTCCACGCCCAGCTTCGCCGCCGCGCGCGCGGTGTCGGCGATCTCGGCGGCGGCGCGCTGCCGCACGCCCTCGGGTTCGCCGTCGCCCCAGATGCGGGCGGGCAGGATGTTGCGGTGCCGCTCGTCGATCGGGTCGTCGCACACGGCCTGGCCGACGAGGTGGTTGGAGATCGCGAACACCGCGAGCCCGTGCGACTCCAGCTGCGCGAGCTTCGCGGGGACGTAGTCCGGTTCGGCCAGTGCCCGGTCGACCTCGAAGTGGTCGCCGGAGCAGGCGATCTCCAGCCCGTCGTAGCCCCACCCGGCGGCGAGCTTGCAGACCTCCTCGAACGGCAGGTCGGCCCACTGGCCCGTGAACAGGGTGACGGGTCGGCTCATCACAGCTCTCCTCTCGTGTGCGCCGCGGGTGTCCGCAGCCCCTGCAGTTCCAGCAGGAAGTCCTTGACCTCGGTCGCGGCGATCCGCTCGCGCGGTGCGACGCTCGTGTCCGAGCACAGCAGCACAGGTCCGTCCTCGGCGCTGTCCGGGAGGCGGCCGTGGCTGCCGCGCACGGGGGACGGGTCGAGCGGCACGACGCTCATCGCGTACCGCAGGCCCGCCTTCTTGCGCACGAGGTTCAGCCCGGCCTTGGCCTTCGCGAGCGGGTCGGCGGGGTTGAAGAACAGCTCGGCCGGGTCGTAGCCGGGTTTGCGGTGGATCTCCACGCCGCGCGCGAAGTCCGGCGCGCGGTCGTCGTCGAGCCAGTAGTAGTAGGTGAACCACGCGTCGGGCTCGGCGACGGCGACGAGTTCGCCGGAGCGCTCGTGGTCGAGGCCGAACCCGGCCTGCTCGGCGCGGTCCAGGACGCGGTCCACGCCGGGCAGCGCCTCGACGACGGCCCGCGCGCGCTCCAGGTCGGCGGGGTCGTCGACGTAGACGTGGGCGACCTGGTGGTCCGCGACGGCGAACGCCCGCGACGTCCACGGGTCCAGGTACTCCATGCCCGCCTGGGTGTAGACCTCCAGCAGGCCCTCGGCGCGCAGCGCCCGGTTCACGTCGACCGCGCGGCGGGCCTCGGTGATGCCGTACTCCGACAGGGCCACGACGGTGGCGCCCGCGCCGAGCGCGTCGACCAGCAGCGGCGCGATCTCCGCGTCCACCGCCCGCGCCGCTTCCCGCGCCTGCGGCGAGTTCGGGCCGAAGCGCTGGAGGTCGTAGTCCAGGTGCGGCACGTAGACCAGGAGCAGGTCCGGGCGCTGCTCGACCAGGATCTTGCGTGCGGCGCCGACGATCCAGCGGCTGGACGCGATGGACGCCGTGGGCCCCCAGTACTGGAAGAGCGGGAACTCCCCCAGCGCGGCCACGAGGTCGTCGTGCAGCTCGGGCGGCCGGACGTAGGCGTCGGGCGACTTGCGTCCGTCGGCGTGGTAGATCGGCCGGGGTGTGATCGTCACGTCGGTGGTCGCGCCCATCGCGTACCACCAGCAGACGTTGGCCGCGGTGTAGCCGGGGTGGGCGCGGCGCGCGGTCTCCCACAGCTTCTCCCCGCCCACCAGGCGGTTGTGCTGCCGCCACAGGTGGACCTCGCCGAGGTCGCGGAAGTACCAGCCGTTGCCGACGACCCCGTGCTCCGCCGGGGTGAGGCCGGTGAGGAACGTGGACTGGGCGCTGCACGTGACGGCGGGCAGCACGGTGCCCAGCTCCGCCCGCCACCCCAGGCGCGCGAGGTTCGGCATGTGGGGCAGCAGCGCCGGGGTCATCCCGACGACGTCGATCACGACGAGCGGCTTCACGGGCGGGCTCCTTCCTCGACGGCCAGGTCCCGAGGCGCGCTCTGCTCCGGGACCGCGGTGTCCAGCACCCCCAGGTGTTCGCGCGCCCAGCGCAGCTCGGCGGCGATGCCGCGCACCAGCCCGGTGTCGTCCTGGCCGACGGCGCCGGGCAGCACGCTCCACGTGTAGGTCTCGACCTCCACGTGCGGCAGCGGGCCGTGCGCGGCGAGCGCCCCCACGGCGTCGCGCAGCACCTCGGTGGTCGCCGACAGCGGCGCGGCGGGCCGCGCGTGCAGCGGGACGTGGAAGTGCACGCGCCACGGGTCGCGGCCGGGCAGCTCGTGGTGGGCCTGCGGCAGGTCGTCGGAGGCGAGCACCACTCCCCCGCTCAGCTCGCGGACCTGGTGCAGGTAGCGGGGTTCGGTGAACGCGGCCAGCGCGCGGCGGCCCTCGGGCGTGCCGGGGGCGGTGACCTCCAGCGCCGCCGACGCCTGCACCTTGACCACGCGCAGACCGGCGGCGTGGACCTCGGCGACGGCGGCGGCCGGGTCGGCGAAGGACACCGCGAGGTGGCAGGTGTCCAGGCAGATCCCGACGTGGTCGGGGTCGACCCGCCCGGCGAGCCGGGTCACCGCGTCGTGCACGGTGTCCAGGACGCAGCCGGGTTCGGGTTCGACGGCCAGCGCGATCGGCTTGCCGGTCCACGCGGCCTGCGCGCGCAGCACCCGCGCCAGGTCGTCGAGGGCGGCGAACGCGGCGGAGTCGTCGTCGGGCGTCCACGGGGTGCGCCAGCCCAGCGGCAGCGTGGAGATGGAGCCGCTCGCGGCGGCGTCGGGCAGCAGGTCGGCCAGCACGGTGGCGCAGTCGGTGGTGTAGCGCAGCCGCTCCGGGTCGGTCCAGCGCGGCCGGTACACCGAGTGCTTCACCACGGCGTCGTGGAAACCGCCGTAGGGGAAGGCGTTGAGGGTGCGGACCTCCAGGCCGCGCGCGTCGAGCTCGGCGCGCAGCCGCCGCCGGGACGCCTCGTCCTCGGCGAGGCCGCGGGCGACGTCGGCGGACAGCCACAGGCCGAGGCCGAGGTGGTCGGTGCCGAGCAGGCGGCGCACGGGCAGGGCGAAGCGGTCGAGCTGGGCCAGCACGCCGCGCAGGTCCTCGGCGGGGTGGACGTTGGTGCAGTAGGACAGGTCCATCACCGGTCACCGCCGCCGCGCAGCACGGAGTTGCCGGAGAACGTGTCCGGCGCGGCGCTGAAGCCGGGCAGGTCGTCGAGCAGCAGGCGTCCGCTCTGGCCGTAGAACTCGACCGGGTTGCGCCACAGCACGGTGTCCACGTCGGACTCGCTGAAGCCCGCCTCCAGCATCGCCAGGCCGGTCTTGTGCGTCTTGAGCGGGTCGGAGCGGCCCCAGTCGGCCGCGGAGTTCACCAGCACCCGCGCGGTGCCGTACTCCTTGAGGATCGCGACCATCCGGTGCTCGTCCATCTTGGTGTCCGGGTAGATGGAGAAGCCCATCCACGCGCCGGAGTCGGCGACCGCGCGCACGGTCGTCTCGTTCAGGTGGTCCACGGCGACCCGCTCCACCGGGAGGCCGGACTCCTTGACCAGGTCGAGGGTGCGGCGCGTGCCCGCGGCCTTGTCGCGGTGCGGGGTGTGCACCAGCGCGGGCAGCTCGTGCTCGACCGCGAGCTGGAGCTGGCGGGCGAACGCCTCGTCCTCCTCCGGCGTCATCGAGTCGAAGCCGATCTCGCCGACCGCGACGACGCCGTCCTTCTCCAGGTAGCGCGGCAGCACGTCCAGCACGGCCGTGCAGCGGGGGTCGTTGGCCTCCTTGGGGTTCAGCGCGATCGTGCAGTGGTGGCGGATGCCGAACTGGGCGGCGCGGAAGCGCTCCCAGCCGATGAGCGCGTCGAAGTAGTCGGTGAACGAGCCGACCGACGTGCGGGGCTGGCCCAGCCAGAACGCCGGTTCGACCAGCGCGCGCACCCCGGCGGCGTGCATGGCCTCGTAGTCGTCGGTCGTGCGGGACGTCATGTGGACGTGCGGGTCGAAGATGCGCACCCTCACTCACCCTTCCCGAGCAGTCGTGCGGCGTCGGCGGGCACGTCGCGGCCCGCGGCGGTGCGTTCGGCGGCGTAGTCGGCGACCATGCGCAGCAGCTCGTCGTCGGTGCGCCGCTCCAGCCCCGCCACCGCGGCCAGCGGCACGCCGGTGAACAGGCACTTGAGGACGCCGTGCCGCCACCCGTGGTCGTCGAGGTGGTCGGCGGCGAAAGGGCCGAGCGCGGCGGCGACGAGCCGGACGTCGTTGGTGCGCAACGCGTCGCGGACGATCTCCAGGCCCGCCGCGGGCGCCCGGTCGCCGACCAGGGCGAGGCCGCGCAGCACGCCGCGCCTCTCCGCGTCGTCGCCGTGCCGGTAGAGCGCGAGCAGTTCGGCGGACAGGGCGTCGTCGTCCAGGACGGTCGCGAGCGCGCCGAGGAGTTCGGCGCGGGCGGCGTCGTCGACGCCGCCGTGCACCAGTCCCCGCGGATCGTCGTCCGGCCGGGCTAGGTCGCGGCCGACCCGGCGGCCCACGGCCGGGAACAGCCTGCCCACCGCGGCGGGGTCGCGGCGCACCGCGCGCTGGGCGTCGGCGAGCCACGGGTGCCGGGGCTTCGCGGGCTCGTCCGGCATGGCCGCCGTGAGCGCCTCCAGCGCCCGGCGGGCCACGTCCGGGGCGGCGTGGCCGTGCCGCGGCAGTTCGACGGCCGCGACGCCGACGTAGCCGACCGCGGCCAGCGCGGCGAGGGTGCCGCGCAGGTCCAGGTCGCCCTCGCCGAACTCCAGGTGCTCGTGCACGCCGGGGAGCATGTCGTCGAGCTGCACGTTGACCAGCAGCGAACCCGCGCGGCGCACGCACGTGGCGGCGTCGTCGGGTTCCACGGCCACGCAGTGCCCCACGTCGAGCGTGACGCCGAACAGCGGCGGCGAGCCCAGTTCCTCGCGCAGCCGCAGCGCCTGGGTGAGGTGCTGCACGAACATCCCCGGCTCGGGTTCGAGGCCGAGGGTGACGCCCAGCGGTTCGGCGCCCTCCAGGACGGCGGCGACACCGGAGCGCATCCGCGCCCACGCCTGCTCCGCGGGCACGTCGTCCGGCTTGATGCCGGACCAGAACGACACGCAGTCGGCGTTCAGCTCCGCGGCGACGCGCACCGCCCGGAGCAGGAAGTCGACCCGGACCTCCTGCGACTCGCTGACCAGCGTCGGGTGGTGCTTGCGCCGCGGGTCGAGCAGGAACCGGGCGCCGGTCTCCACGACGCAGCGCAGACCCAGCCGGTCGAGCTTCGCGGCGACCTGGGAGACCCGCGCGGGCAGGTCGTCGGCGAACGGGTCGAGGTGGTGGTGGTCCAGGGTCAGCGCAACGGACGTGTACCCGAGGTCGGCGATGACGTCGAGCGCGTCGTCGAGGCGGTGGTTGGCGAAGCCGTTGGTGCCGTAGCCGAGGTGGAAGGTCATGTCGGGCTCACCCTCCGGCTCAGCAGGCGGGCCAGCGGCAGCGCCAGCGCGACGGCGGCGGCGCCCGCGACCGACCCGGCCCGCGCGGCGAGAGCCGACTGGAGCGGGACCATGCCGTGGATGCCCGCCTTGGTCGCGGTCCGCACGGACGCCGCGTCGGGCGTCCTCACGGCGTTGAGCTGGGCTCGGCCGACGGTGGCGGCGTAGCCCGCCGCGGCGGCGAGCCCGGCGAGGCGGTGCCGCCAGGACGCCGACGGTCCGGCGACGGCGGCCAGGGCGCTGAGCGCCGTGCCGCCGAGGACCGCGCGGGCCACCGGGGCCGACGTGCCGTGCACCTCGCCGCGCGACAGCGCCGTCACGCCGAGGGTGTGCCCGGCCACGGCCGCCGCGGCGGGCAGCGCGCCCCTCGCCCCGGCGGCACCGGCGCCGAGCAGGACGTCCAGCGCCCGGCAGGCGGCCATGCCGACCGGGCCGGCCGGGGTCGACTTCAGCACGGTGTCGTAGGACCAGACGGCCAGCGCGAGCGGCACGGCGACGCGCAGCGAGTCCCGGCCGCCCGCCCACGCCGCGATCCCGAGACCGGTGGCGCTGAGCCCGGCGGCGACGGCGAGCGCGCGGTTCGGCGAGATCCGGCCCGACGGCACCGGCCGCTCCGGGCGTTCCACGGCGTCGAGGTCGCGGTCGGCCCAGTCGTTGAGCGCCATGCCGGACCAGTACAGCGCCACCGACGCGAGCGGCAGCAGCGCGCGACGGCCGCGCAGCGGGTTCCCGGACGCCGCCGCCCCGGCGACCGCGTCCCCCAGGACGGTGAGCGCGGCGGGCGCGCGCACGAGTTCGACGTAGGCCCTCACGCGCCGTGCCTCCCCAGCTCGCGGGCCCACGCGTGGAGTTCGCGGGTCTGCTCGGCGAAGCGGTGCTCGTCGTGGCCGAGCGGGTCCTTGAAGAAGAACGCCAGCGCTCCCAGCGCACCCGACTGGCCGTCCGCGTGCGCGGCGGCCACGAGGCGGGCCAGGTCGAGCACGAGCGGCGCGGCCAGCGAGGAGTCCAGGCCGGTCCAGGTGAACTGGAGGCTCATCCGCGCGCCGAGGAAGCCCTCGAACGACACGTGGTCCCACGCGGTCTTCTGCTCCCCCAGGTCGGGGACGTTGTCGATGTGCAGCGGCGAGGTCACGGGCTCGCCGAGCAGCGCGGCCAGGCCGCGGGCCTTGGTCTCCAGCTTGCTGGCGGCGTGCTCGGCGTCCTCCAGGGTCGCCCCGTCGCCGCCGCCGAGCAGGTTGGTGCCCGACCAGGAGCGCACGCGCAGGCCCCGCGCGGTGAACATCGGCGCGAGGACGGTGCGCAGCAGCGTCTCGCCGGTCTTGCCGTCGCGGCCCGCGTAGGGCAGGCCGAGGTCCACGGCGAGCTGGTGCAGCGCGGGCAGCGCGACGCCCGCGGACGGGGTGAAGTCGACGAACGGGCAGCCCGCGCGCAGCGCCGCGTACGCGGCCAGCGAGCTGGGCGGCAGGACGGCGCGCTCCGGGTCGGCCAGCGCGGCCTCCAGCAGCGCGAGGTCGTCGTGCTCGGGCAGGTGCGGCACGGGCGGTTCGGTGGAGGACACGTTGACCACGACGACGCGCGCCAGGTCGTGCCGCTCCCGGAACGACACCAGGTCCGCGGTGAGGCGCTCGGCCGCGTCGGCCTGCGCGCCGCGGTGGGTGGCCGGGTGGTAGCCCTCGCGGACCTCCGCGTCGGTCGCGCGCAGGCCGTCGGCCAGCGACGGCAGCAGGTGGTGCGGCAGCACACCCGCGTGGGCGAGCTGCTCGGCGCGCTTCTCCAGGGACGTCGTCACCACGTCGTGGCCGCCGACGACCAGGTCGTCCCACGACGGCAGGTCGACCTCCGCCAGTTCCGGTCTCGCGGTGACGCACCCGGTGGGCGGCGCGAGTCCGGCCCGCAGCGCGAGCAGCCCGCTCACGGCGGTGGTCGCCACCGATCCGCGTGCCCCGATCAGCCACAGCCCGGTCCGCTGGTCCGTCATCACGACCGCCCTTCTCGCAGGGGAAAGCTGGGTGGTGCCGGGTCGGGCGGGCGCGGGTCACCGCGCCCGCCCGACCCGTGTGGGAACTACTCCCGGCGCAGCGGCGCCGGAGCGCCGTCGAGCTGGGCGATCACCGCGTCGGTGTCGCGGACGAGCACGGCGCGCACGCCCGCGTCCGGGACACCGGCGGCCAGGGTGCGGAACGCCTTCAGCTCCTTGACCGCCTTGGCGTCCTTGCCCTCCGCCTCCAACTTGCGCGCCTTGGCCAGCTGCTTGGTCAGCTGGTCGTAGGACGCCTTCGAGAGCCGGTTGGTCGCCTTGAACCGGTCGAGGAGCTGGGACACGTCCCGCAGCGACGTGCTGACCGCGAACGGCACCGTCCTGGTGGTGGCGTTGCCCGCGACGTCGGTCGCGACGACCTTCAGCTCGTGCACGCCGAGCGCCAGCTCGTGCAGCGGCAGCGCCGTGCCCGAGGTCAGCGCCCGCTGGCCGACGGTCGCGGAGACCGCGCGGACGCCGGAGGTGGCGTCACCGGCCTCCCACGACACGACCACGTCGGTCGCGTCGCCGTAGACCCGGCCGTTCGCCACGCCCGCGACGAGCAGCGTGGGTGCCGTGCCGTCGATCTCGATCGTCGCCGCGCGGTCGACCTCGGTGTTGCCCGCGGTGTCGACCGACCGGTGCAGCAGGGTGTGGGTGCCGTCGCCGGACACCGCCACCGGCCGCAGGTAGGCCGTCCACGGCCCGCCGTCGAGGCTCCACTCGGTGCGGGCCACCCCGGAGGCCGGGTCGGCCGCGGTCAGGACCACGGACACGGCTCCGCTGTGCCAGCCGCTCTCGCCGGGTGCGGCGAAGGTGGCGGTGGTGACCGGGGCGGTGCCGTCGATCTTGACGTCCAGCGCCTTGACCTGCTCGACGTTGCCCGAGGTGTCGGTGGAGCGGTACTCCACCCGGTGGGCGCCGTCGCCGGTCACGACGATCGGCTCGGTGTAGGCGGTCCAGTCACCGCCGTCGAGCCGGTACTCGGTGCGCGCGACACCACCCGCGTCGGTGGCCGCCAGCTCCACCGACACCGGGGCCGCCGTGTACCAACCCGACTCGCCGGGAGCGGTGCTGGTGCTGGCGGTGGTCTCCGGCGCCACCACGTCGAGGTCCTTGACGCGCACGTTGCGGAACCGCACGTCGTCGGAGTCGCCGTGGTTCTGGAGGCCGATGTAGCCGCGGGTGAGGTCGCGGGCGGGGTCGGTGCTGGTGTAGTCGTTGATCAGCACCCCGTTCAGCAGCACCTGGATGCGCTGGCCGGTGACCACGATCTCGTAGGCGTTCCACTGGCCCGCGGGCTTGAGCGCCGCGTCGCGCGCCGCGATGTCGGCCGCCTTGAAGGTGTAGATCGCACCGGTCGTGCGGTCCACGGCGTCGGTCGGGTCGATCTGGATCTCGTAGCCCTGGTTCACCGCGACCCACGGGTCGTTGCCGGGATCGGGGAACCCGATGAAGACACCGGAGTTGTCGTCACCGGCGAGCTTCCAGTCGAGCTTGAGGCTGTAGGAGCCCAGCTCGGCCTCGTGCCACAGCAGACCCATGCCGCCCTCGGAGCGGATGGAGCAGTCGGGCTGGTGCGCGAAGCGACCCGGACCCGCCTGGTTCCACGACTCCAGGCTGGCGGCCGTGCCGTCGTAGAGGCTGCGGTAGCCCTCCTCGGGCGCGACCGGCGTGCACGAGGCGGCCTGGTCCGTGCTGAAGGTGAACGAGTCCACGTCGAACAGCGAACCCGCGCCGCCCTTGAACACGAAGTACATCTCGTGCGTGCCACCGGGGTCGGTGATCGGGGTCGGGTCGAGGTCGACGTAGTTGTCCCAGCCGCCGGTGTTGGCCACGTACACCGACTGCACCAGCGGGCCGTCCGGCGCGTCGAGCCGGACCTCCAGCGTGCCGCCGGAGCCGCCCGACGAGACGCGGTAGCCGATCCCGGTCACCCCGACGAGGTTCACCGGGTTGAACTTGATCCAGTCGCCGTTCTCGATCTCGCCGACCCTCTTCTTGCCCTCGGCGGTGTCGCGTTCCAGCGCCCGCGCGCCCTGCGCGCCGGTGTAGAACTCGGCCTGCTTGTGCTTGGGCTGGAGCACGGCCTCGTCGGACCCGGTCAGCGCCGGGGCGCCCGGCGCGCCGTTGTCGGTGTAGGTCGCGTTGATGACGCCGAAGACGTTGGCGTCCGCGCCGTGGCCGCCGTCGGCCGGGGTCGGGATGCTGCCCTCGCAGCCGGTGGCCCGGCTGAGGGGGTGGCCGTGGCTGTCGTGGCCGAGGATGTACTCCACGACCACCTTGGAGCAGTCGATCGGCTGGTCCTCGGGGTCGGTGACCGTCACGGAGAACGGCACCTGGTCGCCGAAGCTGAACACCGAGCCGTCGAGCGGGGCGTTGAGCGTGACCACCGGGGCGGTGTTGCCGACGTTGATCACGACGGTGGCCGCGCCGGTGAGGCCGGTCGGGTCGGTCACCGACAGCTTCGCGTTGTACCGGCCGACGGTGGTGTAGGTGTGGCTCACCGGTCCGGCCTGCGTGGAGTCGGTGGTGCCGTCACCGTCGAAGTCCCACGCCCAGTTCAGCTCGGGCCCGTCCTCGTCGGTGGTGCCGGTCGGGTCGAAGTTCACCGTCAGCGGCGCCGGGCCCGACGTCTTGTCGGCCGCCAGCTTCGCCACGGGCGTGTGGTTGCCCTGCGTGTAGTCGATCCGGTAGACCGCCGAGTCCGGCGCGCCGCCGAAGTAGCCGCTGCCGTAGTCCAGGACGTAGAGCGAGCCGTCCGGCCCGAACTCCAGGTTCATCGGCCTGGTCAGGGTCATCGAGTCGAAGAACGGGGTGATCGCGCCGCGTTCACCGTTCGGGCCGACGTCGATGGTCTTGATCCAGCCGCGGTCCCACTCGTAGGCGAAGTTCTTGCCGTCGAAGAACTCCGGGAACTTCGTCACGAAGTCCAGGTCCGGGTCGTAGTCGTAGGTCGGCCCGCCCATGGGGGACTCGCCGCCGGTGCCGAACTCGGGCACGGACCCGCCGTCGTAGGGGATCCACGCCGCCTTGGCGGGCGGCAGGTCCACCAGACCGGTGTTGTGCGGGCTGTCGTTGCGCGGCGCCGCGCAGTCGAACTTCTCCCCCGAGGTGCCGGTGGCGAAGTCGTAGTCGTTGTACGCCAGGTTGTCGCCGACGCACAGCGGCCAGCCGTAGTTGCCCGGCTCCTTGATCAGGTTGAACTCGACGGTGCCGCCCGGACCGCGGTTCGGGTTGGCCGACCCGGCGTCGGGACCGTAGTCGCCGAGGTGGATCCAGCCGGTCTTCTTGTCCACGGCGAACCGGAACGGGTTGCGGAAGCCCATCGCGTAGATCTCGGGACGGGTCTTGTCGGTGCCCGGCGCGAACAGGTTGCCCGCGGGGACGGTGTACGAGCCGTCGGCGGCGACCTTGATGCGCACGATCTTGCCGCGCAGGTCGTTGGTGTTGGCCGAGGAGCGGCGGGCGTCGAACGCCGGGTTGCGGTCGGCGCGCTCGTCGATCGGCGAGTAGCCGTCCGAGGCGAACGGGTTGGTGTCGTCGCCCGTGGACAGCAGCAGGTTGCCCTGGGCGTCGAAGTCGATCTCACCGCCCGCGTGGCAGCACAGACCCCGGTCGGCGGGGACCTGGATGATCTTCTGCTCGCTCGCGAGGTTCAGCGTGCCGTCGTCCGACAGCGTGAACCGGGAGAGCTGGTTGTAGCCCTTGAAGCGCGCGAAGTCCGCCGCGGTGCCGTTCTCCGGCGCGTCACCGGCCGGGGTGTCCAGCGGTGGCGCGTAGTAGAGGTAGACCCACTTGTTCGTGGCGAAGTCCGCGTCGACGGCGATGCCCTGGAGACCGTCCTCGTCGTGGTTGTAGACGGGGATCTGCCCGGCGAGCGACGTCGTCGCCTCCGGGGTGGTCAGCCACACGCGACCGTCGCGGGAGGTGTGCAGCACCCGGCGGTCGGGCAGGACGGCGAGCGCGATCGGCTCACCGGTCTTCTCCTCGCCCAGCGCCAGGGTGATCTGGTCGAAGTCCGCGTCGGTCGGCGGCTCGTTCGGCGTCGTGCCGCCCGGCTCGCAGTCGCCCGCCGCGGAACCCGCCGCGTACTTGATGCCGCCCAGCAGGTGCTGCCGGAACGCCGCGTCCGCGTAGGACTCCTTGGTGTGGCCCATGCCGGTGTACCAGGAGCGGCCCTCGCCCTGCGGGTGGCACCACACGATCGGGTGATCACCGGACGGGTCGGTCGGCGTGTAGCTGGTCTCGTCCAGCGCGGCGAGCACGTGCACGTCGTCGCGCGGGTTGCTCTGGTAGCTGTACCACTCGTCGGTGCGCGTCCACTTGTCCGGCAGGTGCGACGTGGAGCCGTGGTCGTGGTCCTCGACGAGCACGTCGGCTTCCTGGATGGCCGGGTGGGACTTGAAGTAGGAGCCCACCAGCTCGCCGTACCAGGGCCAGGAGTACTCGGTGTCCGCGGCGGCGTGGACGCCCGCGTAGCCGCCACCGTCCTGGATGAACCGCTCGAACGCGCCCTGCTGCTCGTCGTTCAGCACGTCACCGGTCGTCGACAGCCACACGACGGCGTCGAACCGGTCGAGGTTGGCGTCGGTGAACGCGCCCGCGTCCTCCGTGGCCTCCACGGAGAACTGGTTGGCAGCCCCGAGCGCCTGGATGGCGGCGATCCCGTCCGGGATGGAGTCGTGCCGGAAGCCCGCGGTCTTGGAGAACACCAGGACGTGTTCACCGTCCGGGTGGGCCGCGGCGGGCGCGGCGATGCCGACGAGACCGGCCCCCACGCCGGTCAGCAGGGCCAGGGCGGCGGCGCCGAGGCGCTTCGCCGGTGCACGTAGGTTCGGGGTTGGTGTCCGCAACTGCGGGCCGTGATCGACGCTTCTCTTACCAGGCACGGGTACTCTCTCCTCGTTCTCACGCAACTGGGGACCGCGGAAGGCTGGGAGACCTCCTCTCGTGTCGCGGCGCCGGCCAGGCCCGTCCGCCGGGCCGGCGCCGCTCTCACCGGGCGTCGTGGGTCGTGCCGCCTAGCGGGGGACGCTCTGCCAGCTCTCGGCCGTGGCGCTGTCCTCCACCGCCGCGAGCACCCGCTGGACCTGGAGCCCGTCGGCGAAGCTCGGCGTCGGGTCGGTCCCGGCGGCGATGGCGCCCACCAGGTCGACGACCTCGTGGACGAACGTGTGCTCGTAGCCGAGCAGGTGGCCGGGCGGCCACCACGCGCCGACGTAGGGGTGGTCGGCCTCGGTGACGAGCACCCGGCGGAACCCGGCCTCGGAGCCGGGGGCGTCCCCGTCGAAGAACTGGAGCTCGTTCATGGACTCGAAGTCGAAGGCCAGGCTGCCGCGCGAGCCGTTGACCTCCAGCCGCATCGCGTTCTTCCGGCCCAGCGCGTAGCGGGTGGCCTCGAAGCTGCCGACCGCGCCGCCGGTGAAGCGGGCCAGGAACAGCGCCGCGTCGTCCACCGTGACCTCGCCCGTGCCGCCCGCGCCGTCCGGCCGCGACGTCGTGAACGTCTCGGTCAGCGCGGACACGCCGGTGATGGTGAGGCCGGTGACGAACTGCGCCGCGTCCACGATGTGCGCGCCGAGGTCGCCCAGCGCGCCGGAGCCCGCCTTCTCCTTGGTCAGCCGCCACGTCATCGGCGAGTCCGGGTCGGACAGCCAGTCCTGGAGGTACACGGCGCGGACGTGCCGCACCTCGCCGATGCGGCCCTCGGCGACGAGCTTGCGGGCCAGTGCCAGCGCGGGCACCCGGCGGTAGTTGAACGCCACCATCGACCGCACGCCGCGGGCGGCGGCGGCCTGCGCGGCGGCGGCCATCTTCTCCGCTTCCGCGACCGAGTTGGCCAGCGGCTTCTCGCACAGCACGTGCTTGCCCGCCTCCAGCGCGGCCACGGCGATGTCGCAGTGCGAGTCACCGGGCGTGCAGATGTCGACCACCTGCACGTCGTCGCGTCGGATCAGGGCTGCCCAGTCGGTCTCGACCGCGGCCCAGCCGTACTTGTCCGCCGCTTCCCTGGTGCGGCCCGCGTCCCGTCCGCCCAGCGCCGCGAGCTTCGGCACCAGCGGCAGGTCGAAGAAGCGGTGCGCGTTGCGCCAGGCCTGCGAGTGCACCGCGCCCATGAACGCGTGCCCCACCATCCCGACGCCGATCTCCCCGCGGTTGTCGTTCATCCGTCTCGGCCCTTCGTCGATCCTGCGTCCACCTCGATCCGGCGGGGCGGTCCCGGCGTCGCCGCGCTGCGACGCCGGGACCCCCCGGTCAGGAGTCGAAGCCGACGTCCAGGTAGGAGTCCACGTTCTCCTTGCTCACGACGGCGGAGTAGGTCGTGATGAGCGCCGGGATCTCGTGCTCGGCGAGGTCGCCGATGCCCTTGGCCTGCCCGAGGAGGCGGGCCAGCGCGATGGCGGACGAGGCCATGGACGGGCTGTAGAGCACCGTCGCCTTGACCACGCCGCTGTCGGCCTTGATCAGGTCCATCATGTTCCGCGACCCGGCGCCGCCGACCATGATGAACTCCTTGCGGCCCGCGCCCTCGATCGCCGCCAGGACGCCGATGCCCTGGTCGTCGTCGTGGTTCCACAGCGCGTCGAGCTTGCTCGCGCCCTGGAGCAGGTTCGCGGTCTGCTGCTCGCCGGACTCCGGGGTGAACTGGGCGGCCACCCGTGGGCCGACGGAGAAGCCCGCGCGGGCCAGCGCGTCCTTGAAGCCCTGGCTGCGCTCCTGCGTCAGCGGCAGCGAGTCGATCCCGGCGACCTCGCCGATGATCGGGCTGGAGATGTTCTTCGCCTTCATCTGGCCCGCGATGTAGTTGCCCGCGTTGACGCCCATGCGGTAGTTGTCCCCGCCGATCCACGCCCGGTAGGCCAGCGGCGTGTCGAAGATCCGGTCCACGTTGACGACCGGGATGCCCGCCTCGGTGGCCTGCCTGCCGACCTCGGTCAGCGCCTTGCCGTCGAAGGGCAGGATCACCAGCACGTCGACCTTGTCGTTGATCAGCGTCTCGACCTGGCCGATCTGCTGGTTGACGTCGTTGGTGCCCTCGGTGGCCTTCAGCGTCACGTCGGAGAACCGCCCGGCCTGCGCGCGGGCGTTCTTCGTCATGGCCGCCATCCAGCCGTGGTCGGCGGCGGGCGCGGAGAAGCCGATGGTGACGGCCTTGCCGGGCTGGCTGTTCTCCCCCGAGCCCCCGGCCACCGCGGCGTTGGAGGCCGCCGCGTTCGGCGACTCGTTGGACGTGCAGCCCGCGAGGACGGCGGTGGCGCCGAGCGCGGTGGTGCCCCACAGGAAGCGGCGACGGTCGAGTGATGGCATGGCGAACTCCAGCGGTGTGGGTTGTGGGCCTGGCGGAGGGACAGCGGGTGGAACGTGAGCGGACCGGACGAACGCGGCCGGGTTCGCCGTCAGGTTTTCCGGACGCGGCGGCGCAGCCTGGTGCTCTGCAGCAGCACGGCGGCGACGATGATCACGCCCTTGGCGATGTTCTGGATGTCGGTGTCGAGGTTGTTCTGGGTGAAGATGCTGTTCAGCACCGTGAAGATCAGGACGCCGACGAGGGTGCCGATGAGGCTGCCCCGGCCGCCGGTGAGCAGCGTGCCGCCGATGACGACGGCGGCGATGGCGTCCAGTTCGTAGAACAGGCCGTTGGTGGAGGCACCGGACGTGGTGCGGGCGACGACCATGATCGCGGCGATGCCGCAGCACAGGCCCGCGATGCCGTACACCAGCGCGGTGTGCCGCTTCACGTCGATTCCCGCGAGGCGGGCGGCCTCGGCGTTGCCGCCGACGGCGAAGGTGCGGCGGCCGAACGTGGTCCGGTTGAGCAGCACCCAGCCGACCGCGAAGACCAGCGCGAGCATCCAGATCAGCACCGGGATGCCGAGGAAGTCGCCGCGGAAGAACGTGGTGAAGCCGGTCTCGGACACGACCTGCGTGCGCCGCCCGGACAGCCGCTCGGCCAGGCCGCGCGCCGAGGCGTACATGGCGAGGGTGGCGATGAACGGCACGATCTTGCCGTAGGAGATCAGCACCCCGTTGACCAGACCGCAGCCCAGGCCGACCAGCAGCCCGCACAGCACCATCACCACGGGCCCGTAGGCCTGCGTCGCGAGGGTGGTCATCCACACGCTGCTCAACGCCACGATCGACCCGACGGACAGGTCGATGCCGCCGCTGATGATCACGAACGTCATGCCGACGCTCACCACGCCGATGGCCGCGGCGAGCCGCAGCATCGTGGAGATGTTGGCCTCCGTCAGGAAGCCGTCCGGGCGGGTGATGTAGCCGACCAGGCACAGCACGACCAGCACGCCCACGAGGCCTGCGAGGCGCACGTCCACGGTGAACCCGCGGCGCGGGCGCTCCCGGCCCGGCGGGGGCGTGGTCTGGCCTTCTGCTCCGGTGGCGAGCACCGGGGTCGAGGACTTGCTGGTCACGACGATGCCTCCTCTGCGACGCCCGCGAGCTCGGTCGCGGCGCTGCCTTCCATCACGATGTCGAGCACGGCCGCCTCGGTCAGCTCGGCGGCCGGTCGGTCGGCGAGCACCACGCCCTCGCGCAGCACGAGGACCCGGTCGGCGAGGCCGAGCACCTCGGGGACCTCGCTGGACACCAGGACCACGGCCACCCCGTCGGCGGCCAGTTCGTGCACGAGCCGGTACAGCTCGGCCCGCGCGCCGACGTCGACGCCGCGGGTGGGTTCGTCGAGCAGCAGGACCCGGCAGCCGCGCACCAGCCAGCGCGCGACGACGGCCTTCTGCTGGTTGCCGCCGGAGAACGTGCCCACCAGGCGGCGGGGGTCGGCGGGCCTCAGCTCCAGCTTCTCCAGCACCGCGCGCGAGTCCTTCATCTCCCGCGCCCGGTCGGTGAACCCGGCGGTGCTGTAGGCGCCGAGGCTCGCCAGCGTCACGTTGTGCGCGACGGGCAGCTCCAGCAGCAGGGCCTGGCTCTTGCGCTCCTCGGGGGCCAGCCCGATGCCCGCCTTCACGGCGGCGGAGACGCTGCCCGGCTTGAGCCGCTGCCCGTTGACGGTCACGGTGCCGGCGTCGGCCTTGCGGGCCCCGAACACGGTCTCCAGGATCTCGCTGCGCCCGGCGCCGACGAGACCGGCGATGCCGAGCACCTCCCCGGCGTGGACGGTGAAGCTGACGTCGGCGAACTCCCCCGCCCTGGTCAGCCCCTCGACCTTGAGCACCTCGACCCGCTCGTCGGCCGTGGACTCCTCGCGCACCGGGAACACCGTGCGGACCTGGCGGCCCGACATGAGGTTCACCAGGTCGGAGGTCGGCGTGTCGGCGGGGAGCCCGGAGGCGACGGTGCGGCCGTCCTTCAGGACGGTGACGCGGCTGCCGATGCGGCGGATCTCCTCCAGCCTGTGGGAGATGTAGACGACGGACACGCCGTCGGCGGCCAGTTCGCCGACGATGCGGAACAGGTTGTCCACCTCGTCGGAGGCCAGCGCGGCGGTCGGCTCGTCCATCACGATGAGCCGCGCGTCGTGGGCCAGCGCCCGCGCCATCGACACGAGCTGCTGGCCCGCGGCCGACAGCAGCCCGACCTCCCGCTCCGGCGGGATCTCCGCGTGGCCGAGCCTGCGCATCAGCGCGGCGGCCTCGGCGTTCGCGGCGCCCCGGCGGCTGAACCCGAAGCGGGCCTTCTCGTGCCCGAGGAACACGTTCTCCGCGACCGAGAGCCCCGGCACGAGGTCCAGCTCCTGGTACATCGTCGCGACCCCGAGCCGCAGCGCCGCCACCGGGGACGACAGCGTCGCGGGCTCGCCCCGCCACAGGATCTCGCCGTGGTCGGGCCGGTGCGCCCCCGCGAGGACCTTGATCAGGGTGGACTTGCCCGCGCCGTTCTGGCCGAGCAGGCAGTGCACCTCGCCCGGCAGCACGCTCAGCTCGACGCCGTCGAGCGCCCGGACACCGGGGAACTCCTTCACGATGCCGGTCATCCTCAGCAGCGGCTGCCCGAGGTCGTGCCCGGTGTCATCCGGCGAGACGCTCATGGGGCCACCATTCCTTCCGTGCTCTCCACGTGGTCCTCCATCGTCACGACGGTCGGGTCGTCCAGCACGCGGCCCAGCGCGTGCACCGCGCCGCCCGTGGACGGGGCCCGGAAACCCAGCCGGGACGCGACGACCGTCGCGCCACCGGCGCCTTCGGCGAGGACGCGGGAAGCGACCTCGGAGCGGACCGGCTCGACCAGCCACTCGGACAGGGCGGCGAAGTAGCCGCCCAGCACCACGGCGGCCGGGTTGAACAGGTTGACCAGCACCGCGACGCCCGCGCCGAGCGCGGTGCCGATCTGGTGCAGGGCGTCGAGGGTGCGCCGGTCACCGGTCTCGGCGCGTGCCCTGACCAGCGCCATCCGGGCGTCCGGGTCGAGCGCCGGGTCGCGGACCGGGTCGTCGGGGCTGGCGCAGGCGTGCAGCAGCGCGCCGAGGCCGACCTGCGTCTCCCAGCAGCCGCGCCGCCCGCAGGAGCACCACGGGCCCAGCGGGTCGAGCATCATGTGGCCGACCTCGCCCGCGTAGCCGAGGTGGCCGCGCACGAGTTCGCCGCGCGAGACGGCGCCCGCGCCGACGCCGTGGTCGCCGGTCAGGTAGACGAAGTCGTCGAGGCCCGCCGCCGCGCCACCGGCCTGCTGCTCGGCGACGGCGGCGAGGTTGGCGTCGTTGTCGGCGCCGAAGAAGTCCAGGGCGAGCCCGGTGCGCGCGGCCAGTCCGTCGCGCAGCGCGACCTCGCGCCACCGCAGCCGAGGGGCGAACCGCACCACCGCGCCGTCGGTGTCCACCAGCCCCGGCACGGCGGCCGTGGCCCCGACGACCCAGCCACCGCGCGCCCGCACGTCGTCGACCACGCCGGTCAGCACGTCCGCGAGCAGGTCGAGCACGCGTTCGGGACCGGAGCCGGGCACGTCGCACGCGACCTGCCTGCGCAGCAGCACCTCGCCGGTGAGGTCGACGACCGTCGCGCCCACGTGCTCGACGTGCAGGTCCAGCCCGACGCCGCAGGCCGACGCGGGCCGGAGTTCCACCAGCTCACCGGGTCTGCCCTGCCCGCCCGCCGTGGTGCCCGCCGCGCGGACGAGACCGCGCTGCCCCAGGTCGCCGACGAGGGAGGAGATGGTCGCCTTGGAGAGCCCGGAGTGCACCGCGAGCTGCGCGCGGGAGACCTGGCCGTGCTCGCGGAGCGTCCGCACGAGGAGAGCCAGGTTCGCTCGACGCAGACCCGTTCGGTCTGTCGAGCCCGGGTGACGCAGCACGAACACTCCACTTCGTTGAGGAGCCGATCAAAAGTCGGTGTCTCAGCTCACAAAAGAGCCTGAACTACCACCCATATCGGACGCAATAGGCCGTTCAGAGCAAGAAGTAGGGGTGACTTTTGCTTTTTTTGTACAAAAGTGGGTTGGAAAGACACGAAACTTGATGGAGATGCGGCGTTCACGAAGGGTGGATCGGGCTTGTGGCGGTGAATGGTGACAACGTTGTCAGGGAAGCGGCTTTTGTCGGAGTGGTGTGGGTGGCGCCGATGGGCGGGCAGCGGGCAGCGGGCAGCGGGCAGCGGGCAGCGGGCAGCGGGCAGCGGGCAGCGGGCAGCGGGCAGCGGGCAGCGGGCAGCGGGCAGCGGGCAGCGGGCAGCGGGCAGCGGGC
>NZ_DASUSQ010000012.1:0-46932 GCF_036375055.1 Umezawaea sp.
CGTCCTCAAGTTTGCGGCAAATTGCTTCGCCACTCAAGCATGAGATCGAACTGCGGGCGAGGCAGCCCCGAGGTTACACGTTGAAATACCGCGCCTGGGGGTGGTGGAGGACGATGGCGGAGGTGCTTTGCTCGGGCCAGAGCTGGTCCTCGTCGCCGAGCTCGACGCCGATGCGGGAGGCGTCCAGCAGCGCCAGGAGCTGACGCTGGTCGGCGAGGTTGGGGCAGGCGGGGTAGCCGAACGAATAGCGCGAGCCGCGGTAGCCCTGCTTGATCAGCTCGGCCCGGTCGCGCGCATCGAGATGGCCGAAACCCAATTCGCTGCGAAAGCGCTTGTGGACATATTCCGCCAGCGCCTCGGCCAGCTCGACGCCGAGCCCGTGCAGGCGGACGTAGTCGTTGTAGCGATCGGCGGAAAACCATTCGCGCGCGACGTCGGAGGCGCGCTGGCCGACGGTCACCACCTGCAGCCCGATCACGTCGCGCTCCGGTTCAGAGATGTCGCGCAGGAAATCGGCGATGCAGAGGCCGTTGGCCTTGTCCTGGCGCGGCAGGTGGAAGCGCACGATCTCGCGGGCGTGGTCGTCGGGGTCGAACAGCACCACCGCATTGCCGTCGCCCGCAGCGGGAAAATAGCCGTACACCGCCTTGGGCGCGAACACCCGCTCCTGCTCCGTCTCCTCGACCAGGTCGACCAGGATCGGGCGCAGCTCCTTGCCGGCCCAGGCGAGAAAATCCGGCAGCGAGCGGCCGTTCTTCTTATAGCCCCAGTGAAACTGATAGAGCATGTTCTCATTGAGGTAGGGCAGCAGCGCCTTGACCGGCACGTGCTCGAGCACGCGCGCGCCAAAGAACGGCGGCTGCGGCACCTCGATGCCGCGCGAGAGCTCGTTGCGGCGCAGGCGGCTCGCCTCGACATCGACCGGCCGGATGGCGCCGGCAGCAGCATCGCCGTTCACCGCCGCAAGGGTGCGGGCGGGCTTCTTGCGCGCCGGTCGCGCCTTGGCCTGCTCCTGGCGATCGGCGAGATACGCGTCGAAGCCGCCGTTGACGATGCGGTCCATCAGGTGCAGGCCGTCGAAGGCGTCGCGCGCGTAGGCGACGCGGCCGGCGCCGTAGGCGGCGACGCAGTCCTGCTCGACGTACTGGCGGGTCAACGCGGCGCCGCCCAGCATGACCGGCAGCTCCAGGCCCTGGCGGGTCATCTCGAGCATGTTCTCGCGCATGATCACCGTCGACTTGACCAGCAGCCCGGACATGCCGACCGCATTGGCGCGGTGCTCCGCCGCGGCCGCCAGGATGTTGCCGAGCGGCTGCTTGATGCCGAGGTTCACCACCCGGTAGCCGTTGTTGGTCAGGATGATGTCGACCAGGTTCTTGCCGATGTCGTGGACGTCGCCCTTGACGGTGGCGAGCACGATCCGGCCCTTGCCGCCGTCGTCGGCGCGCTCCATGTGCGGTTCCAGGTGCGCCACGGCGGTCTTCATCACCTCGGCGGACTGGAGCACGAACGGCAGCTGCATCTGGCCGGAGCCGAACAGCTCGCCGACGGTCTTCATGCCGGACAGCAGCGTGTCGTTGATGATCTGCAACGCGGGCCGCTGCTCCAGCGCGCCGTCCAGGTCGTCCTCCAGGCCGACCCGCTCGCCGTCCACGATCCGGCGCTCCAGCCGCTCGAACAGCGGCAGCGCGGCCAGCTCCTCCGCGCGCGACGCCCTGTCCGACGACGTGGTCACGCCCTCGAACAGCTCCATCAGCCGCTGCAACGGGTCGTAGCCCTCGCGGCGGCGGTCGTGCACCAGGTCCAGGGCGACCGCGCGCTGCTCGTCGGGGATCCGCGCCATCGGGATGATCTTCGAGGCGTGCACGATCGCCGAGTCCAGACCGGCCTGCGCGCACTCGTGCAGGAACACGGAGTTCAGCACCTGCCGCGCGGCCGGGTTCAGTCCGAACGAGACGTTCGACAGGCCCAGCGTCGTCTGCACGTCCGGGTGGCGCCGCTTCAGCTCGCGGATGGCCTCGATGGTCTCGATCCCGTCCCGGCGCACCTCCTCCTGCCCGGTGGAGATCGGGAACGTGAGGCAGTCGACGATGATGTCCTCGGCCCGCACCCCCCAGTTCCCGGTCAGGTCGGCGATGATCCGCTCGGCCACCCGCACCTTCCACTCGGCGGTGCGCGCCTGGCCCTCCTCGTCGATGCACAGCGCCACGACCGCCGAGCCGTGCTCGGCGACCAGCTCCATGATCCGGTGGAACCGGGACCCAGGGCCGTCGCCGTCCTCGTAGTTGACCGAGTTGACCGCGCAGCGGCCTCCCAGGCACTCCAGCCCGGCCCGCAGCACCTCGGGCTCGGTCGAGTCCAGCATGATCGGCAGCGTCGACGCGGTGGCCAGCCTCGACGCCAGCGCCGTCATGTCCGCCGCGCCGTCCCGGCCGACGTAGTCGACGTTCAGGTCGAGCAGGTGCGCGCCGTCGCGGGTCTGGTCGCGGGCGATCTCGACGCAGTCGTCGAAGCGGTCCTCCAGCATCGCCGTCCGGAACGCCTTGGACCCGTTCGCGTTGGTCCGCTCGCCGATCATCAGCACGGACGCGTCCTGCCGGAACGGCACGGCCTGGTAGAGCGACGACACGCCCGGCTCCGGCCTCGGCCTGCGCGGGGTGGGGCCGAGGTCGCGCACGGCGGCCACGACCTGCCGGATGTGCTCGCCGGTCGTGCCGCAGCAGCCGCCGACCAGCCGCGTCCCGAAGTCCCGCACGAACCCGGCCAGCGCCTCGGCCAGCTCCTCCGGTGACAGGGGGTACACGGCGCCGTTCGGCCCGAGCCGGGGCAGGCCCGCGTTCGGCATCACCGACAGCGGGACGCGCGCGTGCTTGGCGAGCTGCCGCAGGTGTTCGCTCATCTCGGCGGGACCGGTCGCGCAGTTCAGCCCGATCAGGTCGATCCCGAGCGGTTCCAGCGCCGTGAGCGCCGCCCCGATCTCCGACCCGAGCAGCATCGTCCCGGTCGTCTCCACGGTCACCTGGGCGATGATCGGCACGGCCCGCCCGTCGGCCGCCATCGCCCGCTTGGCGCCGACGATCGCCGCCTTCGTCTGGAGCAGGTCCTGCGAGGTCTCGACGACCACCGCGTCCACACCGCCCGCGAGCAGGCCCTTCACCTGCTCCAGGTAGGCGTCGCGCAGCCGCGCGTACGGGGCGTGCCCCAGCGTCGGCAGCTTCGTGCCCGGCCCGACCGACCCGAGCACGAACCTCGGCCGCCCCGGCTCGGCGAACTCGTCGGCCACCTCGCGGGCCAGCGCACCGCCCACTCTGGACAGTTCGAAGATCCGGTCGGCGATCCCGTAGTCGGCGAGGTTGGGCAGGTTGGCCCCGAAGGTGTTGGTCTCGACGGCGTCAGCCCCGGCCTCCAGGTAGGCGCGGTGCACCTCGCGCACGACGTCGGGCCTGGTGATGTTCAAGATCTCGTTGCAACCCTCGTGACCTGCGAAGTCGTCCAGCGTGAGCTCTACCGACTGGAGCATGGTGCCCATCGCGCCGTCCGCGACGACCACCCGGTCGTCGAGAGCGGCCAGCAGAGGTGAGGAGACACGATCCACCATGCGCCAAGCCTACGGGCATCCAACTTGGCCACGGGTCGTAGTCTGACCCGGTGACCGATCCGGACCAGGCCTCCCCCACCCCCTACGACCCTCGGAAACCCCTCACCAACCCGATCATGGTGGCGGCGTTCGAGGGCTGGAACGACGCTGGAGACGCAGCCAGTACCGCGATCGAACACCTGCAACTCACCTGGGACGCGACTCCGCTCGTGGAGATCGACCCCGACGACTACTACGACTTCCAGGTGACGCGACCCACGGTCCGCATGGTGGACGGCATCACCCGAAGGGTGGAATTCCCGACGACCCGGCTGACCGTGTGCCGCCCACCGGGCTCCGCGACCGACGTGGTCCTGGTGCACGGCATCGAGCCCAACATGCGGTGGGGCAGGTTCGCGGCGGAACTCCTCGGCCACATCGAGGGCCTCGGCATCACCACCGTGGTGACGCTGGGCGCGCTGCTCATGGACACCCCGCACACCCGCCCGGTCCCCGTGACCGGCACCGCCTACGACGAGGAGTCGGCGGCGAAGTACGGGCTGGAGCGCTCCCGCTACGAGGGTCCGACCGGGATCGTCGGCGTCTTCCAGGACCTGTGCGTCCAGGCGGGCATCCCCGCCATCTCGTTCTGGGCGGCGGTGCCGCACTACGTCTCCCAGCCCCCGTCGCCGAAGGCGACCCTGGCGCTGCTGCACCGCGTCGAGGAGGTCCTCGACGTCGAGGTGCCGCTCGGCGCGCTGCCGGAGCAGGCCGAGGAGTGGGAGCGGACCGTCAGCGAGATGGCGGACGAGGACGAGGACGTGCGCAACTACGTGCGTGCCCTGGAGGAGCGCGGCGACGCGGAGATCGAGATCACCGAGGAGAGCGGCGACGCCATCGCGGCGGAGTTCGAGCGCTACCTCCGCCGCCGGGGCCGCGGTCCCGGCAAGGGCCCGGCGGGCCTGTAGGCACCGGGTGCCGCCACCGCCACGCGCGATGGCGGCACCACCGGGGGCCCGTCCTCCCTAGAGTGGGACCAATTCACGGGAGGTGGGCTCCGCCGTGGTCGAATCCGAGTGGACCGAGTTCCTGGCCGGGCTGGACCGCCAGCAGCGCAGGCGGCACCGGTCGCCGGACCGGGCCACGCTCCTGGACCTCATGGGCCTGCACCGGGTGCCCGCGGTCAGCGTCGCCGTCGCCCAGGAGGGTGTCGAGCCCTGGGCCGCGGCCTACGGGACGGCCGGCACCGGGACGGTCTTCCAGGCGTGCTCGATCAGCAAGCACGTCGCCGCGTTCGGCACCCTGCGCCTGGTGGACCAGGGCGTCCTCGACCTCGACGAGGACGCCCACACCTACCTCACCTCGTGGCGGCTGCCGGACGTCGGCGGCGCGCGGCCCCGGATCACCGTGCGCCAGCTGCTGGCCCACACCGCGGGCCTGTCCTACAACTGGTTCCGCGGCTTCCACCAGGACGACCGGATCCCGACCCTGCGCCAGGTCCTGGACGGCGAGCCGCCCGCCAACACCCCGCCGGTGCGGGCGACCACGCTGCCCGGCAGCCGCTTCCGCTACTCGGGCAGCCACTACGCCGTCCTCCAGCAACTCCTGGAGGACGTCACCGACACCCCGTTCGCCTCCCTCGCGCACTCGCTGGTCCTGGAGCCGCTGGGCATGCGGCACAGCGGCTACGACCAGCAGTTCCCGCACCACCGGGACGCCGCGGCGGGGCACCACCTGGACGGCACCCCGGTCAGCGGCGGGTGGCGGGTGCAGCCGGAACTGGCGGGCGCGGGCCTCTGGACGACCCCGTCCGACCTGGTGAAGCTGGGCGCGGAGATCCGCACCGGCGCCCTGGGTCTGCTGACCGGAGAGACCACCGAGCAGATGCTGACCCCGCAGGTGCCGGGCGGCTACGGGCTGGGCGTGCACGTCGACGCGACGGGCAGGTTCGGCCACACGGGCGGCAACGTCGGCTACGGCTGCTGGACGTTCACCTGGCCCTCGACCGGGGCCACGATGGCGGTGATGGCCAACAACGAGGTGGCGGACGAGATCCTGCTCGGCCTGCTGGCCGAGGCGGAGCGCCGGTACGGCGCGCCGCCTCCGGGCGCGGGCGACCCGACGGGCGCGTGGCGCCTGCGCGACGACTACCGGTTCACCGTCACCGGGGCCGACGGCCACCTGGTCCTCACCGCGCCGGGCCTGCCGCCCCTGCCGCTGCACCACCTGGGCCGGGGCCGCTACCGCGCGGCCGACCTCGACTGCGAGATCAGGCTGCTCGACGACGACACCCTGGAGGTGACCCAGGAGCAGGAGGCGGAGACCGCCGCGCGCGAGCCGCGGTCCCGTCCCGTGGACCCCGACCGCGCCTGACCGGCACGTGGAGTTGACTGTCCACGACCACCGGACGGGTGGGACCCACCACACAGGACGAGCGCGCCACCATGACCACGACGGCACCCCGCACCGGCCTGCGGGACAGGGCCACCCTCGCCGCCCTGTACGCGGGCGGCTTCCTCGGCCCCTTCGGCGGCGCGATGACGTCGTCGATCCTCCCCGAGATCGGCGCGGACTTCGACCGGACCGGCGGCGGGGCGGCGGCGACCCTCACGACGTACCTCCTGCCGTTCGCGGGGCTGATGCTGTTCTCCGGCACCCTCGGCGCCCGCTGGGGCGCGCCGCGGACGGTCCGGACCGCCTACCTCGTCTACGTGCTGGCCTCAGTGCTGTGCGCCGTCTCCTGGTCGTTCCCCGTCCTGCTCGCCGGAAGGGCGGTCCAGGGCGCGGCGAACGCGTTCACCACCCCGCTGCTGCTCGCGGCCATCGCGGCGGTCACCAGGGAGGACCGCCTCGGCCGCACGCTGGGCGTCTTCGCGGCCATGCAGGCGGCGGGACAGACCTCGGCCCCGCTGGTGGGCGGCCTCGCCGCAGAGGCGTCCTGGCGCTGGGCGTTCGCGGGTGCCGCGGTGGTGGCGGCGCTGCTCGCCTGGATCGGACTGCCGAGGACCACCGCCCCCTCGGGCGAGCGCCCGCGGCTGCGCAGCGCGTGGCGCCCGTCGGTGGTGAGGATCGCCGTCACGGCCTTCGTGGCCTGGGGCTGCCTCGGCGGTCTGTCGTTCCTGGTCGCGTTCCGCCTCGGCGACGACTTCGGGCTGAGCGCGGGGCAGCGCGGCCTGGTCCTGACGGGCTTCGGCCTGGCCGGCATCCTCACCGCCCGGCTGGTGGGCCGCGCGGTGGACCGGTTCGGCGCCCGGCGCTGCGTGCTGGTGGGCACGGCGACCGGTGGGGTGCTGCTGGCCGCGGTGGCGACGCTCCCGGCGCTGTGGGCGGTCGGTCTCCTCTGGGCGCTGACCGGCGCGTGCAGCCAGGGCGTCATCGTCGGGGTGAACACCCTGGTCCTCACCGGCGAGGGCCCGAACAGGGGCGGCTCGGTCTCGGTCGTGCAGTCGCTGCGGTTCCTCGGCGCCGCCCTGTCACCGACCGCGTTCGTGCCCCTGTACCACCTCGACCCGGTCCTCGCGTTCCTCGTGCCCGCCGCCCTGCTCGTCCTCGTGCCCCCGCTGGTGCTTCGGCGCGGGCGCCCCGACGAGCACGTGTAGCCCGGCCCGGTGGACTCCCGGGTCAGGTGGTGACGTCCCGGCGTCGGAACGCGGCGAGCCCCGCGGCGACGAGCGCGGCGGCGACGAGCACCAGCCACACCAGCGGCACGGGGTCGACGTCCCCGGCGGGGAACTTCGGGACGTGGGTGTACGGGGACAGGTTCATCGCCCACTGGTCCAGCTCCAGCAGCGGCCCGAGCTGGCCGAGCAGCAGGAACAGCAGGAGCGCGACCCACCCGGCGGCGGCCAGGCGCGGAGCGGCGCCGAACGCGAGCACCACGATGCCGCCGACCACCCACACGGCGGGCACCTGGAGCAGCGCCGAGACGAGCACCGGCCCGAACCGGCCCATGTCGCCGGACGACGAGCCGTGCGACAGGCCAGCGCCCACCCCCATCGCCGTGATCAGCAGCACCGGGCCGCCGAACGCGATGACCAGGTGGCTCCCCGCCCAGCCGGTCCGCGAGACCGCGCCCGCGAGCAGGGGTTCGGCGCGCTGGCCCGTCTCCTCGGTCCGCAGCCGCAGGGCGGCCTGGATGCCGTAGACCGACGCGACCAGGCCCATGATCCCCATCTCGGCGGAGATGAACGCGTCGGTGAGCGCGTCCGTGCCGCCGAGCTTCGCGACCATCTCCCGCGCGGACGGGCTGTCGACGAAGCCGCTGACGTTGTCCGCGATGTTGCCCAGCACCAGCCCGACCCCGGCGAACGCCGCGGTCCAGCCGAGCAGCGAGCCGCGGTGCAGGCGCCAGGCCAGCGCGAGCGGGCTGCCCAGCCGCGTGGACCCGGCGGGGCCGAGCCGGTCGGCGACCAGGCCCGCGCCGAGGTCGCGGCGTTCGACCAGCGCGTAGGCGCCCTGCACGACCACGGCGGCGAAGCCGAGCAGGACCAGCAGCACCCACCAGCGGTCGCCCGAGTAGGGGCGGAACTGCTGGCCCCAGCCGATCGGCGAGAGCCACGACATCCAGGTGGGGCCGTCCGGGCCCGCCGTGTCGCCGACCGCGCGCAGGACGTAGACCACGCCGAGCACGATCGAGGCCAGGCTGGTCGCGCCGCGGGCCGTCGAGGAGACCTGGGCGGTGATGGCCGCGATGCCCGCGAAGGCGATCCCCACACCGCCCCAGGCGAGGCCGAACGCGAACGAGCCCGCCGTCGGCATCCCCACCCCGGCCACGCTCACGGCCGTGAGCAGGGCCAGCACCACGTTGGTGCCGACGGCGACGACCAGGGCCGCGGACAGCGGGGCGTACCGGCCGACGACGGTCGCGCCGACCAGTTCCAGCCGTCCGGTCTCCTCCTCGGCACGGGTGTGCCGGACCACGACGACGATCGACAGCAGGGCGATCAGCACCGCGCCGAGACCGCCGGTCTTGACCATCGAGATGCCGCCCGCCGAGGTCGGGTCGTACACCCGGCCGTACAGCGCGACCAGCGCGGTCGTGTTGTTCGCGGCGGTGGCGGAGGCCACGCGCGACTCGACCGTCGAGTAGAGGTCGGCGGCGGCAGCGGCGGAGCCCGCGGCCAGCACCACGACGCCCGCGATCCAGGCGGGGAGCATGATCCGGTCGCGGCGCAGCGCGAGCCGCACCAGGGCGCCGGTGCCCGCGAACCCCCCGGTCACCGCGGCGCCACGGCCGCCCCCGTCCCGCGCCGCCGGGGCGGCTCCGGGATCCGGTCGCGACACCACGGCGCTCACGACGGCACCACGACCTCGGGTTCCGCCTCGTAGTGGCGGAGGAAGAGCTGCTCCAGGGTCGGCGGGTGGCTCGCCAGACCGCGGACACCGGCCTGCGTGAGCCGCCGGAGGACGGCGTCGAGCTGCTCGGTGTCCACGTCGAGGTGGACGCGGTTCCCCTCGACCCTCAGGTCGTGCACGCCGGGCAGCGCGGCCAGGCCGTGCGGCTCGGTCGCGAGTTCGGCGGAGATGCTGGTGCGGGTGAGGTGGCGCAGCTCGGTGAGCGTGCCGGACTCGACGGTCCGACCACCGCGGATGATGCTCACCCGGTCGCAGAGGGCCTCCACCTCGGCGAGGATGTGGCTGGAGAGCAGGACGGTCCTGCCCCTGCTCCGCTCCTCCTGGACGCACTCCTGGAACACGGCCTCCATCAGCGGGTCCAGCCCGGAGGTCGGCTCGTCCAGGACCAGCAGCTCCACGTCGGAGGCGAGGGCGGCGACCAGCGCCACCTTCTGCCGGTTGCCCTTCGAGTAGGCCCGGCCCTTCTTGCGCGGGTCCAGCTCGAAGCGCTCCAGCAGCTCGGCCCGGCGGGTGTGGTCGAGCCCGCCGCGCAGCCTGCCGAGCAGGTCGATGACCTCGCCGCCGGACAGGGTCGGCCACAGCGTGACGTCGCCCGGCACGTAGGCGAGCCTGCGGTGCAGGGTGACGGCGTCCTTCCACGGGTCGCCGCCGAGCAGGCGGGTGGTGCCCGCGTCGGCTCGCAGCAGCCCCAGCAACATCCGGATGGTGGTCGACTTGCCCGCCCCGTTGGGGCCGAGGAAGCCGTGCACCTCACCGGTGCGGACGGTCAGGTCGAGACCGTCCAGCGCACGCGTCGGGCCGAAGGTCTTCACCAGGCCCGACACGGATATCGCATCAGTCATGAACCGTAAGCTACGCTCATTTCACAACTTCGTGAAGTTGTGAAATCGGATAAGATTCCACGTCGAACGGACGAAGAGGATGGTGCCGAGGTGACCGGAGTGGCGGAGCGCGACAACCAGGCCGTCGTGCGCTTCATCGAGCGCTTCTCCTCGGTGTTCACCGATTCGGGTATGGCGCGGATGCCCGCGCGGGTCTTCGTGACGCTCCTGGTCAGCGATACGGGGCGGATGACCGCGGCCGAGCTGGGCGAGCTGCTCCAGGTCTCCCCCGCCGCGATCTCCGGGGCCGTGCGCTACCTGGGCCAGGTCGAGCTGGTGCGCCGCGAGCGGGAGGTGGGCTCCCGCCGCGACGTGTTCCAGGTGTCCGACGACGTCTGGTACGAGGCCGTCTTCCACAAGGACCAGATGCTGGAGCGCTGGGCCGTGCCCCTGAAGGAGGGTGTCGAGACGCTGGGTCCCGACACCCCGGCGGGCAGGCGCCTCAACGAGACGCTGGCCTTCTTCCGGTTCATCCACCGGGAGATGCCGGGGATGCTCGAACGGTGGCGCGTCTACCGCGAGGAGACCTTCGGCACCTGAACCCGCGCGGCCGAGGTGCCCAGCCCCCGAGCCGACGGCGCGCCCCGCACCGGCTCGCTCGGCGCGGTCACGACAGGCCCACCCGGCACGGCCCCCACGGGCGCGCTCGGCGCGGTCACGACAGGCCCACCCGACACACCCCGCACCGGCACACCCGGCACGGTCACGACAGGCCCACCCGGCACGGCCCCCACGGGCGCGCTCGGTGGCGTCCACGTCCGCGCGGCGGCCACCGTCGACCCCGGCAGACCGGCGCCGGACACCGCGAACCCCGTCCGCCCGAACCCGCCGGGCCGCCCGAACCCGCTCGCGCGCACCTCCGGCGGGCTCGCGGCGCGGTCGCGCCGCAGCTCGGCCTCGCCGTAGCGCACCACCTTCCGGTGCCACTCCAGGATGCCGGACATCCACTCCTTCAACCCCTCGGCCTGCCTGGTGAGGATCGCGCGCACCGAGTCGTCCAGGTCGAGCTCCTCGAACAGCTTCGGCAGGTCGTTCGCGACGATGTGCTCGAACTGGCGCATCCGGTCGGTCATCAGCTTCGCGACGACGTCCCTGGCGGTGAGCCGGTCGACCTCCAGGAAGTTCTCGACCACGACGACCATGTTGTGCGCCTCGCCCTCGAACTCGACCTCCTTCTGGTACGAGAAGAGGTCGTTCGTGAAGCAGGCGTAGTCCTGGGCCGCCGTCTCCATCTCGCGGATCACCCGCGTGTCGTAGATCTCCCGCGGCACGGAGTTCCAGTTCGCCAGGCGGTTCAGGCTCATCGTCATGTCCGAGCCGAACGTCCGGCGCCGCATCTCGACGTAGTCGACGGGGTCGGGCACCCGGTGCTGCGCCTGGTTGAAGACCTCCCAGACCCAGCTCTCCGTCATGGCCTCGACGGCGTGGCGGAACTCCTGGCGGGCGCCGGGCTCCATCGGTCCGGCGGTGCGCCGCCACAGGTCCTGGAGGCCCAGCTCGATCGGGTTCGTCGGCTCGGGGGTCCCGCTCCCGTCGACCGGCATGAACAGCGACAGCCGCTCGTTGCACGCCTTGGCCGCCGCGACGTTGCGCGCGGCGCCGAACACCAGCGGGAAGTAGTCGTCGCCGTAGGTGCCCCAGGCGAGCCAGTCCGAGGTGAGGTTGAGGCCGTCGGGGGTGGCGTCGGCGTCGATCATCGCGGCGCAGTGCGCGAAGTCGAAGCCCGCGAACTTCCGCTCGTCCCAGATCGAGCCGAACATCCCCATCGCACGCGCCCAGCCGACGGAGTACTCGCGGGCGGCGTCGAGGTGCGGGCTCGTCCTGACGTCGAACGGCATGTGGAAGTCCGGCAGCGGCAGGTGGCCGACCCGCTCGAAGGGCGTGAAGCCGAACTGCCGCTCCCGCCGCCGCATCCCGGTGGCTGCGGGTGAGAACATGCGGCTGGCCGACGTGCCGAACCCGGACGGTCCACCGAGGACGCTGGTGCCGGTCGCCGCCTCCTCGTTCATGTACCGGCTGGACACGGCGTGCCACTCGTGGCCGCCGGACTGCCAGTCCTGCAACCCCTTCACGTACGCGGCCACGCCGAGCTGCTCGTGCGGCGGGACGCGGTGCTCGGCCATCAGCGCGGGCACCTCGACCAGCGCGGTGTTCTCGAACTGGTGCAGCCGCGAGGTCAGCAGCTCGTTGACGAGGTCGGCGGCCTGCTGGGTGGTGCAGCCGAGGAACTCCTCGAACACCAGCACGGCGTTCGAGTTCTCGCCCTCCTCCTCGACCTCGCGCTGGTAGGAGAACAGGTCGTTGCGCAGGTGCACGGCGTCGGAGAACGTGTCCGACAGCAGCCGCATCGGCCGCAGGGCCGCGACGGCGTCCGGGACCTCCGCGCCGACCGCGTACTCGACCAGCCCGGCCGACCACGGGGCACCGCCGACCCGGCGGCGCATCTGGAGGTACTCGATCGGGTTCGCGATCCGCCCCAGCTCGATGTTGTCGAGCTCCCACAGGGACTCGACCATCAGGTTGTGCGTCACGGTGGTGAACCGGCGGCGCCAGCCGTCCGACATGGACGGGACGGTGCGCCGCCACAGGTCGTGCAGCCCGGCCTCGGCGGGGTTGGTCACCTCGGGGGCCTGCTCGTCGCCCGCCGTCATGAACCGTTCGAGCCGGTCCAGGTAGGCCTGCGCCCCCCTGCGGTCGCGGGTGTACTTGAACTGCTCCAGGAAGTGGTCGTCGAAGAAGAAGACCCAGACGTACCAGTCGGTGATCAGGTCGAGCGCGTCGCCGCCGCAGTCCGGGTGGGTGTAGGCGCACATGAGCGCGTAGTCCATGCGCGCGAGGGCGGACTCGGTCCAGACGACACCGCCACCGGGCTTCGGGGCCGACAGCATCCCCATCGCCTCGGCCCAGGCCGCGCTGTGCGACCGCGTGCGCTCCAGGTGGGGGTTGATCCTGGCCGGGTGGGGCAGGTAGAAGTCGGGCAGCGTGAACGCCTGCATGGGTGGGACTGCTCCTTCGGCCGGCTGCTGGGGGCTCGGTAGAAGACCCTCGCAACCGGGGCCGCGACCGGACAACGGCCATTGGAGCGGACGGCCTGTTCTGGCGGGTGACACCCGCGCTACTGACCGTGGGGGTGATCACCGCGGCGGCCGGTTCGCCCCAGGAGCGCCCCACCTCGAAGTTCACCCGGTGGTGAGACCCGCGCGCACCGGTGGGCCACCCGGTCCCGAGGTGGCCCACCGGTGTCGCGACGGCGGTCAGCCGGTGATCAGGCTGACCCCGTAGACGGACAGGATCTCGTTGACCGGCTGGAAGTACGTCTCCCCGCCGGAGGTGCAGTCACCGGAGCCGCCGGACGTCACGCCCTGGGCCTGGGTGCCGCTGACCCAGGAGCCGCCCGAGTCACCGGGCTCGGCGCACGCGTTCGTCCGCGTGAGGCCCGAGACCGAGCCCTCCTGGTAGTTCACCGTCTGGTCCTTCGCCTGCACGGTCCCGCAGTGCCACCCGGTCGTGGAACCGGAGCGGCACACCGAGGCACCGACGGCCGCCTCGGTCGACCCCGACACGATCACGTCCGCGCCGCCGTAGTGGTTGACCTTCGCCGTGGGCGTCCAGCCGGAACCGGTGGTCACGTACGAGTAGTCGTCGCCGGGGAACGAGGACCCCTCGAACGAGCCCATCGACTGACCACCGGACGTCACCGGGTCACCCGGCGAGCCGCAGTGGCCCGCCGACACGAACCCGCCGGACACGGCGAACCCGATCGAGCACCGCGACTGGTTGTTGATGTTGTAGGCGTCGCCGCCGCGGATGTCCGCGTACAGCCTGGGCGCCCGGTCGGTCTCCACGACCGAGACCGGCCCCGCGGCCTTGGCGGTGTCGAGGAACCGCGACACCTCGCCGTCGACGGCGCCGCGCTTCACGGTCACCACGACCGAGTTCGCCTCGGTGTCGACGTACCAGCCGGTCACCGCGCCGGGGGCCCTGCCCGCCCGGTCGATCTCGTTCTTGGTGTCGGTCAGCGTCGTCGCGCTGTGCGCCACCAGCTTCGGCTCGGCGCCGAGCGCCCTCACCACCCTGGACCTCGCCTCGTCGGTGACACCCACGACGAGCTTCCCGCTGTCCGCGTCGAACCACGCCCCGCCGTAGGCGGCCCCGGTGAACTCCTGGACCGACTTCTGCGTCGCCGCGGCCGTCCGCTCCAACTCCAATCGCGCCTTCGCCTCGCCCGAATCCAACCCGAGGTCGCGCTGGTAGGCGGCCAACACCTCAGCGGGCAGCGCGGCCGTCGGGTCCGAGGCCGAGGCCAGGGCCGTTCCGGGCACCACCGTGAGGGTCGCGAGCACCACTGCTCCAGCCGCCCGCGCAACACTCGTGCACTTCATCCAGCTCTCCTCTTCCTCGGCTGCGGGGAACGCCCCCTGGGGGGCGAGGTGGACCGGTGCCGAGCCGACGTCGAGTGGAGCTGTAACGCCGAGCGTCCCGGCCGCGATGAGGAGATCGACCACGTTGCGGCGTGGCCGCACCTGCGACACGCTCCGCGTCCCCATCGGCCCTGAACCACTCGACTCGGTTCCGGTCCTCCTAACGGGTGACGCTATGCAGGCGTACCCGGAAGTAGGTAGAGCCGCCCGACGGTAGCGGCCATCCGGCCGAATGAGATAGCCGCGACGCGCGTTCCCAGTAGCCGGGGCCCTTAAACACGGTTCCCGGTTTTCGCATGTCAACGGGTAATTATCCGCGCCAAGTTGCAACGATCGGTCCTACTCCCGGCCGTCGAATGTCACGACTATCTTCTGTGACCGGTCGATTACCGTTTCACCCGTTCGCGCGAATGTCCCTACCCTGCGGCTCAGTCGTTCGGCACCGCCGAACGGCTGAGCGACCCCGTCTTGAGGGAGACACCTGCAATGGGAGACGCTCGGATCACCAGACGTCTGGCCGGATTGGGCATGGCCGCCACCGCGGCGATCGCCCTGGCCATCACCGCCGCCGCACCCGCGTCGGCCGAAGGTCAGATCCTCGGCGCTGACCGCGCCGACGCCGTCAAGGACAGCTACATCGTCACGCTCAAGGAGAGCGCGTCGCCGCGGGCCGAGTCCGCGCGGACGGCGGGCTCCTTGACCTCGAAGTACGGCGGCCAGGTGCGTGCCGCGTTCAAGCACGCGATCAACGGCTTCTCCGTCACGATGACCGCCGACCAGGCCCGCAAGCTCGCCGCGGACCCCACGGTCGCCTACGTCCAGCAGGACGCTGTGGTCACGCTCGCCGACACCCAGTCGCCCGTCCCCTCGTGGGGCATCGACCGGATCGACCAGCAGAACCTGCCCCTCGACAACAGCTACACCTACGGCACGACGGCGTCGAACGTGCACGCCTACATCGTCGACACCGGTGTGCGCACCACGCACTCCACCTTCGGCGGCCGGGCGACGTGGGGCACCAACACCTCCGGTGACGGCAACAACTCCGACTGCAACGGCCACGGCACGCACGTGGCGGGCACGGTCGGCGGCGCCGAGTACGGCGTCGCGAAGGGCGTCTCCATCGTCGCCGTCAAGGTGTTGAACTGCGCGGGCTCCGGCACGACCGCGGGCGTCGTCGCGGGCATCGACTGGGTGACCGCGAACGCGATCAAGCCCGCCGTGGCCAACATGAGCCTCGGTGGCGGCGTCGACACGACCCTGGACAACGCGGTCGCGAACTCCATCGCCTCCGGTGTCTCCTACGCCATCGCCTCGGGCAACTCGAACACCAACGCGTGCAACTTCTCCCCGGCACGCGTCGCGACGGCCCTCACGGTGAACGCGTCGACCAACACCGACGCGCGTGCCTCGTTCTCGAACTACGGCACCTGCACCGACCTCTACGCCCCCGGCCAGAACATCGTGTCGTCGTGGAACACCAACGACACGGCCACGAACAACATCAGCGGCACGTCGATGGCGACGCCGCACGTCGCGGGTGCCGTGGCCCTCTACCTGGCGGGCAACCCGACCGCGAGCCCGGCGACCGTGCACTCCGCGATCGTCAACGCCGCGACCAGCGACAAGGTCACGAACCCCGGCACCGGCTCGCCGAACAAGCTGCTGTTCACCGGCACCGGTGGCGTGCCCGGCAACCCGTCGGTCACCAACCCCGGCGCGCAGGCGAGCACCGTGGGCACCGCGGTGAACCTCCAGCTCGCGGCGTCCGGCGGCACCTCGCCGTACACCTTCGCGGCGTCCGGTCTCCCGGCCGGTCTGTCGATCAGCTCCTCGGGCCTGGTCTCCGGCACGCCGACCACCGCGGGCACCTCGTCGGTGACGGTGACGGTGACCGACGCCGCCGCGAAGACCGGCACGGCGACCTTCTCCTGGGTCGTCAACCCGGTCGGCTCCGGCTGCGACGCGGCGACCAACGGCACCGACGTGGCGATCCCGGACAACTCGGACGTGAGCAGCTCCATCGCCCTGTCCTGCTCCGGCAACGCCTCGGCCACCACCACGGTGACGGTCGCGATCGTCCACACCTACAAGGGTGACCTCGTCGTCGACCTCGTCGCGCCGGACGGCACCTCGTACAACCTGCACAACCGCACCGGTGGCAGCACCGACAACATCAACCAGACGTACACGGTGAACGCCTCCAGCGAGGTCGCCGCCGGTACCTGGAAGCTGCGGGTCCGCGACCAGGCGTCCCTCGACACGGGTCGCATCGACTCGTGGACGCTCGACGCGTAGGTCCTGATCCCTCCCGTGGGTGAGCCGCCAGGGCTCACCCACGGGCTCCCGCACAGCACGGAGAAGGCCGTCCTGCTCGACGCAGGACGGCCTTCGTGCTCTCCAGGGGCTAGAGCGCGACGCCCAGCAGCGCGTCCACGGCCTCGCGCACGAGCGCGGGCGCCGAGTGGTCGGAGCCGCCGGTCGCCAGCGCGTCGGCCGCCCACGCGTCCACCGCGGCCAGCGCGCGCGGGGTGTCCAGGTCGTTGCCGAGGTGCTCGCGCAGCCGCGCGATCGTGTCCTCGGCGGCGGGGCCCGCCACCAGTGCCGCCGCGGCGCGCCAGCGGTCGAGCCTGGTCAGGGCCTCGTCGAGCAGTGCGGCGCTCCACGGCCGGTCGGACCGGTAGTGGCCCGCGAACAGGGCGAGGCGGACGGCGTTCGGGTCGACCTTCTCGGCCCTCAGCTTCGACACGAAGACCAGGTTGCCCCTGGACTTCGACATCTTCTCCCCGTCCAGGCCGATCATGCCCGCGTGCACGTAGTGCCGGGCGAACGGGTGCTGGCCGGTCAGCGCCTCCGCGTGCGCGGAGCTGTACTCGTGGTGCGGGAAGACCAGGTCGGAGCCGCCGCCCTGGACGTCGAACGCCGTGCCGAGGCGGTTGAGGGCGATGGCGCTGCACTCGATGTGCCAGCCGGGGCGGCCCGCGCCGAGGTCCGACGGCCACGCGGGCTCGCCCGGCCGCTCCAGGCGCCACAGCAGGGCGTCCAGCGGGTGCCGCTTGCCGGGGCGGTCGGGGTCGCCGCCGCGCTCGGCGAAGAAGCCCAGCATCGTCTGCTCGTCGTAGTTCGACTCGTAGCCGAACCGGCCGGTCACGGTGTGGTCGAAGTACACGTCGGGGTACTCGGCGTCGTCCACGCGGTAGGCGGCGCCGTCGGCGACGAGCTTCGCGATGGCCTCGACGATCTCCGGGATCGCCTCGACCGCGCCGATGTACTGGCGCGGGGGCAGGACCCGCAGCGCCTCCATGTCCTCGCGGAACAGGGCGGTCTCCCGCATCCCGAGCACGACCCAGTCGTCCTGGTCGCGGGCCGCGCGCTCCAGCAGCGGGTCGTCGATGTCCGTGACGTTCTGCACGTAGTGGACGTCGTGGCCGTTGTCGAGCCACAGCCGGTGCACGAGGTCGAAGGCCAGGTACGTGGCCGCGTGGCCGAGGTGCGTGGCGTCGTACGGCGTGATGCCGCAGACGTACAACCTGGCGGTGTCGTCCGGCGCCGTGGGGCGGACCTCGCCCGTGGCCGTGTCGAACAACCGCAGGGGTCGAGGCTCGCCCGCTACCCGCGGCACTGGGATGGATGACCAGGTCTGCATGGGTTCGACCCTAACCCGAGTGCGGGGACCGGGAGGACTTCTCGGCCTCTGGGACGGCGGTCACACCCCTGCGCGACAGCGCCGACGGCCACCAGACCGCGCGGCCGATGTCGACGGTCAGCGCGGGCACGAGCAGCGAGCGCACGATGAGCGTGTCGAGCAGGACGCCGAACGCCACCAGGAACGCGATCTGCGCGAGGAACAGGATCGGCAGGACGGCGAGCGCGGCGAACGTCGCGGCGAGCACGACACCGGCCGAGGTGATCACCCCGCCCGTGACGGAGAGCCCGATCAGCGTGCCCTCGCGGGTGCCGTGCCGGATGGACTCCTCGCGCACCCTCGTCATCAGGAAGATGTTGTAGTCGATCCCCAGCGCCACCAGGAACACGAACGCGAACAGCGGCACGCTCGGGTCCGCGCCGGGGAAGTCCAGCAGGTCGTTGAACACCAGCGCGGCCACGCCCAGGGTCGCGGCGAACGACAGGACGACGGTCGCGATCAGCAGCAGCGGGGCCAGCAGGGCGCGCAGCAGCAGCGCCAGGATGAGGAAGATCACCAGCAGCACCACGGGGATGATCACCCGCAGGTCGCGCTTCGCGGTGTCCTGAACGTCGACCTGGATGGCCGTGACGCCGCCGACGAGCGCGCCGCCGACCGGGTGCAGGTCGGTGCGGAGCTGCCGCAGCGCCGCCGTCGCCTCCGCGCTGTCGGCCGGGGCCTTCAGCGTCGCCAGCAGCTCCACCCTGCCGTCGACGACCTTGTCCGAGGACGGCGCGACCTCCGCGACGCCGGGCACGGCCCTGGCCCTGGCCACGGCCTCCTGCGCGGCCGACCGCTCCACGATGATCACCGCGGGCGACCCGGTGCCGCCGTCGAAGTGCTCGGTCAGCACCTCCTGGCCGGTCACCGACTCGACCGGGTTGAGGAAGAAGTCGGTCTGCGCCACGCCGTTCGCCTTGAGCTGCGGCACGAACGCGACCCCCACCAGCAGCACCAGCGTCGTCACGATCCACGTCGCCCGCGCCCGGCGGCCGACGAACGCCGACACCCGCTGCCAGAGGCCGGACTCCTTGTGCGCCACCGTGTCGAACTTCGGCCGGAACGGCCAGAACGCGGACCGGCCGAGCAGCGCGAGCATCGCCGGCAGGAACGTGAGCGTCGCGACCAGGGACGCGGCGATGCCGATCGCCGCCACCGGACCGAGGCCCTGGTTCGACTTCAGGTCCGACAGCAGCAGGCACAGCAGTCCGATGACCACCGTTCCGGCGGACGCCACGATCGGCTCCAGCGACTGCTTCATCGCCGTCCGCAGGGAGCTCCACCGGTCCTCGTGCCGGTGCAGCTCCTCCCGGAACCGCGCGACCAGCAGCAGCGAGTAGTCCGTGGACGCGCCGAACACGAGGATGAACAGGATGCCCTGGCTCTGCCCGTTGAGCGTCAGCACGTCGTCGCGCGCCAGCAGGTACACGACGATGACCGCGAGCGACAGCGCCAGGCCGGCGTTGAGGATCACCACGAGCGGCAGCAGCGGGCTGCGGTAGACGACGAGCAGGATCAGCGCGACGACGACCGCCGTCACGACCAGCAGCAGCCCGTCGATGCCGCCGAAGGCGTTGGCGAAGTCGCCGAGGATGCCCGCGGGGCCCGTGACGTACGGGGTGAGCCCGGACGGCAGCCCCTCCCGCACGGACGCGCGCAGCTCCTCCACGACCTCGGTGATCTCCGAGCCCACGGGCTTGAGCGGCACGATCACCTGCGCGGCCCGCCCGTCCTCGGCGGGCACCGGTCCGATCACCCGGCCCTCGACGCCCTCGAAGGTCGCGAGGGCCCTGACCCGGTCGCCGATCGCCGCGAGGTCGTCCGGCGTCAGACCGCCGTCGCGCTCGAACACGACGAGCGCGGGCAGCGACTCCTCGTCCGCGAACCGCTTCTGCCAGTCGGCGACCTCGGTGGCCTCCGCCGACGCGGGGAGGAACGACGCGTTGTCGTTCGTCTGCACCTCCGACAGCTTGCCCTGCAACGGGCCGCCGAGGCCGCCGACGAGCAGCCAGACGGCGACCAGCACTGCGGGCAGGGTCCAGCGGAGCCACTTCATGGTGCAGAAGGCTAGGTGGCGCCGGTCGGGTCCGCCCGGTGGTCGGGGCCCCGTGTCGGCCAGGACACACCGCGTGCCGCGGCCCGCTCGTCCCCAGCACGGGGGCGCGGCGACCCGGCGACCGGACCGGTCGCGGGCGTACGCTCGACAGCGGGTCGTGACTGAGGGAGATGGTCCCGGTGATCCTCGACATCGTGCTCGGCGTGCTGGGCTTCGCCGCCGTGGGCCTCGGGACGAGCGCCCGCGTGATCAAGCAGTTCGAGCAGGGCATCGTCTTCCGGTTCGGCCGGGTGCGCGAGCACCTGCGCGGTCCGGGGCTGACGATGCTCATCCCCGGCGTGGACCGGTTGAAGAAGGTGAACCTCCAGATCGTCACGCTGCCCATCCCGGCGCAGGACGGCATCACCCGCGACAACGTGACGCTGCGGGTGGACGCGGTGGTGTACTTCAAGGTCGTCGACCCGGTGCGCGCGGTGGTGAACGTCGAGGACTACCGGTTCGCCGTCCTCCAGGTGGCGCAGACGTCGCTGCGCTCGATCATCGGCAAGAGCGAGCTGGACGACCTGCTGTCCAACCGCGAGCGGCTGAACCAGGGCCTGGAGCTGATGATCGACACGCCCGCCGTGGGGTGGGGCATCGACATCGACCGCGTGGAGATCAAGGACGTCGCGCTGCCCGAGGGCATGAAGCGCTCGATGTCGCGGCAGGCCGAGGCCGAGCGGGAGCGGCGGGCGCGGATCATCACCGCCGACGGCGAGCTCCAGGCGTCGCTGAAGCTGTCGCAGGCCGCCGGGACGATGGCGGACACGCCCGCCGCCCTGCAACTGCGGCTGCTCCAGACGATCGTCGAGGTGGCGGCGGAGAAGAACTCGACGCTCGTGCTGCCGTTCCCGGTGGAGCTGCTGCGGTTCCTGGAGAAGAGCTCCGACGCGCTGGACCGGCAGGCGGCGCGGGCGGCGGACCCTGAACCGAACAAGTCGGAGGGACGACTCCCCGGCTGACCGATTGCCCCGGTCCCGGACGCGGGTGGACGATGGACACCGCTCACGTCCGAGGACGAGGGAGAACACCGTGACCGTGCTCAGGCCGACGCCGGTTGTCGTGCACCCCGGCGCCGCGAGACCGCGTCCCAAGGGCGGGCTGCTGCTCTCCCTGTTCAGGACGACCGACCCCAAGCAGATCGGCCTGCTGTACCTCGTCACGTCGTTCGCGTTCTTCATGGTCGGCGGCGTGATGGCGCTGCTGATGCGCGGCGAGCTGGCGCGGCCCGGCCTCCAGTTCCTGTCGAACGAGCAGTACAACCAGCTGTTCACCATGCACGGCACGATCATGCTGCTGCTCTACGCGACCCCGATCCTGTTCGGGTTCGCCAACTACGTCCTGCCGCTCCAGATCGGCGCGCCGGACGTGGCGTTCCCGCGGCTCAACGCGTTCTCCTACTGGCTGTTCCTCTTCGGCGGCCTGATCGTCCTGTCCTCGTTCCTGACGCCCGGCGGCGCACCCGACTTCGGCTGGACGGCGTACACGCCGCTCGCCAGCGCGATGCACACCCCCGGCATCGGCGCGGACCTGTGGATCATGGGGCTGGCGGTGAGCGGCCTCGGCACGATCCTCGGCGGGGTCAACATGACCACCACCGTCATCTGCCTGCGCGCGCCCGGCATGACGATGTGGCGGATGCCGATCTTCACCTGGAACATCCTGGTCACCAGCATCCTGATCCTGCTGGCGTTCCCGATCCTCACCGCCGCGCTCATGGGCCTGGCCGCCGACCGGCACCTCGGCGCGCACGTGTACGACCCCGCCAACGGCGGCGTGATCCTGTGGCAGCACCTGTTCTGGTTCTTCGGCCACCCCGAGGTCTACATCGTGGCGCTGCCGTTCTTCGGCATCATCACCGAGGTCATCCCGGTGTTCAGCCGCAAACCCCTGTTCGGCTACAAGGGGATGGTGTTCGCGACCCTGGCCATCGCCATGCTGTCCGTGGCCGTGTGGGCGCACCACATGTACGCCACCGGCGCGGTGCTGCTGCCGTTCTTCGCGCTCATGACGTTCCTGATCTCCGTGCCGACGGGCATCAAGTTCTTCAACTGGATCGGCACGATGTGGCGCGGCAGGCTGACGTTCGAGTCGCCGATGCTGTTCAGCGTCGGGTTCCTGGTCACGTTCCTGCTCGGCGGTCTCACCGGCATCCTGCTGGCCTCGCCGCCGGTCGACTTCCACGTCACCGACACGTACTTCGTCGTCGCGCACTTCCACTACGTGCTGTTCGGCACCATCGTCTTCGCCACCTACGCCGGGATCTACTTCTGGTTCCCCAAGATGACCGGCCGGATGCTCGACGAGGGCCTGGGGAAGCTGCACTTCTGGACCACGTTCCTCGGCTTCCACCTGACGTTCCTGGTCCAGCACTGGCTGGGCAACGAGGGCATGCCCCGGCGCTACGCCGACTACCTGGCGAGCGACGGGTTCACGTTCCTCAACACCCTGTCCACCATCGGCTCGTTCCTGCTCGGCGCCTCCGTGCTCCCGTTCGTGTACAACGTGTTCCGCAGCTACCGCTTCGGCGACCCGGCGAACGCCGACGACCCGTGGGGCTTCGGCAACTCCCTGGAGTGGGCCACCTCCTCACCCCCGCCGCGGCACAACTTCACCGAACTGCCCCGGATCCGCTCGGAGCGGCCCGCGTTCGAGCTGCACTACCCGCACATGGTCGAGCGGATGCGCGAGGAGTCCCACTTCTCGCTGCTGAGACCGGGCAAGCGCCGGGTGCCGCGCGACGAGACGACCGAGGAGGCCCTGGCGGCGGACCGCGACCGCGAGTCCTAGCGCCGCGCCTCCAGCTCCTCGCGCAGCACGTCCACGTTCGCCGTGCCCTCCGGCAGGTCCAGCCGGCGCAGCAGGGCGAGGGCCTGCGGGGCGTCGAGGTCGCCGTACACGTCGTAGCGGCTGCCGAGCAGCCCGTGGAAGAGAGCGAGGTGCAGTTCGGGCACCGTGGCGGCGGCCTCGTACACCGCCCGCTTGGCCCGCCACGGCACCGGGCCGGACACCGCGAGCACCCGGCGGTTGCGGCGCAGGGGACCGTCGGCGAGGTCGTCCGGGCGGGCCACGACCTCGGCGAACGCGCCCTCGGCGGTCAGCGGGTCCTCGAACCAGTCGACCCACAGCGAGTAGGTGACCGGCTCGGCGGACGCGGGAGCCTCCAGCCGCCGCCGGTAGGCCTCCCAGAACAGGGCGTCGGCCTCCGGCGACAGCGGTGTGGTCTTGAGGTACATCGTCACGGCGTACTGGTCGAGCAGGTCGAGCAGCCCCAGCGCCACCCGCACCCGCCCGACGTCGTCCAGGCCGGGGTCTTCGAGGGCCTTGTCGGTCCAGTCGTGCGCCACCTCGTTGGCGGAGCACTCCTGCCCGTCGTGCCACCACCCGTCGCCCGCGGGCACCACGTCCCGCTCGGCCAGCCACTCCCGCGCCAGTCGCGCGCCCTCGGTCTCCACCCGACCAGTGTGCCCGGTGCGCCGCGGGAGCGCCCCGGACCCGTGTCCGGGGCGCTCCCGCGGTCACCGCCTGCGCTTGCGGGCCCTCAGGTAGTCGCTCACCACGGCCGCGCCGAGACCGTCCTCGTCCGGTGCCACCACCCGCCCGCCGCTGCGGCGGGCCACGGTGTCGACGAACGCGGCCAGGCGGGGGTCGTCGCCGAGCTTGAACACGGTGATCGACGCGCCCAGCTTGGCGATGGTGTCGACCTCCACCAGCGTCTTCCCGAGCGTGCGCGGCAGCGGCGGGTAGTGGAACTCCGCCTCACCGTCCGGCTCCAGGTGCGCGGTCGGCTCGCCGTCGGTGACGACCAGCACGACCGGCTGCGCGTCCGGGTGGCGGCGCAGGTGACGACCGGCCAGCAGGAGCGCGTGGTGCAGGTTGGTGCCCTGCTCCCACACGCCCTCCAGCGACGTGAGCCCGCCGATGTCGACGGTCTCGGCGTGCCTGCCGAACGTGATCAGCTCCAGCGCGTCCGTGCGGAACCTGGTGCGCACCAGGTGGTGCAGCGCCAGCGCGGTGCGCTTCATCGGCACCCAGCGGCCGTCCTGCACCATCGACCACGACGTGTCCACGCACAGCGCGATGGCCGCGCGCGACCGCAGCTCGGTCTCGGTGATCTCGACGTCGACCACGTCCAGCGACACCGGCCCGCCGCCGCCGCGCAGCACCGCGTTGGTCACGGTGCGGGGCACGTTCCACGGCTCGGCGTCGCCGAACTGCCACGGCCGGGTGCTGCCGATCGGCTCGCCCGCCGCGCCCGCCCGGTTGCTGTCCCGGTCGCCGCGCGGGGTGCGGACGCTGTCCACGACGCCGCGCAGCGCGGTCTCGCCCAGGCGCCGCAGCGCCTTCGGGGTCAGCCGCAGGTCGCCGTCGGGTCCGCGTTCGAGCAGGTTCTGCTCGCGCAGCTGGCGTTCCAGCTCCGCGAGCCGACGCGCGTCGACGCCCGCCTCGGCGCCCAGCTGCTGGACGAGCGACTCGACGTCGATGTCCTCCAGCCGCGCGCCGGGGTAGGACTGGCCGAGCTGCTCGGCCAGCGCGTCCAGGTCGGCCAGGTCCTGCATGGCCAGGGCGCCCTCGCCCAGCCCCAGCGGGTTCTGGCCGCGGAAGCGGGACGAGCCGGTCCAGTCCTCGCCCGGCCGCAGGCCTTGCAGCAGCGAGTCCAACTGAGACAGCTGCTGCCCGACACCGGAGTTGCCGAAGGCCTGCTGCGACAGCGCCGCCAGTTCGGCGCGCTGCTCGTCGGTCATCGAGTTCATCATCCGCTGCGCGGCGGCGGAGCGTTCCGCCAGCGCGTCGATCAGCTCGTCGACGTCGCGCGGGTTCTCGGGGAAGAACTCGCCGTGCTCGCGCATGAACTCGTCGAACCGGGCGGGGGTGTCCTGGTCGCCCGCGGCGTGGCCCGCCAGCAGCGCGTTCAGGTCGGCCAACATCTCCTGGACGCGCTGCACGGATGCCTGGTCGACGTTGCTCATCGCCTCCTTCACGCCCTGGAAGCGCTGGTCCATCAGCTCGCGGCCGAGCAGGTTCCGGATCTTCTCGTACGACTCGCGCGCCTCGGGGGAACGCCAGTCGTACTCGGCCAGGTCGCGCACGGCCGCCGCGGTGCCGGGGGGCAGCGCGTCGAGCTGGGCCTCGCGGAACCGGGCGTCGTCGGTCGGCTCGGGGAACAGGGCCTTGCGCTCGGCGCTCAACGCCTCCGAGAGCAGGCGCTGGACCTCCTGCAACGTGCCGTCGAGCCGGTGGCGGCGCTGGATGTCCGACCGCTTCTTCCACAGCCTGGACATGAGGTCGTCGAGTCCGCGGGTGCCCTGCACGCCGCGCCGCAGCAGCTCGCGCAGCGCGGCGGCGGGCGAGGAGCCCTCCATGACCTCGCGGCCCAGCTCGTCCATGGCGGCGCGCAGGTCCGTCGGCGGCGCCAGGGGGTCCGGGCCGTCGACGTAGCGCCCGTAGCGGTATCCGCTCATCCGTACACCGATCGATCGTCGTCGCTGTCCTTGCCGATCTGCCTGGTCAGGTAGAGCGACTCCAGCGCCAGTTCGACGGCGGAGGCGATCCGGCCGACCGGGTCCTTCGGGCCGACGCCCAGGCGGGCCGCGACCTCGTGCAGGACCGGCAGCTCGGGCAGGGCCGCGAGCACGGTGCCCGCGGGCACGCGCTCGCCGGTGGCGACGGGGTGGCCGTCGGTCACGGCGTCGGCGAGCGACCGGAGGTCGATCCCGGCGAACGTGGAGCGTGCGGTGTCGGCGATCGAGCGGCGCAGCAGGTGCGTGAGGATCTCGATCTCGCGCCCCTCCTCCCCCGCCTCGAACTCCAGCTTGCCGCGCAGCACCTCGGGCACGGACTCCAGGTCGACCGGCCGGGCGACCGCCGGGGTCTCGCCGATCAGCGCGGACCGGCGCAGCGCGGACGCGGCGACGGTCTCGGCCGCCGCGACGGCGAACCGGGCGGACACGCCGGAGCGCTGGTCGACGGCGGACGACTCGCGCAGGTGCCGCACGAACCGGGCGACGACCTCGATCAGGTGGTCGCCGACCTCGGCGACCAGGTCGGCCTCCTGGCGGACCAGGTCGACCTCGTTGGCGATCTCCAACGGGTAGTGCGTGCGGACCTCGGCGCCGAACCGGTCCTTGAGCGGCGTGATGATCCGGCCGCGGTTGGTGTAGTCCTCGGGGTTCGCGGTGGCGACGAGCAGCACGTCCAGCGGCAGCCGCAGCGTGTAGCCGCGGACCTGGATGTCGCGCTCCTCCATCACGTTGAGCAGCGACACCTGGATGCGCTCGGCGAGGTCGGGCAGCTCGTTGATGGCGATGATGCCGCGGTGCGAGCGCGGCAGCAGGCCGTAGTGGATGGTCTCGGGGTCGCCGAGGCTGCGGCCCTGGGCGACCTTGACCGGGTCGATGTCGCCGACGAGGTCGCCGACCGACGTGTCCGGCGTGGCGAGCTTCTCGGCGTAGCGCTGGTCGCGGTGCCGCCACGTGACGGGCAGGTCGTCGCCCAGCTCCTCGGCCCGGCGCCTCGACTCGGGCGTGATCGGGTCGAGGGGGTGTTCGCCCAGTTCGGAGCCCTCGATGACGGGCGTCCACTCGTCCAGCAGGCCGATCAGGGTGCGCAGCAGGCGGGTCTTGCCCTGGCCGCGCTCGCCGAGGAGCACGAAGTCGTGCCCGGCCAGCAGGGCGCGTTCGAGCTGCGGGACCACCGTGCGGTCGAAGCCGACGATGCCGGGCCAGGGGTTCTTGCCCGCGCGCAGTGCGGTGAGCAGGTTCTCGCGGATCTCGGTCTTCACGCTGCGGGGCAGGTGGCCCGCGGCGCGGAGCTCACCCGCGGTACGGGGAAGTGCGGAGGAGGCGGTCACCCGATCGACGCTACGCACGTTTGCCAGACTGGTCGACGTGGAGCAACTCCAGCGGCGGTGGGCCGTCGTCGCCGCGGTGGTCCTGCTGCTCCTGGTGAGCACGGCGTTCGGCCTGTTCCAGGTGTCGAAGTCGCGCACGTTCCAGTTCGCGGGAAAGCTCGTCCACCGGGTGGAAACCGACCGCAAGGTCGTCGCGCTCACGTTCGACGACGGTCCCGGCGACCGGACCCTCGACGTGGTGCGGACGCTGGCCGACCTGGACGTGCCCGCGACGTTCTTCGTCGTCGGCCGGGAGGTGGACGCGCACCCCGGGTACGCCCGCCTGCTGGTCGACGCGGGCCACGAGCTGGGCAACCACAGCTACACCCACCGGCGGATGGTGCTGGTGTCGGACGAGTTCGTCGCCGACGAGGTCGAGCGCACGGACGCCGCGATCCGGGCCGCGGGCCACACGGGACCGATCCACTTCAGGCCGCCGCACGGCAAGAAGCTGTTCGCGCTGCCCTCCTACCTCGCCGACCACGACCGGACCACGATCACGTGGGACGTCGAACCGGACTCCGGCGAGCAGCCGACGACGGCCGAGGTCGTGCGCCGGACCTGCGACGAGGTCCGGCCTGGCTCCATCGTGCTGCTGCACGTGTGGCCCACCTCGCGGCAGTCCTCGTGGGACGCGGTGCCGGGGATCGTCCGCGCGCTCAAGGCGGAGGGTTACACCTTCGTCACGGTGGCCCAACTGCTCACCTGAGGCGCAGGAGAATGCGGCGGCACGGACATCCCGGACATCGGAGCATCAGTGAGCGGCAGCGTCGACTTCAGGTGGGCACCGGAACCGGCCGACTGGGGTGACGCCCTGCGCTCGGCCGTGCCGATGTTCCGCTGGGCCCCCTGGTTCGCGGCCGTCCTCCTGGCGGGATCGGTGGTGCTGCTGCTGAGCGGGTCCACGGCTCCGGGCCTGTTCGGCATCGCCGTCGCGGGCCTGGTCGCGGTGCTGGTCCCCGTCCAGGTGCGGATCGACTTCAGCGGCCACCCCCTCGCCGCGAACACCGTCACGGCCACCGCGGACGACCACTCGCTGCGGATGACCGTCGGCGACGCGGCGCGCAGCGAGCTGCCGTGGACGCACCTCCCCGCGTGGACGGAGACCCGGCGCGGGTTCATCCTGCGCACCTGGGAGGGCGCGCGGGGGCCGATGTACGCGGTGCCGTACCGGGCGTTCGAGGACAACGCCGCCCGGAACCGCTTCCGCGACCTCCTCGTCCGGCACGTGGGACCGGCCGCCTGAGGACGGAGCACCCCCGCGGAGGCACTAACCTTGGACAGCGTGTCTTGTGCGAGTGCGACGCTGGTCGTCTGGACCTCCGCGTGGCTGCATGGTGCGGCCGCGGCCGACGACGTCCTTGACGCCCTCGGGGCGTGGGCCGACCTGCACGAAGTGGTGGCCGACGACGACGGCACCGCGACGGCGCTGGACCTGCCGGGCCCGGACGAGGCCCCGGTCGGCCCCGCGCTGCTGCTGGCGTCGCTGCGCCGCGCGGGCACGCGGACGGGCAGGCTCGCCCTCCCCGTACCGGGTGACGTCCGCGGTCTGGGCGGCAAGGGTCCGCTGAGCACGTGCGCGCTGCGGGCGGGCGAGGCGGCGGTGCTGCCGGACACCGGCGTCGGGCTCGTGCCCAAGGTCGTCGCGGACGGCGTCCTGCGCTGGACCGTGTTCGACCTGCCGTCCGCCGGGGGCGCGGAGCACGTGCCCATCGGCGAGGCCGAGCACGGCCTCTCCAGCGCCATGCGCCAGGCCGCGACGGCGCTGGTGACGCTGGACGTGGCCAAGCACCGCCCGAACGTGCGCGAGGAGATCGCCGAGCTGTCCACCAGGCACTCGAAGCTGGAGTGGCCCGCGGGGATGCCGCCGAGGGCGGTCCGGGTGCTCCAGCGGGCCGCCGAGGTCGCCGCGATCCTGGAGGTCGCCCGCGGCGACTCCCCCGGCGGGGCGAGGTCGGCGTCGGCGATGCAGGCCCGCGACGACGCGCTGCGGCCCCTGTCGGAGGCCGTGCGGCGGGCCCGCTGCGCCGCCGTGGAGGAGGCCGTGCGCGTGCTGTCGGACCAGGCGGCCGGGCTGCACTGATCCCACGGACGGCTGAATCCCGCTCGCACGGGAGCACTCGCGCAGTAGCCTGGGTGGCGAAGATCATCCACACCTGGGGGAGGTTGGGGTGCAGGCGCCCTCGACTGTCGTGCAGCTCGTCCTCCTGGTGCTGCTCGTGCTGCCCGGCATCTCCTACCAGTTCGTGCGGGAACGCCTGCGCGGCCCGGTGCCGTGGGAGCGCGACCTCGGGGAGCGCGTGCTGCGCGCGGTCGTCGCGTCGATCGCGCTGGACGCCGCGTACCTCACCGCCGCCGGTCCCGCGCTGGTCGCGCTCGTCCGCGGCAGGCCGCCCGGCGAGCTGAACGGGTTCGTGCAGCAGCCGAGGCTGGTCGGGCTGGTGGGCGTGCTGCTGTTCCTGGTCGTGCCCGCCGTGGTCGCCTCGGCCGTGTCGCTGGTGGAGCGCGAGCGCCACCGGTCGACCTACCGGCGCACGCCGACCGCGTGGGACCACGCCTTCCGCGACCGCGACCCGTGCTTCGTCCGGGTCCGGCTCAAGGACGGCAACTGGGCGGGCGGCTGGTACGGGCACGGGTCCTACGCGTCCTCCTACCCGCACCCGGCCGAGCTGTACCTGGAGTCCGCGCGGGTGATGACGCCCGACGGCGGGTTCGGACCGCGGGTGCGCGGCACGGCCGGTCTGCGCCTGCGAGCGGAGGACTTCGACGTGCTGGAGTTCGTCAGCGCGCCCGACGACGTGAGAGAGGTGGACGGGTGACGACCGAACCGACCCCCCTGCCCGACGAGGCGGACCTGTTCCGCGGCGCGGGCCGCGGCTTCTCGCCCAAGCGGGACGTGCCGGAACCCGACGAGGCCCCGCCGGGGCAGGCGGGGCCGTCGCGCACCCCGCCGTCCGAGGAGTGAGCGGGTGTTCGCCGCGAACAGGGGCCGGAAGTTCGACCTCGCGCTGCGGGTCGCGCGCTTCGACCCCAGCCCGGCCGCGGTGCGGGCCGCGATCGAGGCGGGCAGGCTCGCCACCGGGCCGGGCGGTGAGGAGCGGGTGCGCCACCTGTCCAACCTCGGCGGACTGCTCCAGACCCGGTTCCAGCAGACCGGCGACCCGAGCTACCTCGACGAGGCGGTCGCGGGCCTGCTGGCGGCCATCGGCGAGGAGTCCGATCCCGGCGGGAAGGCCCGGCTCTACGCCAACGCGGGCGCGCTGAAGCACACGCACTTCACCCACGTCCGCGACCCGGAGGTGCTCGCCGACGCGATCGGTTTCAGCCGGGCCGCCGTCCACGCCGCGGCCGAGGGACCGGACAGGGCGAACTACCAGCGCAACCTCGCCATCGCGCTGACGACCGCGTACCTGGAGAACGGGAAGCTCTCCGCGCTGCACGAGGCGATCGAGGCCGCGCGGGGGTGCGCCACCGGCGCCGAGGGCGACGACGTCATCACCGCGCAGGGCCTGCACTCGTTCGCGCTGCTGGTCCGCCGCCTGTTCGACGCGACGGACGACGTGGAGGTCCTGGCCGACGCGATCGACGCCGAACGCCGCGCGGTCGACCTCACCGCGCCGGGGTGCCCGGAGCGGATCGACCGGCTCGCGCTGCTCGGCGACCTGCTGGCCGACCGCTTCCAGTGGACCGGGGCGCGGGAGGACCTGGGCGAGGCGGTCGACGTCCGGCGCACCCTGGTCGCGGTCACCCCGAAGGGGCACGGGTCCTACGACGCGCACCGCGTCGACCTGGAACTGGCGGAGCGGACCTGGACCGGCGTCGTGGGCACTCGCCGGGCCGACGGCACCGTCCCGCCGTCCGACCGGACCGGCGTGCGGTCCCACCGCGCGGCCGAACTGACCGCCCGGTACGTCGAGACCGGGGACCGGGCCCCGCTCGACCAGGCCGTCGCGGAGGCCCGCGCGGCCGTCGCGGACACCCGTCCGGGCCACCCGCAGCTGCCGGAGCGGATCGACGTCCTCGGCTGCGCGCTCGGGCTGCTGGCCCGGCTCGACGGTGACCACGGCCTGCTCGCGGAGGCCGTCGGGCTGCACCGGCGAGCCGTGGAGACCTCACCCGGCGGCCACACCTACGAGGCGCGGTTCCTCGGCAACCTCGGTACCGCCCTGGCCGCGGTGTTCCACGCCACCGGCGACCTCGTGCGGCTCACGGAGGCGACCGCGGTGACCCGCCGGGCCGTCGACGCCGCCACCCGGCCCGACGACCGCACGACCTACCTGGCGAACCTCGCCGCGATGCTGCACCGCCGCTCCGAGACGACCGGGGAACGGGCCGTGCTGGACGAAGCGGTCGCCGCCGCGCGCGAGGCCGTGCGCACCGGCGCGGACGTGGTCGCGGGACACGCCACCCACCTGACCAACCTCGGGGCCCTGCTGTTCGCCCTGTGGGAGCGCACCCGTCGGGCCGCCACGCTGGAGGAGTGCGTCGGCCTGCACGAGGAGGCCGTGCGGAGCACGCCCGAGCGCCACCCCGGACGGCCGATGCGGCTGAACAACCTGGGCGGGGCGCTGGTCACGGCGTTCGAGCAGGACGGCGACCTGCACGCGCTGGACCGCGGGATCAGCGCGCACCGGGCGGCGGTGCTGGGCTGCGACCCGGCCGACCCCGACCACGCCGGCTACCAGGCGAGCCTGAGCGGGGCGCTGCGCCAGCGGTACCTGAGCGGCTCAAGCGGGGGCGAGGAGGAGCTGGCGGAGGCGGTCGACCTCGCCCGCGCCTCCGTGCGCGCGGGGCGGGCGGGCGCCCACCGCCGGTCGAGCAGGCTGATCGGCCTCGGCCGGTCGCTGCGCCTGCTCTACCTGGACCACGGCGACCGGTCCGCTCTCGCCGAGGCCCTGGCCGCGTTCCAGGAGGCCGCGGCGCTGCCCTCGTCACCGACGGAGGACCGGGTGATCGCCGCGGACCTCTGGGGCGAACTGGCCGCGAAGGCCGACGACTACACCTCCGCGGCCGAGGGGTTCGCCACGGCGGTCCGGCTGCTCCCCCTGCTCGCCGGGCGCGGCGTGGGCCGGGGCGACGCCCAGTACCTGCTGAGCCGCTTCGCCGACCTCGCGGCGGACGCGGCGGCGTGCTGCCTCGCCGTCGGGCGCGTCGACGAGGCGGTGGCGCTGCTCGAACTCGGCCGGGGTGTGCTGGCCGCGCAGGCGCTCGACGGCCGGGGCGACCTGGCGGACCTGCGGGAGCGCGAGCCGGAGCTGGCCGACCGGTTCGCCGCGCTCGGCGCCGAGTTCGAGTCCGACACCCCGCGCGACCGGCTGGAGCTGGCCGACGAGCTGGCGGCGCTCACCGCCGTGATCAGGGCGCTGCCGGGGATGGACCGGTTCCTGCGCCCGCCGCTGGTCGCCGACCTGGTCGAACAGGCCCGCGAGGGCCCGGTGGTGCTGGTGAACGTGAGCCGCTACCGGTGCGACGCGCTGGTGCTCACCCCGTCCGGGGTCGTCGTCCAGGACCTGCTGGACCTCACGGCGAGCGAGCTGCGCCGCCGGGTCACCGCCTTCCAGGCCGCGGTCGCCGTCACGGGTCCGGAGCCCGCCGAGGCGGAGGCGGTGGTCCACGAGACCCTCGAATGGCTGTGGGACACCGTGGCGGGGCCGGTGCTCGACCGGCTCGGGCTGACCGGTGGCACCGACCCGCCGCCGCGGCTGTGGTGGGCGCCGGTCGGGTTGCTGGGCCTGCTGCCCCTGCACGCGGCGGGTCACCTGAGGACCGGGGGTCCCGCGGTCCTGGACCGCGTGGTGTCGTCGGTGACGCCGACGGTCCGCGCGCTCGGCCACGCCCGCTCCCGCTGTCGCGGCACCGGGGAGCCGCGGCTGCTGGTCGTGGCCGTGCCGGAGGCGGAGGACGCGGAAGACCTGCCCGGCGTGCTGGACGAGGCGGAACGCCTCACCGCGCGGGTCCCTGGCCTCACACGGCTGGTCGGCCCGGACGCCACCCGCGACCGGGTCCTCGCCGCCCTCCGCACGAGCACCTGGGCGCACTTCGCGTGCCACGGGTACAGCGACCCGGTCAACCCGTCGAACAGCGGTCTCGCGCTCAGCGGGTCCGTCCTGCACGTCCTGGACGTCTCGCGCCAGCGCCTCGACCACGCCGAGTTCGCCTACCTCTCCGCGTGCGACACCGCCCGGTCGTCGGTCCACCTGTCCGACGAGGCGATCCACCCCACGTCCGCGTTCCTGGTCGCGGGGTTCCCCAGGGTCGTCGGGACGCTCTGGCGGACCAACGACGTGCTGGCCCCGCACCTCACCGAGTCGATCTACGACGACCTGCTGGAGGGCGCGCCGGACGCGGACCGGGCCCCGTTCGCCGTGCACCGCACGGTCCGCCGGATCAGGGACCGCTACCCGGACCGGCCGTCGCTGTGGGCCGCGTACGTCCACGCGGGCGCCTGAGAACCGTGGCAGAACGCGGACACGACGGGGACGCTCCCGCCGCACGGGGAGCCGACCATCGGTGGGGTGATGACGAACCCCGTGGTCCCCGTGGCGGTCGCCCGCCACCGCCACGGCGGCCGGTTCCTGGTCGCCGCCACCGCCTGCCTGTTCGCCCTGGGTCTGACGTGCCTGGTGTTCGTCTGGACGCCCGGCGGCCAGGCGTTCGACGGCGCGCTGCTGCCCCTGTCCGAGCGCGGCGCGAGCTACCAGCAGGACACCCCGCTGCTGGGCCCCGCGAAGGCCGTGCTGGCGGTCTTCGGCGACGAGCTGGTGCTCGGCGTGGTGCTGCTCGCCGCCGTGCTGCTGGGCCGGAGGGCGTGGACGTCGGTCGCGGCCGTGGGCGTCGTGCTCGGCTCGGTGGCGGCGGCCAGGGTGCTCAAGGAGGTCGTCGTGCGCCCCGAGCTGGGCGTCGTGGGCTCGTCCGCGCACAACAGCTTCCCCAGCGGGCACGTCGCCGTGGCCACGGCCCTGGTGCTGGCGTTCGTGCTGGTGCTGCCGCCCGCCGTGCGCTGGTGGGCCCTCGTGCCCGGTGTGCCCGTGGTCGTGGTGGTCGGCGCCTCGACGATGGTCACCGGCTGGCACCGGCTCAGCGACCTGGTCGGCGGCGTGCTCGTGGCCTCGGCGCTGCACTGCCTGGCCGCCGCCGCGCTGGCCGACGACCGGGCGCCCTCCGCCGCGCGCGACGATAGTTGACCTCATGTCACGGGTGTTGTTGATCGAGGACGACCGCGCGGTGCGCGACGGGCTCCAGCTGGCGCTGACCAGGCAGGGCCACGTCGTGGACGCCGCGGAGACCGGCGAGCAGGGGTTGGAGCGGCTGTCGCGGGAGCCGTCGGACGTGGTCGTGCTCGACCTGATGCTGCCGGGGATCGACGGGTTCGAGGTGTGCAGGCGGATCCGCGCGGCGGGCGACCTGCCGATCATCATGCTCACCGCGCGCGACGACGACATCGACGTCGTGGCCGGTCTGGAGGCCGGGGCCGACGACTACGTGGTCAAGCCCGTGCAGGCCAGGGTCCTGGAGGCCCGCATCCGGGCCGTGCTGCGGCGGACCGCCGCGGAGCCGAGGGCCGACCCGGCCGTGGAGCGGCACGGTGCGCTGACCGTCGACCGGGTGGGGCTCGTCGTGGCCAAGGACGGGGAACGGGTGTCGCTCGCGCCCACCGAGCTGCGGCTGCTGCTGGAGCTGTCCGGCACTCCGGGGCGGGTGCTCAGCCGTCAGCAGCTGCTGGAATCGGTGTGGGAGCACGGGTACCTCGGCGACTCGCGGCTCGTGGACGCGTGCGTGCAGCGGCTGCGGGCGAAGATCGAGGACGACTCCGCGGCCCCGGTGTACGTGCAGACCGTGCGCGGCTTCGGGTACCGGTTCGGGCCGCTGTGACGATCGGTCTGCGCGCGCGGCTGGTGGTGGCGTTCGCGCTCGTCGGGGTGATCACCGCCCTGGCGGTCGCGGGCGGCATGTACCTCAAGGCCAGGACCGTCATCCTCCAGCAGGCGCAGGACGCGGCCGTGCTGGCGCTGACCGACGGGGTCGCGCGGTTCGGGCTGCTGCCGCCCACGCCGGAACGGCTGCACCGGATCGCGGACGAGCTGTCGGACCGCGACGACACCGCCGTGGCCGTGTACGACGACCTGAGCGCGGGGGGCCTGCCCCTGTCGGTGGTCACGCCCGAGCTGCGGGAGACCGTGCGCGGCGGGTACACCGCGTGGCAGCGCGTCTCCGTCGGCGGCGAGACCCAGCTCGTGAGCGGGACCGGCGTGGCGTTCGGGTCGTCCGTGCTGGAGGTCTACTCGCTGCGCACCCTGGCGCCCGCGGCGGCGAGCATCGCCGAGCTGTCCACCAGGGCGTGGGTGTTCGGCGGCGGCGCGCTGGTGTTCGCGCTGCTGCTGGCCCTGCTGGCCGCGTGGAGCGTGCTGCGGCCGGTGCGCGAACTCGGGGACGCCGCGCGGCGGATGGGTTCGGGCGACCTGAAGTCCCGTTTGGACGTTCGCGGCTCGGACGAGCTGGCGGGTCTGGCCGTCACGTTCAACCACACGGCCGACGCGCTGGACCAGCGCGTCGACGAGCTGCGGCGGATGGAGGCCGACGCGCGCCGGTTCGTCGCCGACGTGTCGCACGAACTCCGCACCCCGCTGTCGGCCATGACCGCGGTCGCCGACGTGCTGGAGGAGGAGGCCGAGGTGCTGCCCGCGGACGCCGCGCAGGCCGCCCGGCTGGTGAGCCAGGAGACGCACAACCTGACGAGGCTGGTGAACGACCTGATGGAGATCAGCAGGTTCGACTCGGGGGCCGCCGCGCTGGTGCTGGACGACGTGGACGTGGCGGCGGTGGTCCGCGCCTCGCTGCGCACCAGGGGGTGGCTGGACGCGGTCGAGACGACCCTGCCCCCGGACGTGGTCGCGCGGGTCGACCCGCGCAGGCTGGACGTGGTGCTGGCGAACCTGGTGGGCAACGCGGTGCGGCACGGCGGCGCGCCCGTGTCCGTGGCGCTCGACGTCGAGCCGGGCTGGGTCGTCATCACCGTGGCGGACCGCGGCCCCGGCCTGTCCCCTGGCGTGCTGCCCCACGTGTTCGACCGCTTCTACAAGGCCGACTCGTCCAGGGCGCGCTCCACGGGCAGCGGCCTGGGTCTCGCCATCGCCCGCGAGAACGCCCTCCTGCACGGCGGCACCCTGGTCGCCGAGAACCACCCCGGCGGCGGCGCGGTGTTCACCCTCCGCCTGCCCGACCCGCGAGGTGACCGGTGAAGCGCGCCGCCGCCCTCGCGGCCGTGCTGCTCGTGGCGGGCTGCGGCGTGCGTCCCAGCGGGGTCATCGTCGGCGGCCCGGCCCCGACCGCGGCGGCCGTGATCTCCGTGTACTTCGTGTCCGGCGGCCGGGTCGCCCCCGTGCCGCGCCCAGGGTCCGCCTCCGCGCTCGCCCAGCTGGCCGTCGGCCCGACGACCGCGGAACGCGAGCAGGGCTACGCGACCGAGGTGCCCGCGGGTGCCGTCCTCGACGCCGCGGGCTCGACCGTGACCGTCTCGGTCGACGTGACCTCGTTGTCCGCCAACGCCGTCGACCAGATCGTCTGCACCACGGCCGCGGGCTCCGTCACCCTGGTCGGCGGCGGGCAGAGCCGCGGCCCGCTCGCGTGCCCGGTTGGGTGATAACTATTCCACCGCACGTCGAAATGAGATAGGAACGAGGTCGGGCCGAGTTCAGCGGAAAGCGAGGTAGCCATGGCCTATGAACTCGAGAAGAGGCTGGTCATCGGCATCGCGTCCAGCGCACTGTTCGACCTGACCAAATCAGACAGGGTGTTCAGGAGGAAAGGCGTGGCGGTCTACCGCACATACCAGGAGCAGCGACTTAATGTTCCGCTGGCGCCGGGGGTTGCGTTCCCGTTCATCAAGAGACTCCTGTCTCTCAACGACCTCTCACCCCAGGATGATCCACTGGTCGAGGTCATCGTGCTCTCCAAGAACAGCCCGGACACGGGTCTTCGGGTGATGCGTTCCATCAAGCACCACCAACTGCCGATCACGCGCGCCATCTTCCAGCAGGGTCGGTCGCCCTACGGGTTCATGCGCGCGCTGAACATGTCTCTGTTCCTGTCCGCGAACCAGCGGGACGTTCGACGTGCGGTAGCCGACAACCTGCCCAGTGGCCGCGTACTCAAGTCGACCTACGTCGACGACGATGAAACCGACCTACGCATCGCGTTCGACTTCGACAGCGTCCTCGCGGACGACGAATCGGAGCGGGTGATGCAGAGCGGCGGACTCGACGAATTCCATCGGCACGAAACCGCGAACCTCACCACAACGCACAATTCCGGCCCGTTGAGGGACCTCCTGGCGGGCATCACCAGGATCCAGGACAGGGAAGAAGAAGAGCGGGTCGTCAACCGGAAGTACAAGACCAGGGTCAGGGTCTCCGTTGTCACAGCTCGGAACGCACCCTCGCACGAGCGGGCCGTCGAGAGCCTGAAACGGTGGGGGCTCCGGGTGAACGACGCGTTCTTCCTCGGCGGGATCGAGAAGAACAAGGTGTTGTGCGCTCTGCGGCCTCACATCTACTTCGACGATCAGAAACGCAACCTCAAGTCCGCCAGCATTCCGTGCGTCCACGTGCCGTTCGGTGTCATCAACGAGGCCAAGCCACCCTCCTAGTGCTTCGCCGGCCGCTTCGCGGGCTCGCAGCACAGCGGTGCGCAGGGGGCGCCGTTGACCGTGCACCCGGCCGCGGTGAAGTCGGACAGCTTGCGCGGCGCGACGCCGTCGGTGTGCTCGCGGACCAGCTCCACCACCAGCTCGGCGAACCGGGGGTCGGCGTTCGGCGTCGCCGCGCGGGCGAAGGCCATGCCGAGTTCACCGGCCCGCTCGCGGGCCTCGGTGTCGAGGTCCCACACGACCTCCAGGTGGTCGCTGACGAACCCGATGGGGCACAGCAGGACGCCGCTCACGCCCTCCTCGTGCAGCGCCTCGACGTGGTCGACGACGTCCGGCTCCAGCCACGGGATGTGCGGCGGGCCGGAGCGGGACTGCCACACGACGTCGTACTCCTCGCGGCCCACGGCCGACGCCACGAGGCGGGAGGCCTCGGCGACCTGGCGGGAGTAGCGGTGCCCGCCCTCGGCCGGCGGTCCGGCGGCCCGGTCGGCCGAGACCGGCACGGAGTGCGCGGTGAACACCAACCGGTGGTCGGCGGGCAGTGCGAGGGCGGCCGTGCGGACCGCGTCGGCGAACGCGGCGATGAACAGCGGGTGGTCGAAGAACTGGCGCAGCTTCACCAGTTCGGGGGCGTTCGGCACGGCCGCACGGGCCCGCAGGATGTCCTCGTCGTACTGGCGGCAGGCGGAGTAGCCGCCGTAGGCGCTGGTGGGGAACACGAGCGCGCGCCGCACGCCGTCGCGCTCCATCTCGGCGAGGGTGTCCTCGACCATCGGGTGCCAGTTGCGGTTGCCGAAGTAGACCGGCAGGTCCAGCCCGGTGGCGCGGACGGCGTCGATGGCGGCGCGGTTCAGGGCGTTGATCGGTGACACTCCGCCGAAGTGCTGGTAGTGCACCTCGACTTCGTCCAGCCGTTCGGGTGGTACGCCACGCCCCCTGGTGACGTTCTCCAGGAATGGACGGACGTCCGCTGGTCCTTCCGGGCCTCCGAACGACAACCAGAGCAGCGCGTCGTAACTCACCGCTACATCCTGGACCCGGTCAAGGGAACGCGCACGACCGGGTCGACGTGCTGATGATCACGTCGACCCGGTCGGGGGACGGCTAGAGGCCCAGGAAGTGCACGCCGCCGTCGACGAACACCATCGAGCCGGTCGTCGCGGGGAACCAGTCGGACAGCAGGCCGCACACGGACTGCGCGACGGGCGTCGGGTCGTCGACGTTCCAGCCGAGCGGGGCCTTCTCCGACCACATGGTTTCCAGGTCGGCGAAGCCGGGGATCGACTTGGCGGCCATCGTGCGCACCGGACCGGCGGACACGAGGTTGACCCGCACGCCGTGCTCACCGAGGTCGCGCGCGAGGTACCGGTTGATCGACTCGAACGCGGCCTTGGCCGGGCCCATCCAGTTGTAGGCGGGCCACACCTGGCGGGCGTCGAAGTCGAGGCCGACGATCGAGCTGCCGCGGGACAGCAGCGGCAGCGCGGCGGCGGCCAGCGCCTTGTACGAGTACGCGGACACGTGCATCGCCGTGGCCACGTCCTCCCACGGCGCGTCCATGAACGGAGCGCCCAGGCAGCTCGGCGGGGCGTAGCCGACGGCGTGCACGAGGCCGTCGAGGCCGTCCACGTGCTCGCGCACCCGATCGGCCAGCGTGTCGAGGTGCTCCTGGTTCTGGACGTCCAGCTCCACGACCGGCGCCGGGTTCGGCAGCCGCTTCGCGATGCGCTCGACCAGGCTCATGCGGCCGAACCCCGTGAGCACCACCCGCGCGCCCTGCTCCTGCGCGACCTTGGCGACGTGGAAGGCGATCGACGCGTCGGTGATCACCCCGGTGATCAGCAGCCGCTTGCCTTCGAGCAGTCCCGTCACTTGCTTCCTCCGTTGATCAGTTCGAGAGACACGGCTCAGTGGCCCATGCCGAGGCCGCCGTCGACCGGGATGACCGCGCCGGTGATGTAGCCCGCGGCGTCCGAGGCGAGGAACGCCACGGTGGCGGCGACCTCCTCGACGGAGGCGAACCGGTTGGCGGGCACCTGGCCGAGGATCTGCTTCTTGCGGTCGTCGGTGAGCTTGTCGGTCATGTCGGTCGTCACGAAGCCGGGCGCCACCACGTTCGCGGTGATGTTGCGCGACCCGAGCTCACGGGCGATCGACCGGGCCATGCCGACGAGGCCCGCCTTGCTGGCGGCGTAGTTGACCTGGCCGGGACCGCCGTAGAGGCCCACGACGGAGGAGATGAGCACGATCCGGCCGTAGCGGTTGCGCAGCATCCCCTTGGACGCGCGCTGCACGACCCGGAACGCACCGGTCAGGTTGGCGTCGAGCACGCGGGTGAACTGGTCGTCGGACATGCGCAGCAGCAGCGTGTCCTCGGTGATGCCCGCGTTCGCCACCAGCACCTCGACCGGTCCCTGGTGCGCCTCGACCTCGGCCAGCGCGGCGTCGACCTCGTCGCCGTTCGTCACGTCGCACTTGACGCCGAACAGGCCTTCGGGGACACCGGAGCCGCGGTGTGTCACGGCGACCTTGTCACCCTGCGCGGCGAACGCCCGGGCGATCGCCAACCCGATTCCCCTGTTGCCCCCGGTGACCAGAACGGACCTCGACACGGTTCTCCCATCGCTGCTGGTTGATGGGCGCGAGGCTATCCGTTACCCCCGAGTACCCCGGCATCGGCGGACCCGGATCACAATCGTCCGGGTGAGCGAATTCTCCGATCGGCTGCGCGCCGAGGTCTCCGGCGACGTGCTGACCGACTCGTCCTCCCGTGCCCTGTACTCGACCGACGCCTCGAACTTCCGGCACGTCCCGGCGGTCGTGGTGCGGCCGAGAACGGTCGACGACGTGCTGGCGGCCGTGGCGCTGGCGGTCGAGCACGGCGTGCCGATCACCAACCGGGGCGCGGGCACGAGCATCGCGGGCAACGCGGCGGGGTCGGGCCTGGTGCTCGACTTCGCCCGGTACCTGGACCGGATCGTGGAGGTCGACCCGGACCGGCGGCTCGCGGTCGTCCAGCCGGGCGCGGTGCTCGACCGGCTGAACGCCGCCGCGGCGCCGCACGGGCTGCTGTTCGGGCCGGACCCGTCGACGCACTCGCGGTGCACGCTCGGCGGGATGATCGGCAACAACGCGTGCGGCGCGCACTCGGTCGCGTGGGGCAAGACCGGCGAGAACGTCGAGGCGCTCGACGTGCTGCTGCCCGACGGCACCCGGTTCGACACCCGGACGCCGCCCGCGCTCGCCCTCCCGGACGTCGACCCGGCGTGGTTCCCCCCGCTCGGCCGCCGGGTGTCGGGGTACGCGCTGGACGCCCTGCCGGACCTGACGCGGGCGCTGGTGGGCACCGAGGGCACCTGCGTGACGCTGCTGGGCGCGACCGTGCGGCTGGTCGAGGCGCCGGAGCACCGGGTGCTGGCCGTGCTGGGGTTCGCGAACACCTACGACGCCGCCGACAACGTGGTGGCGCTGCGCGAGTACGACGTGCTGGCTCTGGAGGGCATCGACGCGGGCATGGTCGCCGTCGTGCGGCAGCGCACCCCGGACGCCCCCGCGCTCGCGCTGCTGCCGCCCGGCGCGAGCTGGCTGTTCGTCGAGTGCCGCGACGAGGAGACCGCGCGGCGCGTCGCGTCGGTCGCCCCGGGTTCCGTCGTGGTGACCTCTCCGGCGCGGCAGCGGCTGCTGTGGCGGATCCGCGAGGACGGCGCGGGCCTGGCGACCAGGATGGCCGACGGCACCGAGGCGTGGTCGGGCTGGGAGGACGCCGCCGTGCCGCCGGAGCGGCTCGGGAAGTACCTGCGCGAGTTCGACGCGCTGCTGGCGGGGCACGGGCGGCGCGGCCTGACCTACGGGCACTACGGCGAGGGCTGCGTGCACGTGCGGATCGACTTCGACTTCGCGTCGGGCTACCGGTCGTTCCTCCAGGACGCGGCCGACCTCGTGGTCGCGCACGGCGGCTCGATCTCCGGCGAGCACGGCGACGGGCAGGCCCGCTCGGAGCTGCTGCCGAGGATGTACCCGCCCGCGGCGCTGGTGGCGTTCGGCCGGTTCAAGGCCGCGTTCGACCCGGACAACCTGATGAACCCCGGCCGGATCGTCGACCCGGCGCCGCTCGACGCCGACCTGCGGGTGCTCGTGGCGCCCGCCCGCATCCCGACCCGCACGACGCTCGCGCTGCACGCCGACGGCGGCGACCTGGCCGCCGCGACCCGGCGGTGCGTCGGCGTCGGCAAGTGCCTGAACGCGAGCGGCGGCGTGATGTGCCCCAGCTACCGGGTGACCCGCGAGGAGCGGCACTCGACGCGGGGCCGCGCGCGGCTGCTGTTCGAGATGCTGAACGGCGAGGTCGTGCGGGGCGGCTGGCGGTCGGAGGAGGTCCGCGACGCGCTCGACCTGTGCCTGGGCTGCAAGGGGTGCAAGCGCGACTGCCCGGTGGACGTGGACGTGGCGACCTACAAGGCGGAGTTCCTGCACCAGCACTACCGGGGGCGGGTGCGGCCCGCGGCGCACTACTCGATGGGCTGGCTGCCGCTGTGGCTGCGGCTCGGGCTGGTGAACCGGTTGACCTCGCGGTTCCCCCGGCTCGCGGGTCTGGCGCCGGAGCGGCGGATGCCCGTCGTGGCGGAGCGGTCGTTCCGGGCGACGTTCACGCGGTCGGCGGTGGACGGCCCGAGGGCGCTGCTGTTCACCGACACGTTCACCAACCACTTCGAGCCGTCGATCGGGCACGACGCGGCGGCCGTGCTGACCCACCTCGGGCAGCGCGTGGAGATCCCCGACCGCTCCGTCTGCTGCGGGCTGACGTGGATGTCGACCGGCCAGCTCGGCACCGCCCGCCGGGTGCTGCGCCGGACCGCCCGGATCCTGCGGGGGGCCACCGGGGCCGGGGTTCCGGTGGTGGGGCTGGAACCGAGCTGCACCGCGTTCCTGCGCGGCGACGCGCTGGAGCTCGCGGGCGACGACCCGGACGTGGTCGCGCTGGCCACCGCGACGCGGACGTTCGCCGAGCACGTGGCCCCCGCGCTGGACCGGGTCGCGGGCGACGGGAGGGCGATCGTGCAGACGCACTGCCACCAGTACGCCGAACTGGGCTTCGACGCCGACCGGGAGCTGCTGGCGAAGTCCGGCCTGGCCGCCGAGGTGCTCGACACCGGGTGCTGCGGCCTGGCGGGCAACTTCGGCTTCGAGCGCGGCCACCACGAGGTGTCGATGGCCGTCGGCGAGCAGGGCCTGTTCCCCGCCGTCCGGGCGGCCGGGCCGGGCACCGCGGTCGTCGCCGACGGGTTCAGCTGCCGCACCCAGGTGCGCGAGGGGACCGACGCGGAACCGGTGCACTCGGCCACCGTCGTGGCGCGGTCCCTGGGGTTGCGCCCCTGACCGGTGTCACACCTCGTGCCCCGGTGTCGTCTTCACGTCATGGTCCTGGACGGGGGAACCGAGGCACACTGGAGGAGCGGACCGACGCCGGGGGGCGTCCGCTCCCGGCACGACGGCGGTCCGGACGGGGGGTACGGGTCATGAGTTCGCTCGGCACGGCCGCGACAGCCGTCGACCAGCGCTACCACGCGGCGGGCGGTCTGCGCGGACAGCTGAACAAGGTCTTCCCGGCGCACTGGTCGTTCCTGCTCGGGGAGATCGCGCTGTACAGCTTCGTCGTCCTGCTGCTGTCCGGGACGTACCTGGCGCTGTTCTTCGACCCGTCGATGGAGGAGGTCGTCTACGACGGCTCGTTCACGAACCTGAGGGGCCTGGAGATGTCCCGCGCGTTCGAGTCGACGCTGGACCTCTCGTTCGAGGTGCGCGGCGGCCTGTTCGCCCGCCAGGTGCACCACTGGGCGGCGCTGCTGTTCATGGCGGCGATCGTCGTGCACATGCTGCGGATCTTCTTCACCGGCGCGTTCCGCCGCCCGCGCGAGCTGAACTGGGTCATCGGCATCGTGCTGTTCCTGCTCGGCTGCGTCGAGGGCCTGTTCGGCTACTCGCTGCCCGACGACCTGCTGTCCGGCGCGGGTCTGCGGATCACGGCGTCGCTGCTGCTGTCGGTCCCGGTCGTCGGCACCTGGCTGCACTGGGCGCTGTTCGGCGGCGAGTTCCCCGGCACGGAGGTGCTGCCCCGGCTGTACACGCTGCACGTGCTGCTGATCCCGGCGATCATGCTCGGGCTGGTCGCGGTGCACCTGGCGCTGGTCTGGTACCAGAAGCACACGCAGTTCCCCGGTGCAGGCCGCAAGGAGACCAACGTCGTCGGCGTGCGGATCATGCCGGTGTTCCTGGTCAAGAGCGGCGTGTTCCTCGCGGTGGTCGTCGCCGTCTGCGCGGTGATGGGCGGCGTCTTCCAGATCAACCCGGTGTGGAACTTCGGGCCGTTCAACGCGGGCCAGATCTCCGCGGGCACGGTGCCGGACTGGTACATGGCGTGGACCGACGGTCTGCTGCGGCTGTGGCCCGCGTGGGAGCTGTACCTGGGCGACCACACGGTCCCCGCCGCGTTCTTCCCGTTCGTCGCGGGACTCCCGCTGCTCACCGGACTCGCGGCGGCGTACCCGTGGGTCGAGCGCAGGCTCAGCGGCGACCGGGCGCACCACAACCTGCTGCAACGGCCGCGCGACGTGCCGGTGCGCACCGCGCTGGGGGCGATGGCGCTCGCGTACTTCCTCGTGGCGCTGCTGTCCGCGGCCAACGACGTGATCGCGCACGCGTTCGACGTCTCGCTCAACGCCACGGTGTGGGCGGGCAGGCTCGGGCTCCTGCTGCTGCCGCCGCTCGCGTACTTCGTCACCTACCGGCTGTGCCTGGGGCTCCAGCACTCCGACCGCGCGGTGCTGGAGCACGGCGTCGAGACCGGGATCGTGAAACGCCTGCCGCACGGGGAGTTCATCGAGGTGCACCAGCCGCTCGCCGACCACCCGCTGACCTACCAGGGCGCGGCCGTGCCGAAGAAGATGAACAAGCTCGGCTCCGCCGGGTCACCCGCGCCCGGCTCGTTCTACTCCCCCGACCCGGCGGAGGAGGTGCGGGCGCTCAAGCACTAGTCCTCTGTGGACTTGCCAGGCCGACGCGGGCACACGATCAGGTGCACTTCCCGTGACGGTGGGAGGTGCGCGCGAGCGCTCTGCGAGCATGGTTCCGATGATCTCGAACCCCTCCCGCCGGAACCACCTCCGCTCCGTGCCGCCCATCGCGGCCGAACCGGTGAAGTCCTTGCTGCACCTCGATTCCAGCAACTCCGACCCGTCGATCAGCAAGCACCTGACCTCGTTGTACGCCGACACCTGGCGCGAGCGGCACGGCGACGCGGGCCACCGGTACCGCGACGTGGCCGAGCACCCGGTGCCGCTGCCGGGCCCGGCCTACAGCGCGCTGCGCGGGCGGCTGGAGAACCGCGGCCCCGTCGCCGTCCGCGCGGTCGGCAAGCTCCTCGCCTCCGCGGCCGAGGAGCACGAGTGGGCGCTGACCCGGCCGCTGGTGGCCGAACTGCTGGCGGCGGACACCGTGCTGCTCGGCGTGCCGGTGCACAACCTGACCGTCCCGGCGGCGCTGAAGGCGTGGATCGACCGGGTGACCGTGCCCGGCGTGTTCACCGACGCGGCCACCGAGGACAGCCTGCTGCGCCGCACCGAGGTCGTCGTGGTCACGGCGACGGGTGGCCGCCACCGCTCCGGCGCGGACTTCGTGGAACCGTACCTGCGCGCCTACTTCGGCGACCTCGGCGTGCCCGAGGCCAACCTGCGCTTCGTGCACGTCGAGATGACCCGCGCGCCGGACGTGCCGCGGCCGTCGCGGTTCCAGGCCCTGGGCACGGAATCGCTGGCCGCGGCACGCGCCGCCGTCGTGGAGCTGGCGGGCAGTCAGGCCTTCGTCTCCAGCGTGGACTCCTTCGACGTCTCCCGCATCGAGCCGTAGACGAGCAGCGAGACCAGCACGCACCCCGAGACGTACCAGTAGAACCACGACTCGTGCCCGGCCGACTTCAGCCCGAGCGCCACGTACTCCGCCGTGCCGCCGAAGATCGCCACCGTGAGCGCGTACGGCAGCCCGACGCCGAGCGCCCGGATCCGCGTCGGGAACAGCTCGGCCTTCACGATCGCGTTGATCGACGTGTAGCCGGTCACGACCACCAGTCCCGCCAGCATCAGCAGGAACGCGGGCACGGCCTCCGTCGTGGACGCCAGCGTCGTCAGCAGCGGCACCGTGCCGAGCGCGCCCAGCACGCCGAACGCGAGCAGCAGCGGCCTCCGCCCGATCCGGTCGGACAACCCGCCCGCCAGCGGCTGGATGACCACGAACACCAGCAGCGCCAGGAAGTTGATCCAGCTCACCGTGGCCGCGTCGATGCCACTGGTGTTGATCATGAACTTCTGGAGGTACGTCGTGTACGTGTAGAACGCGACCGTGCCGCCGAGCGTCAGGCCGACGACCAGCAGGCACTCCTTGGGGTACTGGAGCAGCGCCCGCAGCGACCCCCGCGAGTCCGACGTCCGGCCCTCCCGCTGGAAGCTCTCCGACTCGTCCATGCCGCGCCGCAGGAACATCACCACGATCGCACCGGTCGCGCCGATGACGAACGCGATCCGCCACCCCCACGACAGCATCTCCTCGCGCGTCAGCACCTGCTGGAGCACGATCTGCACGCCCAGCGCCAACAGCTGCCCGGCGGTCAGCGTCACGTACTGGAAGCTCGAGTAGAACCCGCGCTTCCCCTTCGACGCCACCTCGGACAGGTAGGTCGCCGACGTCGAGTACTCCCCGCCCACCGACAGCCCCTGGAGCAGCCGGGCCGTCACGAGCAGGATCGGCGCGGCGACCCCGATCGTCGCGAACGACGGCGTCAACGCGATCATCAACGACCCCAGCGCCATCAGCGTCACGGACAGCGTCAACGCCGCCCGCCGCCCGTGCCGGTCCGCGTAGCGCCCCAGCAGCCACCCGCCGAGCGGCCGCATCAGGAACCCGACCGCGAACACGGCGGCCGTGTTCAACAGCTGCGCGGTCTGATCACCCTTCGGGAAGAACGCCGCGGCGAAGTAGATGCTGAACGCGGTGTACGCGTACCAGTCGTACCACTCGATGAGGTTCCCGATGGACCCCCTCAGCACGTTGGCGACAACGCGGCGCTCAGCAGCACCCGTCTCCCGCCCCTGCCCGACCTCGACCGCCATAGTCGTCCTCCTGGTGTGATCGCCCACACCATCGGGTCCACCACAACCTCACGACAAGGCGCACCGGCACTTCTTTGCACTCCCTTAGGACGATGGGGCCGGGAGAACCATGATCAAATGCCTTCTACCAGGCGTTTTACCACCCACCCAGACTGTATGATCATCCCCAGGCCGTCCCCAGGCCGTCAACACGCCGATTTGCGCTGGTCGGAACCACCCCGACGCC
>NZ_DASUSQ010000013.1:0-66316 GCF_036375055.1 Umezawaea sp.
GCTCACGCCATCTCCACCAGGTTCCGCCCGTACCCCTTGGCGGCCAGCAGAGCCGCGTCAGCGGCCACCAGCAGATCCGGCAACTCGTACCCGAACCGCTCCGTGGTCGCCACCCCGATGCTCACCGTCAACCCGGACAGCACGTGGTGCCGTCCATCGGTGGCCACCGTGGGAACCGACAACCCGGCCACCGCGTGCCTCATCCGCTGCGCCACGGCCTCCGCCACCTCGGGCGAGGCCTCCGGCAGCAGCACCACGAACTCCTCCCCGCCGAACCGCCCCACCAGGTCCCCCCGCCGGGTGCTGGTGCTCAACAACAGCGCGACGGCGGCCAGGGCCGCGTCACCGGCGAGGTGCCCCACCCGGTCGTTCACCCGCTTGAAGTGGTCCAGGTCCATCAGCATCACCGCCATGGACCGGTTGTCGTTGCGGCCCTTCGCCAGTTCGGCGCGCGCCTGGCCGTCCCAGTGCACGGCGTTGGACAGCCCGGTCTTCGCGTCCCGCTGGGCCGACCGGCGCCACTGCGGGAGCTGGGCCGCCCGCTCCAGCAGCGCCATCGGCGGCCCGGCGATCAACGCGTGCACCGCCATCGTGCCCGCCACGCACCCCATCAACCCGCCGAGGCTGACGGCGACGATCCCGAGGATCACGTCGATGGGTTCGCCGACGACCTCCTCGCGCGGCGCGGACGGTCGACGCAGGTGCAGCCCCAGCGCGATCAGCCCGGACCGGAGCAGCAGCAGGACGACGGCGCCGACGAGCATCATCGGCAGGTCAGCGGCGGGGTCGCTCCAGCCGAAGACGAACCGGGTGGCGAACACCGCCAGCGCCGTCGCGCACAGCGTGAAGATCCAGCGGTACGACTCGGGGCGCTGGGCGAGCACCCCGTGCAGCGCGGGCCCGAACAGGAGCAGGACCAGCAGGTTCGGCGGCAGCGCGATGATGCCCGCGGTCAGGTAGCAGAGGTGCGCGGCCCACGGGTTGCGCTCGGTCTCGCCGAGCCGGTGGCTGTAGATGGAGCTGCCGATGATCACCGCACCGGCCGTGCCCGCGACGGCGGCGAACCGGCCGATGTCGCCGGGCGTGGGGGTCGGGGTGTCGACGATGACGAACGTGACCACGGCGAGGGCGGCGAAGTCGATCACGAGCCAGTAGACGAGCGCCGGCCAGCGCAGCGTCCACAAGGGCCAGTCGCGCACTGCATCCCTCCCCCGCCGTGGGAGTGCCGACGTGGTGCCCCCGCAGCGGGCCACCAGACTCGGCCGCAAGCCTTGCACATCGTTCTCACAGGCAGTAGACGTCCACCTGGGGGTTAGCCAGGCCACTCCCGCACGGCAGGATGGGGTCCGAAGGGAGCACACCGTGCACATCAAGTCGGACGACGAGGGGCCATCCGTGCTGGAGGACCCCGTCGCGCACCTGTGGCGGGGGACGGTCGCACTACGCGTAGTGACCTTCCTGTTCGCGCTGGGCAACGCGGTCGTGCACTCCAGCGGGTTCGCGCGGCCGTGGCTGGCGTGGCTGGTCATCGGGGTGATGGCGGCCTGGTCGGTGTTCACGATCCAGGCCTACAGCCGCGAGTCGGGGCGGAAGCCGTGGATCGTCGCCGCCGACCTGGTGGTGGCGTGCGGCCTGATGTCCACGTCGAGCCTGATCATGACCGACCTGCAGCTGCTGGCGAACGTCCCGCTGATCACCACGATCTGGGCGTGCGGTCCCGCGGTGGCGGCGGGCTCGCTCGCGGGCCGGTACGCGGGCGCGGCGGCGGGCGGGATCATCGGGCTCGCGACCTACCTCAACCGCGGGGCGATGAGCGTCGACCTGGTGCGGGACGTGGTGCTGCTCGCGGGCGCGGGCTTCGTGGTCGGCATGGCCTCGTCGACGGCCCGCCGCTCGGCGGTGCGGCTGGCGCAGGCGCTGCGGACCGAGGCCGCGACGGCGGAGCGCGAGCGGCTGGCCAGGTCGATCCACGACGGTGTCCTCCAGGTGCTGGCACGGGTGCGGAAGCGCGGTCTGGAACTGGGCGGCGAGGCCGCTGAGCTGGCCGAGCTGGCCGGTGAGCAGGAGGTGGCCCTGCGGTCGCTGGTCGCGGCGTCCCCCGTCGAGTCCACGGTGGACGGCGACGCCGACCTGCGGCCCGCGCTCCAGCTGCTGGCCACCCAGAGGGTGCAGGTGTCCACGCCCGCCACGCAGGTGATGCTGCCCGCGGTGGTCGCGCTGGAGCTGACCTCGGTGGTCCGGGAGATGCTGTCCAACGTGGACAAGCACGCGGGCGCCGACGCCAAGGCGTGGGTGCTGCTGGAGGACCTGGGCGACGAGGTCGTGCTGAGCGTCCGCGACGACGGGCCGGGCATCCCCGAGGGCCGCATCGACCTCGCCGAGGCCGAGGGCAGGATGGGGATCGCCAAGTCGATCCGGGGGAGGGTCGCGCTGCTCGGCGGCACCCTCGAACTGGAGACGGGGCCCGGCGAGGGCACGGAGTGGGAAGTGCGCGTGTTCCGAGTAGGGGGAGTTCGGTGACGGTTTCGGTGATGGTGGTCGACGACCACCCGCTGTGGCGCGACGGTGTGGCGAGGGACCTGGCGGAACGCGGCTTCGACGTGGTCGCGACGGCGTCGGACGCGGACGCGGCCATGCGGATCGCCCGCGCGGTGCGGCCGGACGTGGTGCTGATGGACCTCAACCTGGGTGAGCTGTCCGGCGTGGACGCGACCGCCATGATCACCGGTGAGCTGCCCGCGACCAGGGTGCTGGTGCTGTCGGCGAGCGGTGAGCACGACGACGTGCTCCAGGCCGTGAAGGCGGGCGCGTCGGGGTACCTGGTGAAGTCCGCGTCGGCGGAGGAGCTGGTGGACGCGGTCAACCGGACCGCGGTGGGCGACGCGGTGTTCACCGCCGGGCTGGCCGGTCTGGTGCTCGGCGAGTACCGCCGGATGGCCGCGAACCCCGACGAGGAGGACAAGCCGCAGTTGACCGAGCGGGAGACCGAGGTCCTGAGGCTCGTGGCGAAAGGCCTGACAGCCCGGCAGATCGCGACCAGACTGGTGATCTCCCACCGCACGGTGGAGAACCACGTGCAGTCGACGCTGCGGAAGCTCCAGCTGCACAACCGGGTCGAGCTGGCCCGCTACGCGATCGAGCACGGCCTCGACGCCGAACCGGAGGCGTAGACCATGACCGACCCCAAGGACTTCAGGGTCTCGGACGCCGAGAGGGAGCACGTGATCGGCCTGCTCCAGAAGGCCATCGGCCAGGGCCTGATCACGCTGGACGAGTTCTCCTCCCGCACCGACACCGCCCTGGTCGCGAAGACGCGCGGGGACCTGAACGCGGTGCTCGTGGACCTGCCCGGCATGACGCACAACGAGCAGGCGCCCAAGGCCGTCGCGCCGAGGGACCGCGTCGAGATCAAGAACACCATGTCGACGGTGTCCCGCAAGGGCCGGTGGGCCGTGCCGAGGGAACTGGTGGTGCGCAACCGGATGGGGTCGACGGAACTCGACTTCTCCGAGGCCGACATCCCGCACGCGGTGGTGACGATCGAGCTGGACGTGACGGCCGGGTCGGTGTCGATCCTGCTGCCCGAGGGCGCGACCGCGAACACCGAGGAGATCGAGATGGCCGCGGGCAGCGTGACCGACAAGACGGGTGGCGGCGCGGGTCGGCCGCACTTCGTCATGACCGGTGCGGTGCGCGCGGGCTCGGTGCACGTCAAGCAGGTCCGGATGGTGCGGGTCGGCCCGTACCTCGTGCGGATGCCGGGGTTCCGGGTGCGCAGGGCCTGATCCGCGGACCCGGTGACACGACCGGGTGCACCCGTGCCGTCGAGCGCGCAGTCCCTGTGAAGAAGCGCTAACAAGGGATTGCAGAAAGTCCTGATGGACTGCACAACTCGAGACAGGTGACACTGCGCGTCATGAAGGCACTGGTCAAGGTGGCCGCCGGGCCGGGACTCGAACTCGTCGACGTCCCCGACCCCGTCGCGGGCCCCGGTGACGTCGTGGTGCGGGTCCTCCGGACCGGCATCTGCGGCACCGATCTGCACATCGACTCGTGGGACGACTGGGCCGCGCGCACCGTGGAGGCGCCGCTGGTCCTCGGGCACGAGTTCGTGGGCGAGGTCGTGGAGATCGGCACGGCCGTGAACGGGGTCCGGGTCGGTGACCTGGTCTCCGGCGAGGGCCACCTGGTCTGCGGCACGTGCCGCAACTGCAAGGCGGGCAGGCGGCACCTCTGCGCGAACACCCGCGGCCTCGGCGTGCACGTCGACGGCGCGTTCGCCCAGTACGCGGTCCTGCCGCAGGAGAACGCCTGGGTGCACCGCAACAAGGTGGACCTGGACGTGGCCGCGATCTTCGACCCGTTCGGCAACGCCGTGCACACCGCGCTGTCGTTCCCGGTCATCGGGGAGGACGTGCTGATCACCGGCGCGGGCCCGATCGGCATCATGGCCGCCGCCGTCGCGAAGCACGCGGGCGCGCGCAACGTCGTGATCACCGACATCAGCGAGCACCGCCTCGACATCGCCCGCAAGGTCGGCGTGGACCTGGCGCTCAACGTCGCCACGGCCACGATCGCCGACGCGCAGGCCGAACTCGGCATGACCGAGGGCTTCGACGTCGGCATGGAGATGTCCGGCAAGCCCGTCGCGACGCGGGACATGATCGCGAACATGGCGCACGGCGGCCGCATCGCGATGCTGGGCCTGCCGTCCGAGGAGTTCTCGGTCGACTGGAGCAGCGTCGTGCTGAAGATGCTGCACGTCAAGGGCATCTACGGCCGCGAGATGTTCGAGACCTGGTACTCGATGTCCGTGCTGCTCCAGCGCGGCCTCGACCTGACCCCGGTGATCACCCACAAGTTCGGCTACCGCGACCACGCGCAGGCGTTCGCGACAGCACGTGAAGGCAAGTGCGGCAAGGTCGTGCTCGACTGGACGGAGGCCTGATGTACGGCGCGATGAAGGACGACCTGCTCGCGGGGATCGAGGAGATCAGGGCGGCCGGTCTGTACAAGGCCGAGCGGGTCATCGGCAGCCCGCAGAACGCCGAGGTGCGGGTCGGTGGCGGTGACGAGGTGCTGAACTTCTGCGCCAACAACTACCTGGGTCTCGCCGACCACCCCGTGCTGGTCGACGCCGCCAAGGACGCGCTGGACCGCTGGGGCTTCGGCATGGCGTCGGTGCGGTTCATCTGCGGCACCCAGGAACCGCACAAGCAGCTCGAAGCCAGGCTCGCCGAGTTCCTCGGCACCGAGGACACGATCCTCTACAGCTCCTGCTTCGACGCCAACGGCGGCCTGTTCGAGACGCTGCTGACCGACCAGGACGCGGTGATCTCCGACGAGCTGAACCACGCGTCGATCATCGACGGCGTCCGGCTGTGCAAGGCCAAGCGGTTCCGGTACGTGAACCGCGACATGGACGACCTGGAGCGGCAGCTCAAGGACGCCGCCGACGCCCGCTACCGGCTCATCGCGACCGACGGCGTGTTCTCCATGGACGGCTACCTCGCGCCGCTCGACGAGATCTGCGACCTCGCCGAGCGGTACGACGCGCTGGTCATGGTCGACGACTCGCACGCCGTCGGCTTCACCGGCCCGAACGGCGGCGGCACGCCCGAGCTGTTCGGCGTGCAGGACCGGGTGGACATCGTCACCGGCACGCTCGGCAAGGCGCTGGGCGGGGCCAGCGGCGGCTACGTCTCCGGCCGCCGGGAGATCGTGGAGATGCTCCGCCAGCGGTCCCGCCCGTACCTGTTCTCCAACTCGCTGGCCCCGTCGATCACCGCCGCGTCGATCGCCGCGCTGGACCTGATCAGCTCGTCCGGTGAGCTGCTGACCAGGCTGCGGGAGAACTCGGCGCTGTTCAGGGCGCGGATGACCGACGAGGGCTTCGACCTGCTGCCCGGCTCGCACCCGATCATCCCGGTCATGATCGGCGACGCCGCCGAGGCCGCGCGGATGGCCGACCTGCTGCTGGAGCAGGGGGTCTACGTGATCGGCTTCTCCTACCCGGTCGTGCCGCACGGCAAGGCCCGCATCCGGACCCAGATGTCCGCCGGGCACACGACGGCGGACGTGAACCGGGCCGTGGACGCGTTCGTGGCGGCTCGGGCCCGGATGTAGGTCAGGCACCCGCTCCGGGGAGCTTCTCCGAGACCGCGCGCGACCAGTTCGGCCACGGCCTGCGGGGGGCGGTTCGGAGCGGTCTCGCGGGCACCGCTGAACCTGGTCACCACCGGTGCCCCTTCGCCCTCGCACGGGTGGCGGCCGACGTGGGGCTGCCCTGGCGGTCGGGTGCACGCCGGGCCGCGGCAGGAGGAGCTGGCGCTGTTCGCGGGGGTCAGCGTCGACCACTGCACCGCGACCAGCACCCGTCCGACCAGGTCCTCGACCGCAGAAGCGGGGTCGGCCGCCGAAGGCGGAGAGGGTCAGCGCCGGCGTGCGGAACCTGATCGACAACTGGACCACCACACCCGCGTACGTGCGGGGCAGGACCATGACCGTGCTGGCGGCGAACCCGCTGGCCACCGCCCTGTCACCGCGGCGGCCATCGGCGCCGCGGTCGAACGGGGCCGTCGAGAGGGCGTCGAAGGTCGCGGTGCAGCGGAGGCCGGTGTGATCGCGGGCCGCCCCTGTGCGAGGAGCACCGGCCGCGCCGACGAGCGGGCCGGGGCACGATAGGCCCGTGATCGATCCTCGAAGGCTGCCGGTGCTGCGCGCGCTGGCCGACCACGGCACCGTGACCGCGGCGGGGAGGGCGCTGCACCTGACGCCGTCCGCGGTGTCGCAGCAGCTCGCCGCGCTGGAGGCCGAGACCGGGCAGGAGCTGTTGCGGCGGCGGGGGCGGCGGGTGTCGTTGACGGCCGCCGGTGAGCTGCTGGTCGGGCACGCGGACGCCGTCGCGGCGGAGTTGGAGCGGGCGCGGGCGTCGTTGGCCTCGTTCGCCGACGGGGCCGCCGGGCAGGTGAAGATCGCCGGGTTCGCGTCCGCGATCAGCCAGGTCGTGGCGCCCGCCATCGCGGCGCTGCGCAGGACCGCGCCCGAGCTGACGATCGTGGTCCGCGACGTCGAGGGGCACGCGAGCCTGCCGCTGCTGCTGGACGGCGAGGTGGACCTGGCGATCACCGAGGACTACCGGCCCGACGACGTGCGGATGAGCCGGTTCCCGCTGTACGCCGAGCCGTTCGACGTGGTGGTGCCCGCCGACCACCGGCTGGCCGAGCGGACCACGATCGACCCCCGCGACCTGGTCGAGGACGACTGGGTCGCGCCGCTGCCCGGCAACCCGTGCCGGGACGTCGTGACCGCGGCCGTGCCGCACGCGCGGATCGTGCACACGTCCGACGACTTCCGGGCGGTGGTGGCGCTGGTCGCGGCCGGTGCGGGGGTGGCGCTGGTGCCGCGCAACGCGCTCGTGGACGTGCCCGGCGCGATCGTCGTCCCGGTCAGGGGGACGCCGCCGTTGCGCCGGGTCTACGCCGCGACCCGCCGGGGCAGCGAGGGCCACCCGTTGATCAAGGCTGTGGTGGGCGCCCTAGTGGGGGGCCCTGGCCGCGACCTTGGCTGACGCCGGGTCGTGGGCGCCGAGCGCGCCGCGGGCGGCGAGCTGGCACACGTCCAGGCTGGTGGTGGCGAGCTTGGCGCCGACACCCGCCAGCGCGGTGTGGTTCATCGACAGACTGGTCACGCCCATGCCGGTGAGCACGCACGCGAGCAGCGGGTCGGCCGCCGCCTCGCCGCACACGCCGACCGGAGTGCCGGTCTCCACGCCGACCTCGCCGACGAGCTTGATCAGGCGGAGCAGCGCGGGCTGCCACGGGTCGTTGAGCGCGGCCACGGCGCCGACCTGGCGGTCCGCCGCGAACAGGTACTGGGCCAGGTCGTTCGTGCCGAGCGACACGAAGTCGACCACGGCGGCGATCTCGCGCGCGGTCATCGCCGCGGCGGGGATCTCGATCATCACGCCCGCCCGTGCGATGCCCGCGGCGCGGGCGCGCTCCACGAACCACGCGGCTTCGGCGGCGGTGGCGACCATGGGTGCCATGACCGACACCTCGGCGCCGCTGTCCTTCGCGGCGAGGGCGATGGCTTCGAGCTGGCGGTCGATGATCTCGGGCCGGTCGAACGCCACCCGCACGCCGCGCACGCCGAGCGCCGGGTTCGGCTCGGGCTCCGGTTCGAGGAACGCGAGGGGCTTGTCGGCGCCCGCGTCGAGCGTGCGGACGACCACGGGCTTGCCCGCGAACGGCGTGAGCACGGCCGCGTAGGCCTTGCGCTGCTCCTCGACCGTCGGTTCCTCGGTGGCGGACAGGAAGCAGAACTCGGTGCGGAACAGGCCGACGCCCTCGGCGCCCGCCGCCGCCGCGGCGGCGGCGTCGGCGGGGGAGCCGACGTTGCCGAGGACCTTGACCCGGTGGCCGTCGCGCAGGATGCCGACGCCGTTCCAGGTGGGCTTGCCGGTACCGCCCGCGGCGCGGACGGTGCCGTCGGACTCGCGCACGTCGCCGGTGTCGCCGTCCACGGCGAGCGCGGCCACGTCGAGCGCGAGGACGCCGCGGCAGGCGACGACGGCGGGGATGCCGAGCGAGCGGGCGAGGATCGCGGTGTGCGAGGTCGGGCCGCCCTCCTCGGTCACCAGCGCGAGCACCTTGGTCGGGTCGAGGCCCGCGGTGTCGGCGGGGGCGAGGTCGCGGGCGACGAGGACGCTCGGCCCCGCCAGGTCGGGGACGCCGGGCGCGGCCAGGCCGAGGAGTTCGGCGACCAGCCGGTCGCGGACGTCCTGCACGTCGCGGGCACGTTCGGCCATGTAGCCGCCCGCGGCCTGGAGCATGGTGATGAAGCCGCCCGCCGCCCGGTGCACCGCGCGGGCCGCGGGCAGCGACTCGTCGGTCACCAGCTTCTCGGCCTGCGCCAGCAGGGACGGGTCCGCCGCCATCGCGGCGGTCGTCTCCAGCACCGCCTTCGCGTCGCCCTCGACGGTCGCCGCGCGGGCCAGCAGCCGCTCCGCGACGACGTCCGCGGCGGGGCGGATGCGCGCCGCCTCGGCCTGGGCGTCGGCGGGCGCGGGGGTGGCGGGGGGCTCGCCCAGTGGTTCGGCGACTCGGACAACGGGGCCGGAGGCCCGACCGGAACTGACACCGACACCGCTCAGGCGCGCGCTCGACATGGTCTAGACCATACCCTTCGGGTGGGCAGCGATTCCGCCCAGTGTGACGTGAACACCAGGCACCCGACAGCCGGGCCCGCCCGCACCAGCCGCTACCTCAGAACGGCACCCCGCAGCGCAGCAGGACGTTCGCGTACGGCGTGGCCTCGCCGGTGCGGACGATCAACCGGGTCGAGGCCGTCCGGCGCTTGAACTCGGCGTGCGGCACCCGCCGCACGCCGGGCAGCCGCTGGAGGATCGCCGCCGCGCACATCGGGTTCGCGTCGTCCACCTCGTTCGCGATCACCGCCCGCTCCACGACGAGTTCGGCCAGCAGGCCGTCCAGCACCTCCAGGAACGACGGCACGCCGAAGGTGAACGCCAGGTCGACGACGGTCGGACCGGACGGGATCGGCAGGCCGCAGTCGGCGACCACCAGCTCGTCGGTGTGCCCGAGGCGGGCGAGCGCGCCGCTCAGCTCGGCGTTCAGGATGCCCGACCGCTTCACGGCAGCACGTCGGCTGCCTGCGGGTAGGACGGCTGGGCACCCGGCCTGGTCACCGAGGTGGCGGCCACGCGCGCCGCGTACCGGGCGGCGTCCACGAGCTGGTCGCCCGCCGCGAGCCGCGCGGCGCGCGCGCCCGCGAAGGCGTCGCCCGCACCCGTGGTGTCGACCGGGGTCACGGCGGGAGCGGGCACCTCGACCACGCCGTCGCGCGTGACCACGGCGGCGCCGCGCGCGCCGAGCGTGACCACGGCGGACCGCGGGCCCAGGTCGAGCAGGCCCCGCACCGTCGGCGCGAGCTGGGCGGCCTCGTGCTCGTTGACGATCAGCGGGTCGAGCAGCGCCAGCGTCGACGGCGACAGCGGGGCCACCGGGGACAGGTTGAGCACCGGGCGGACGCCGTGCTCGGCGGCCCACGCCACGCCGTGCTCGACGGTGGGGACCGGGACCTCCAGCGAGCACACCAGCACCGAGACGCCGTCGGACGGCACGGCGTCGACGTCGGCCGGTGCCACGTCGCCGTTCGCGCCGGGCGCCACGACGATCGAGTTCTCGCCGTCCGGCGTCACGGTGATGTAGGCGATCCCGGTCGGACGGGCCGACGTGCGCACGAACGTCGTGCGCACGCCCGACGAGGCCAGGGACGAGCGCAGCAGCTCGCCGTACTGGTCCGAACCGACCGCGCCGAGGAGGTCGACCGACGCGCCCACGCGGGCGGCGGCGACGGCGGTGTTCGCGCCCTTGCCGCCGGGCATGACGACGGTGTCGCCACCCAGCACCGTCTCACCGCCGCCGGGTCGCCTGGCGACCTCCACGACGAGGTCCGCGTTGGCCGATCCGAGTACCAGTACCGAGGTCACTTCTTGAACTCTGCCAGGTTCTTCTTGGTCACGACCTTCACCTCGACGTCGACCACCTGCTGGACGGCCTCGCCCCTGGCGGCCTTCACGGCCTGCTCGACGGCCTTGCGGCCGAGCACCTTGGGCTGCTGGGCGACGGTCGCGGCCATCGTGCCGTCCTCGACCGCCTTCAGGCCGTCCGGCGTGCCGTCGAAGCCGACGACCTGGACCTGCGTGCCCGCCTTGTCACCGAGCGCCTTGATCGCGCCGAGCGCCATCTCGTCGTTGTCGGCGAAGACGCCCTTGATGCCGGGGTTGGCCTGGAGCAGGTTGGTCATCACGTCCAGGCCCTTGGCCCGGTCGAAGTCGGCGGGCTGGCTCGCGACGACCTTGATGCCGCCGGAGTTGAGGCCCTGCTCGAAGCCCCGGCCGCGGTCGCGGGCGGCGGACGCGCCGGGGATGCCCTGGAGGTGCACGACCTCGCCGCTGGTGGCGCGGCCGAGCTCGACGGCCGCGAGGCTGCCGCCCTGGACGTTGTCGGAGGCGACCTCGGAGGCCACCTTGCCGTCGTCGACGGAGCGGTCGACCGCGATCAGCGGGATGTTCGCGTTCTCGGCGGCCTTCGCGGCGGGCGTCGCCTGCTTCGAGTCGACCGGGTTGATGATGATCGCCTTCAGGCCCTGGGTGGCGAACGTCTGCACCTGGTTGACCTGGTTCGTCGAGTCGTTCTGCGCGTCGACCACGGTCAGCTTCACGCCCAGTTCGGCGGCGGCCTCCTCGGCGCCCTGCTTCAGCTCCACGAAGTACGGGTTGTTCAGCGTCGACACGGCGAGACCGACGGTGAGGTCACCGCCGGAACCCGTCTCGCCACCCGAGCCGCACGCCGCCGTGAGGGCGAGGGCCGTGGCGGAGAGGGCTGCGACCGCTGCCCTGCGGGGGAAGTTCATGGTGTTCCTTTCCTAACGGGTGCTGCTGCGGCGGCGGAGGGTGTCCAGCAGGACGGCGAGCGCGATGACCACGCCGATGACGACCTGCTGCCAGAACGGGGAGACCTGCAACTGGTTGAGCCCGTTGCGGAGGACGGCGAGCACGAGCGCGCCGATCAACGTGCCGGACGCCCGGCCGACGCCGCCGGACAGCGAGGCGCCGCCGATGACGACGGCCGCGATGGCGTCGAGTTCGTAGCCGACCGCGGCCTGCGGTCCCGCGGAGGCGAGGCGGCCCGCGAGGAGCATCCCGGCCACGGCCGCGAACAGGCCGGACAGCGCGTAGACGACGAGCTTCTGCTTGCGGACGTCGATGCCGGACAGGCGGGCGGCTTCCTCGTTGCCGCCGATGACGTACATCGCGCGGCCCTGGTAGGTGCGGGTCAGCACGAACGCGGTGAGGCCGAAGAACACCAGCATCACCAGCAGCGGCACCGGCAGGAACGGGGTGAGGTTGGAGCCCAGCTCGCTGACGACGTCCGGCGTGGCCAGCGGCGTGCCCTGCGAGACCACCAGCGTCAGGCCGCGGGCCACGCTGAGCATCGCGAGGGTCGCGATGAACGCGGGCAGGCGGCCGTAGCTGACCAGCGCGCCGTTGACGAGACCGGCGACCACGCCGGTGGCCAGGCCGAGCAGCAGCGCGAGCGGACCGGGCAGCCCGGCCTCGGTCGAGCTCCACGCGCCGACCATCGCGGACAGGGCCGCGACGCTGCCCACGGACAGGTCGATGCCGCCGGAGACGATGACGAACGTCGAGCCGAACGCGAGCACCGCGACCACGGCCGCCTGCACGCCGACGTTGAGCAGGTTCTGGGTGCTGAGGAACGACGGCGCGAGGACCGACAGCGCCACGACCAGCACCAGCAGCCCGCCCAGCGCCCCGTTGTCGGAGAGGACCTTGCGGGCGTCGATCGAGGTTGTCATGCGGAGATCTCCTGAACGGCCAACGCCATCACCTGGTCCTGGGTGGTTCCGACGGCGGGGAGTTCGCCCGCCACGCGGCCGTGCGCCATCACGACGATCCGGTCGCTCATCCCGATCACCTCGGGGAGGTCGCTGGACACCAGCAGCACGGCCCGGCCCGCCGCGGTCATGCGGTTGACCAGCTCGTAGATCTCGACCTTCGCGCCCACGTCGACGCCCCTGGTCGGCTCGTCGAGGACGAGCACCTTCGGGTCGGCGAGCAGCCACTTGCCGATGACGACCTTCTGCTGGTTGCCGCCGGACAGCTCGCGGACCTCCTGGTCGAGGCCGGAGGTCTTGATCCGCAGCGCCGCCGCCATCTCGGCGGCCCGCCCGCGCTGGCCCTTGCGGTCGACGATCCCGACCCTGGTGGCGGACTTGAGCGTCACCAGGCCGAGGTTCTCGCCGACGCTGGACGTGAGCACGAGCCCCTGGCCCTTGCGGTCCTCGGGCACCAGGCCCAGTCCGGCACGCACGGCGGCCCGCACGTCGCCACCGGCCACGCGCTCGCCACCCACCTCGACGTGCCCGGAGTCGTACCGGTCCGCGCCGAACGCGGCCCGCACGACCTCGGTGCGACCCGCGCCGACGAGCCCGGCGACGCCGACGACCTCACCGGCGCGGACCTCGATCGAGACGTCTCGGAACACCCCGTCGCGAGTCAGGCCGTCGATCTTGAGCAGCACCTCGCCGGGGTCCTGCCGGTGGCGCGGGTACTGCTCGGAGATCGTCCGGCCGACCATCAGCTCGATCATCTGCTCGACGCTCGCCCCCCTGGGCAGCACGCCGACGCTGCGGCCGTCGCGCAGGACGGTGCTGCGGTCGGCGATCCGGCGGATCTCGTCGAGGTGGTGGGTGATGAACACGAGCCCGACGCCCTGGTCGCGCAGCTCGGCCATGATCTCCAGCAGCCGGTCCGTCTCGGTGTCGGTGAGCACGGCCGTCGGCTCGTCCAGCACGAGCACGCCCGCGTCCTGGTCGAGCGCGCGGGCGATCTCGACCATCTGCTGCTGGGCGATGCCGAGGTCCCCCAGCCGGGCGCGCGGGTCGACCGCCAGGCCCACCCGGTCGAGCAGGCCGACGGCGTCGCGGCGCATCCGGGCGTGGTCGACCACGCCGAAGCGGCGCGGCGGGCGGCCGAGGAACAGGTTCTCCGCGACCGACAGCTCCGGCACGAGCGTCAGCTCCTGGTAGATCACCGCGAGCCGCACGCCGTCGGCGAGCACGACCTCGCCGTGGTCGGGGCGGTGCACGCCCGCCAGCACCTTGACCAGCGTCGACTTGCCCGCGCCGTTCTCGCCGAGCAGCACGTGGACCTCGCCGGACCGGACCTCGAAGTCCACGCCGTCCAGCGCCAGCGCGCCGGTGAAGCGCTTGGTGATGCCGGTGGCCCTCAGCAGCTCAGCCACGACCCGCCTCCCCGCACGAGCCGCGCTCGACCAGGCGGGCGGTGAGCCGCACGTCCGGCGGCTGCTCGTCGGCGATCAGCGCGATCAGGCAGCGCGCGGCGGCGCGGCCCATCTCGACCGTCGGCTGGGCGATGACCGTGAGCGGCGGGTCGAGCAGCGGGAACCACGGCTGGTCGTCGTAGACGGCGATGCCGACGTCGCCGGGGACCGAGAGCCCGAGCGCGCGGACCTGCTCCAGCGCGCCGAGGCCCATCAGGTTGTCCATCGCGACCAGTGCGGTCGGCCGGTCCGGCAGCCCCATGAGCTTCGCCGCGGCCTGCGCGCCGCTCTCCCAGCGGAAGTCGCCGTGCACCACGTGCTCGGGGTGGACGGGGCGGCCCAGTTCGGCGAGCGCGGAGCCGAACTGGGCCAGCCGTTCCCGGCCGGTGCTGGTGTCCGACGGGCCCGCGATGACGCCGACCCGCTCGTGACCAGCACCGACGAGGGACGCGGCCAGGTCGGCGAGCGCGCCCGCGCCGTCCACCCGGATGACCGGGCAGTCCGCGCCGGGCACCGACCGGTCGAGCAGGACCAGCGGCAGCCCGGTCGCGACGACCTCGTCCATCCACTCCGCGTCGTCGGTGGCCGGGCAGACCAGCAGCCCGTCGACGCGGCGGTCCAGGAGTGTGCGCACGTAGGTGGTCTGCTGCTCGGCGCTCTCGTCGGCGTTGGCCAGCACGACGCAGTAGCCGTGGGCGCGCGCCTCCTGCTCGACCGCGCGGGCGATCTCCGCGAAGAACGGGTTGACCAGGTCGCTGATCACCAGCCCGAACGTCTTGGTCGCGGTGGTCCGCAGGGAGCGGGCGAGCGCGTTGGGCCGGTAGCCGAGCTCCTCGATGGCGGCCAGCACGCGGGCGCGGGTCTCCTGGGTCGGGGCGGCGTGACCGTTGAGCACGCGCGACACCGTCGCCGTGGACACCCCGGCGTGGCTCGCGACATCCTTCATCGTCGTCACGCTGCGCGCCTCCTCGTGCACTGGAATCGATTACACGGTCTAGTTAATCGGTTACACAGGGGTGTTCGTCAAGTTCATCGATTCAGCTCGGTGACCACATCGTCATCAGCGATGAGTAGGGATACGGATCAAAAACGGACATCCAGGCCTCAAGCTGAGCGCATGACTGGACCAGACCCGCTGTTGCGCCTCGCCGACGAGCTGGGCGAACTCGGCCGCAAGCTGGGTGACGTCGGCATGGAGCTGCGCAGGCACCAGGTCAGGCAGGCGGCCTCCGCGCCCGCCGGGCAGGGGCTCGGCGCGGCGGTGGAGACCCAGGAGGCCGCGGCGCAGCTGGAGGCGGCCAAGGCCGCGCTCGCCGCCTCGACCCAGAGCCCCGGCGCCCTGTACGTGCCGGGCCAGGCCGCGACGGAGACCGCCACGGGCCGGGACCAGTCCGGCCGACCACAGGCCGCGAGCGCACCCGGCCAGGCGCCCGGTGCGCCGGGTCAGAGCGCGCCCGCCCAGACCTCCACCGCCACGCCGGACCAGGGCGCGCCCGGCCAGGCACCCACCACCACGCCCGGCCACAGCGGACCTGGCCAAGCCCCCACCACGCCGGGGCAGGGCGTGCCCGTCCAGGGCCCGACCACGCCGGGCCAGGGCGCACCCGCCCAGGCACCCACCACGCCGGGCCAGGGCGTGCCCGCCCAGGCCGCTCCCGGCCGCGCGCCGATCCCGCCCGTGCAGCCGGTCCGGGAGGCCGCGTTCGCGCAGGCCGGTCCCGCGCAGCCGCTGCCGGGCCAGATGCCCTGGCAGCCCGCCGGACCCCCGCAGCAGCAGTGGTCCAGCAGGCCGATGCCCCCGCCCGTGCCGCGTCGGACGCTGATGGACCGGCTGGGCGAGGACGGTGCGGGCAGCAAGCTGCTCGCCTGGGTCGGTGGTGTGGTCACGCTGCTCGGCGTGGTGCTGCTGCTGGTCCTGGCCGTGCAGCGCGACTACCTCGGCCCGCTGCCCCGCGTGGTCGGCGGCGCCGTGCTGGCGCTCGGCCTGGTCGGGATCGGGCTGCGGCTGCACCGCACGGAGACCGCGCGCACGGGTGCGTTCGCGCTGGCCGCGACGGGTGTCGCCGCGCTGTACCTGGACGTGGTCGCCGCGACCAAGCTGTACTCGTTCCTGCCCCAGTGGGCCGGGCTCGTCGTCGGTCTGGTGGTCGCCCTCGGCGGCCTGCTGCTGGCCATGCGCTGGGACTCGCCGACGTTCGCCATCGGCGTCGTGCTGGCCTGCGCGGTGTTCGCGCCGATCCTCACCGAGGGCTTCACGCCGCTGCTGGTCGGCTTCCTGCTCGTGCTCAAGACGGCCGCGAGCCCGGTGCAGTGGCGCCGGAACTGGCCGTGGCTCGCCATCGCGGCCGGTGCGCCCGCGGTGATCGGCTCCGTGCTCGCGATCGGCTTCGCGGTGCCCGCCCAGGAGCAGGCCCCGACGGCGGCGATCATCCTGCTGACCGCGGTGGTCGGCGTGCTCAGCTCGCTCATCTCGGTCCGGCGCCGTCCGGAGGACGTGGTGTCGGTGATCATGGTCGCCGCGTCGCCGGTGCCCGCGCTGCTCGCGACCGTGCTGCTGGACCGGGTGTGGGCGACCGCGATGGCGGGTGCGATCACCGTGCTGATGATCGCCCTGTGGTCGGTCGGCCGGAGGTCGCTGCCCGCCGGGTACGTCACGGCCGCAGGGGTCGTCGCCGTGTTCGGCCTGCTCCAGACCACGACCATCGCCCTGGACGGCAGCGCGCGAGCCGCCACCGTGCTGTTCGAGGCGCTGCTGCTGATCGTGCTGGCCGACCGGACCGCCTCGCGCGGCCCGCTGCTGGGCGGTGCGGTGTTCGGCGGTCTCGGCCTGCTGCTGGCGGGCGGGGCGATCCCGCCGAGCCTGCTCGTCGAGGCGCCCCGGTTCGCGCTCCGCACGCCCGGCGCGCTGGTCGGCGGGATGCTGACCGCGCTGGTGCTGGCGCTGGTCGCGATCGGGCTGCCGTGGGTGGCCAGCCGCCGCGGGGTGCTCACCGAGCCGGGGAAGAACCCGCTCGCGCTGGTCGCCGCCGGGCTGGTCCTGCTCTACGCCACCGCGGGTTTCGTCCTCTGCGCCGCCCTGCTGGTGTCGCAGACGCCGAGCGGTTTCCTGTTCGGCCACACGGTCGTGACCGTCTCGTGGACGGTCGCCGCGCTGGTGCTGCTGGTCAGGGGCGTCGACGTCCTGCCGCTGCGGATCGCGGGCCTGGTGCTGGTCGCCGCGGCGGTGGCGAAGCTGGTGCTGTTCGACCTCTCGGCGCTCGACGGGATCGCCAGGGTGGCGGCGTTCATCGGCGCCGGGCTGGTTCTCCTGACGGCGGGCACCCGTTACGCCAAACTGGTGGCGATCCGGAGGATTTCGACGAATTCGTAGAGGATTGCCCTCGAAATGCCGACTTTTTCACGGCGCTAGTGGTAAGTCTCGTTTCGTCGGGGTTCGACCAACCGGTGCAACGCATCGGGAGGGGTCCGGCGTCGGTCGTTTCGCCCCCCGAGCGACCGGCGTCGGGCACACCGGCTCCTTTCGAGCCACACCACTCGTCCGGGTTGTGAAACCACCCGGACGAGGGGCGGGAGTGGAACGGCTCCGCCAGGGGGTGTTCCCATTCGCGCCATGTGGGCGCAGAGCACGGCCGGACCTCGCCGACTCGGCACAGCGGTCTTCTCCCTCGCGGCGGCCTTCGTGGTGTCCGCGGCCCCCGCCGCCCTGTCCGAGGGCCCGCCACCCGCGGTCGAACCCGCGTCCAGCGGCGCCTCGCCGCAGGCGTACGTGATCGGCCGGTCGGGTCAGGTGCAGGTCGTGGACACGGTCCGGGGCAGGGTCCTCGCCACCGCCAGGACCGGCGGCCGGGCGACCGGCGTCGCCGTCGCGCCGGACGGCCACCTCGTCTACGTCGTCAACGGCTGGACCGGCGTGATCAGCGCGGTCGACCCGAAGACCGGCGCCGTCGTGGACCGGCTCAGCACCGGCATCCAGCTCGCGCAGGCCGTGATGACCCCGGACGGCGCGCGGCTCTACGTGACCGGGTCCTCCGACGGGGGCGTGGTCGCCGTGGTCGACCCGGCGACGTTCCACCTCACGGCGCTGATCAGGGTCGGCGGGCAGGTGCGGGGGATCACGATGAGCCCGGACGGGAGGCTGCTGTACGTGGCGGGCAGCCAGGACGGCGCGGTGACCGTGGTCGACGCCCTGACGCTCACCAAGCAGGCCACCATCGAGGTCGGCGGGATGCCGCAGCACGTGGCCGTGAGCCCGGACGGCGGGACCGTCTACGTGAGCGTCCTGCACCTCGGCCGCGACCCGCGCGCGACGCTCGCGGTCGTCGACGCCCGGTCGCGGCGGGCGGTCGGGTCCGTGGAGGTCGGCAGGGGCGCGGGCGCCGTGGCGGTCACGCCGGACGGGTCGCGCGTGTACGTGGCGCTGACCGGGCAGCGGGGGGTCGCGGTGGTGGACACGGCGACCCGGACGCTGCTGCGGAGGCTGCCCTACGACGCGCGCGGGCTGTCGAACGCGCCCGGTGACCGGCGGATCTTCCTGGCCACCGGGTCGACGACGACCGTGCTGGACGGGTCGGACGACGCCGAGCTGGCGACGTTCGAGCTGGACGAGGTCGACCTGCCGGGGATCACCGGCGCGACCGCCGGGTTCGAGGCGACGATGGTCGCGTTCGCGCCGGAGTCAGCTCGACGCGGGGACTGACACCCCGACGCCGCCGCGGCGGTCGGCGCCGTAGCCCGCGATCTCGGCGTCCAGGTCGAGCGGCTTCGAGCCCGTGAACGCCCTCAGCTCGTCGGTGAGCTGGTCGGCGGGCACGAGCCAGCAGACCTCGAACTCGATGCCGTCGACGTCGCGGGCGTAGAGCGCCTTGGTCGTGCCGTGGTCGGACTCGCCGACGAGCGCGCCGTGCTCGACGAGCTTGGCGCGGGTGTTCCGCAGTTCGCCGAGCGTGTCGACCTCCCACGCGAGGTGGTAGAGGCCGACGGCGGTGCGGCCCGCGGGGGATTCGGCCGCCTGGGGACCCATGGCGAACAGGCCGAGGTCGTGGTCGTTGGTCGAACCCGCCGCCTGGAGGAAGGCCGCCCTGCCGGACATCTCGGCGGTCACCCGGAAGCCGAGCACGTCGGTGTAGAACGCCACCGCCTTCGAGACGTCGCGGACGTGGAGCACGGCGTGGTTCAGGCGCTGGATCGGCATGAAGGGCTCCCAGTAGTTGAATCCTCAACCACCACGGTACGCCGTGGTGGTTGAGGATTCAATGTCCTGCACCGTCCCGGACCTCAGCCCACGGGCTGGGGCGACCGCTCCCGAACGGGCTCGTCCTCGTCGTCCACGTCGCCGCCCTCGTGGATGGCGAGCCGCTCCTGGACCTTGCGCAGCGGGCCGGGGGCCCACCAGGCCGCGTTGCCGAGGAGCTTGAGCACGGCGGGCACGAGCAGCATCCGGACGATCGTCGCGTCCAGCGCCAGCGCCAGGATCATGCCGACCCCGACGAACCGCATCATCGTGATCTGCGAGAACGCGAACGCCCCGATCACCACGATCAGCAGCAGCGCGGCGGCGGTGATCACCCGGCCGGTCTTGGCGAGGCCGATCGCCACGGCGTCCTCGGTGCTCGCGCCCTTGCCGCGGGCCTCGACCATCCGGGACAGCAGGAAGATCTCGTAGTCCGTCGACAGGCCGAACACGATGGCCGCCATCAGCACGACGATGCCCGATTCCAGCGGCGACGGCGTGACGCCGAGCAGCGAGGCGCCGTGGCCGTCCTGGAAGATCCAGACCAGCACGCCGAAGGTCGCGGACAGGCTCAGAGCGCTCATCACGATGGCCTTGATCGGCAGCACGAGCGAGCCGAACGCCAGGAACATCAGCACGAACGTCGCGCCGACGAGCAGGAGCACCATCCACGGCAGGTTCGCGGCGATGGCGTCCAGGCTGTCGGACACCATCGCGGTCGGGCCGCCGACCAGCACCTCGGACCCGCTCGGCGCGTCCAGCGCCCGCACGTCCTCCAACGCCTGCTTGGCCTGGTCGGAGTGCGCGTCGCCGCCGTCGAGACCGGCCGCGAGAGACCAGACGCCGTTCTTCGGCTCGGCGGTGATCTGCGCGGTGTCCACGCCCGCCACGTCACCGACCGCCGCCGCGTACGCCTGCACGGCCGCGGCGTCCGGACCGCCGGAGACCACGATCTTGAAGCCGTTGCCGCCCAGCGCGCTGAAGTCGGAGTTGATCGTCTCGGCCGCGACGCGGGCGGGGTTGCCCTCGGGCAGCACCTTCTCGGTGACCTCGCCGAACTTCACACCGAGGAACGGCGCGCCGAGCGCGAGCAGGACACCGATGATCGGCACGGCCACCAGGACCGGCCGCTTCATGACGCTCCGGCCGAGCCGCTCCCAGCCGCGGCCCTCCTCGCCCTTCGCCGCGCGCTTGCGCCACGGCATGGCGAACTTGTCGACGCGGTGGCCGAGGATGCCGAGCAGGGCGGGCAGCAGCGTGAGCGACACGACCGCGGCGATGGCGACGGCCGACATGCCGCCGTAGCTCAGCGACTTGAGGAAGCCCTGCGGGAACAGCAGCAGACCGGCGAGCGCGATGACCAGGATCGTGGAGGAGAACGCCACCGTGCGGCCCGCGGAGGTGACCGTGCGGCGCACGGCGTCCTCGACGGCGCGGCCCGCGGCGAGTTCCTCGCGGAACCGGCCGACCATGAACAGCCCGTAGTCGATGGCCATGCCGAGCCCGAGCAGGCTGGCGACGTTGACGGCGAAGGAGTTCACGTCGGCGCCGAGCGCGACGGCGTGCAGCACGCCGAGCGAACCCATGATCGACAGGCCGCCGACGAGGACCGGCAGCGTGGCCGCGACCAGGCCGCCGAAGATGATGATGAGCAGGACCAGCACGATCGGCAGCGACACGGCCTCGGCCTTGGTGAGGTCCGACGCGGTGATGTCGTTGATCGCCTTCTGGGTCGGGATCAGCCCGCCGACCTGGGATTCGACCCCGTCGACCGCGAGCTGGTCGGAGATCTGCTGGAACTGCTTGATCTGCGCGTTCGAGTCACCGGCCTGGAGGGTGATCGCGGCGAGCGCCTTGCCCTTGTCGGCCGTGGTGAACGTCGGGAGCTGGGTGTTCCAGTAGGAGGCCACCTGCTTCACCGCGTCGGCGGGCAGCCCGTCGAGCTGCTTGCCGATCTTCGCGGCGACCTCGGGGGAGTCGACCGTGCTCCCCTGCGGGGCGGTGTAGATGACGATGACGTCACCGCCCTGCCTGCCGAACGCGTCCTGCGCGACCTGGGTGGCCCGCGCGGCCTCGCTGCCCGGCGCGTCGTAGCCGCCCTGGCTCAGCTTGTCGAAGACGCCGAGTCCCCAGATGCCGCCACCGACGGACAGCAGCACGATCGCGATCAACACCACCCATCGGCGGTGGTAGGCCAGCGAGCCCCACTTCGCGAACAAGTTCGTCCTCCTAGGCTGAGTGGCGTTACGGTTCTGCAAACAGCGTCAACTTCGTAAACACCGTTCACTGAACTCGGCCGACGGTACAGACGTGAACAACCCGATGGGGTGACATATGACCCAGGCCACTCGCCGAGAACGGCTCCGTGCGGAGACCGAGCGTGACATTCGACGGCAGGCACGCACCCTGCTGGTGAACCACGGTCGCGAGGCCGTGACGCTGCGTGCCATCGCTCGTGAGGTCGGCATCACCGCCCCGGCGCTGTACCGCTACTACGACTCGCGCGAGGACCTGCTGCGCCACCTGTGCGACGACATCTGCGAGGACCTGGAGGCCGAGCTGTACGCGGCGCTCGAACCGCTGGGCGAGGACGCCGGGACCGAGCAGGTCTACGCGGTGTGCCGGGGCTTCCGGCGGTGGGCGCTGGCGCACCCCCAGGAGTTCTCACTGGTGTTCGCGTCGACCGAGAACGTGATCGGGACGTTCAAGCCCACCGACCGGCTGAAGGTCGGCGACCAGTTCGGGAAGGTGTTCCTGGAGGTCGCCAGCAGGCTGATCGCCAAGCACGAGCACCCGCACGGCGAGGGCGAGCCGCCGGAGCCGCCCGCGGTGCTGCACGACGACCTGCGCGCGTTCCAGCAGGTGCTGATCAGGACGGTGACCGCCCGCGGCGTCGAGGTGGACGAGGAGTCGCTGCCGCTGGGCGCGATCTTCCACCTGCTCCAGGCGTGGGTGCGGCTCTACGGGCACGTGGCGCTGGAGGTGTTCGGACGCTTCCCGTTCGCGGTGTCCGACCCCGAGCCGATGTTCGACGCGATGCTGGGGAGCATCTTCATCCCCATGGGCGTCGAGGAGTGACGACGCGGGGCGCCACCGGGGCGCCCCGCGTCCTCCGCACTACAGAACGATGTTCACCAGTCGGCCGGGCACGACGATGACCTTGCGCGGCGTGCCGCCCGCGACCAGCTCGGCGATCTTCTCGTCGGCCAGGGCGGCGGCCTTGACCTCGTCCTGGCCTGCGGTGGCGGCGACCGTGATCCGGGCCCGCACCTTGCCGTTGACCTGGATCGGGTACTCCACGGAGTCCTCGACCAGGTACTGCTCGTCCGCCTTCGGGAACGGCCCGTGCGCCAGCGACTCGTCGTGGCCCAGCTTCGCCCACAGCTCCTCGGCGATGTGCGGGCTCGTCGGCGCCAGCATCTGCACCATCGCCTCGGCCAGCACCCTCGGCGTGCCGGTCGCGCTGAACGTCTTGGTCACGTGGTTGTTCAGCTCGATCAGCTTCGCGCCCGCCGTGTTGTAGCGCAGGTTCACGTAGTCGTCGTGCACGCCCGCGATGGTCCTGTGCAGCACCCGCAGCGACTCCAGCGGGGGAGCGTCCTCGACGACCCGCAGCTCACCGGTGTTCTCGTCCACCAGGTTGCGCCACAGCCGCTGGAGGAACCGCTGCGCGCCGACGACGTCCTTGGTCGCCCACGGACGGGACACGTCCATCGGGCCCATCGACATCTCGTACATGCGGAACGTGTCGGCGCCGTAGTTCTCGCACATCTCGTCCGGCGTGACGACGTTCTTCAGGCTCTTGCCCATCTTGCCGTACTCGCGCTTGACCTCTTCGCCGTTGAAGAAGAACTTCCCGTTCTCCTCCACGACCTCGTCCGCGGGCACGTACGTCTCGCGCGCGTCCTGGAACGCGTACGCCTGGATGTACCCCTGGTTGAACAGCTTGCGGTACGGCTCGTCGCCGGACACCTGGCCCAGGTCGAACAGGACCTTCTGCCAGAAGCGGGAGTACAGCAGGTGCAGCACCGCGTGCTCGACGCCGCCGATGTACAGGTCGACACCGCCGGGGTCGTCCGCGCCGTGCTCCGCGGTGCGCGGGCCCAGCCAGTACTGCTCGTTCTCCGCGTTGACGAACCGCTCCGACTCCGTCGGGTCGACGTAGCGCAGCTGGTACCAGCACGAGCCCGCCCAGTTGGGCATCGTGTTGAAGTCGCGGCGGTACTTCTTCCTGCCCTCGCCCAGGTCCAGCTCGACCTCGGTCCAGTCGGTCGCGCGGGACAGCGGCGGCGACGGCTCGCTGTTCGCGTCCTCCGGGTCGAAGGTGCGCGGCGAGTAGTCGTCCACTTCGGGCAGTTCGACGGGCAGCATCTCCTGCGGCAGCGGGATCGGCGTGCCGTCCTCGTCGTAGACGATCGGGAACGGCTCGCCCCAGTACCGCTGGCGGGAGAACAGCCAGTCGCGCAGCTTGTACTGCACCGTGCCGCTGCCGTGGCCGTTCTCCTCCAGCCAAGTGATCATCTTCGTCTTGGCCTCGGCGACGCCCAGCCCGTCCAGGAACCCCGAGTTGATCGCGGGCCCGTCGCCGGTGAACGCCTCGCCCTCGAAACCCTCGGACGGCCGCACGGTCCGGATGATCGGCAGGTCGTACGCGGTCGCGAAGTCCCAGTCGCGCTGGTCCTGGCCGGGCACCGCCATGATCGCGCCGGTGCCGTAGCCCATCAGCACGTAGTCGGCGATGTAGACCGGGATCTCGGTGCCGGTGACCGGGTTCGTCGCGTGCGCGCCGGTGAAGACGCCGGTCTTCTCCCTGTTCTCCTGGCGGTCCAGTTCGGACTTCAGGGACGCGGCCCGCCGGTACGCGGCGATGTCGGCCGCCTGCTCGGCGGTCGCGATCTCGTCGACCAGCGGGTGCTCCGGCGCCAGCACCACGTACGTCGCGCCGAACAGCGTGTCGGGACGGGTCGTGAAGACCTCGATCTCCCGGTCACCGACCGGGAAGCGCACGCGGGCACCGTTGCTGCGCCCGATCCAGTTGCGCTGCATGGCCTTGACCTTCTCCGGCCAGTCCAGCCGGTCCAGGTCGTCGATCAGCCGGTCCGAGTACGCGGTGATCCGCATCATCCACTGGCGCAGGTTCCGGCGGAACACCGGGAAGTTGCCGCGCTCGCTGCGGCCGTCGGCGGTGACCTCCTCGTTGGCCAGCACCGTCCCCAGGCCGGGGCACCAGTTCACCGGCGCCTCGGACAGGTAGGCCAGGCGGTACTCGTTCAGCACCTTGCGCTGCTCGGCGCTGGTCAGCCCGGCCCACGGGCGGCCGTCCGGCGTCGGCCGGGTGCCGTCGGCGAACCGCGCCTCCAGCTCGGCGATCGGCCGCGCCCTGCCCGCATCGGCGTCGTACCAGGAGTTGAAGATCTGGAGGAAGATCCACTGCGTCCACTTGTAGTACTCGACGTCGATCGTGGAGATCCGGCGGCGCTCGTCGTGGCCCAGCCCCAGCCTGCGGATCTGCCGCAGGTAGGTGGCCATGTTGTCCTCGGTGGTCTTCCGCGGGTGCTGCCCCGTCTGCACCGCGTACTGCTCGGCGGGCAGCCCGAACGCGTCGAAGCCCATCGTGTGCAGCACGTTGCGGCCGTTCATCCGGTGGTACCGGGCGAACACGTCCGTTCCGATGAAACCCAGCGGGTGGCCGACGTGCAGCCCGGCGCCCGACGGGTACGGGAACATGTCCTGCACGAACAGCTTGTCCGCGGGCACCGGCTCACCGGTGGACAGCGGACCGACCGGGTTCGGCGCGTGGAACGTGCCGTGGTCCTCCCAGTACTGCTGCCAGCGCTTCTCGATCCGACCTGCCAGCTCGGCCGTGTAGCGGAAGGCCGGGGTTTCCGCGGCCGCGTCCGTGCTCATCGAACGATCCCTCTCCATCGATTTCCCGCCCCTGACACGACGAAACCCCCCAGCCCAGAACGGGGCGTGAGGGGTTGCCGCGCCGACCAGTCATGTCGGTCAGCGCGGCTAGATAAGGAGCAGGCAGGCCTTGCCCATGGTCACCAGAGTACCCGGTTGACGACGCTGAGCGAAAAGGCTATCCGCGGAGGAGGTGATCCGCGCGACTCCGGGCCGGGGCTCGTGCGACACCGACCGGTGGGCACACCTACCCTCGACGGCGTGAACATCGTGCTGCCAGTGGTGCTCGGCCTGCTCGGCGTCTTCCTCGCGCTGATCGGCTACCTCGGGTTGACCGGCAAGCTGCCGCGCAACCGCTACGTCGGCGTCCGCACCGCTCCGGCGATGCGCGACGAGGAGGCGTTCCAGCTCGCCAACCGGGTCGCGGGTCTGCCGAACCTCGTCGCGGCGCTCGTCGCCGTCGGCGCCGGGACCGCGGCCGTCGTCAACCCGGCCGCCGCCCTGACCGTGGGCCTGGTCGGGGTCGTCGGCGCGGTCGCGATCACGATCGCCGCCACCGCCGCGGGCCACCGGGCCGCCGAGGCGATGCCCGTGCCGGAGGCGCCCAAGGGCTGCGGCGGGTGCGCCTGCGGCGGCGGAGGGTGCAGCCCGTTCTCGAAGGCCTGATGTTTCATGTGAAACATCAGTTCCGGTGGACGTCCAGCGGGTAGGTCGCCAGCAGCGCCGTCGGCATCCCCTGCCTGCGGAGCACGCGCCCCCACAGGTCCACGCCGGACGGCGTGAGCACGTCGTCCGGCAGACCCGGCACCACGATCCAGTCCCCGCGGTCGATCTCACCCGCGAGCTGCCGCGACCCCCAGCCCGCGTACCCGGCGAACACCCGCATCCCGCGCACCCGCGGCACCAGCGCGTCCGGGTCGGCGTCCAGGTCGACCAGCGCCACCGGGCCGCGCACGCCGACGACACCCTCCAACGTGGCCAGGTCCTCGCCCGTTCGCAGGGCCGCCAGGCACAGCGCGGTCTTCTGCTCGACCGGCCCTCCGATGTAGACGGCCTGCGGCCGGGTCACGTGTGGACCCCAGGCGGGCAGCACGTCGTGCACCGCCACCTCGCTGGGCCGGTTCAGCACCACGCCCAACGTGCCCTCGCTCCGGTGGTCGATCAGGTAGACGACGGTCCGCTGGAAGTTGGAGTCCGTCAGCGTGGGCGCCGCCACGAGCAGGGAACCCGGTTCGACTTCTGCATCTGGGCGCACCAGCACATGATTTCACCCGAACCCCCGCGACGTGTGTCACACCTCGCGCGGAACATCTGAGCCCACTCGGTCGTTGGACACCTCGTTGGATGCCTTCGAGTCCCCCGGGCCCACTCCACTGCCTTCTCGGAATACCGGTTCGGCCGGAGCCGGGTTGTGCACCACGCCGAGAGGCGACCTTGGCATCTGACCGACTGGGCCGGACCTTCGGGTCCGGCCTTCGTCGTACCCGGACCCGAGCGTCCGTGGACGGTCGGTGAACCCGCGGCCAACTCGGACCGGTAGACCGATCAGGCGCGCGGGGGCCGTCGTCGGCAGGACGTAGGGTGGCTGCGTGACCACCGTGGGCAGCCCCGCGACGAAGCACCACCTCGGTGTTCGCCGGTTGCTCGCGACCGGCGACTTCCGCAGGCTCCTGCTCAGCAGGCTCGCCTCGCAGTGGGGCGACGGCCTGTTCCAGGCCGGCCTGGCCGGGGCCGTGCTGTTCAACCCCGAGCGCCACGCCGACCCGGCCGCCATCGCCGCCGGGTTCGCCGTGCTGCTGCTGCCGTACTCGGTCGTCAGCCCGTTCGCGGGCGCGCTGCTGGACCGGTGGGACCGCCGCCGGGTGCTGGTGGTCGCGAACCTGACCCGTGCCGTGTTCATCCTGCTCACGGTCGCCGCCGTGGGTGCCGGGCTGTCGGACGTGCCGCTCTACGCCGCCGCGCTGATGGTGACGGGGGTCAGCCGGTTCGTCGGGTCGGGGCTGTCCGCCTCGCTGCCGCACGTGGTGCCCGGCGACAACCTGGTCGAGGCGAACGCCTTCGCGACCACGCTCGGCGCGCTGACCGCCGTGCTCGGGGCGGGGTCGGCCGTCGGGCTGCGGGCGCTGCTCGGCGAGGGTGACGGCGGGTCCGCGCGGACGACGTGCTTCGCGATCGTGGGCTCGCTGGTGGCCGCGTTCGTCGCCAGCCGGTTCAAGGCGGGTGTGCTGGGCCCGGACGAGGTGGTCGAGCCGAACCGGACCGCCACCGCCGTGGCGATGGGCCTGCTGGACGGCGCCCGAGCGGCGTGGCGGGCGCCGAAGGTGTCGGCGGTGCTGGTGGCGCTGCTCGCCCACCGAGCGGCCTTCGGCATGTCGCTGCTGCTCACGCTGCTGCTGATGCGCCACAGCTTCGGCACGGGTCTCGCCGGGCTCGGGAAGATCGCCGTGGCGGGCGGTGCGGGCATCCTGCTCGCCGGGCTCATCACGGACCGGGTCGTGGACGTGCTCGGGCGCAGGGCGACGGTGTGCGCGGCGCTGGTGCTGGCCGCCGCGAGCCAGCTCGGGCTCGGGCTGCCGATGCTGCTGCCGACGATCCTGGTCGCGTCGTTCCTGCTGACGTTCGCCGGGCAGGTCGTGAAGCTGTGCGTGGACGCGGCCGTGCAGGGCGACATCGGTGACGAGGTGCGCGGCCGGGTGTTCGCGCTCTACGACACGCTGTTCAACGTCACCCAGGTCGCCGCCGTGTCCGCGGCGGCGGCCGTCGTCTCGTTCGACGGCCGCTCGCCCGGTCTGATCATCGTCGCCACGGCCCTGTACCTGGTCGGGCTGGGCGGCTACCTGCTCCTGCTGAGGCGGTCACCGCGGCAGGGGTAGCCGGATGATGCCGGTCTCGTGGGCGAACACCACGGCCGCCATCCGGTCGCGCAGGTCGAGGACGCGGAGGATCTCCACCACCTCCCCAGCCACCTGCTCCTGGCTGATCGCCAGCACGCGGGCGATCTCGTGGTCCGCCAGCCCCCGCGCCAGGCACCTGAGCACCGCGCGCTGCTGATCGCTGAGCGCGCCGACCGCACCGGTCGTCGTTCCGCTCAGTCCCCACGTGTTCATCGACACCACCCCCAGCGGCTGCGATGGGCACCCTGCCCCGCCGCACACGGTCATCGTCCCGCAACCCGCTGTCACTTGGCTAACGCGGCGATTCCACCCCGACACGAAGGGTGACAAAGCGTCAGCTCGCGGGGGGCTCGACCCCTTCGGAACGGGCCCACGCGTACAGCTCGGCGATGGCCTCGTCGTGGTCGAGGGGCCCCCGGTCGAGCCTCAGCTCCTTGAGGAACTTCCACGCCTTGCCGACCAGCGGACCCGGCGGGAGGCCGAGGAGCCGCATGATCTCGTTGCCGTCGAGGTCGGGCCGGACGCGCCTGAGGTCCTCGTCGGCCGCGATGCGGGCGATCCTGGCCTCCAGCTCGTCGTAGGTGCGCTGGAGCGTGCTCGCCTTGCGCTTGTTGCGCGTGGTGCAGTCGGCCCGGACGAGCTTGTGCAGCCGGGTCAGCAGGTGCTCGGCGTCGGTGACGTACCGGCGGACCGCCGAGTCCGTCCACTCGCCCTTGCCGTAGCCGTGGAACCGCAGGTGGAGGTACACGAGCTGGGCGACGTCCTCGGTGATCTCCTTCGAGTACCGCAGTGCCCGCAAGCGCTTGCGGACCATCTTCGCGCCGACCACCTCGTGGTGGTGGAACGAGACGCCGCCGCCGTCCTCGAACCGCCGGGTGTCCGGCTTGCCGATGTCGTGCAGCAGCGCGGCCAGGCGCAGCACCAGGTCGGGGGAGAGGTCGGGGTCCTCCAGGTCGATCGCCTGCTCCAGCACGACCAGCGAGTGCTCGTAGACGTCCTTGTGCTGGTGGTGCTCGTCGATCTCCAGCTTCATCGCGGTCAGCTCCGGCACGACGAGGTCGGCCAGGCCCGTCCGCACCATCAGCTCCAGACCGAGCCGGGGGTGCTTCCCGCAGAGCAGCTTGGACAGCTCGACCTGCACCCGTTCGGGCGTGATCCGAGCGAGCTGGCCCGCCATCGCCGTCATCGCCTCGACGACGCGCGGCGCGGGCACGAAGCCGAGCTGCGACACGAACCGGGCGGCGCGCAGCATCCGCAGCGGATCGTCGCCGAACGACTCCTCGGGCGCGGCCGGGGTGTCGAGCACCCCCGCCTCCGCCGCGGCGAGACCACCGGTCGGGTCGACGAACGTCCGCGAGGTCACCTCGAACGCCATCGCGTTCACGGTGAAGTCCCGGCGGACCAGGTCGCCCTCGATGGTGTCGCCGAAGGTGACCTCGGGGTTGCGGGTCACGCCGTCGTAGGTGTCGGCGCGGAACGTGGTGATCTCCACCGTGTCCCCGCGCTTGGTCGCGCCGAGGGTGCCGAACGCGATCCCGGTGTCCCAGATCGCGTCGGCCCACCCCTTCAGCAGCGCCAGGACCTGCGGCGGGCGGGCGTCGGTGGTGAAGTCGAGGTCGTTGGTCGGCCTGCCGAGCACGGCGTCCCGGACGCTCCCACCGACCAGGTACAACCGGTGGCCCGCCTCGGCGAAGCGGGCGGCGAGTTCGTCGACCACCGGGGTGATGTGCGGTAGTTCCACCACCGCATTGTCCTGGGTGGCGGGCGCGTTGTCGTTCACGAGCGGTCGGGGCACGAGGAGCCAGGGTATAGGCACCCGGTGTTGATCACGCACCGCATTTGACGGGCGACGTCCCGTGGTGCGGACTCGCCACTACCATCGGCACCATGCCCCCGTCGTCCGGTCGTTCCGGCGGTACCAAGCCGGGGCGCCGGAACAGACGCCGGGGCCGCAGGCTCAAAACCGTCGACGAAACCTCGGCTGGTGGTCTGGTGCTGGACGCCGACCACCGGAACGCCGCGGTGATCGGTCGGCTGGACCGGCGTGGTCGCCTGCTCTGGTCGCTGCCCAAGGGGCACATCGAGGCTGGTGAGACCGCTGAGCAGACCGCGGTGCGGGAAGTCGCCGAGGAGACCGGTATTCATAGCAGGGTGTTGCGGCCCCTCGGAGCGATCGACTACTGGTTCGTCGCCGAGGACCGCCGAGTTCACAAGACCGTTCACCACTTCCTGCTCGAAGCCTTGGGCGGGGAGCTTTCCGATGAGGACGTGGAGGTCACCGAGGTGGCGTGGGTGCCCCTTGGCGAACTGGACGGCAGGCTCGCCTACGCGGATGAGCGCCGTCTGGTCCGTCGAGCCGCCGAACTGCTCGCCGAACCAGCCCCTCCGTCGGGTTTGTTGAACCCGGACGGGGTGGAGTCGGCGTGAAGAGACTGCTGTCCGCGCTGGCGGCGGCCGGAGTGCTGGTCATGTCGGGAGCCTTGGCGGCTCCCGCCGCGGCCGCCCCGACCGACGGCGGCCGACTGCCGGTCAAACCCGCTCCGGCGACCCAGGTGTGGGCGACGCGACAGCTGTCGCAGCCCGGCTCCTCGTCGCCGGTGTGGCTGCGAATGGAGGTCGACCAGCTCATACCGCGCGTGATCACGGCGGGGATGCCGAACTCCGTGCGGGTCACGGGCAAGATCACGAACGTCAGCGTCGACCGCAAGATCACCGAGATCGACCTCCGGCTGGAGCGCGGGAAGCCGCTGACCGCCGAGGACGAGGTGCGCGGCGCGTTGCGCGAACCCGTGCCGTCCGAGCTGATCCAGCCGCAGTTCACCCCCATCAGCGAGTCGCTCGACCCCGGTCAGACGCAGGCGTTCGACCTGACGGTCCCGCTGACCGGTGACGGTCCGACGTCGCTCCAGATCGCCCAACCGGGCATCTACCCGATCCTGGCCAACGTGAACGGCAAGCCGGACTACGGCGGCCGGGCGCGGCTGGCCGCGCTCAGCACGCTGCTGCCGGTGATGTCCGTACCCGGCGGCGAGGGCGTGTCCGCGCCGCCGAACCCCGCGAACATCACCGTGCTGTGGCCGCTGGTCGACCGCCCCAGGCTGGTGTCCACCGCTCCGGCGGGCGAGTCGGTCCTCACCGACGACGACCTGGCCGGGTCGCTCGCCCTCGGCGGCAGGCTGCACAGCCTCCTCAAGGCCTACGAGTTCGCCGTGACCAGCGGCCTCGCGTCGTCGGTGTGCGTGGCGGTCGACCCGGACCTGCTGCGCACCGTCGAGGCGATGAGCGAGGGCTACCAGGTCCAGGGCGCGGGCCCCGGCCGCGGCAAGAACGAGGCCAAGCTCTGGCTCGACCAGATCCGCAGGCTGACCGCGGGCCGCTGCGTGCTCGCGGTGCCGTACGCGGACGCCGACCTGGTCGCGCTGGCCCGCGCGAAGCTGGTCGACCTGGAGGCGCTCGCCGTGAAGGGCGCCTCGGTCGTCCAGCAGGTGCTCCCGTCCGTGCAGGCGCTGCCGGGCGTGGTGTGGCCCGAGGACGGTGTGCTCGACCAGCAGACGTTGACCGACCTCACCGCGCAGGGCGTGCGGGCCGTGGTGCTCGACCAGTCCGGGGTCGCCAACGCGCCCGGCACCCAGCCCGTGCGGCTGGAGTCCGCCGACACGCCCCCGGTGACGGCCGTGCGCATCGACTCGATGGTGTCGGACGCGCTGCGCGGCGGGACGGACGGCTCCGGCGGCCTGACCGGCGTGAGCACCCCGACCGAGTCGAAACCCGTGTCGGTGCAGAACGCGCTGGCCGCGCTGGCGTTCCGGGCGGGCTTCCAGGGCGCGGGCCAGAGCGTGGTCATCGCCCCGCCGCGCCGCTGGAACGCGCCGGTCGGCGAGATGCAGGTGTTCCTGGAGACGGTGAAGACCCTGGTCGGCGGCGGGTTCCTGGCACCGGTCGGGCTGGACGCGATGGTGTCCGGGGCCTCCGTGCCGGAGACCGTCGGCGCGCTCGCGTACCCCGTGGAGGCGGGTGGGCGGGAGGTGCCGCCCGCGGTGACCGCCGCCGTCGGCGCCTCGTGGACGACGCTCCAGGCGATGTTCGAGTCGATGGTCCAGGAGGACAGCACGTCCTCCAAGCCCGCCGACCTGGTCGACCCGGTGCGGCTGGAGCTGCTGCGCGGCGTCTCCTCGGCGTGGCGCGGCAACGAGGCCGCCGCCAGGGGGTCGATCGCCATCGGCGAGGACGGGATCGCCCAGTTGCAGGGCCAGGTGACGGTGGTCGAGCCGAACAGCCCGATCCTGCTCGGCTCCGGCGACAGCCCCATCCCGGTGACCATCAAGAACCGGCTCGACGTGCGGATCTCCGTCCTCATCGTGGTGGACGACAAACCCGGCATCAAGGCGAACCAGCTGTCCCAGCTCATCCTGCCCGCCCGCGGCGACCTGCTGGTCCGGGTGCCCGTCGAGGTGCTGCGGTCCGGCCGGTTCAGCGTGAACGTCCAGCTCACCACCCCCACCGGCGTGGCGCTGGGCGATTCCGTGCGGCTGGAGGTCTCGTCTTCCGCGTACGGAACCATCACCATTGTCATCACCGCCACGGCCGCGGCCGCGCTCGTGCTCCTGTCCGCCCGGAGGATCTACCGGCGGGTCAGGGCCTCGCGCGCCAAGGTCGAGGTACCCGAAGACGCCAGCAGCGTCACACCAGAGAAGTCGAGTGCGAGTTGAGCGAGTCAGCAACCGTGGTCATCGAACCCGTGCCGAGCGCCCCGTCGGTCGCGAAGGCCAGCGGGTCGATGGCGATCGCCACGATCGTCAGCCGGGTCTCGGGTCTGCTGTCCAAGCTGATGCTCATCGCGATCATCGGCTCGGACGTGCTGAACGACTCCTACCAGGCGGCGACCACGCTGCCCACGATGATCAACGAGCTGCTGCTCGGCGGTGTGCTGACCAGCGTCGCGATCCCGCTGCTGGTCCGCGCCGAGAAGGAGGACGCCGACGGCGGCGAGTCGTACGCGCAGTGGCTGGTGACGATGTCGATCGTCCTGCTGGGCGTCGGCACGGCCATCGCGGTGGCGTGCGCCCCGCTGCTGACGTCCGCGCTGACCAGCGGCTCCGAGGACGCGAACCCCGCGCTGGTCACGGCGTTCGCCTACCTGGTGCTGCCGGGCATCATCTTCTACGGCCTGTCGGCGCTGATCGGCGCGATCCTGAACACGAAGAACGTGTTCGGCCTGCCGACGTGGGCGCCCGTGCTGAACAACCTGGTCGTCATCGTCACGCTGGCCGTGTACTGGGTGATGCCCGGCGAGATCTCGCTGGACCCGGTCGAGATGGGCAACGCGAAGCTGCTGGTCCTCGGCATCGGCACGATGCTCGGCGTCGCGCTCCAGGCGCTGGTGCTGTTGCCCGCGATGAAGCGCACCGGTTTCAAGTTCAAGTGGCGCTGGGGCTGGGACTCGCGGCTCGCCGACTTCGGCACGCTCGGCTTCTGGGTCATGCTGTACGTCGGGCTCGGCCTGCTCAGCATGTTCGTGCTGACCAGGGTCGCGCTGAACGGCGAGGGCGCGCTGGTCGCCTACAACTACCAGTGGCTGGTCTCGCAGATGCCGTACGGCGTGCTGGGCGTCTCGCTGCTCACCGCGCTGATGCCGAAGATGAGCCGGGCCGCGGCCGCGAAGGACGTCGACGGACTGGTCGGCGACCTGTCGTTCGGCAACCGGATGTCCTCGATCATGCTGATGCCGTTCAGCGCGATGCTCACCGTGGCGGGCCTGTCGATCGGCATCGGCGTGTTCTCGCTCGGCGCGTCCGGCCTCGCGGGCGGCACCCGGATCGGCATGGCGCTGGCGCTGTCCGCGTTCGGCCTCGTGCCGTACGCGATCACGCTGCTCCAGCTCCGGGTGTTCTACGCGATGAAGGACGCGCGGACGCCGACGCTGATCCAGGCGATCATCGTGGTGGTCCGGATCGGACTGCTCTACGCGTTCCTGGCGATCTCCCCGCCGGAGAAGCTCGCGGTCGGCGTGTCCATCGCCATGTCCCTGAGCTTCGTCGTCGGCGCGGTCGTCGGCCAGGTGTGGCTGCGGATCCGCCTCGGCAGGCTCCGCACCGGTTTCACCCTGTGGACGGTGTGCCTGACCGTGGTCGCCTCGGCGATCGGCTGCGCCGTCGCGATGGGCGTCTCGCTCCTCGTGGTGGAGCTGCTCGGGCTGGAGGCACCGGTCCCCGTCGCGTGGGTCGAGATCATCGTCCAGACCGTGATCGGGCTGCCGCTCAGCTTCGGTTTGCTCGCCGTTTTCCGGGTACCCGAGATGAAGCCCGCGATCGACAAGATCATCCGTCTGGTGCGGCGCCGGTGACCGCGGAGGGATAGCTCGGTCCCGTACCCTCGGTCACAAGACTTGAGGGAACCCGCCTTGGGGGGATCGGACAGGGGAAGGTCGCGTGAGTAGCGGGCCGAAGCTGGGGAACAACCCCGGTGCCAACAACACCTCGCTGGTACCCGGCGGGGTGATCGGTGACGGTCGGTACCGGCTGCTCACGCGCTCCGGGATCGACGACCGGGGCTCCGCGCAGCTCTGGCGCGCGCGGGACGGCCAGCTCAACCGCGACGTCGCGCTGACGATCCTGACCGGCGACCTGGGCGACCTCCAGGCCGCGGGCAGGGCCCGGCGGACCACCGAGCGCGCCATGCACGCGTCGAGCTTCACCCACCCCGGCGTGTCCAGGGTGATCGACGTGCTGACCCCCGGCAGCGGCCTCCGCATGGAGGAGGGCGTGCTGGGCGTCGTCGTGGCCGAGTGGACCCAGGGCACCGACCTGATGGACCTCATCACGGAGGGTCCGCTGCCCGCGGGCGCCGCGACGAGGCTCCTCGAACCGCTCGGCGCGGCCATCGAGGGCGCGCACCACGCCGGTCTGGTGCTGGGCGCGGACCACCCGCAGCGCATCCGGGTCACCCCGGACGGCAGGCTGCGGCTCGCGTTCCCCGGCGCCCGCCCGGAAGCCATCGCCCGCGACGACGTCAAGGGCCTCGGCGCCATCCTGTACCTGCTGCTCACCGGCCGGTGGGCGCTGCCGGGCGGCCCCGCGGGCGTGCCCGTGGCCCCCACCGGCCCGGACGGCGCCGTCGTGGCGCCCCGCGCGCTCCAGCCGTACGTGCCGCACGAGCTGTCGTCGGTCGCGGTCCGGAGCCTGGAGGACACCAGCGTCGGCGGCATCCGCACGAGCGCCGCGATCCTCCAGGTCCTCGACCAGATCGCCGAGGAGGAGGCGCAGACCGCGCTGATCGAGCCGATCAGCGACGAGGACGACGACGGCGACCGGGCGGTGTGGACCACCCAGAAGCCGCTCGGCGGGCGCAGCCACCGGCGGAAGCTGACGATCGCCGTCGCGGTGCTGGCCGTGGCCACGCTCGGCGTCATCGCCTGGCTCGGCGTGCAGATCGTGAGCTTCTTCAGCGACGAGTCGACGAACAAGGGCGGCCCCACGGTGGTGATCGGCCAGTCCGCGTCACCGGGCCAGAGCTCGACGCCCGCACCCGTGCCCGCTGGTCCGATCCAGCCCGCCTCCGTCGGCGTCTACGACGTGACGAACAACCCGGACAACGCCAACCGGGCCAACCGGGCCGTCGACACCAACCCCGACACCGCGTGGAACACCGACAACTACTTCCAGCCGTTCCCCACGCTCAAGCCGGGGATCGGTCTGATGGCGTCGTTCGCCGAGCCGGTCAAGCTGGCGTCGGTGACGGTCACGTCCAAGAGCGCGGGCACCGTCGTGGAGATCCGCATCGCCGCGGCCGAGGACGCGCCGCTGGAGGAGACCAAGGTGATCGCCACGGCCACCCTGTCGGCCGGGCAGACGCAGATCCAGCTCAACGAGTACGAGCCCGGCGCCCACGTCCTGCTGTGGATCACGAAGCTCGCGGGAACGGGCAAGGACAACCAGACGGAGATCGGCGAGCTGGTCTACACCCGCGCGCAGTGACGTGGCCGCCGCTGCGCAGACGGCGGCTCGGCCGCTCCCAGCCGCTCGGGAGCAGCGGCCGCGCACTTGAGTAGGAACACCCTGGCAGAGCACGACCCCCACCTGGATACCCTCTTCGGGTGACGGCCGCAGCCAGCTCGGACGCAGACCTCATCTCGGCGCACGCCGCGGGTGACCCGCACGCATTCCCCGAAATCGTGCGACGGCACCGAGATCGGCTGTGGGCGGTCGCCCTGCGCACCCTGCGCGACCCGGAAGAAGCCGCCGACGCGCTCCAGGAGGCGTTCATCTCGGCGTTCCGGGCGGCGGGTTCGTTCCGGGCCGAGTCGCAGGTGACGACGTGGCTCCACCGGATCGTGGTCAACGCCTGCCTCGACCGGATGAGACGTCGACAAACGAAGCCGACCGTGCCGTTACCAGAGGCAGGCCCCGGCGAGCCGGTGGCGCCGCGCGACCACATGGCCGAGCGGGAGACCAAGCTCGTCGTCGCGGCGGCGTTGGCGGAGTTGCCCGAGGAGCAGCGCGCACCGATCGTCCTGGTGGACGTCGAGGGCTACTCGGTGGCGGAAACGGCCCAGATGCTGGGGATCGCGGAAGGCACGGTGAAGAGCAGGTGCGCTCGTGGCAGGGCCAAGCTCGCAAAAAGCCTAGGACACCTCCGGAACCGGAGTGCAGATGCGAACGTCCCAGTTGACGGTGTGAATGTGCAACAGCAACGTCAGCGGGAGGCACGATGAGCGGCAGTGAGAGGCGTCACGGGACGCCGATCGATCCGCCGTGGTCCGTGGATCTGCTGGCCGATTTGCACGCCGGTGTGCTCGACGCCGAGACGGAAGCACTGCTCCGTCCGCGCGTCGAAGCCGACCCGGAGGCGCGGGCGGTCCTGGAGGCGCTGGACGCCACCCTGGCCGACCTGTCGTCGCTGCCGCCGATCCCGATGCCCCGTGACGTGGCGGCGCGGATCGACGCGGCGCTGGCGGCCGAGGCCCACGGGCGGCCCGCACCGGTCGTCAGCCTCAACAGCGCCCGGCAGCGGAAGTACAAGCGCGCCGGGTGGGGTGCGGGGGTGCTCGTGGCCGCCGCGGCGGCGGTCGGCGTGGTCGCGGTGGCCATCCCGAGCATGAGCAACAACACCGACGGCGCCATGTCGTCGTTCCCGCAGCCGTCCGCGTCCAGGGAGGTCCCCGGCGCGGAGGCGAAACCGGACCTGGCGGTGAGGGGCGAGAACTTCGGCCCGGTCATCGGTGACGTCCTGAAGGCCCAGAACTACGGGCCGCTGGACAACCAGGACACGCTCGACGGGTGCCTCAAGGGCGGGAACATCCCGGCCTCGAAGCCGCTCGGCGTGAGCCCGATCCAGCTCGACGACAGGCCCGCCGTGATGGCGATCCTGACCGCGGGCAGGCCGGGGGCGTTCCGCATCGTCGTGCTCGACCCGAACACCTGCGGTCCCGACAACCCGAGCGGGGTGCTGGCCGACTCGGTGATGTCCCCGTAGCACCCGTCCGCGCCGGACGTAGCGAACCTCACCGGGTGGGCGCGGAATTCCGGACGCCTACGATCGCGTTGTAGCTGAGTGCGCGGCCGGGACTCATTCCCGGCCCGTCGCGACGTATCGGAGGTCGAGGGTGTCGGACGTTCGGAACCTGATCATCGTGGGATCCGGGCCCGCCGGGTACACCGCCGCGGTGTACGCGGCACGGGCTCAGCTCGAACCGCTCGTGTTCGAGGGCAGCCAGTACGGCGGTGCCCTGATGACGACGACCGAGGTCGAGAACTACCCGGGGTTCCGCGACGGCATCATGGGTCCCGAGCTCATGGAGCAGATGCGGGAGCAGGCGAAGCGCTTCGGCGCCGAGCTGCGCTCCGAGGACGTCGACGCCGTCGAGCTGACCGGTGACGTGAAGCACGTGACCGCGAACGGCGTCCGGTACGCGGCGAAGGCCGTCGTGCTGGCGATGGGTGCGGCTGCCCGCTACCTCAACGTGCCGGGCGAGCAGGAGCTGCTCGGCCGCGGTGTGTCGGCGTGCGCGACCTGCGACGGCTTCTTCTTCCGCGACCACGACATCGCGGTCGTCGGCGGCGGCGACTCGGCCATGGAGGAGGCGACCTTCCTGACGAAGTTCGCCAAGTCCGTGACGATCATCCACAGGCGTGAGGAGTTCCGCGCCTCGAAGATCATGCTGGAGCGCGCCCGCGCCAACGAGAAGATCAAGTGGCTGCTGAACACCGAGGTCCTCGAAGTGCTGGGCGAGGGCACCGTCAGCGGCGTGAAGGTGGCCAACACCATCACCGGCGACACCTCGGAGCTGCCCTTCACGGGCGTCTTCATGGCGATCGGCCACGACCCGCGCAGCGCGCTGGTCCGCGACCAGGTCGACGTGGACGACGCCGGGTACGTGAAGGTCAAGGCCCCGTCGACCTACACGAAGCTGGACGGCGTGTTCGCCGCGGGCGACCTCGTCGACCACACCTACCGCCAGGCCATCACGGCGTCGGGCTCCGGGTGCGCCGCCGCGATCGACGCCGAGCGCTGGCTCGCCGAGCGGGGCGAGGAGCACGCGGCCGTGGCGTCCGAAGCGGTCGGCGGCGGCTACGGCCCTGTCACCACCAGCTGATCTCCGAGATCCATTCACTAGTTAGGGAGTAGTTACATGGCTGGCGCCACAGTGGTCGTGACCGACAAGACCTTCGCCGATGACGTCCTGACCAGCGAGAAGCCGGTGCTGGTCGACTTCTGGGCGACCTGGTGCGGTCCGTGCAAGATGGTTTCCCCCGTCCTGGAGGAGATCGCCGCCGAGCACGCCGAGAAGATCACCGTCGCGAAGCTCGACATCGACGCGAACCCCGGCATCGCCCGCGACTACCAGATCATGTCGGTGCCGACCCTGATCCTCTTCCAGGGCGGTCGCCCGGTGAAGCAGATCGTGGGCGCGAAGCCGAAGGCCGCGCTGCTGAACGACCTGTCGGACGTACTTTCCTGATCTCGACCTGCAACGCACGACGTGGCTCGTCCGTCCTCTGGTGTGACGGACGAGCCACGTCCGTTCGGAGCACCCCACGGGCTGCCAGGTGGTCGTTCGGCCACACCGAGCAGCCCTGCGTGGAGCTGCTGGCGCGGCAGGGCACAATGGGGGCTTCACGTCAGCGCCGACCTCGGTCGGCGCCCTAGTCGAGCGAGGGGTGCATGCTGCTACTCCGCCGCGGGGATGTCGGGCCGGACGTTGCCGACATCAGGTCCACACTGACCAAGATCGGTCTGCTGTCGGATCCGCAGGCGTCACCGGTGTTCGACCTCTCCGTCGAGCACGCCGTGCGTGCCTTCCAGCAGCAGCGGGGCCTCATCACCGATGGCATCGTCGGACCGGCCACCTACCGCGCGCTGCGCGACGCCACCTTCCGCCTCGGCGACCGGCCGTTGGCCTACCTGATCGCCCAGCCGGTGACCGGCGACGACGTGTTCGCGCTCCAGGAACGCCTGCTGGAGATGGGCTACGACGCGGGCCGCGCCAACGGCGAGTTCGGTCAGCAGACCGAACAGGCCCTCCGCAGCTTCCAGCGCGACTACGGCTTGACCAGCGACGGCATGTGCGGCCCGAACACGGTCCGCGCGCTCCGCCAGCTCCAGCCGAAGGTCCGCGGTGGTCGCCCGGTGTTCCTGCGCGAGCAGGAGCGGGTCCGCAACGCCGGTCCGAGGCTGTCGGGCAAGCGCATCATCATCGACCCCGGTCACGGTGGCGACGACCTCGGTGTCGTGGTCGAGCACCTGAACGAGGCCAGGCTCATGCTCGACCTGGCCCGCAGGCTCGAGGGCAAGATGGCCGCGACCGGCATGGAGGCCCTGCTCACGCGCGGCCCCGGCAACTGCCCGGACGAGGCCGAGAGGGCGAAGTTCGCCAACGAGGCGGGCGCCGACCTGATCCTGTCGCTGCACACCGACGGGAACTCCTCGCCGAGGGCGTCGGGTGTGGCGAGCTTCCACTACGGCACCGGCAACGGCACCAGCTCGACGGTCGGTGAGGCCCTCGCGGGGTTCATCCAGCGCGAGATCACGGCCAGGACGGGCATGCCGGACTGCGGCACGCACCCGAAGTCGTGGGACGTGCTCCGCATGACCAGGTGCACGGCCGTCCGCGTCGAGGTCGGCTACCTGACCAACGAGCAGGACCGGCGCAGGTTGGCCGACCCGGCCTTCCGCGACGTCGTCGCCGAGGGCATCCTCGTCGCCGTGAAGCGCCTGTACCTGCTGGGCAAGGACGACCAGCCCACCGGGACCTTCACGATGGACGACCTGATGAAGCGCGAACTCTCGAAGTTCTGATCCGCACGACGAAGGCCCCCTGCCGGTAGCAGGGGGCCTTCGTCGTGGACCGGGCTAGATCTTCGCCGACGCGGGGCGGAAGCTCGGCTCGGCCGTGGACACCGTGACGGTGTTCAGCAGGCGCTCCAGCGCCGCCTCGACGTCTTCCTTCCAGCCGAGGGCGGTGCGCAGTTCGAGCCTGAGCCTTGGCCAGCGGTGGTGCGGGCGGACGGTCTTGAAGCCCACCTGGAGCAGGAAGTCGGCCGGGATGACACAGCCGGGCTCGTCCTCGTTGGGCTGGTTGTCGCCGAACGCCTCGACGGCCTTCACGCCGCGCTTGGTCAGGTCCTTGGCCACGGACTGCACGAGGACCCTGCCGAGGCCGCCGCCGCGGAACTCCGGCAGCACCTCCAGCGAGGTCATCAGCACGGCGTCGGCGCTGACCGGGGACGTGGGGAACGCGAGCGAGCGGGGCACGGCGGCGGGCGGGGCGTAGAACGCCGACCCGGCCGGGATGCCGTCGCAGTAGATGATGCGGCCGCACGACCCCCATTCGAGCAGGACGCTGGAGACCCAGGCCTCCTTCTCGAACTCGGTGTCGCCGTACTCCTCGGCCTGGGCCTTGAGGTGCGGAGCCAGCTCCCAGAACACGCACGTGCGGCTGTGCTTGGAGAGGTGCTCCAGGTTGTCCAGAGTGACGCCCACAACGCGTCGCGACACCCTGACCTCCAAAACCCGGATTCAAGAACTCCCACGAGGATAGGCGGATGTGACGGCTGCCGGAAGGCAGATGCCACTAACGGGACGACGGTTACACTCGCTCGGGACATACCCGCCGGTAAATCATCACTCCCAGCGCGAGTGCAGGAGTACACCGTGACCACACCCGGACAGCCCGCCAAGCAGGGCAACCGAAGCCTCGACCCCCACCTGCGCCGCTACGCGGCACGGACAGCGGGCATGACGGCATCGGAGATCCGGGCACTGTTCGCGGTGGCCAGCCGCCCCGAGGTGGTGTCCCTCGCCGGTGGGATGCCGCACCTCGCCGCGCTGCCGCTGGACGGCCTCGCCACCGAGATCGGCGAGATGGTCGCCACCGACGGCCTGGTCGCGCTCCAGTACGCCTCGGCGCACGGGATGCCGGAGCTGCGCGAGCAGATCTGCGACGTGATGGCCCTCGAAGGCATCCACGGCCACCCGGACGACGTCGTCGTGACGGTCGGCTCCCAGATGGGGCTGGACATGGTCACCCGGATCTTCGTCGACCCCGGTGACGTCGTGCTGGCCGAGGGGCCGTCGTACGTGGGCGCGCTCGGCTCGTTCGCCGCCTACCAGGCGCAGGTGGTGCACGTCGCCATGGACGCGGACGGGCTGGTCCCGCAGGCGCTGCGCGAGGCCCTCGCGGCCGTCGAGAGGTCCGGCCGCCGGGTCAAGTTCCTCTACACGATCCCGAACTTCCACAACCCCGCCGGTGTGACGCTGTCCGTCGCCCGTCGCGCCGAGGTCCTGGAGATCTGCCGCCAGGCGGGCGTGCTCGTCGTCGAGGACAACCCGTACGGGCTGCTCGGCTTCGACGGCCAGACGTACCCGGCGCTGCGGTCGACCGACCCGGACAACGTCGTGTACCTCGGGTCGTTCTCCAAGACGTTCGCCCCCGGCCTGCGGGTCGGCTGGGTGCTCGCACCGCACGCGGTGCGCGAGAAGCTGGTCCTGGCGGCCGAGTCGGCCACGCTGTGCCCGCCGACGCTCAACCAGATGATCGTGTCGCGCTACCTGGCGACGCACGACTGGAAGGGCCAGATCAAGACCTACCGCGAGGCCTACCGGGACCGCAGGGACGCGGCGATCTCGGCGTTGGAGCAGCACATGCCCGAGGGCTGCTCGTGGAACCGGCCGGACGGCGGGTTCTACGTGTGGGTGACGGTGCCGGAGGGCATCGACACCAAGGCGATGCTGCCGCGCGCGATCACCCAGCGGGTGGCGTACGCCTCGGGCACCGGGTTCTACGCGGACAAGCTCGGCAGCAGGCAGCTCAGGATCTCCTACTGCTACCCGACGCCGGAGCGCATCCGCGAGGGTGTCCGCAGGCTGGCGAACGTCCTGGAGGACGAGGCCCAGCTGCACGCCACGTTCGGGCCGACGACCAGCCGCGAGCTGTCCGGTCCGCAGAACCCGTCACCGGACACCGCCTAGCCCGAGCCGTCCGCCGAGTTCGTCCCGAGGCCATCCGCGTATTGTCCACTGTGGACGGTATGCGGATGGCCTCGTCAGTTCCACGTCAATCGTCTAGTTGGGGAGTAAGTCGTGTCGGAACGCTGGGTAGCGGTACTCGCCGGTGGGCTGTCGCACGAGCGCGAGGTGTCGCTGCGGTCCGGCCGCCGCCTGTCTGCCGCGCTGCGCTCGGTCGGCGTGACGGTGGAGGAGTGGGACACCGACCGCGGCCTCCTGGCCCGGTTGCGGGAACACCGCCCCGACGCCGTCGTCGTCGCGCTGCACGGCGGTGAGGGCGAGAACGGGTCGGTGCAGACGATCCTGGAGATGACCGGCGTGCCGTACGTGGGCACGGACTCGCGCGCGTGCCGCCGGGCGTGGGACAAGCCGACCGCGAAGGCCGAGCTGGCACGGGCGGGGCTGTCGACGCCGGACTGGGTCGTGCTGCCGCACGCGACGTTCCGCGAACTCGGCGCGCAGCCCGTGCTGGACGCGATGGTCGAGAGCCTCGGTCTGCCGCTGATGCTCAAGCCCGACCAGGGTGGGTCCGCGCTGGGGGCTCAGGTCGTCCGGGACGCGGCGGAACTGCCGACCGCGATGGTCGGGTGCCTGGCGTACGGGGAGACGGTGCTGGCCGAACGGTACGTCGACGGGGTCGAGGTCGCCGTGGCGGTCGTCGACGGGCCCGACGGGCCGTACGCGCTGCCGCCCGTGGAGATCGTCCCGGAGAGCGGCGGCATCTACGACTACACGTCCCGGTACACCGCCGGGCTCACCGACTTCCACGCGCCCGCGCGACTGGACGCCGCCGCGGCCAAGTCGGTGGGGGAGTTGGCGGTCGCCGCGCACCGGCTGCTCGGTCTGCGGGACGTGTCGCGGACGGACGCGATCGTGGCGCACGACGGCACCGTCCAGTTCCTCGAAGTGAACGTGTCGCCCGGTCTCACCGAGACCTCGTTGCTCCCGATGGCCGTCGAAGCGGCCGGGGAGTCGCTCGGGGAGATCTACGCCGGCCTCATCGAGCGCGCTGTTTCACGGTGAACATTCGATAGCCCTCCGTGTCCTTTCAGATGCGGAGGGCTATCGTCACCGTGACAAAGGGGCCTGGTGGGATCCCTTAGGCCTCCAACGATGTCCGATTTGTCGCTTCCGGCGCCATCAGCTGGATGATCCGCTCAAGATCGTCAACGGACCCGAATTCGACCACGATTCGGCCTTTTCGCTGCCCGAGTTCGACTTTCACGCGGGTGTCGAAGTTGTCCGAGAGCCGCTCGGCGAGATCCTGGAGCCCCGGCGCGTGGATCGTCTTCTTGCGGACCACCTTCGCCCTGGCGGGCTCGGCGCTCTTCGCCAGCGTCACCGCTTCCTCGGTCGCCCGCACCGACATGCCCTCCGCGACGATCTTCGTCGCCAGGTCCTCCTGTGCGCCGGGGTCCTCCAGGCTGAGCAACGCGCGCGCGTGCCCGGCCGACAGGACGCCCGCCGCGACCCTCCGCTGAACGGGGAGGGGGAGCTTCAGCAGCCGGATCGTGTTCGTCACGACCGGGCGGCTGCGACCGATCTTGTCGGCCAGCTCCTCGTGCGTGACACCGAACTCCTGGAGCAGCTGCTGGTACGCCGCCGCCTCTTCGAGCGGGTTCAGCTGAACCCGGTGGATGTTCTCCAGCAGCGCGTCCCGCAGCATCACGTCGTCGTGCGTGTGCCGCACGATCGCCGGGATCGTCTTCAGCCCGGCCTGCTGGGTGGCCCGCCACCGGCGCTCACCCATGACCAGTTCGTAGGTGTCGCCGCCCAGCTCGCGCACCACGATCGGCTGCATGAGGCCGAACTCGCGGATCGAGTGTTCGAGTTCGTTGAGCGCCGCCTCGTCGAAGACGTGCCGCGGCTGCTTCGGGTTCGTGCGGATCGCGTTGACCGGAAGCTCCCGGTACACCGCGCCCGCCACCTCGCCGCCGATCTCCGCGGTGTCGGTGCGCGCAGGGGCGGAGCCGTTGCCGTTCGTGGCCGGCGGACGAACCGGGCCCGACCCCGGTGGCGGGCCGCTCGGGATCAAGGCGGCGAGCCCTCGTCCGAGTCCACCCTTGCGCTGCTCCGTCATGCCAACCCCATCCTCGCGCCGAACTCGGCGATCTCGCGTGCTGCGTCCAGGTAGCTCATCGCGCCCCGTGAGCCCGGATCGTAGGTGAGCACCGTTTGAGCGAATCCCGGTGCCTCGGAGACCTTCACGCTGCGCGGGATCACCGTGCGGAGGACCGTGTCGCCGAAGTGGCCGCGCACCTCGCTGGTCACCTGGTCGGCCAGCTTGGTCCGGCCGTCGTACATGGTGAGCAGGATGGTGGAGACGTTCAGCGTGGGGTTCAGGTGCGCCTGGACGAGCTCGATGTTCCGGAGCAGCTGCCCCAGCCCCTCCAGCGCGTAGTACTCGCACTGGATCGGGATCAGCACCTCCTGCGCGGCGACCATCGCGTTGACGGTCAGCAGACCGAGCGACGGCGGGCAGTCGATGAAGACGTAGTCCGGGTCCAGCTCGGCCAGCGCCTCGGAGCTGAGCGCCTCCTTGAGCCGCGACTCGCGCGCCACCATCGAGACGAGTTCGATCTCGGCACCCGCCAGGTCGATCGTCGCGGGCACGCAGTAGAGGTTGGGGGACTGGTTGCTGACCTGAGCGGCCTCGGCGACCGAGATCTCACCGATCAGCACCTCGTACACGGAGGGGGTGCCGGAGCGGTGCTCGATGGCCAGCGCGGTGCTCGCGTTGCCCTGCGGGTCGAGGTCGATCACGAGCACCTTGAGCCCGTGGATCGCCAGACCCGCGGCGAGGTTCACCGTGCTGGTCGTCTTGCCGACGCCGCCCTTCTGGTTCGCCACCGTGAGGATCCGGCGGCGAGTGGGGCGGGGGAGTTGCGAGGAGTCGGGGTGCAGCACGCGGGTTGCGCGGGCGGCCTCTTCGGCGATCGGTGTCCACACGGCGCTGTCTCCTGCCGTTCCAGTGTGCGAGTTGATCGGGGGACGTTCGCTTGCTCCGACAGCGCCGTCGGAAGCGGTCGGACGCGCTGTTTCACGTGGAACATCAGCCGTCTGGAACAACGGCTGCAGAGCTGGGTTGCCGGGCGGGGGTACCGGATCCGGATACACGCTCACCGATCCTTCCTTCGTCGACGTGCTCCGTCACGACGACCACTCGGCTCGGAACGCTCGACGAGCACCACCGTGGTCGGCACTTCGAGTACATCCGCGCCGCACGACACGGCGCGCTGCCGGGAACCCCCGGCACGGCGCACCGCTTCGGCGTCGCGCTCCATCTCCTCCAACGCGCTCTCGCCCTTGAGAGCAACGAGCTGGCCGCCGGGCTTGAGGAGGGGGAGGCACCACCGCGCCAACCGCTCCAGCGGAGCCACCGCGCGTGCTGTCACGACATCCACGCCGGACAACTGCTCACGCACGGAAGCCTCCTCGGCTCGACCCCGGACGACCGTGACCGATGACAACCCCAGCGTCTCCACGACCTCGTCCAGCCACGCCACCCGGCGGGCCATCGGCTCCAGCAGGGTCAGGTCCAGATCAGGTCGAGCAATCGCCAGGGGGACGCCCGGCAGGCCTGCGCCAGAGCCTACGTCCACCACCCGACAATTTTGAGGAAGAAGCTCCGCGATCACCGCGGAGTTGAGCAGGTGGCGTTCCCACAGGCGCTCGACCTCACGAGGTCCGATCAACCCGCGCTCGACGCCGTGGTCGGCGAGCAGTTGGGCGAACGAGATCGCGCGGTCGAGGTGGTCGCCGAAGACTCGCTTCGCGCGGTCTTCCATGTCTCCGACCATGTCTCCATCCGTGACGTTTCACGTGAAACCACGCGGCACACGAGGGCGACCGGGTGGATGGGCAAGTAGGTAGGGCGTCCGCAGAATCCGCGAAAACTGCCGCCGTCCATGATGACGGATGAACCCGTCGACACGCCAAATCGGGTGGTTAGATCGGTCGCGTTTCACGTGAAACGAGGGGGAATCATGGCGAAGCCGAAGACCTACCCAATCCTGCACCACTTTCCGGGCAGGGTCAGCACGATGCCACATCCCTCGGGCGGACGTCACCTCGCCGCCGAACTGGAGTCGCTGCGGGCACGCGGAACCGACATCCTCGTCTCCGCGCTGACGCCGGGGGAGCAGCGGAGGCTGGACCTGACCGGAGAGGCGGCAGCGGCGAGCGCGGCGGGACTGGAGTTCCACGGCGCGCCGATCGGCGACTTCGGCATCCCCGATCGCGAGGAGATCACCCCGACGCTGGCGCACCTCCTGGATCGGCTGCACGGGGGAGCGCACCTCGTCGTCCACTGCTGGGCGGGCATCGGCCGGTCCTCGCTCCTGGCCGCCAGCCTCCTCGTCCTGGACGGCGTCGAGCCGGACGACGCGTGGCGGCTGATCTCCGACGCGCGGGGCGTCGCCGTGCCGGAGACGGCCGAGCAGCGTTCCTGGGTTGATCCGTTCCACGTGAAACACGACCGACCGACGGATCGCGTTTCACGTGAAACAGGTGGCACGACCACGTCGAGTTGATCGAGCGCCCGCGGGAGTTCGGCGGGTCGATGGCCGACGGCGGGAAGCAGTGGACCACCTGATGCGCGGACGGTTCACCGGCCAGGTGAACCAGGCGGCACCGGGGCGCTCAGCGACGCCTGCTCGCGGCACCCGGCTCGACGCGGACGCGCCGAGCCGGGTGTGAGCGGTGGACCCCCAGTTCGACGCCACCACCGACGGCGGACCGGCTGAGCGGTCGATCACCGCGAACCGGTTGATCGGCGAGGTGGACCGAACCGCCCTGGACCGGGGTCGTCCGGCGGTGTCGCGCCGTGGCAACGGCCCGGAGTCGACGCGCGTGACGATCCGGGGCTGGACGAGGCAGTAGCCGGGACGGACGGAGGGTGTCCAAGCTCAGTGCGTGACGACCGACCTGAACACCCTTCTCACCGCACTCCACGTCGAGATCGACGACCACCTGGTGAACAGGAGCCGCATCGGCACACCGCCCGAACTCACTCGTCCAGGCGGGTGAACGGGTCGACCAGCCGACTCCGGCGGCGCTCGGCACCGGGCGACCAGGGTCGGGCGGGCCGCACCTCCGCCAACCAGCTCTCACACGCCGGTCGACTACCCGAGTCCCGTCACAGGAGCCGCTGCTCGGTGTTCCACGTGAAACACGCCCAACACCAAGCGAGGCCCGCTCCACGGGGGAGCGGGCCTCGCTTGGTCTGGCTGGATCAGGCCTGCGGCAGGATCACCACTCGACGCTGGGGCTCCTCGCCCTCGCTCTCGCTGTGCACGCCCGCGACGGCCGCGACGGCGTCGTGGACGACCTTGCGCTCGAACGGCGTCATCGGGTGCAGGCGGATGCGCTCACCCGACGACAGCACCTTCTCGGCGGTGGTGCGGCCGAGGTCGGCCAGCTCCGCGCGGCGGCCCGCGCGCCAGCCCGCCACGTCGAGCATGAGCCTGCTGCGCACGCCGGTCTCCTGCTGGACCGCGAGGCGGGTCAGCTCCTGCAACGACTCCAGCACGGTGCCGCGGGTGCCGACGAGCTTCTCCAGGTCCTCGCCACCGTCGATGCTGACGATCGCCCGACCGGCTTCAACGTCCAGGTCGATGTCGCCGTCGTAGTCGAGCAGGTCGAGCAGGCGCTCCAGGTAGTCACCCGCGATGTCGCCCTCCTGGACGAGCAGGTCTTCCGAACTGCCACGCGTCTTCGGCTCCGCCTCGGCGGTCTCCTCCACCGCGTCCACCTCGGCCGCCTGCAACGTCTCCGACACGATGTCTCCTCTCCAGGGCCAGCGCCCGGTCAACGACGCTTCTTGTTGCCCTGCTTCTTGCCAGGGGATCGACCTGTGATCAGGCCGGGGATCTCGGTGTTGGACGACGCGCTGCTGCCGTTGCTCTCAGGGGTCAAGTCCGCCGCGGTGGGCTGCTTGTCCTGGGCGGGCTGGGCGGGTCGCTTCTTCGCGGTACCCATGGCCTTCGCGTTGCCCGTCCGCACGCCGGGAGCGGGCTTCTGGCCCGCGCGGGGGGCGTTCGGCTTCGCGCCGGGCTTGGGGGCGAGGTCCTTGCGCTGGCTGATCGCCTCGACCTTCTTCGCTTCTTCCTCGCGGTCGATGCGCCGGTACACGAAGTGCTGCTGCGCGAGCGTCCAGCCGTTGTTGCTCAGCCAGTACAGCAGGATCGCGATGGGGAAGAAGAGGCCACCGATGAGCACACCCAGCGGGAAGATGTACAGCGTCAGCTTGTTCATGATGGCGGTCTGCGGGTTGTCCATGGCGGACTGCGTCTGCCGGGCGACCGAGTGGCGTGCGGTGAAGTGGGTCGCGATGCTGGCGATGATCATCAGCGGGATCGCCACGATGATGACCGAGCTGCGCTGAGTGCTGAACGCGGCGAGCTGGTCGGCGGGCATCGTGATGAACGTCGACAGGTTCGCGCCGAAGAGCTTCGCCTGGACGAAGGATTCGACACCCTTGGCGTCGAAGAAGTAGACCTCGCCCCAGCCGGGCCGGAACGAGCGCAGCACGTGGAACAGACCGATGAACACCGGGATCTGGACGAGCATGGGGAGGCAGCCGCCGAGCGGGTTGACCCCGTGCTCGGACTGGAGCTTCTGCATCTCGGCCGCCTGGCGCTGGCGGTCGTTGCCGTACTTCTTCTTGATCTTTTGCAGCTCCGGCGCGAACTCCTGCATCTTCCGCATGGAGCGCACCTGGCCGACGAACGGCTTGAACAGCAGCGCGCGGAGGGTGAAGACGAGGAAGACCACCGACAGCGCCCACGCGACACCGCTGGACTCGCCGAAGACGTGGCCGAAAACCCAGTGCCAACACCAGAGGATGAAGGACACCGGGTAGTAGATGAAGTTGAGCACTGAGCTACTCCTCGGCGGATGTGTCGGGGACCTGTTCCTGGCGAGGTCTCCTCGGTGGAACGGGGTCCAGGCCTCCAGGGTGCCAGGGTCCGCAGCGGGCCAGCCTGCGAAGGGTCAGCCAGGTGCCGCGGAGCGCGCCGTGGACGGTCAGCGCTTCGACGGCGTACGCGCTGCAACTCGGGTAGAACCGGCAGCTCGGCGGCAGGAACGGCGAGATGAACCGCTGGTAGAGCCGCACCGGCAGGATGAGCACCCGCGCCAGTGGACTCGACTGCGTGGTGGTCATCGCAACAGCTTTCGCAATGCGGCGTCGAAGTCGGCCGCGAGATCCGCGCTGGACGCCTCGGCCGAGGCGGGCAGTGCCCGCACGACGAGCGAGGTGCCCTCGGGCAGCCGCGCCAGCCGGTCGCGGACGACGTGGCGCAGCTTGCGGCTGACCCGGTGGCGGACCACCGAGTTGCCGACGGCTTTGCTCACGACGAAGCCCACCTTGGACATGTCCAAGGTGGGCCGCGCCGAGGATTCAGTAGACGTCTGCTGCCCTGTGGACCGCACCAGGGCGTGCACGACCAGCCGGGGCCGTCCTGCACGGCGGCCTCGGCGAACCACCAGGCCGAAGTCCTGGCTGCGGGTCAGCCGGGCGGCCGCGGGGAGCACGGCGCTGCTGTTATCAGGCGGACAGGCGGTCGCGGCCCTTGGTGCGCCGCGCGGCGAGGATGGCCCGGCCGGCGCGGGTGCGCATGCGCAGCCGGAAGCCGTGCGTCTTGGCGCGGCGGCGGTTGTTGGGCTGGAAGGTGCGCTTACCCTTGCTCACGGCTGGATCTCCCGGTGCTGACTACCAAGCAGGTCTGTGGGCGTCCCCAGCCGATCAACAATCCGGCGCCGTCCGGCACCTGGGCAGGACGGTCGCGGCAAGAGCGCGCCAAACGCACCCGTCGCTCGCGGGAGACTTCTCCGAGGGTACGCAAGCGGGTGCCCGGTTCTCAAATCGGGGTGGTCCCCGACACGCCCGGTGATCGGCGGGGGCACCACCTTGTGACGCGGCGCCCAGCTTGTTAGCGTGCACCCTCCGCGGATTTCGAGGCGCACCTGGATGTCGCCGAACGGCCCGTGCGGTGCGTTGAAATCACCGTCGGGATCCGCCGCGTCCCGACGCACGTTCGTGCACAGTTGTGGATAACTCTGTGGATGCCTCTATTCTCCGAGTCCACACCGTGAAGCGGGCAGCTCCACGGGGGGAGCACGTCGAGGGGAGGGGAGCGCGGAGGTGTCCAACCACCAGACCGATCTCGGTCTCGTGTGGGAGCAGGTGGTCGCGGAACTGGCCGCCAGCACCCTGTCCCCGCAGCAGCGAGCGTGGATGCGCGTGACCAGGCCGATCGGTCTGCTCGACGGGACCGCGCTGCTGGCCGCGCCGAGCGACTTCGCCAAGGAAGCCATCGAGCGCGCGCTGCGCGAACCGATCACCGCCGCGCTGTCCCGCCACCTCGGCCGGGCCGTCTCGCTGGCCGTGAAGGTCGACTCACCTGAACCGGTGAACACCCCGACCGCGCCCATCCCGGTCGCGCACGGCGTTCCCGGCGGCAACGGGATCAGCCAGCCGATCGGTCTGCTCGACCAGTCGATGCCGGGGCAGATGCCCGGCCAGATGCCGAGCCACATGTCCGGTCACATGCCGGGTCCGCCGATGCCCGGCCAGCCCGTTCCGGGTCCGCCCGTGCCGGGTGGGCCGGGCGGCGAGGACGGCGACGGCGAGTCGGACAGCGACGAGGTGGACGAGGAGCGCGAGGCCCGCGAGGCGCTCGCGACCGTCCACGAGATCTGGCCGACGTTCAGCGGCAGCGCCCCGGTCAGCGGAACGCCGTTCACCCGGCCCGCGAACCCGCCGACGTCGCAGACCCGGCTGAACGAGAAGTACAACTTCGACACGTTCGTCATCGGCGCCTCGAACCGGTTCGCCCACGCCGCCGCGGTCGCGGTGGCCGAGGCGCCCGCCCGTGCGTACAACCCGCTCTTCATCTGGGGCGAGTCCGGGCTGGGCAAGACGCACCTGCTCCACGCGGTCGGCCACTACGCGCAGCGCCTGTTCCCCGGGATGCGCGTGCGGTACGTGTCGACCGAGGAGTTCACGAACGACTTCATCAACTCGCTCCGCGACGACCGCAAGGTCGCCTTCCAGCGCCGCTACCGGGACATCGACGTGCTCCTCGTCGACGACATCCAGTTCCTGGAGGGCAAGGAGGGCACGCAGGAGGAGTTCTTCCACACCTTCAACACGCTCCACAACTCGAACAAGCAGATCGTCGTGTCCTCGGACCGGCCGCCCAAGCGGCTGGAGACCCTGGAGGACCGGCTGCGGACGCGGTTCGAGTGGGGCCTGATCACGGACATCCAGCCGCCCGAGCTGGAGACCCGGATCGCGATCCTCCGCAAGAAGGCGGCGCAGGACCGGTTGGCGGCGCCCGCCGAGGTGCTGGAGTTCATCGCGGCCCGGATCGAGCGGAACATCCGCGAGCTGGAGGGCGCGCTGATCCGGGTGACGGCGTTCGCGTCGCTCAACCGGCAGCCGGTCGACGTCCAGCTCGCGGAGATCGTGCTGCGGGACCTCATCCCGGACTCGCACGCGCCCGAGGTGACCGCGCCGACGATCATGGCCGTCACGGCGGAGTACTTCGGCGTGACGATCGACGACCTGTGCGGCAAGGGCAAGACGAAAGCGCTTGCGAACGCCCGCCAGATCTCCATGTACCTGTGCCGCGAGCTGACCGACCTGTCGCTGCCGAAGATCGGCCAGACGTTCGGCGGTCGCGACCACACGACGGTGATGCACGCGGACAAGAAGATCCGCAAGGAGATGGCCGAGCGCCGCCGGATCTACGACCAGGTCCAGGAACTCACCTCGCGGATCAAGCAGAGGTCCCGGCACACCGTCTAGTACGGGAACCGGGCAGCGGGCGGGACCACCTCACGGAGGTGGTCCCGCCCGCTGCGTTCCGCGGGACCCCCGACCCTCCGGTCGGACGCGGCGTGCTTTTCGGTGACGCCCCCGACCCGCGGCGAGCGCCCGACCAGAAACCAGGACGGCGTCCGCGCGCCCCGCCGAACCCCTCCGCGCAGGCCGCCATGCCCCCTCGACGACGACCGGGGCGAGCACCTCCCGCGGGCCGGGAAGCCCGTGCGGCACCGCCACTTTTCTCCTGGACCACGGGTCAAGGCCTGTGCACAACCTCAGAAAAGTTGTCCGAACGGGGGAGTTTTCGGCCTCGGACCCTGTGCAGCACCCGGGTACAACTGCACCCACACCCGGGGATGCACCCGGGGACAAGTCGGCCTTCCTGTGGACCAAACGGAGCAGTCCACGAGTTGTCCCCGGGGACGTCGAGTTGTCCCCGGGTGGGACCCCCCGGTTGCCCACAGGTTCCAAGGGCCTCTGAGCAGCAAGGACGTGCGTTGTCCACACTATCCACAGCCCTTACTGTTACTGCTGTTGTTCTCTCTTGAAGAGAAGAACAAAAGAAAAACAGGGGGTGGCGAAACCCGGGGACAAGCGCTCGGACGGCGCTCCCGCGCTCCCCGCCCCGAGATGACGTGAGGGCTCCGGACGCTCTACGGTGGAGCAACCACGCCGGGAGGTCGGAGCCCAAACCCGCCCCTCCTGAGGCGAACGCGGTCCGCTTCCCAGCGGTTCACCACCCCCCACAGCACCCAACGCTTCGCCACGTTGGACCGACCGTCCCCTCGGTCGGTCATGCCGATCTGAGGAAGGACGCTCATGAAGATCCGCGTCGAGCGCGACGGCCTGGCCGACGCCGTCGCCTGGGTCGCGCGCAGCCTGCCGTCCAGGCCGCCCGTTCCGGTGCTCGGTGGAGTCATGCTCGACGCCGGTTCCCCGGACGGCGCGCCTGGCGACTCGCTCACCGTCTCCGGCTTCGACTACGAGGTCTCGGCGACGGTCGGCGTCCCCGCCACGATCGCGGACGGCGGCAAGACGCTCGTCTCCGGTCGTCTGCTCGCGGACATCACCAAGGCGCTGCCGAACCACCCCGTCGAGATCTCCGTCGACGGCTCCCGCATGACGATCACCTGTGGCAGCGCCAAGTTCAGCCTCCCGACGATGCCGGTCGAGGACTACCCCGCGCTGCCGAACATGCCGCAGCTGGCGGGCGAGCTGGCCGGTGAGGTCTTCAGCGAGGCCGTGGCCCAGGTCGCCGTCGCGGCGGGCAAGGACGACACGCTGCCGATGCTGACCGGTGTCCGGCTGGAGATCGGCGAGGGCAAGTTCACCCTCGTCGCCACCGACCGGTTCCGGCTGGCGATGCGCGAGTTCGCGTGGGAGCCGAACGAGACCCTGAGCGAGACCGCCGTGCTGGTCCCGGCGCGCACGCTCGCCGACGCGGCCAAGACCCTCGGCGGTTCCGGCAACAAGGTCGAGCTGTCGCTCGCGGCCAACGACGGGCTCCTCGGCCTCTCCGGCAACGGCAGGCGCACGACGACCCGCCTGCTCGACGCCGACTTCCCGAAGTACCGCCAGCTCCTCCCGAGCGAGCACTCGGCCGCCGCGATCATCGAGGTCGACTCGCTCGTCCAGGCGATCAAGCGCGTGTCGCTCGTCGCGGAGCGGGGTACCCAGGTCCGGCTGGAGTTCGTCGACGGCGGTCTGCGCCTGTCGGCGGGTGGCGACGACGAGGGCAGCGCGGAGGAGGAGCTGCCGGTGGAGTACACCGGTGAGCCGGTCACGATCGCGTTCAACCCCACGTACCTCCTGGAGGGCGTGCACGCCGTGCGCACGGCCAAGGCCCACCTGTCCTTCACGACCCCCAGCAGGCCCGCCCTGTTGAAGCCGGTCGATGATGAGGGCGGTGTGGCGCCGGGCTACCTGTACCTGCTGATGCCCGTTCGCCTGCCCGGCTAAACGTCAACTCGAAAACAGGGGAGTCAGCACCGTGCAGCTCGGACTTGTGGGCCTCGGCAAGATGGGCTTCAACATGCGCGAGCGGATTCGCCGCGCGGGCCACGAGGTTGTCGGTTACGACCGCAACCCCGAGGTCACCGACGCGAGTTCGCTCGCCGACCTGGTCGACAAGCTCGAAGCCCCCCGCGTCGTGTGGGTGATGGTCCCGGCCGGTGACATCACCAGGCAGACGATCGCCGACCTGGGCGAGCTGCTGGCCGAGGGCGACCTCGTGATCGACGGCGGCAACTCCCGCTACACCGACGACAAGGTGAACGCGGAGCTGCTGGCGGGCAAGGGGATCGGCTACCTCGACACCGGCGTGTCCGGTGGCGTGTGGGGCCTGGAGAACGGCTACGGCCTGATGGTCGGCGGCGCCGCCGAGGACGTCGAGAAGGCGATGCCGATCTTCGACGCGCTGCGGCCCGAGGGTCCGCGCGAGGAGGGTTTCGCGCACGCCGGTCAGGTCGGTGCGGGCCACTTCGCGAAGATGATCCACAACGGCATCGAGTACGGCCTGATGCAGGCCTACGCCGAGGGCTTCGAGCTGCTGGAGGCCTCCAAGCTCGTGGAGAACGTGCCCGCGACCATCAAGGCGTGGCAGCGCGGCACCGTGGTCCGGTCCTGGCTGCTCGACCTCCTGGTCCGCGCGCTCGACTCCGACCCCGAGCTGGACGACCTGCGCGGCCACGTCGAGGACTCCGGCGAGGGCCGGTGGACCGTCGAGGAGGCGATCAACCTCGCCGTGCCCGCGCCGGTGATCTCCGCCGCGCTGTTCGCCCGGTTCGCCTCGCGCCAGGACGACTCGCCCGCCATGCGCGCGGTCGCCTCGCTGCGCAACCAGTTCGGTGGTCACGCCGTGCAAGCCGCCGGGCCCACGTCCGGCAGCGGTAGCACGCAGAGCTGACGCCGCCGTTGTACGTCAGGCACCTCCAGGTCAGCGACTTCCGCTCGTGGGAGCGCGCCGACCTGGCGTTCGAGCCGGGGGTCAGCGTGCTGGTCGGGCCGAACGGCCAGGGCAAGACGAACCTGGTCGAGGCGCTCGGCTACGTGGCCACGCTCGGGTCGCACCGGGTGGCCACGGACGTGCCGCTGATCCGGCACGGCAGTCCCCGCGCGGTGGTGCGGACCGCGGTCGTCAACGACGGCCGCGAACTGCTGGTGGAACTGGAGATCACGCCGGGCAAGGCGAACCGGGCGCGGATCAACCGCGGCCCGGTTCCCCGCCCGCGCGACGTGCTGGGGATCCTGCGCACCGTGCTGTTCGCGCCGGAGGACCTGGCGCTGGTGCGCGGCGACCCCGGTGAACGCCGCCGGTTCCTGGACGAGATGCTCGTGGCGCGCGCGCCCCGGTACGCCGGGGTGCGCGGTGACTACGAGCGGGTGCTCAAGCAGCGCGGCGCACTGCTGAAGACGGCGGGGGCGGCGAAGCGGGCCGGGCGGTCCGGCGACCTCAGCACCCTGGACGTGTGGGACGGGCACCTGGCGAAGCACGGCGCGGAACTGCTCGCCGCCCGGCTCGACCTCGTCGCGGACATCGCGCCGCACGTGGCCGCGTCGTACGCGGAGGTCGCCCCGGAGTCGCGGCCCGCGCGGATCCGGTACCGGTCGAGCCTCGGCGAGTCGCAGCCCGAGGGCTTCGGCGTGCCGGGCGGGCCGAGGGCCGACCGGAGCCAGCTGGAGGACGCGATGCTCGTGGAGCTGTACCGCGTCCGCTCGCAGGAGGTGGACCGGGGGGTCTGCCTGGTCGGCCCGCACCGCGACGAGCTGGAGCTGGCGCTCGGCGAGCTGCCCGCCAAGGGCTACGCCAGTCACGGGGAGTCATGGTCGTTCGCCCTGGCGCTCCGGCTCGGGGGGTACGAACTGCTGCGTGTCGACGGCACCGAACCCGTGCTCGTGCTGGACGATGTGTTCGCCGAACTCGACCGGGGTCGCCGGCGCCAGCTCGCCAAGGTGGCGGCGGGCGCGGAGCAGGTGCTGATCACCGCGGCCGTGGCCGAGGACGTGCCGGAGGAACTGTCGGGTGCTCGGTTCGACGTTCGCGACGGAGAGGTGCGCAGTGTCTGAGGACGTCCCTCGAACGGGTGTGACAAGTCGCACAGCTGGGGACAACCCTGTGGATGGTGTGGATAACTCACCACAAATTGCGGACATATCCACAGGCGATGTCACTCCAGAGGGTGTTCTGTCCCCAGCAGACGGTGAAACGTTGAGGGGACCCGACCTCGCGCGCGCCGCGCTGGCCGCCGCGCGGGCTTCCGCGAAGAGCCGCGCCAAGCAGCCGGGACGCCGGACGACCGGGGGAGCGAACCGCTCGAAGCGCCGCCGCTGGTCGGGCGCGGGTCCGGACGACCGGGACCCCCAGCCGCTGGGCAGGCTGGCCTCGCGGGTCGCCACCGAGCACGGGTGGGCCGAGCGGCTCGCGGGCGGCAACGTGTTCGGCAAGTGGGCCAAGCTCGTCGGCGAGGACGTGGCCGAGCACGCGAAACCCATCACGCTGAGCGACGGCGAACTGACGGTGCAGGCGGACTCAACGGCGTGGGCGACGCAGCTCAGGCTGCTCCAGCGCGAGCTCATCAAGCGCATCGCCGCCGGGGTGGGCGACGGCGTGGTGAAGAAGCTGAAGGTGCAGGGCCCCCAGGCTCCCAACTGGCGATTCGGCCCCAGGCACGCTCCAGGGCGCGGCCCACGTGATACCTATGGCTGAGGGCCGCCGATCGTTCAGCGGCGATCCTGTGGCGCACTGAGCGCTCACCAGCCGAATTGACCACTGGGGTCAGCCGATCCAACCCAACCGGGTCAAGTTCAGAGCCTCTGAGGCCAAATCAGGGGTGTCCTTGGTGCATCCTCGTCGTACCCGACCGGTAGAATAATGGGGAGCATGACCATCAGCGTCGCCGCTCGGCGACGTCCTGTCGCTTCATGTCGAGGAGACACCAGGCCCGTGGCAGACAAGAATGAGTACGGCGCGTCCTCAATCAGCGTCCTTGAGGGCCTGGAGGCGGTCCGCAAGCGGCCCGGCATGTACATCGGGTCCACCGGCGAGCGCGGTCTGCACCACCTGATCCAGGAGGTCGTGGACAACTCCGTCGACGAGGCGATGGCGGGTCACGCCACCTTCGTGGACGTGACGCTGCTGGCCAACGGCGGCGTGCGGGTGATCGACGACGGCCGTGGCATCCCGGTCGACATGCACCCCGTGGAGAAGGTCCCGACCCTTGAGGTCGTCATGACCAAGCTGCACGCGGGCGGCAAGTTCAACAGCGACTCCTACGCCGTCTCCGGCGGTCTGCACGGCGTCGGCATCTCGGTCGTGAACGCGCTGTCCACCGCCGTCGACGTCGAGGTGAAGCGCCAAGGTTTCACGTGGAACCAGCGCTACGAGGGCACCAAGCCCGCGCACCCGCTGACGAAGGGCGCTCCGGCGACGGAGACCGGAACCATCATCACGTTCTGGGCCGACCCGACGATCTTCGAGACGACCACCTACAACCTGGAGACGATCTCGCGCCGCCTCCAGGAGATGGCGTTCCTCAACAAGGGCCTCACGATCGTCCTGCGCGACGAGCGGGTCGTCGAGGCGGACACCGAGGTCGACGCCGAGGGCCACGTGGCGCGGGTCAAGGAGCGCACGTTCCACTACCCGAACGGCCTCGAGGACTTCGTCAAGCACATCAACCACACGCGCGAAGAGGTCCACAAGAAGGTCATCGCCTTCGACGCCAAGGGTGACGGCATCGAGGTCGAGGTCGCGATGCAGTGGAACACCGGCTACACGGCCTCGGTGTACACCTTCGCCAACACGATCAACACGCACGAGGGCGGCACGCACGAGGAGGGCTTCCGCGCGGCGCTGACCCGTGTCGTCAACGAGTACGCGCGCGACAAGAAGCTGCTCAAGGAGAAGGACACCAACCTCACCGGTGACGACATCCGCGAGGGTCTCGCCGCGATCATCTCGGTGAAGCTCCAGGAGCCCCAGTTCGAGGGCCAGACGAAGACCAAGCTGGGCAACAGCGAGGCCAAGTCGTTCGTGCAGAAGTCGACCAACGAGCACCTGGCCGACTGGTTCGAGCGGCACCCCAACGAGGCGCGCACGATCGTCACGAAGGCGGTCTCGTCGGCGCAGGCCCGGATGGCGGCCCGCAAGGCCCGCGAACTGGTCCGCCGCAAGGGCGCCCTGGACATCGGCGGCCTGCCCGGCAAGCTGAAGGACTGCCGCTCCACCAACCCGGAGGAGTGCGAGCTCTACATCGTGGAGGGCGACTCCGCGGGCGGTTCGGCGAAGGAGGGCCGGGACTCCATGTTCCAGGCGATCCTGCCGATCCGCGGCAAGATCATCAACGTGGAGAAGGCCCGCATCGACCGGGTCCTCAAGAACAACGAGGTGCAGAGCCTCATCACCGCGCTCGGCACCGGCATCCACGACGAGTTCGACCTGAGCAAGCTGCGCTACCACAAGATCGTGCTGATGGCCGACGCCGACGTGGACGGCCAGCACATCCGGACGCTGCTCCTCACCCTGCTCTTCCGCTTCATGCGCCCGCTCGTCGAGCACGGGCACGTGTACCTGGCGACCCCGCCCCTCTACAAGATCAAGTGGCAGCGGATCGACCCGGAGTTCGCCTACTCCGACCGCGAGCGCGACGGCCTGATCGAAGAAGGCCTGAAGGCGGGCAAGAAGCTCGGCAAGGACGACAACATCCAGCGGTACAAGGGGCTCGGCGAGATGAACGCCTCCGAGCTGTGGGAAACCACGATGGACCCGGCCCACCGCCTGCTCATGCAGGTGACCCTGGACGACGCCGCGACGGCGGACGAGCTGTTCAGCGTGCTGATGGGCGAGGACGTGGAAGCGCGCCGCTCCTTCATCACCCGCAACGCGAAGGACGTCCGGTTCCTGGACGTGTGACGCCACCCGTCCACCTGTAGACCTACTCGCCTGGCGAAGAGGAAGAAGAACCTTGACCGAGACGACTTTGCCGCCGGGGCCGGACCACGACCGCACCGAGATGGTCGACATCCAGCACGAGATGCAGCGCTCGTACATCGACTACGCGATGAGCGTCATCGTCGGTCGTGCGCTGCCGGACGTGCGCGACGGGCTCAAGCCCGTGCACATCCGCGTGCTCTACTCGATGTTCGACTCCGGTTTCCGCCCGGACCGCAGCTACAACAAGTGCGCGCGCGTCGTCGGCGACGTGATGGGCAACTACCACCCGCACGGCGACTCGTCGATCTACGACGCGCTCGTGCGGCTGGCCCAGCCGTGGGCGATGCGGTACCCGCTGATCGACGGCCAGGGCAACTTCGGTTCGCAGGGCAACGACCCCGCGGCCGCGATGCGGTACACCGAGTGCAGGCTCACCCCGTTGGCCATGCACATGCTGGCCGACATCGAGGAAGAGACGGTCGACTTCCGGCCCAACTACGACGGCCGGATCGAAGAGCCCAAGGTCCTGCCCTCGCGCATCCCCAACCTGCTGATCAACGGCAGCTCGGGCATCGCGGTCGGCATGGCGACCAACATCCCGCCGCACAACCTGCGCGAGGTCGCGGCGGGCGTGGTGTGGGCGCTGGACAACTGGGAGGCCTCCGACGAGGAGACCCTCGAAGCGATGATCGAGCGGATCAAGGGTCCGGACTTCCCGACCTACGGTCTGATCCTCGGCAACTCGGGCATCGAGGACGCGTACCGCACGGGCCGCGGCTCGGTGAAGATGCGCGCCGTCATCGAGATCGACGAGGACGCCAAGGGCCGCACGGTCCTGATCGTCACCGAACTGCCGTACCAGGTGAACCCGGACAACCTGGTCGAGAACATCGCCGCGCTCGTCCGCGACCAGAAGCTGACCGGCATCGCGAACATCGCAGACGAGTCGAACAGCCGCCGCGGCATGCGCATCGTGATCACGATCAAGCGCGACGCCGTCGCGAAGGTCGTGCTGAACAACCTCTACAAGCACACCCAGCTCCAGTACTCGTTCGGCGTGAACATGCTGTCGCTGGTCGACGGGGTGCCGCGCACGCTGCGGATCGACCAGATGATCCGGCACTACGTGCGGCACCAGGTCGAGGTCATCGTCCGGCGGACGAGGTTCCGCCTGCGCAAGGCCCAGGAGCGGGCCCACATCCTGCGCGGCCTGGTCAAGGCGCTGGACATGCTCGACGAGGTCATCGCCCTGATCCGCCGGTCGCAGACCCCGGACATCGCGCGCACCGGTCTGGTCGAGCTGCTGTCGGTGGACGAGATCCAGGCGAACGCGATCCTGGAGATGCAGCTCCGCCGCCTGGCCGCCCTGGAGCGCCAGAAGATCATCGACCAGTTGGCCGAGATCGAGCTGGAGATCGCCGACCTCGAGGACATCCTGGCCAAGCCGGAGCGCCAGCGCGCGATCGTGCGCGAGGAGCTGATGGCGATCGTCGACAAGTACGGCGACGACCGGCGCACCAAGATCATCCCGTTCGACGGCGACGTGTCGATGGAAGACCTGATCGCGGTCGAGGACGTGGTCGTCACGATCACCCGCACCGGCTACGCGAAGCGCACCAAGACCGACCTGTACCGGGCGCAGAAGCGCGGCGGCAAGGGCGTCCAGGGCGCGCAGCTCAAGCAGGACGACATCGTGGCGCACTTCTTCGTGTGCTCCACGCACGACTGGATCCTGTTCTTCACGAACAAGGGCCGGGTGTACCGGGCGAAGGCGTACGAGCTGCCCGAGGCCAACCGCAACGCGCGCGGCCAGCACGTGGCGAACCTCCTGGCGTTCCAGCCGGAGGAGGAGATCGCCCAGGTCATCCAGATCAAGAACTACGAGGTCGCGCCGTACCTGGTGCTCGCCACCAAGACCGGTCTGGTCAAGAAGTCCAAGTTGTCCGACTTCGACTCCAACCGATCGGGTGGTCTGATCGGCATCAACCTCCGCGACGACGACGAGCTGGTCGGTGCCGTGCTCTGCTCCGCGGAGGACGACCTGCTGCTGGTGTCGACCGACGGCCAGTCGATCCGCTTCCACGCGACCGACGAGGCGCTGCGCCCCATGGGTCGTGCCACGTCAGGCGTCCTGGGCATGCGTTTCAACGGCGGCGACGAGCTGCTGTCGATGGGCGTGGTCGAGGAGGGCAAGTTCGTTTTGGTCGCCACCGATGGCGGGTACTCGAAGCGGACGCCGTTGGAGGACTACCCGGTCCAGGGGCGTGGCGGCAAGGGTGTGCTGACCATCCAGCACGACCGCCGACGTGGGAGGCTTGTCGGAGCGCTCATCGTCGACGTCGACGACGAGCTGTACGCGATCACCTCTACCGGCGGGGTCATCAGGACCAGCGCCAAGGAGGTTCGCAAGGCGGGGCGGCAGACCAAGGGGGTCCGGCTGATGAACCTCGGCGAGGGCACCACTTTGATCGCCGTCGCAGGCAACGCCGACGAGCCTTCCGACGTCCCCATTGATGGGGACGAGGCTGAGCCCGCCAACTAACGCGGACGAGAGGTTGAGGACTGCTCGTGACTTCATCCGAGAACCCGGAAAGTCGGGACGCGGACAAGACGGCGGTGATCACCAAACCTGTTTTGCAGGGTGGTGCTGACCAGGGGTCGAAGGCGAAGGTCGCCGACAAGGCGACACCTTCGAAGGGCGCGGACAAGCCGGCCGCGCCGAAGTCGGCCGAGAAGGCCGAGCCCTCGAAGGTCGCCGACGGCGCGACAGTCGAGATCTCGAAGTCGCAGGCGAAGGCGGCCGCCGCTGGTGCGGCCGCTCCGGCCACCCCGGCCGCGCAGGCGGCGCCCGCCGCACCGGGGGCTCCGTCGGTCCCGGCGGCTCCGGCTGCCAAGGCGCCCGCCGCCAAGGCACCCGAGGCCAAGGCACCCGAGGCCAAGGCCGCGGCGGCTGCTCCGGCCGCCACGCCCCCCAAGACGGCCGAGCAGTCCACAGCCGAGGCGACGGTGAAGGTCGAGGTCCCGCCGGAGGCGCCCGCCGAGCGTTCCGACGGGCTCGACTTCGTCGCGGCGGCGCCCCCGCCCTGGCAGCGGGTGACCAGCGACGCGCAGTACGGCGAGGCGCAAACGGTTGGCTACCCGACGAGCGACAGCGTGACCCCGGTCGAGCCCGCGCCCGCCGAGCAGCCCGCCTACCCGGCGCAGGACCCGGACACGGTCGCCGTGGCGCGGCCGGTCCCGCCGGATTCGGGTGGTCGGACGTCGGTGAACCTGGGCACGTCCAGCGCCCGGCCGGGTGCCGCGGCGCCCAGCGCCAGGCGTCCCGGTCGAGGGCCGCGTCGGGCGAGCCTCCAGGTGAAGCGCGTCGACCCGTGGTCGGTGCTGAAGCTCGCCCTGGTGCTCAGCGTGGCGCTGTTCTTCGTGTGGCTGGTGGCGATCGGCGTGCTCTACGGCGTGCTGAACGGCATGGGCGTCTGGGACAAGATCAACAACACGGCGCAGGACCTGCTGTCCGGCAGCGAGCAGGCCGGTGACCCGCTCATCAGCGCGGGTCGCGTGTTCGGCGTCGCGGCCATCATCGGCGCGGTGAACATCGTCCTGTTCACCGCGTTGGCCACGGTCAGCGCGTTCGTCTACAACGTGTCGGCGGACCTCGCGGGTGGTCTGGAGCTCACGCTCTCCGAGCGCGAATGATCTAGGCACCCCCGATTTGGGGCAACGACAGGCGGTACGGTAATCTTCCTGTCGTTGCACCAATCAGGGCCTATAGCTCAGACGGTTAGAGCACTTCGCTGATAACGAAGGGGTCGGAGGTTCGAGTCCTCCTAGGCCCACGATCGATTAGGTGAACCGCGCGGGGTAACACCGGGCCCGCCTTCACCGATTCGTTATAACATTGGGGATCACACCCCCAACCCCCGCCAGGGGGCCAAGGCCCCCTGGACCCCCGGTGGTCGACCATCGGGTCATCGAACGGGAGCTTCCATGAAGAAGATCATCGCACTGGTTGCGGTCGCTGGCGCCGTGCTGCTGTTCGTCAAGCGCAACAAGGCCGCGAAGGCCGACGCCGACCTCTGGCGCGAGGCCACCGCACCCACCGACTGAACCCTGCGAGGGCGGGCTCGTCTACCGCCCCCGAGAGGGGACGTAGCTCAATTGGCAGAGCACCGCCTTTGCAAGGCGGGGGTTAGGGGTTCGATTCCCCTCGTCTCCACCGTAGAAGTCCCGAACAAGCCCCTTCTCGCCGCGCTGCGAGCAGGGGCTTGTTCGTTCTGCACGGAATCTCGTCTCAACTCACGCGTTCTGCAACTCCGGAGACGCCTGACGTCGAGAAGCCAGCACCTTGTCCAACGCCCAGGCTCCAGGCCCGGTGAAGACGAGGAGCAGGAACACCCAGGAGTACATCGCCGCCAGCTCTCCGCTGTTCTCGATCGGCATCAACGCCTTCGGCTGGTGCACCGAGAAGTAGGCGTAGGCCATCGAACCCGAAGCGATGAACGCGGCGATCCTGGTACCGAGACCAACCATGATCAGCACGCCGGCCACGATCTCGATCACACCGCTCGGCCCGCTGGGCCACGTCGTGATCGACACCGGAGGCTTGGTGGTGAGGAACCCGAACAACTTCTGGGCTCCGTGGCAGGCGAAGAGCAGTCCCACGACGATCCTGAACAGTGCCAGCGCGTGGTCTCGACCGCGGTCGATAAGACTCATTCTTTGTCCTCACTAGCAGGGCGACCGGCAGGGTAAGGACAAGCTAACGCCGATGACGTTGCGTGACTAGGTCCGCAACTTATCGATCATCGACAGCAAACTGATTGGATTCAGCAAGGTGAAGCGTCGCGTGTTGTTCGCAGTACCGTCCCTGCTGCTGATCGGAGTATTGGCTGGCTGCAGCACGGAGCAACCCGTCTCAACATCAACTACGGGCAGCAAGACCAGCGTCCAACTGACACCTTCCGCTACGCCGAAAGAGGCGCCAGGGGCACCCCAGCCGGTTGCGGACGGTGACTGCCCCTATCTTTCGACAGGGGTTGTCCAGGAGTCGAACGGACAGTTGGTGCGCAAGGTCCGGTTGTCGGAGGACAGCCCCAACCCGGCGTGCTTCTTCTACGCGAACTCGACGGACGTCCAACTCAGCGTCTGGGTCTACGAGGGCGACGCCACGGTCGCGAAGGCGATCGTCGACCGCGCCGCGCCCATCGACAAGTCGAGCCCGGCGACCGCGCCCGAAGGGTGGAACGGCGGCTCGCTGACGTCCGACACCGGTGCCGTGTACGCCGTCGCGAAGGGCGCGAACGCGGTCGTCGTCACCAGCAACCAGCAGCAGACCATCAAGGCGCGCCGCATCACCGAGACGGTCGTCACCAACCTCGGGCTGAGCTGAGCCACGGGCTCGGCTCAGCGATCTCGGTTGGGCGACCGCGGGGTCGGCTCGGCAGAGGTCCCCTGTCGGGCGGGCCCCCCGACGTACAAGCTACGGCGGGGGTACGACGGTTCCGGGTTCGGTCAGCGGGGTGTGGACAACTCGTTCGGGTGGAGAACGGGGGACTGTTCAGCTGCCCGCCGGGACGCGACACGCCCGAACCGAAAAAATGGCCTGGAAATGTCAGGTCCCGTGGGTCCGTGCGCCCAACTGGGAAGCAGTGCTGGCGCGGCAGGCCCCGGTGGTGCGGGGAGCCGGGCACACCAAAGCCCCGGCACCGACAGTGTCGGCGTCGAGGCTCGGCGGCGTGTGTTCGGTGGTCAGGCCTTGCGGTCGGCCACCTGGCCGTTGCGGGCGTGCTCCGCGTCGGACCCGCGCGGCGTCGTGTCGGACCCGCGCGGCGTCGTGTCGGTCGGGCGCGGCGGAGGGGTGGGCGTGGGAGCGGTGGTCGTGGTGGGGGGCGGCGTGGGCACCGGGGCCGAGGTCGTCGGCTCCGGGGTGGTCGACGCCTGGGGCTCCTCGTGCAGGTGGACCTCCTCCGGACGCTTGGTGAGCGCCACGTACCCGGCCACGGCACCCGCGGCGAGGATGCCGAGGATCCACGGCCAGCGGCGACGGCTCTTCGGCGTCTCGCGGGCGAAGTCCTTGCGGGCCTGCTTGGCGGCCTTGCGAACGTCCTTGGCCCGCACCTTGGCGTCCTTGCGCGCTCGGACCGCGGCCTTCGCCACGTCCTTGCGGATGCCCTCGGCCCTGTCCAGCAGTTCGGCACGGGTCTGGCCGCCGCGCTTGGCGAGCTGCTTGCGCTGCTTGGCCAGCTTCTTCCTGGTCTTCCGGGTCGACTTCTCGACCTCCTCGGCCTTCGAAGCCAGCACGTCGGCCGTCTCCGCGAAGATCCCCCGGAGCTGGTCGGCCGTCACACCGCGCTCGGCGAGCTTCGTCTCCGCCCTCCCAGCGAGCTGCACCGCCGTCTCCGCACCCACGTGCCCGGCGCGGACCGCTCCGCGACGCGCCGCGCGCAAGCCGGTTCCGACGGCCTTGCCGACCGACTCACCGGCTTTGGTCATGGCCTGCACCTCGTCCATATCGCGCTCCAGAAGCTGTCGGTCAGTCATGCACTAGGCATACCCATCCTGCCCGTTCCTGAACATCGGCGCCCGGGATGGCACGATGGTGTGGTGGCTGACAGCAACGAATCCTTCGTCGGGACCAAGGTGACGGCGACCCTGCACACCTCGCAGGGCGACATCCGCATCAACCTCTTCCCCGACCACGCCCCCAAGACGGTGGCCAACTTCGTCGGTTTGGCCGAAGGCACGAAGCAGTACTCGAAGCCGAACGCCAAGGGCGAAGCCTCGGGTCCCTTCTACGACGGCTCGATCTTCCACCGGGTCATCGCGGGCTTCATGCTCCAGGGCGGTGACCCCACCGGCACCGGCCGCGGCGGCCCCGGCTACCAGATCGACGACGAGTTCGGCGCCGGTCTCACGCACGCCGGACCCGGCATCCTGTCGATGGCCAACGCCGGCCCGAACACCGGCGGCTCCCAGTTCTTCATCACGCTCGCCGCCACGCCGTGGCTCGACGGGAAGCACGCGATCTTCGGCAAGGTGACCTCCGGCATGGACGTCGTGGAGGAGATCGGCGCGGTCCCGACCGCGCGCGGCGATCGGCCGGTCGAGGATGTCGTGATGCAGAAGGTGACGGTC
>NZ_DASUSQ010000014.1:0-28697 GCF_036375055.1 Umezawaea sp.
ACCGACGACCTGCCCGGCCTGGCCGCGCACGGCCGGTACCTGCGCGTCGTGGGGACCACCCGCGCCACGAAGTACGGCTACTCCCTCTGGGAGGTCAAGGCGTACGGCTCGGCCGACTCGACCGGTGACACCCTGGCGCCGAGCACGCCCACCGGGCTCACGGCGGGCACGACCACGGCGAGCAGCGTCGCGCTGGCCTGGTCGCCGTCCACCGACAACGTCGGCGTCACCGGCTACGACGTCCTGCGCGGCGGGCAGGTGGTCGCGACCAGCGCGACCACCTCGTTCAACGACACCGGTCTGACCGCGGACACCGACTACGCCTACGCCGTGCGGGCCCGTGACGCCGCGGGCAACACCTCGCCGGTCGGCGCGGCCGTCACGGCGAGGACGAAACCCGGTGGCAGCGGGTCGTTCGTGCTCGCCGCGGCGGGCGACATCGCCTACCAGTGCACCGCGAGCGACCCGGACTGCGTCCACCCGAAGACCGCGAAGCTCGTCGAGGCGATGAACCCCGCGGCCGTGATCACCATGGGCGACAACCAGTACGACGACGCGCACCTGTCGGACTTCCGAAACCACTACGACAAGACGTGGGGGAAGTTCAAGAGCATCACCCACCCGGTCCCCGGCAACCACGAGACCTACGACGACACGCCGTTCCAGGGCTACCGCGACTACTTCGGTCCGATCGCCACCCCCCAGGGGAAGAACTACTACTCGTGGGAGATGGGGAACTGGCACTTCATCGCCCTGGACTCCAACGACTTCACCACCCACGACTTCGCCGAGCCCGCGCAGCTCGCGTGGCTGAAGCGGGACCTCGCCGCCAACACCAGGGGCTGCGTGGCCGCGTACTACCACCACCCGCGGTTCAGCTCGGGTGACCACGGCGACAACCCCGACAGCGCCCCGCTGTGGCAGGTCCTGGTCGACAACCGGGTCGACCTGGTGCTCAACGGGCACGACCACCACTACGAGAGGTTCGTCCCGCAGAACGGGGCGGGCAAGGCCGATCCGAACGGTCCGGTGCAGATCCTCGGCGGCACGGGCGGAGCCCCGCTCTACGACGTGAACGCGGCCCACCCGACCACGGCGAAGCTGCTGCGGGCGTTCGGCGTGGTGAAGCTGTCGATGACGGACACGACGTTCTCGACGCAGCTCATCGGTCTCGACAGGTCGGTGCTGGACAGCAGCCCGACCTACACCTGCCACTAGGGGCGAGCATGTACATCGCGGCAAGCCGCACCCCCGACCTCGCGACCGGGATCGACCCGGCGCCCGTGAAGCGGCGGGTGCCCGCCAACGTGCTGGCGCTCGGCGCGGTCAGCCTCGTCACCGACGTCTCCTCGGAGATGGTCACCGCCGTGCTCCCGCTGTACCTGGTGCTCGGCCTCGGCCTGAACCCGTTGCAGTTCGGGCTGCTCGACGGGCTGTACGCGGGCGCCACCGCCGTCGTGCGGGTCCTCGGCGGCCACCTGGCCGACCGGTGGAGACGGCTCAAGGCGGTCGCCGGTCTCGGGTACGGCTTGTCCGCGGTGTGCAAGCTCGGCCTGCTGGCGGCCGGGTCGTCGGTCGCGGCGATCGGCGTCGTGCTGGCCGCCGACCGGACCGGCAAGGGCCTGCGCACCGGCCCGCGCGACGCGCTGATCTCGTTGAGCAGCGACCCCGCCGCGCTCGGCCGGTCGTTCGGCGTGCACCGGGCGCTCGACACCGTCGGCGCCCTGCTCGGCCCCGTGGCCGCGATGGGCGTGCTGGCCGTCAGCCTCGGCAGCTACCCGGCGGTGTTCTTCACCAGCTTCTGCGTCGCGGCGGTCGGCGTGCTCCTGCTGGTGCTGTTCGTCCGCGACCGGCCGGGGACGGCCGACCGGGCCGCGGTGTCACCGGGGGCCGCGCTGGAGTTGTTGCGGCGCGGCGACTTCCGCCGGATCGTGGTCTGGGCCGCGGCGCTGGGGCTGGTCACCGTCGGGGACGCGTTCCTCTACCTGGTGCTGCAACGGCGCTGGGACGTGCCCGTGGCGTTCTTCCCGCTGCTGCCGCTCGGCACAGCAGCGGTCTACCTGCTGCTGGCCGTGCCGATCGGCAGGCTCGCCGACCGGATCGGCCGGTGGCCGGTGTTCCTCGGCGGTCACGCGGCGCTCGGTGCGGCGCTGGTCGTGGTGTGCGGACCGGTGTCCGGTCCGAGCCTCGCCGTGCTCGCGCTGGCGCTGCACGGCGTGTTCTACGCGGCCACCGACGGGGTGCTGATGGCGGCGGCGGGCCCGGTGGTCCCGGCCGAACTGCGGGCCACCGGCTTCGCCGTCGTCCAGACCGGGCAGGCGGTGGCCCGCATGGCCTCGTCCGTCCTCTTCGGACTGGCGTGGACGGTCTGGGGGCCGCGCCCCGCGGTGCTCGTCGCCGCGGGCGCGCTCACCGTCGTCGTCGCCGCCGCCGCGGTGGTCAGGCCGGTGCGGTCGTGAAGCGCCTCCTGATCGCCCTCCTCGGGTCGGTGCTGCTCGTCGGCGCCGCCGTGGTGTTCACCGTCGCGGCGCGCCAGGGGTCCGCCACCGACGAACCGGCGGCCGAGCAGCTCACCCTGGCACCGGGCCAACTCCTGTTCCGCGACACCGGCACCGGCCGCGTCGCCTCGGTGCCGGTGTCCGATCCGGGTGGTCCGCGGCGGGTGAGCGGCCTGGAGTGCGACCGGTTCGCCGTGGCCCGGCGGACCGCGGTGTGCCTGACCGCCAGGCCCGGCGTGCTGCCCGCCGTCACGGACGTGCGGGTGCTCGACGCGAACCTCGCCGTGCGCCACCAGGAGTCGCTGCCCGGCGCACCGAGCCGCGCCCGCGTGTCCCCGGACGGGAAGATCGTCCACTGGACCCTGTTCGTCACCGGCGACTCCTACGCCGCGACGGGTTTCTCGACCAGGTCCGGGCTCTACGAGGTCGAGACGGGGCGGCTGGTCAAGACGATCGAGGAGCTGCCGGTGTACACCGGCGACCGCCGCTACTTCGCCGCCGACGTCAACTACTGGGGAACCACGTTCGCCCCGGACGGCACCCGCTTCTACGCCACCCTCGGCAGCCGGGGGAAGACCTACCTGGTCGAGGCGGACTACGCGCGCTACCAGGGGAAGGTGGTGCGCGAGAACGTCGAGTGCCCGTCGCTGTCACCGGACGGCACGCGGGTCGCGTTCAAGAAGAGGGTGTCCGACGGCGTGTGGAGACTGGCGGTGCTGGACCTCGCGACGCTGGAGGAGACGGAGCTGGCCGAGACGCGCGGCGTCGACGACCAGGCGCTGTGGCAGGACGACACGACCGTCCTGTACGGACTCGACGACGGCGTGTGGGCGGTACCGGCCGACGGCACCGGTGGTTCGCGACGGCTGGCCGAGCACGCGGCATCGCCCGCCGTGACGGGCTAGGGAGAGCTGGGAGGCGCGTCGTCGGTGAACTCGCGCAGGTCACGACTGGCCGCGGCGACCGCGCCTCCCGCAATCCCCTGTCCGAGGAACCACACGGAGCACCGCTGCCGGGTCATCGTGGACGCGATCCTCGAACAGGCCCTGAGACTGGACCCGTAACGTCCAGTTCTCAAGGGTCGATTGCTCCACATGAAGATCCCACCGCTTTCGTCACCAATTTTCGCCCTCACCCGGTCCCCCGTGCCGTGCGACCAGAACACTTGATCGCGGTAGCCGGCGTCCTGGCTTCATGGATCACCTACCTGAGGACCCGGAAATTTGGCAGGCAGATGCGCCGCGCTGAATTGATTCGGAACTACACGAACGATTTTTACCTGAGCACGCACATCACCACGACTTTCATGGATATCGACCACGGCAGGTTCGTCTACAGCGACGAGTTCCTCGGCACGGAGGACGAACTGGCCCTGATCCACCTCCTCGACTACTTCAACAACGTGGGACACAACGTTCGGCGGGGAGTAGTGACACTGGACGACCTTGTTCCGACAACCGTTGGCTACGCAGCACTGCGAACCTGGGAGGACCCCGAGGTGCGCAAGTACCTCGGGCAGATCACGGTGTGGGACGAGGATCGGTACGTCCCAGGCTCCGCCTACCGGTACTTCGAGGAACTCGCGGTCGACATCGCACTGCTGTGTGGCCGGATGACGTGCCAAGAGAGGATGGAAAGGCTGAAGCTGAGCAAAAGAGCCACCACCGCACAACGCGCACGGCTCAGATTTCCAAAGGTGTGGCTGGCCTTGTGCAATGTCAGGTCTCACATCGTCGGCATCCGCCCTGGAGTCGAGCAAACCCGACCACCGGACACCACGCGATCAACGAGCCGACCGTTCACGCGGTGGACTCGTCGTCGGTGAACTCGCGCAGGTCACGACTGGCCGCGGCGACCAGCGCGGTCAGGAGGAACCCGACACCGAGCACGAGCACGGCGACCGCGCCCCCCAGTTCCGCCGCGAGCACCCCGCCCAGCACCGGGGCGAGCGGGGACAGGCCCATGCCGACCACCGTGAGCAGGGCGTCCAGGCGGCCGAGCATGGCCTCCGGGACGAGTCTGGAGATGGCGACGTTCATGACGACGTTGAGCGTCGGGGTGGTGAGCGAGGTGATCAGGAGGGGGATCATCGGCCACCACGCGGCGATCGGGAGGACCATCGCGGCGTTGCACGCGCCGAAGAGGACGAGGATGGCGATGAGCAGCCTGCCCGCGGGGAGCAGGCCGCCGATGCGCGCGGACAGCAGCGCGCCGAGCAGGCCGCCCACGCCGATGCCCGCGTAGACCACGCCGGTGGTCAGGACGTCGCCGCCGCGTTCCCCGACCAGCACGATGAGCGGGATCAGGAGGGCGCCGCCGAGCAGGTTCATGGCCATCACCGCGAAGCAGACGCCGCGCAGGCCGTGCTGCCGCCACAGCCACCCGACGGCGTCGGCCGCCTCCCGCCGCATGCTCGTCCGCTCCGCCGCGCGCGGCGTGTCCGGGTGCCGGGGCACCGTCGCGAACAGCGAGCAGAGGAACGAGACCAGGAACGTCAGCACGTCCACGACGAACGGCAGCGCGCGGCCGAGTCCGAACAGGAAGGCGCCCAGCGGCGGGCCGACCAGCCTGCCCGCGTGGCCGCGCGCCTCCTCCTGGGCGTACGCGCCGCGCAGCTGGTCGGGTGGGACGACGGCGCGGATCGCGGTCGTGCGGGCGGGTCCGCCGAACGCGGTGCAGACCCCGTCCACCGCGCCCAGCACGAGGAGGTGCCAGAGCTCGACCCCGCCGAGGACGATCAGCAGGGCCAGCACCGCCGCGTTGACCAGCTGCGCGCCCTGGCTGAGGAGCAGCGTGCGGCGGCGGTCCCACCGGTCGACCCAGATGCCGGCGGGCAGTTGGGCGGTGATGAACGCGGCGGTGCGGGTCCCGACGACCACACCGGCCCACCCCGGCGAGCCCGTCAGCGCCAGCACGAGGAACGGCAGCGCGAACTTCGTCAGCTCCGTGCCGAGCTGGGACACGGCGCTGCCCACCCAGAGCAGCTGGAACCGCCGGTTCCTCCGCAACGGCACGACCACGACCACCGCTCCCCCGTCTCGACCGGTGGTCGATTGTGGTCGACCGGGCCGGGGGACGCGCACGGCCCCGGCGGCTCCGTGCGACGAACGCGACATTTCCGGCTTCTTGTTGCCAGCAACTTGCTGTTAGCATCTTCCCGCAACAGAGGACCACCACGTTCGGGGGACACGCGTGCGCCACGGACCGACGACCGTTCTCGCGGCAGTGGGGCTCCTGCTCCTCGGGTGCACCTCGCCGGACGGCGGTGGGGGTTCGGCTCAGACCGGTGGGTCCATCGTCATCGGCGCGGGCGGCGAGCCGGAGAACCTCAACCCGATCCTGGGGTACGCCCCCGACGGGGCGTCGAAGGTGTTCGACGGGCTGGTGGCGCGGGACGCGAAGCTCCAGCTCGTGCCCGCGCTGGCCGAGCGGCTGCCGACCGCGTCGGCCGACGGTCTGGTGTGGACGGCGACGCTGCGCGCCGGCACGACGTTCTCCGACGGCACACCGCTGTCCGCGCAGGACGTCGTGTTCACCTTCAGGTCGGTGCTCGACCCCGGGACCAACTCCACGATCGCCTCCCGCCTGGACGCGCTGGCCGACGTGACCGCGCCCGACGACCGCACGGTGGAGTTCCGGCTGAAGTACCCGTACGCGCCGTTCGCGCAGCAGTTGGCGCTGGGTGTCGTGCCCCGCAAGGCCTTCGACGGGGTCGACGTGAACTCCGCGCCGTTCAACTCGGCGCCGGTCGGGACCGGGCCCTACACGGTCGCCGAGTGGCGCAAGGGCGACCGGATGGTGTTGAGGGCCAACGAGTCCTACTGGGGCGGTGCTCCGGCGGTGAAGACCGTGACCGTCGTGTTCGTCGCCGACGACAACGCGCGCGCCACGCGGATGGCGGCGGGCGAGTTCGACGGCACGGTGCTGCCGCCGAAGCTCGCGGGCGCCTACCGCGACCGCGACGGCTACCGGGTGGTGCGCAACCCCTCCGCGGACTACCGCGGCCTCGGCATCCCGTCCGAGCTGCCGCTGACCTCCGATCCCAGGGTGCGCCTCGCGATCAACCTCGGCATCGACCGGCAGGCGATGATCGACACCGTGCTCGCCGGAGCCGGGAAACCCGCGGCCACCCCGATCTCGCCGTACCTGGCCGACTGGTACGACCAGGGCGCGGTGTTCCGCCACGACCCCGACGGCGCCGCGCGGCTGCTCGACGAGGCCGGGTGGCTGCTCGGGTCGGACGGCAAGCGGTCCCGCGACGGCCAGGCCGCGCGCCTGCCGGTGCTCTACCCCGCACCGGACGTGCTGCGCAAGGAACTGGCGCTGGCGACCGCGAGCGACATCGCGCGGCTCGGCATCGACGCCCCGGTGGAGGCGACGACGTTCGAGGTGATGCTCCAGCGGCGGAGCGAGGCCGCGAGCGTCTGGGGCGGCGGCGACCCCTACGACCCGGACACCGCGGCGTACTCGCTGCTGCACTCCCGCTACGCGGGCCAGGAAGGCTACGTCAACATGTCGCTGTACCGGAACGCGACCGTGGACGCGGCGCTGGACACCGGCCGCCGCAGCCTCGACCCGGCCGTCCGCAAGCAGGCCTACACCGACTTCCAGAAGGCCTACACCGCCGACCCCGGCTGGGCGTTCCTGGTGTTCCTGGACCACACCTACGTGCTGCGGGACCGGTGGAACGGCCAGGAGGAGCAGGTCGAGCCGCACGACCACGGCCTGGTGCACGCGGTCTGGTGGAACCTCGAACGCTGGACCCCCAAGCCGTGACCGCCACCGCGCGGCGGCGTCGGGGCCGGGCGATCGGGCGGCTCGCGCTGCGGCGCCTCGGTTTCGCCGTCCCGGTGCTGCTGCTGGTGAGCTTCGCGCTGTTCGTCCTCGCCAAGGCCTCGCCGTTCGACCCGATCGAGCGGTACTTCGGCGTGCGGATCATCGGCGCGAGCCCCGAGCGGATCGCCCGGATCCGGGAGAACTGGGGCGTCGACCGGCCCGTGGTCGAGCAGTACCTCGCCTGGCTGCGGCACGCCGTCGCGGGCGACTTCGGCGACTCGCTGTCGTTGCGGCAGCCCGTGTCCGAGGTCGTCGGCGACCGTCTGGGGTGGACGGTCCTGCTGGTCTCGGTCGGCTTCGCCCTGGCGCTGCTGCTCGGTCTGCTGCTGGGCACGGCGGCGGCGTGGTTGCGGGGCGGGTGGCTGGACCGGGCGATCACCGCCACCTCCTACACCCTCGAAGCCGCCCCGGTGTTCTGGCTCGGGCTGGCCGCGCTGTACGTGTTCGCGCTGCACCTGCGCTGGCTGCCCGGCGGTGGCCTGACCGACGCCGGCGAGGCGTTGGGCGTCGGCCAGGTCGCCACGCACCTGGTGCTGCCGGCGTCCGTGCTGGCGATCTCGCAGGCGCCGTGGTTCGTGCTGTTCGTGCGGCAGAACCTGCTGGAGTCGTTCAGCCAGGACCACGTGGTCGGCGCGCGCTCGCGCGGGCTGTCGGACCGCCGCGTCGTGGTCGGCCACGCGCTGCGCACCTCGCTGCTGCCGTTCCTCACGCTCGTCGGCGCCCGGCTGCCCGAGCTGATCACCGGCGCGCTGCTGGTGGAGACGGTGTTCTCCTGGCCCGGCATCGCCAGGGCCACGGTCGACGCCGCGCTCAACGTCGACTTCGCGCTGATGGGGGCGCTCACCGTGCTGGCCACGGCGGTCGTGCTGCTGGGCAACCTGATCGCCGACGTCCTGTACGCGCTCGCCGACCCGAGGGTGGGGCTCGATGGTTGACCAGCGGACGTGGCGGCCGGTCCCCCGGTCCCGGCTCGCCGCCGCGAGCACGCACCTCTCGCCCCGGTGGCGGCTGATCCCCTCGGCCGTCGTCCTCGGCGTCGTCGTCCTGGCGGTGCTCGTGGTGCCGCTGGTGGTCGACCTCGACCAGCAGCTCGTCGACCTGGGCTCGGCCAACCGCCCACCGGACGCGGCACACCCGTTCGGGACCGACGAACTCGGCCGCGACGTGCTGCTCCGGTGCGTCTACGCCCTGCGCGTGTCGCTGACCGTCGGGCTGGTGGCCGCGGTGGTGTCCTCCGCGGTCGGCACGGCGGTGGGCGCGCTGGCCGGGTCGGTCGGCGGCTGGGTGGACCGGCTGCTGATGCGCCTGGTCGACGCGGTGGCGTCGGTGCCGCACCTGCTGCTGGGCATCGTGATCGTCGCGATCCTGCGGCCCAGCCTGACCGCCGTGGTCATCTCCATCGGTCTCACGCACTGGCTGACGTCCGCGCGGATCGTGCGGTCGGAGGTCCTGTCGCTGCGCGGGCGCCCGTTCGTGGACGCCGCGATCGTCGGCGGCTCGTCGCGGACCCGGATCCTCGTGCGGCACCTGCTGCCCAACGTGACCCCGCAGGTGCTGCTGTCGACCACGCTGATGATCCCGCACGCCGTGTGGCACGAGACGGCGCTGTCGTTCCTCGGGCTCGGCCTGCCACCGCACGAGGCCAGCATCGGCAACATGATCAACGACGCCCAGCGGTCGCTGCTCACCGGCGGCTGGTGGATGTCGCTCGCGCCCGGCCTCGCGCTGATCGTCGTCACCCTGGCCATCTCCGGACTCAGCGGCGTCTGGCGAGACCGGCTCAACCCCCGACGCCGCTCGGAGCTCACGTGGTGACCGAACTGGCCGTCGACCACGTCTCGGTGCGGTTCGCGCTGCCCGGCGCCACCGTCGCGGCCGTCGCCGACGTGTCGCTGCGGCTGCGGCCCGGCCAGTGCCTCGCGCTGGTCGGCGAGAGCGGCTGCGGCAAGACCGTCCTGGCCGGCGCGCTGCTCGGGTTCCTGCCGGGCAACGCGCAGGTGTCCGGCAGCGCGGTCCTGAGCGATGAGGACGGTCCACCCCTCGACCTGCTGGCCGCGACCGACCGGCAGCTCGCGACGACCGTGCGGGGACGCCGGATCGGGCTCGTCCCGCAGAGTCCGGCGTCCCACCTCACCCCGGTCCGCACCGCCCGCGCGCAGCTGGAGGAAGCCGTCCGCGCGCACCACCCCGACGAGCCGGACCCGCGGGGCCGCGCGAACGGCGTGGCCGCCCGCGCCGGACTGGCCCCCGAGGACCTCGACCACTACCCGCACGAGCTGTCCGGCGGCATGGCCCAGCGCGTGGCCACCGCGCTCGCGCTGGTCGGCGACCCGTGGCTGATCATCGCCGACGAACCCACGACCGGCCTGGACCACCACCTCGTCGAGGGGCTGCTGGAGGAGTTCCGCAGGCTCGTCGCCGACGGCCACGCCGTCCTGCTGATCACCCACGACCTGGCCGCGGCGCAACGCGTGGCCGACCGGATCGCCGTCATGTACGCAGGGCGGCTGATCGAGGTCGGACCGCCGCACACCGTGCTCGACGCCCCCGGCCACCCGTACACGCGAGGCCTCGGCGACGCCCTGCCCGACCGCGCGTTCACCCCCGTGCCCGGAATGCCGCCGCTGCTCACCGACCTGCCGCCGGGCTGCTCGTTCGCCCCGCGCTGCGACCGGGTCGTGCCCGAGTGCGCCGAGGTCCCCGCGCTGCCCCTCGACACGGAGCACGCCGTCGCGTGCCACCGCCCGTGCTGACCGGGCTGCGCGCCGAGGCGGTCGTCGCGGGCTACGACCCCCGCCGCCCCGTGCTGGACCGGGTCGACCTGACCGTCCACGCCGGACGGACCACCGGTCTGGCCGGACCGAGCGGCAGCGGCAAGTCCACCCTGGCGCGCGTGCTCGCCCTGCTGCACAAGCCCTTCTCGGGCACGGTCCACCTGGACGACGAGCCCGTGACCGGCTACCGGCACCGCACCCCGCACGCGCAGCGCGTCCGGATCGGCGTGCTGTTCCAGCAGCCCAGGCTGTCGGTGGACCCGAGGATGACGCTGCGCGCCGCCATCACCGAACCGCTGCTCGCCACCGGGGCGCCCACCGACCGCGCGGACGAGCTGGCCGACCTGGTGATGCTCACGCCGGACCTGCTCTCCCGCCGGGCGCACGAGGTCAGCGACGGCCAGCTCCAGCGCGCCTGCCTCGCGAGGACGCTCGCGCTGGACCCGGACTACCTGATCTGCGACGAGATGACGACCATGCTCGACGCGTCGACCACGGCGGCGCTGGTCGGCCTGATCCGCGACTACCAGGGCCGCACGGGCGCGGGCGTGCTGGCCATCTCCCACGACGCCGTCCTGCTGAACCGGTGGGCCGACCGGACCGTCGACCTCAGCCCGGACGGGGTCCTCGCGCAGCGGGTCAGCTCCGACGTGCGGTGACCGCGACGGTGGCGTACTCGACCGCGACGACGCCGCCCGCGGCGTCGATGGCGGCTCCGAGGCCGTCGAGCACGCGCGCGAGGTCGTCGGGCGGGAAGCGGGTGTGGGCGCCGGTGGTGGGGACCTGGTCGAGCCACTCGTCCCTGGTGTACGTGCGGCTCCAGTCGAACCGCAGCCGCCCCGGTTCGCCGAACGCGCCCGACGCCCTCAGCCCGTCGGCCGCCCGGTCGCACAGGACCGAGTAGCCGTTCGGGTCGACGGTCGCCCAGCGGGCGGCCTGCGAGTCGGGCACGACCGCGCGGTAGACGTCGGCGAAGGCACGGGACAGCTCGGGCGGCGGTTGGCCGACGTTCCAGAACACCGCGAGCAGGCCGTCGGGGCGGAGGGCTTCGGCCGCCTTCGCCGCTCCGGCGACCGGGTCGATCCAGTGCCAGGTCTGGCCGGAGACGACGGCGTCGAAGGTGCGGCCCGCGGGGTCCCAGGTCTCGAACGCCGACACCTCCACGTCGAGGTCCCGGCGGGCGAACTCGGCCATCCTCGGGTCGACCTCGACCCCCAGCACCGCGCACCCGGCGGCCCGCAGCTGCCGGGCGACGATGCCGGTTCCGGTGCCGACGTCCAGCACGGTGGGACCCGCGGCGGTCAAGGCCTCCACCAGCGGGTCGGGGTAGCGGGGACGGGCGCGGTCGTAGCGCGCGGGATCGACGCCGAACGACTCGGCGACCTCGCGCGCCTCATGGGGTTGGGACGGTAGAATGGGCATGTGCCCACTAATAGTGGGCGAGCGCCCACTCGTCAAGCGGGTGGAGTGAGGAGCGAAGCACCGTGCCCACCGGGGTCGCCCTGCGCGACGTGCGCGAGCAGCTGTTCGACGCCGCCGACCGCATCCTGCTCCGGGACGGACCCGCGGCGCTGACCAGCCGTTCGGTCACCGCGGAGGCGGGGGTGTCCAAGGGCGTGGTGCACCGGCACTTCCCCGACTTCGACGCGTTCCTCGCGGAGTTCGTGCTCGACCGGGTCGAGCGGATGGACGGTCAGGCCGCCGCGCTGCGCGACGCGGCGGGGACGGGCTCGGTCACGGACAACCTCACCAGCGCCGTGACTGCCCTGTTCGGGTCGGTGGCCGTGGCGATCGTCGCGCTCATCACCTTCCGGGACGACCTGCGCGCCCGGCTGCGCGAGTCGTGGCCCGCGGGCGTACCCGTGCTGACCGAGGCCGCCACCATGATCGCCTCCTACCTGGAGGACGAGCGCGCGCTGGGCCGCATCGCGGCGGACGCCGAGGTCGACGTCCTCGCCCCGACGCTGATCGGGACCGGTCACCTGCTGTTCGCCGACCGCACCGGCACCCCGCCGGAGCCGGACGTCGTCCGGCGGATGGTCGCCTCGGTCGTCGCGGGCGCCCTGCGCTGACCGGCGGGCCGGGTGGCGGACGCCACCCGGCCCCGGCTCGGGCTCAGCAGCTCCTGAGCTCGCTCACGTACGGGCGCGGGGGGACGCTCGCCGCCCCTCGGGTCTCCCGGTAGTAGTAGCGGTCGGGCAACGAGGTGCACGCCCCGTCGGACGCCCAGGCCCAGATCATCCGGACCCGGACGGCGTAGCCGCACCTGTTCGTGGCCTCCGCCCACGCCGTACCGCCGTTGCGCCCCTGCGACAGCTCGACGCACGAGGGCGCCGAGGCCATCAGCGAGTACGACGGGTCGTCCGCCGCCTGCTCCGCCGCCTGCGCGGGCGCGGCGAGGCCGAGCACCGCGACACCGGCCGCGAAAACCCCCACGAGCGCTGTCTTCACCATTCTCATCGTGTTCCCCTCTCCATTTCCGGGCACGCGAAGCAGACGCGATTCGCGTTATCACCGGACAATGACCTTTTCCCGAGATCCGCCCACGCGGAAACAACCCGGATATCACCTCGACCAGGCTCGGCGCTGATGAGCGGAACAATCGCGGACGACACCGCGAACCCAGCCCGAGCACACCGGTTTCCGTGCGCCGTGGTCGGATCCCCCTCGTGATCCGACCGCGCACAACCCCCTCCCCCAGCCGACGACGCTAGCAACCCGGACGCGCGGGCGGGCGACTTCGAGAAATTTCCTTCAATTCCACGTCGACCAGAAAGGAGTGATCGCGAATTCACCCGACGCCGCACGACCAATCACCGAAAACGGACACCGGGCGCGGCGGTCAGCCCAACGGCAGCGGACCGCGGGTCTTGACCGTGCGGATCGCGAACGTGCTCTCGGCGCCGACGACGTGCGGGATGGTCAGGATCCGGTCCAGCAGCAGGCGTTCGTAGGACGGCAGGTCCGGGACGGCCGCCTCGACCAGGAAGTCCGCCGCCCCGGACACGAGGTGGCAGGCGACCACCGACGGGATCGCGGCCAGCGCCCGCTCCACGACCACCGAGGTCTCCCTGGAGTGCGACTCCACCGTCAGCTCGATGAACACCGTCAGGTCGAGGCCGAGCTTGGCCCGGTCGAGTTCGGCCCGGTAGCCGGAGATCAACCCCTCCTGCTCCAGCGCGCGGAGCCTGCGCAGGCAGGCGGACGGCGACAGCGAGACCGCCTCGGCCAGGTCGACGTTCGCGATCCGGCCGTCGACCTGGAGGCGGGCGAGGATGGCCCGGTCGATGTCGTCCAACTCAGTCATGTCAACATCCTGCCACCAATCACGACTTGTGCGCACGTATCGTGCACAGACCATGCCAATAGGCGACACATTCGCCATCGTGTGCGGTGACCTTCTTGCAAAAATTGCGCCATGACATCGATCGAGCCCCTCACGGTCTCCCGCGGGGCGGCGCTGTACATCGGAGCACTGCTCGGACCGGGACTGCTCCTGCTGCCCGGCCTCGCGTCGGCCGGGTCCGGGCCCGCGTCGATCCTGGCGTGGGTGGCACTGCTGGCCGTGTCCGGCCTGCTCGCGGTCGTCTTCGCGGCACTGGGCGTCCAACGCCCGTCGGCCACGGGCGTGCGCGCCTACGCCGAGGACGGCCTGGGCCACCGCGCGGGCCAGGCGGTCTCGTGGTGCTTCCTGGCCGGGGTCGTCACCGGCGCGCCGATCGTCTCCTACATCGGCGGCACGTACCTCGCCGGGCTCGTCGGCGCGGACGGCCCGCTCGCCCCCGCGGTCGCCGCGGCGGGCCTGCTGACCCTCGCGCTGGTCACGACCTCCCGCGGCGTGCGCACCTCGACGACCGTCCAACTGGGACTGGTCGTGCTGCTGGTGGTGATCGTGGCGGTCGCCGTCGTCGGATCGGCCCCGGCGGCGGACGCGGACAACTGGACCCCGTTCGCACCGCACGGCTGGACCGCCATCGGGTCGACGGCCTCGGTGCTCGTGCTGTCGTTCGTCGGCTGGGAGGCCGTGGCCCCGCTCACCGCCCGCTTCGCCGACCCGCGCTCCCAACTCCCGAGGGTCATCGGCATCGCGTTCGGCGCGACGGGCCTGATCTACCTGGCGCTGGCCACGGCCACCATCTCCGTGCTCGGCCCCGGAGCGTCGCCCTCCACGCCCGTGACCGACCTCCTCACCACCGCGATCGGTCCGGCGGGGGCGGCGGTGGCCGCCGTCGGCGCGGCCGTCCTGACCCTGGGCGGCGTCAACGCCTACCTGACCGGGGCCGCCGCGCTCGCCCGCTCCCTCACCCGGCCCTCGGCGCGGCCCCGCGGCGGCCCTCCCGACTGGCTGCTCGTCGTCGTGGTGGCCTCCGCCTGCGCGCTGCTCGGCCTCGGGGGTGCGGGGGTCCTCGCCCCCGAGGACCTGGTCACCGTGCCCAGCACGCTGTTCCTGGTCGTCTACCTCGGGTGCACGGCCGCGGCGTGGCGGCTGCTCACCGGCCCGGTGCGGGCGGTGGCGGCGGTGGCGTTCGCCGGAGTCCTGGTGATCATCGGCTTCAGCGGGTGCGCCGTGCTGCTCGCGGCGCTCGTGGCCGCGGGCGCCGCGGCCCGTCCCGGACCTCGGGGGCGCCAGCCGGCGCTCACCCCGTGAGGCACGCCGACCATTGCCCGGACCCCGGTCGACCGCTACTTTGAACGCATGTTCAGAACGAGCGTTCAGGACCGATCGCCCCTGGGCGGGCGCGGGTACGACGTCGCGGTCGTCGGAGCCGGGATGGCGGGGCTGGCGACCGCGCTGCGGCTCCAGGCGCGCGGGCTGTCGACGGTCGTGCTGGAGGCGCACGGCCACGCGGGCGGGTGCGCGGGCTACTACCGCCGCCGCGGCTTCAGCTTCGACGTCGGCGCGACCACCCTCGTCGACTTCGAGCCGGGAGGCGTCGGGGCCGAGCTCCTGGAGTCCGTCGGCATGGCACCGCTCGCCGGGGAACAGCTGCCCGGCTACGTCGCCTGGCTGCCCGACCGCACGGTCGTGCTGCACCGCGACCAGGCCGCCTGGCACGCCGAGCGGCTGCGGGCGTTCGGCGACACCGCCCGCCACCGCGCCTTCTGGGCGCGGCTCGACCGCCTCGCGGGCGCGTTCTGGCGGGCGAGCCGCGCGGGCGCGCGGATGCCGATGCGCACGCTCGCCGACGTCCTGCACAACGCCCGCGCGCTGCGCCCGCTGGGCCTGCCGCTGGCCCGCCACGTCGGCGGGACGCTCGGCGGCGCGCTGCGGGCGCACGGCCTGCGGGACGACGCGGCGCTGGTCGGACTGCTGTCCATGCTCGTCGAGGACACCGTCCACAGCACCGTCGACCGCGCGCCGCTGGTGAACGCCGCACTGGGCATCACCATCAGGGGCGCGGGGCTCACCAGGGCGACGGGCGGGATGCGCGGCTTCTGGAGGGCGGTCGTCGCGCACTACCGGTCGCTCGGCGGCGACCTGCGCGCCGGGTGGCGGGTCGAGCGGATCACCGGCTCCCACGGGAACTTCGTCGTCCACGGTGGACGCGGCGCGGTCCGCGCGGGCCAGGTGGTCAGCGCGCTGCCCGCCGCCACGACGGCCGACATCGGTGACGTGCCGGGGGTGCGGGCCGCGCTGCGCCCGTTCCTGCGCCGGGACGCGGGCGACCTCGGCGGTGCCGCGGTCGTCTGCCTCGGCGTCCCCGAGGCCGAGGTCGCCTGCCACACCCTCACGCACCACCAACTCCTCCGGTCCTACCGGAGCCCGCTGGGAGACGGGAACAACATGTTCGTGTCGGTGTCGGCACCCGGTGACACCGAGAGCGCGCCCGCCGGGTTCCGGACCGTCATGCTGTCGACCCACACCGAGCTGGCCGACTGGGAGGGGCTCGACGACGTCGAGCACGCCCGGCGCCGCGACGCGCTCGGCGACCTGCTGGTCACCGAGGCTCGGCGGGTGTACCCGCGGCTCGGCGAGTCCGCCGTGGTGCGCGAGGTCGGCACGCCCCGGACCTACGAGCGGTTCACGTCCCGGCCGCGCGGCGCGGTCGGCGGTGTCCGGCAGTCGCCCGCGAACAGCAACCAGCGCGCCGTCCCGCACGACCTGGGCGTGCCGGGGTTCTGGCTGGTCGGCGACTCCACGTGGCCCGGTCTCGGCACGGTGGCCTGCGTCCTGGGCAGCCGGATCGTCGCCGACGGGGTCGCCGGGTCGGCCCGGCGGTCGAAGGTGGTGCCGGCATGACCCCGCCGCTCGCCGAACTGGGCCGGGACCTGCTCGTCACGCGCCTGCGCAGGCGGGTGCTCGCGCTGGCCCGCCCACCGATCGGCGTGGCGCTCTTCGTGCTCACGGCCTGGTGGGCGCACTCGACGCCGTGGGTGTGGCTGCTGACGCCCGTGGTGGTCTTCGGCATCTTCGTCGCGGTCGTCACCGTGACCCACGACGTGGTGCACCGGTCGATCGGCCTCGGCCCGAGGGGCACCGAGTGGGCGTTGTTCCTGTGCGGCCTGGTGCTGCTGGAGAGCGGCCACGCGTACCGGGCGACGCACGTGCAGCACCACCGGCTCTTCCCGCACGAGGACGACCCGGAGGGCTACCCGGCGCACCTGTCGTTCCCGGGCGCGGCGCTGTACGGGCCGGTGTTCCTGGTCGGCCTGTGGCGGTGGGCGTTCCGCAGGGCGGCGGGCGACCGCGTCCAGCGCACGTGGCTCGTGGTCGAGGCGAGCGCGCCGGTCCTGGTGCTGGCGACCGGTGCCGCGCTCTGGTCGACGACGCCCGCGGTGCTGGTCTACGCGGTGATGGCCGTCGTCGGGAGCTGGGTGTACCCGCTGCTGACGGTCTACCTGCCGCACCACGACTTCGGCGACACCCCGCTCACCCAGACGCGCACGCTGCGCGGCCGGATCATCCCCGCGGTGTTCCTCGAACTGACCTACCACCTCGAACACCACCTGTACCCGCAGGTGCCCAGCCAGCACCTCGCGGAACTGGGCCGCAGGCTCGACCCGTTCCTCGCCGATCAGGGAGTCCGACCCCGCAGGGTGCCGTGACGCCCCCTAAGGTTGGCGGCAATGACCCGCAGAGCCGAGGCACGCGAACGCATCCTGCGTGCCGCCATCGACACCCTGGCAGCACAGGGTTTCCCCGCCACCACCGCGCGGGCCATCGCCACGACGGGCGGGTTCGCCCCCGGTGTCATCTACTACCACTTCGACGGCCTGGACGACCTGTTCCTCGCCGCCATGCGGCACAGCAGCGACCTGCGGATGGCCCGCTACCTGGAGCGGACCGCCCACCTCGACCGGGCGGCGGAGATGCTCCAGACGCTGCGCGAGCTGTACGAGGAGGACGTCTCCACCGGTCACCTCGCCGCGGTGCAGGAACTGGCGGCGGGCGCGGCGGGGTCGACCGGCCTGGCGCGGGGGGTGCGGGCGGAGATCGACCGGTGGGAGGAGTTCACCGAGTCGCTGCTGGGCCGGTTCCTCGACGGCACCCCGCTCGCGGCGTTCATCCCGAAGCGGGAGGTGGCGATGACCATCCTCGCCTTCTACCTCGGTCTGGAGATGCTGGCGCACCTCGACGGCGACCGGTCCAGGGGCGCCGCGATCTTCGACTCGGCCAAGCGGATGGCCGCCATGATCGACGCGTTCCTCCCGCCGTCCGACGGCTGACCGTCCGAAGCGGACCAGGCCGGCTCCTTGGCGTTCTGCTGGTCCAGCGCGGAACGCACTCCAGGAGCGGTCGTGGTGAACCACATCCGCACTCCCACCTCCGACGGCCACCGGTGGCCGCGTGCCCGGCGACACCGCCGGCTGGGAAGAGCGGGCAGTTCGAGCACGAAGAACGATCGGTGCCAGGTGCCGAAACCGGCGCGGGCCGGCACCGATTCACCCGCGTGCGAGCCCCCTGGCCTTGCCGGGGTGTCGTGGATCACCTACGGTCCGAATAACATGAATCTGCTTCACGTACCTCGGGAGTGCGCTATGCGAGCCACGCGGCGCTCGGCCGTCATGACGGTGCTGACCACGGTGGCGGGGTTGGTGGTGCTGATCGGCCAGCCCGCCGCCGCGGCCGGTCCGGAGCCCTACCTCGTCGGCCGGGGCATCTCCGACGTGACGGGCCCCGCCGCCGAGAACGGCATGATGGGCTACTCGGACTTCGACCAGAAGACCACCGGCATCCACCAGCGCCAGCGGTCCCGCGCCTACGTCGTGGTGGACCGGGCGAACGGCAAGCGGGTCGCGTACGTCAACGCCGACCTGGCGATGATCTTCCGCGCCGTGCAGGAGGGCGTGCTCGGCAAGCTCCAGGCCCGCTACGGCGACCTCTACACGCGCGAGAACCTGCTGCTGTCCGCGACGCACACCCACGCGGGCCCCGGCGGCTACTCCCACAACCTCGCCTACAACCTGTCGGTGCTGGGGATGCAGCCGCAGACGCTGGAAGCCGTCACCAACGGCATCGTGGAGTCGGTCGTCGAAGCGCACGAGGACCTCAAGCCGGGGTCGCTGTCGCTGGGCCGCGGCGAGCTGACGAACGCGAGCGTCAACCGGTCGCGGGTGGCGTTCGAGCAGAACCCCGCGGCCGACAAGGCGCACTTCCCCGGCGCGATCGACCCGGCGATGACCGTGCTGAAGTTCCGGCAGGGCACCGCCGACGTGGGCGCGGTGAGCTGGTTCGCCACCCACAACACGTCGATGACCGGCGAGAACACGCTGATCAGCCCGGACAACAAGGGGTACGCGTCCTACCAGTGGGAGCACGACGACTCCGGCGTGCGCTACCTGGACGAGGGCGGCGGCTTCGTCGCCGCGTTCCCCAACACCAACGCCGGTGACATGTCGCCGAACCTGAACCTGCGGCCCGGTTCCGGCCCGACCGAGGACCACGTCGAGAACACCCGGATCATCGGCGAGCGGCAGAACCGCAAGGCGCAGGAGATCTTCTCCGGTCCGCAGACGGAGATCACCGGCGGTGTCGACCACCGGATGCGCTTCGTCGACATGAGCGCCGTCGCGGTCGACGGCCGCTACACCACCAACGGCCAGGCGGGCACCACGTGCTCCGGCGTGGTCGGCGCGTCCACGCTGGCGGGCAGCGTCGAGGACGGCCCGGCCATCCCCGGTTTCACCGAAGGCATGCAGAGCCCCGTCAAGACCCTGCTGGAGCCGCTGAACATCCCGGTGCCGCAGTGGCTCAAGGACTGCCAGTACCCGAAGGCGTCCCTGGTCCCGACCGGCCTGGTGCAGGCGACGCCGAACGTGGTGCCGTTGCAGATCGTCCGGATCGGCCAGCTCCACCTGGTGGCCGTACCCGGTGAGGTGACGATCACCGCGGGCCTGCGGATCCGCCGCACGGTCGCCGCCGAACTGGGCGCACCGCTGGACACCGTCCTCATCCAGGGCTACGCTAACGACTACAGCCAGTACGTCACCACACCGGAGGAGTACGACCTCCAGCAGTACGAGGGCGGCTCCACCCTGTTCGGCCGCAACACCACGCCCGCCTACCAGCAGGAGTTCGGCAAGCTCGCCGCGTCGATGCGCGCGGGCACCCCGCTGCCCGCCGGTCCGACGCCGACGAAGCCGCCGCTCACCGACCTCAACCTCCAGACCGGCGTGGTGTTCGACGACAAGGCACCGGGCCAGAGCTTCGGCCAGGTCCTCACCCAGCCCTCGGCGTCGTACACGAGCGGGCAGACGGTCACCTCGGTGTTCGTCACGGGCCACCCGAAGAACAACCTGCGCCGCAACGGCACGTTCCTGGAGGTGCAGCGCCAGGTGAACGGCCGGTGGACCCGCCACGCCGACGACGGCGACTGGTCCACGCGCTACCAGTGGCGGCGGTCGGGCGTGGCGAACTCGGAGGCGACGATCACCTGGGCCATCCCGGTAGGCACGCCCGCGGGAACGTACCGGATCGTGCACCACGGGGACTGGAAGAGCGGGTGGACGGGCGCGATCACGGCGTTCACCGGGACCACGACCACGTTCACGGTCGGCTGACCGTTCGGATGGCCGTTCGGTCGGGCGGCGGGCCGGTGCCCGACCCGTGGGGGTTGGTCGGGCGCTCGGTGTGAGCGGTGGTCGCCGGGAGGTGTCGGGCCGGGTAGCCGGACGGCCGAGCGGGCACCGGGTGGGGTGGCCGGCGGCCGGGCGGGCACCGGGTGGGGTGGCCGGACGGCCGGACGGCTGCCGCACGGCGGCAGACCGGGCACCCGTCGAGGGTGGCCGGGCCGGTGGCCGGCCACAGGATCCGCGCCACAGCCCGGCGGCACGGCACTCGGCTGCGGCGTGGTTGACCGCCGGATGCTCACCCGCGACCCGCGACCCGCGACCCGCGACCCGCTAGCCGCCACCCACGACTCGCCAGCCACCACCCGTTAGCTGCCACCCGCCAGCCCTTAAGCAGCTAGCCAACTGTTGCCAGCCACGACCCACGATCCACCGCCCGCCAGCCGAGACCCGGCTGGTGCCATCGAAGACCCGCGACCCGCGACCCGCCTGCTGCCAGCCGCTTGGGCCCCGACCTCCCGGCCCCGACCTCCCGGCGCGTGGCGCTCGACCGCCGATCGTCGAGCGTTCGGCGGTCGGGCGCCGCGCTGCCTGTCGGTGAGCCCTGAGCCGCCTGCCGCCCACCCAGCCCACCCGCCGCTATGCCGCCGGGGTCGCGGTGGCGGGGGTCTCGGCGGTGCCGGTGAGCGTGGCCCGTGCCAGGACGTGTGAGGCCATGGTGAACCCGAGCAGCGCGGGCGTGCCGTCGGCGGGGACCCCGATGTCCTCGACGTCGAGCGCGTGGACCGTGATCACGTAGCGGTGCCGACCGTGGCCCGCGGGCGGGGCGGCTCCGACGAAGCGGGCGGCGCGGGCGTCGTTGGGCAGTTGGAACGCGGGCTCGGGCAGGCCTGAGCCGGTGTCGTCGCCCGCTCCCTCCGGCAGGGACGTGACGGTCGCCGGGATGTTCGCGACGGCCCAGTGCCAGAACCCGGACATCGTGGGCGCGTCGGGGTCGTACACGGTCACGGCGTAGCTCCTGGTCTCGGCCGGGGCCCCGGACCAGGACAGCTGCGGGCTCGCGTCCCGACCCCCCGGAACGCCGAACATGCCCGACAGCTGCGCGTCCGCCAGCGGCAGCCAGTCCCGCACCCCGGTGCTCGTGACGGTGAAGCTCGGCACGACGGGCAGGCGCGCGAACGGGTCATTGGTCGTCATGTGACAACTCCATTCTCGGTGAACTAGTCGATTACGCTAACAATAATCGATTATCTGCGCTAGAGTCGACTTCATGGATGAGAACGGGGTGGCGCCGTCGGTTCGGGCGTACGAGTCGCTGCGGGCGGCGATCCTGCACGGTCGGTTCCGGCCGGGGCAGGCTTTGAAGCCGCAAGAACTGGCCGCCGAGCAGGTCGTGAGCCTCGCGGTGGTCCGGGAGTGCCTGCTGCGGCTGGTCGGCGAGGGGTTGGCCGAGCGGCTGCCGAACCGGGGCTTCGTGGTTCCCGACGCGGGTGACGCGCGGTGGCAGGTGATCGCCGAAGCACGGGCGGCGGTCGAGCCGACCATCCTGCGCATGTCGATCGGCCGGGGCGACCTGGAGTGGGAGACGCGCGTGCGCGCGGCCCACCACCGCCTCGCGGGCACGCCGCCGTACGCGCACCCCGACGACGCGCACTACTCCGACGCGTGGGCCGCCGCGCACCACGGGTTCCACCGCGCGCTGCTCGACGCGTGCGGCAACGACGTGCTGCTGGACGTGTTCGAACGGCTGTGGACCGCCAGTGAGCTGTCCCGCCGCTGGTCGGCCGCCAAGTCGCCGAGGCGCGACGCCGAGGCCGAGCACCTCCGGCTCGAACAGCTGGCGCTGAGCCGCCAGGGCGAGGCAGCCGCCGACGCCCTCGTGGCGCACCTCGGCACCACCGCCGCCGTGCTCGTGGACAAGGCCGAACACGCCGGGAAGAACGGCTGACGTCATCCCCCCGCACCCCAGGAGGACAACCGTGGTGTGTCCCGCACCCCTCGCCGGGCCGCGTCCGCCGAGGGGGACCACCGCCGTGCGCGAGGTCAGCCTCGCCGTCACGGCCGCCCACCTGTTCGTCTACCTCGTCCCCGAGTCCGCGGAGGAGGCCGCCGGACTCGGCGTCACCGACCGGCGGCCCGCGTACTTCGCGTTCCGGGCGGCGGCGCTGGGCGCGGTCCCGTGGCAGGTCGTGCTGGCGACCTTCTACAACTTCAGCCCGCGAGCGGTGCGGACCGTGGCGGACGCGTGGGACGCCGCACCGCCCGAACGGTGGCAGGCCGCCCGCTTCGCGGTCGTCGAGCGCGCGATGCGGCGCGTCGGCGTGCCCCTCACGGCCGACCGGATCGCGGAGGCGCGGTCGCTGGTCGACCCGGTCGTCGCGGGAGCCGACCACTCGGGCAAGGCGCTGGCCGCGGCGAACGCGGCGGTCCCGCTCCCGGCCGACCCGCTCGTCGCGCTGTGGCAGCAGGTCGCGGTGCTGCGCGAGTGGCGGGGCGACGCGCACCTGGTCGTGCTCGCCGACAACGGCCTCGGGCCGTGCGACTGCACAGTCATCCACACGGCGACCGGTCGCCTCCCGACGGCGCTCGCGCGGGCGACCCGCGGGTGGGACGACGAGGAGTGGGCGGCGGCGACGGCCCGGCTCGTGGCGAGGGGCTGGCTCCACGCCGACGGCACCGCCACCGAGGTCGGGATCGCGGCGCGCGAGCGGATCGAGGTCGAGACCGACGAGCACTGCGCGGCGCTGTGGGCGCCGATCGGCGACGCGGGTGCCCGTCGGCTCGCCTCGCTCCTGCGGCCGATCGCGGACGCCTTCACCACGGCTGGCGCGTACGAACGATTGAGCTGACCACCGCCTCCAGCGGTGTGGCGGGCCGACCGGTCAGGACCTCGACGGCGTCGCCGACCGCCTCCAGTTCGCCTGCCGCGATGGCGGTGTAGGTCGACACCCAGGCGTCCACCTGCCAGTCCGGGACGTCGGACGAGGCCCGTGACCGGTAGGCCTCGGCCACGGTCTCCGGCTGGTAGGTGATCGACCGCCCCCACGCCCGAGACAGGACGGCCGCGACCTCGGCGAGCGTCAGCGACCGGGGACCGGTCAGGTCGTAGGTCGCGCCCGCGTGCGCCGGGGCGGCCGTGAGCACGGCGGTGGCCGCGTCGGCGATGTCGTCCTGCGCGACGACGGCCACCCGCCCGTCCCCGGCGGGCCCTCGGATGGCGCCGTCGGCCCCGACGAGGTCCGGGGTGAAGTCGGCGTAGAGGTTGTCGCGCAGGAACGTGAAGTCGAGGCCGCTCGCCCGGATGTGCTCCTCGGTGGCCCAGTGGTCGCGGGCGAGGGTGAACGTCGCGTCGGGCGCCGCGCCGAGGAACGAGACGTAGACGAGGTGCCGGACCCCGGCCTCGGTCGCGGCGTCCACGAACGACCGGTGCGCCTCGACCCGGTCCGGGGTCTCGGCGGCCGACACCATCAGCACCCGGTCGATCCCCCGCAGCGCGCGCCGCACGGCGTCGCCGTCGCCGAAGCCCGCCGTCGCGACCGCGGCTCCCGCGAGGTCCGGTGCTCGCGCGGGGTCGCGGACCAGCAGGGTCTGCCGAACGCCCCCGGCCGCCAGCCGCCGGGCGACCCGGCCTCCGAGGCGACCGGTGGCGCCGGTGATCGCGAACGTGGTGTCCCCGGTCACGGGTGGACCGCCATCCTGGAGGTCACGGCCGCGATCGGCAGCGCCCTCCCGGCGAGTTCCGCGGGCACGTCCGCGTGGTCTCGGTCGATCATGTGTTCCCTTTCGTTCCCACCGCTGGTGCGGCAACCGCCAAACTAGGCCGTGAACAGGGCGGAGCGGAGGTAGGCTCGCGACCGGTCATGGTCAAAAACCGACACGCGGCACCTCGGGAGATCGCCTTCACCGCCCCGGCGGGCACGCCGTCCGGTGTGGAGGTGCTGTCGCTCGCCGACCTGCGCTCCCGCGTGCCGCCGGGCTCGCTCGCGGTGCCGCTGCGGCTGACCTTCCACCACCTGCTCACGCTCACCGACGGCTCGCTGACGCACACGGTCGACTTCACCGACCACGTCCTCGAACCGGGCGCGTGGCTGTGGACGCGGCCGGGCCAGGTGCAGCAGTGGAGCGACCCCGGCCGGGCCGAGGGCACGCTGGTCCTGTTCGAGCAGGACTTCCTCGACGCGGCCACCACGACCGCCGCCCGCCTGGACGATCCGCACGCGCCCGTCCTGCACACGCCCACCGGCGAGGACGTCACCGCCCTGCGCACGGCCGTCGACCACCTGACGGGCGAGTTCCACGCGTTCGGTCGACTGCCCCTCGCGGTGCACACCCTGGCGCTGCGGCACCTGCTCTCCGCCCTGGTGCTGCGCCTGGCCCACCTCGGCGCCGACGCGGGCAGGCCGAGCCCGCACCCCGGTGAGGCCTTCCTGCGGTTCCGCGACGCGGTCGAGGAGGGCTTCGGCCGGTCCAGGAGGGTCGAGGACTACGCGCTGCTGCTGGGCTACTCGCCCAGGACCCTGTCCAGGGCCGCGCTGGCCGCGACCGGTGTCGGGGCGAAGGAGTTCATCGACCGCAGGGTGGTCCTGGAGGCGAAGCGGCTGCTCGCCCACGGCGACGAGTCCGCCGCCCGCGTCGCCTCCCGGCTGGGCTTCTCCAGCGCCACCAACTTCAGCAAGTTCTTCCTCCAGCGCACGGGCCGCTCCCCGCTGGCGTTCCGCTCCGGCACCAGGGGCGGGTGACGCCCCCGGAAACCGCTGTTCTGCGTAGACCTCCGTCGCATCCGGACGCACCCTCGACTGCTGAGGGGAACGACGGAGCACCGGGGGAACGCACGTGCCCGCAGGATTCTTCACGGACAAGTCCGGCAAGGTTCGACCGCTCAGCGGCAAGAAGAAGAAAAAGGGGAACAGCGGCGTCGTCGTGGCGGCGAGCGTCCTGGCCCTGGGGTTGGTCGGGTACGGCGGAGGTGGGGCGCTGGTGGGGTCCGGCGGCGGGGGTGGCGCGGGAGCGGGGTCGAGCCGGGCCGCCGACCTGCGCACCCGCAAGGCGGAGGGCCAGAGGTCGGCGCGCGAGGGCGACCCGGTCGGCGCGTGGCGGCGCATGGGGATGCGCCGACTGCGCCAGGAGGTCCGCACCCAGGCCGAGTGCCTGAGCGCCTCGCACGGCCGGGTCCGCGAGTTCCTCGCCCGCACGCCCTGCGCCTCGCTGGACAGGGCGATCCTGACCGTCGGCGACGACGCGGGCAACAGCGCGGTCGTCTCCATCGCCTGGGTCGGGTTCCGCCGCGCGGGCGACGTGCGCGACTTCAAGGCGGTCATCGACGTCCACGGCAGCGGCGACGTGCGCCCGCTCGGCTCGTCGCTGCTCGGCCTGGCGGACATCGCGTTCACCGGGCAGAACTACGGCAGCGACGTCACCGGGACCTCGCTCACCGTCGCGGAGGCCGAGACCGCCACCGGCGTGCTCGACCACGACACCCTCGACGCGCTCGCGGAGGTCGCCGCCCACCTGCCCCGCCCGTGACGCCGGGGGCTCGAAACCGGACCGCGCGTCTGGTGGACTCCGTGGCGTGACCCCACCGCTCCCCCGGCTCGACGGCCGCGACCTGCTCGCGCTCGTGCCCGCCGACGCCGCGCTCGGCGCGCTGCGCGACGCACTACTCGCGGGCGACTGGGACTCCGCGGGACCGCCGCGCACGGCGGTCCCCCTGACCCACGGTGAACTGCTGGTCATGCCGAGCGAGGGCGGCGGGGTCGTGGGCGTCAAGGTCGTGGGGGTCGCGCCCGGCAACCCGGCGCTCGGCCTGCCCCGGATCACCGGCAGCTACCTGCTCCACGACGCCGCGACGCTCCAGCCGGTCCTGCTCGTCGACGGGGCGGCGCTCACCCTGCTCAGGACGTCGGCGCTGTCCGCTCTCGCCGTGGACGTGCTCGCGCCCGCCTGCACACCGCGGTTGCTCGTGCACGGCACCGGGCCCCAGGCGGCGGCGCACCTCAGGGCCGTCGCGGCCGTCCGCCGGGTCGAGCGGGTGGAGGTCGTCGGGCGGACCCCGGAGGCGGCGGCGGCGTTCTGCGACGACCAGGCGGCGGACCGGGCGTTCGACGTGCCCGTGGTACCGGCCGGGCCGGACGCGGTCGACCGCGCGGACCTCGTGCTGTGCTGCACGTCGTCGCGCACGCCCCTGTTCGACGGCACCAGGCTGGCGGCGCACGCCGTGGTCGTCGCGATGGGCGCGCACACGCTCGACGCGCGGGAACTCGACGACGCCACCGTGCGGCGGTCGTCCGTGGTCGTCGAGCACGTCGACACCGCTCTGCGCGAGGCCGGTGACGTGGCCGCCGCCGTGCGCGGGGGCGCGCTCGACCGCGCCGACCTGCACGTGCTGGCCGACGTGGTGCGGGGCGAACCGGTCCGCGGCACGGGACCGCGGCTCTTCCGGTCGGTCGGCATGGCGTGGGAGGACCTCGCGGTCGCCGCCGAGGCGCTGCGCCGCCTGCGCTCCCGCGCGGACGGCCGCTGACGAGCAGATCAGTCCGCGGTGGACGGTTGAACTGGACGTCGCGGCGTCATTCCACTTCGACCGTCCAGTCCGCGGCGAGCGCCGCGACCGTTCCCGCCGCCGCGACCAGCGGTGTCACCACGACGGCGAGCACCCCGAACGGCATCGCCACCTCGACCACCGGGTACCCGTCGTGGTCCTTCACGACGACGCGGTGGACGTCGTGCTCCACCGGGCCGTCGACGGTGCTCTCGCGCATCGGCATGACCGAAGGCCTCCCGCTCGGGGGTGTCGGGTCCAGCCTGGCGGATCCACGCGCGGAATCGCAGTGGCCAAAGTCCGCTGTCGGGGGCCGAAGGTCCCGCGGCGCCGGTGGGTCCACTGTGGATCGTGGCGATCGGACCAGGAACCGCCACGCCAACGGCGCAGTGCGCTGCCGCACCCGTCCACCGGATCCGGGATGCGGTGCCGAACCCGCACCGCGGTGGCGCGGACGTGGCCTCAGTCCAGGGGAACCCGCCAGGTGACCCTGGTGCCGCCACCGACGTCGGGGCGGACCGACAGCGAGCCGCCGGACCGCCGCGCCCGGTGCTCCAGGTTCAGCAGTCCGCTGCGCGCCACGTCGTCCGGCACGCCCACGCCGTCGTCCACCACGGAGACGACCAGTTCGTCGCCCGCCTCCACCGTGACCGTGACGGTCGTGGCGTGCGCGTGCCGGACCACGTTGCTCACCGTCTCGCGGATGACCGCCTCCACGTGCTCGGCCAGCTCGTCGGACACCGAGTTGTCCACCGTCCCGGACATCCGCACGGCGGGCGACAACTCGGTCGGCTCGGTCAGTTCGGCGACCACGTCCAGCAGCCGCCTGCGCAGGCTCACCCCGCCGTCGCCCGCGCTCTGGAGGTCGAAGATCGCCGTGCGGATCTCCCGCACGGTCTGGTCCAACTGCTCCACCGCCGTGGTCACCCGGCCGCGGAGTTCGGCGTCGCTGATCCTGCGCAGGCTGCCCTGGAGGCTCATGCCGGTCACGAACAGCCGCTGGATCACGTGGTCGTGCAGGTCGCGCGCGATGCGGTCGCGGTCCTCCAGCACGTCCAGCAACCGCAGCGAACGCTGCTTCTCCGCCAACTGCAACGCCAGCGCCGCCTGGTCGGCGAACGACGCCAGCACCGGCAACTGGTCGGCCACGAACGGCGGCTCCCCCTTGCGCCGCACCGCCACCAGCACACCGGTCACGACCGCACCCGCCCGCATCGGCACCGCGATCCCCGGCCCGAACTCCCCGGCCCCGTCACCGAGGTCCTCGCCGAGGGTCTCGACGACCGTGGGAACGCCGGTGCCCACGACGTCCGCGATGGCGGACGTGCGCTCGGACAGGTCCGAGCCGATGATCTCCTCGACCTGCGGCCCCGCACCCGCCGTGACGAACAGCGAACCCTCGTCGCCCAGCACGATCATCGAGGAGTGCGCGCCGGTGAGCTCCACCGTGCGCTGGGCGATGAGCCGCAACACGTCCTGCGCCGACGCACCGCCCAACAACTCCGAGTTGATCTCCGCGGTCGCCTCCAACCACCGCTCCCGCATCCGCGACCGCTCGAACAACCGCGCGTTCTCGATCGCCACCCCCGCCGCCGCGGCCAACGCCTGGAGCACCACCTCGTCATCCGGCGTGAACCCCGCCCCACCCCTCTTCTCCGTCATGTACAGGTTGCCGAAGATCTCCTCCCGCAACCGGACCGGCACACCCAGGAAACCGTGCATCGGCGGATGGTTCGGCGGGAACCCCACCGACGCCTCGTGCTCACCCAGGTCGAGCAGCCGCAACGCACGCGGATCCTTGATCAACAACCCCAGCAGCCCCCTCCCCTGCGGAAGGTGCCCCATCCCCGCCCGCGTCTCGGCGTCGATCCCCTCGTACACGAACGCCGACAGGTCGTCCCTGGTCCCCAACACACCCAACGCCCCGTACCGCGCACCCACCAGCTCCACCGCCGCGTCCACGATCCGCTGGAGCGTCGAATCCAGCTCCAGCCCCGACCCCACCGCCAGCACCGCGTCCAGCAGGCTCCGCATCTGGTC
>NZ_DASUSQ010000015.1:0-60926 GCF_036375055.1 Umezawaea sp.
GTTCTCCTGTGCCACGTCGTCCTACCCCCGTACGGTCGGTGACGGTCCGGTCTCGTTTCGCAGGCTACCAACGCCGGCGTGAGACGCACCTGTGGTTGGACGAACCCCGGCCACGGGCGGTTCCACGGAACCCCGTGTCGTCCGCCACCCACCGGCGACGGGGTCAGGGGGTTTCGATCTCGCCGTTCGCGGCCTTCAGGGCGATGTCGGTGCGGTGGTGGGAGCCGGTCAGGTGCACGCCAGCCACGCGGGTGTACGCGTCGGTGCGGGCGTCGGCCAGCGAGGCGCCGGTGCCGACCACGGAGAGGACCCGGCCGCCCGTGGAGACGACCGCGCCGTCCTCGCGGCGGCGGGTGCCCGCGTGCAGGACGCCCTCGGCCTCGGCGCCGCCGATGACGTCGCCGGTGCGGGGCCTGCCGGGGTAGCCCTCGGCCGCGATGACGACCGTGACGGCGTAGCCGTCGGCCCACTCCAGGGCCGGGTGGGCGGCCAGCTCGCCCTTCGCGGCGGCCAGGAAGAGGCCTGCGAGGGGGGTGCGGAGCAGTGAGACGACCGACTGGGTCTCGGGGTCGCCGAAGCGGCAGTTGAACTCGATGACCTGGGGGCCGGTGGAGGTCATGGCGAGGCCCGCGTAGAGGAGGCCGGTGAAGGGGTTGCCCCTGGCGCGGAGTTCGTCGACGACGGGCTGGACGCAGGTGGACACGATGGTGTCGACGAGGTCGGGGCCCGCCCACGGGAGGGGCGCGTAGGCGCCCATGCCGCCGGTGTTGGGGCCCGCGTCGCCGTCGCCCACGCGCTTGAAGTCCTGCGCGGGCAGCAGGGGGACGACGGTGGTGCCGTCGGTGAGGCAGAAGAGGGAGACCTCGGGACCGTCCAGGAAGGATTCCAGGAGGACGGGGTGGCCGCCTTCGAGCAGGGTCATGGCGTGGGCGCGGGCCACGGCGCGGTCGCTGGTGACGACGACGCCCTTGCCCGCGGCCAGGCCGTCGTCCTTCACGACCCAGCGCGGGCCGAACCGGTTCAGCGCCGAGTCGAGGCGGGCGGAGGTGTCGACGACCTCGCTCGTGGCCGTGGGAACGCCCGCGGCGTTCATCACGTCCTTCGCGAACGCCTTGGAGCCCTCGATGCGGGCCGCGTCCTTCGACGGGCCGAAGCACGGTACGCCCGCCGCGCGCACGGCATCGGCCGCGCCCGCCACGAGGGGCTGTTCGGGGCCGACCACGACGAGGTCGGCGTTCCACTCCTTGGCCAGGGCGGCTACGGCCCCGGCGTCGCCGACGTCGACCCCGTAGACCTCGGCCAGCCCCGCTATCCCGGCATTCGCCGGTGCGCAGGCAAGCGCGATCACCTCGGGGTCCTTCGCCAGAGCGAGGACAAGGGCATGTTCACGGGCGCCAGACCCGATGACCAGGACACGCACGATGGAGCAGCGTAGTTGACTAACCGGGCTACCCCTCCAGTGCCTGCTTCGAGCCGGGGTGCAGGGGCACCGGCGAGGTCTCGGCGGCCCTGTCCTTCGCGATGTCCTTGGCGGCCGGGTGGACCTTCTCCAGGTCGGCCTTCTTGTCGTAGAGCAGTGTCGTGAGGGCGCACGCGTTGGCTGCCGGGAAGTCCTCGCGGACGAGCAGCACGTTGGGCACGACGATGGTCTTCACGTCGGCCGCCATGCCGTAGGTGGCGGCGGGGATCGGGGCGACGTCGTAGACCGGGTTGATCTTCTTCAGCGCGTCGAGCTGGCCGCTGATGTCGATCAGCTTCACCTTGTCCTTCAACGACGTCGTGATGTCCGTCATCTGGGCGGTGGGCAGCCCGCCGGACCAGACGAGGCCGTCGACGCTGCCGTCCTTCATGCCGTCGGCGGTCTTGGTGAGGTCGAGCCGCTGCGCCTGCACGTCGACCGCCGGGTCGAGGCCCGCCGCGGTCAGCAGCCGGTTGGCGATCACCTCGGTGCCGGACTTGGGCGAGCCGGTGGAGATCCGCTTGCCGCGCATGTCGGCGATGCTGTTGATGCCGCTGTCGGTGCGCACGAGCACCTGCGTGTAGTTCGGGTAGAGCCGGGTCAGCGCCTGGATCTTCTGCGGCTTCCCGTCGAACGCGTCCTTGCCGTTCACGGCGTCCGCCGCGGTGTCGGCCAACGAGAACGCCACGTCGTAGTCGCCCGCGACGAGCTGCTGGATGTTCTGCACGGACGCGCCGGTCTCGGCGGCGGTGGCCTTGAGCTTCGTGTTGGCGCTGATCACCTGCGCCAGCCCGCCGCCGACGACGAAGTACACGCCGCCCGCGTTGCCGGTCGCGATGGTGATGCGACCCTCGGCCGCCTCGCACGACCCCCCGGAGGCGGCGGAGGGAATGGCGTCCCGCTTGCCGCCGCAGCCCGCGGCGACCAGTCCGACCGCGATCGTCCCGACGGCGACCTTGAGCATCCAGCTACGCATCCTGGGTCCTCCCCTTCCGCAACACGAGGTGCACGACCACCGCGACAGCCAGGAAACCGGTCCCGACGGCGACGGTGATCGGCTGAAGGTAGAGCAAGAGCAGCGCCGCGGGCACGCAGAGCAGCCGCTCCGGCAGGCCCGCGCGGCTGATGAGCCAGCCGCCGGTGACGACCGCGAGCGCGGCGACGCCGAGCGCCGACACGGCGGTCACCCACAGCCCGTCCAGCCAGGAGCGCTGGAGCAGCAGGGCGGAGCCGTTGTCGGTCAGCACGAACGCGAGGGGCACGAGGAACGCGGGCAGCGTGTACTTCCACGTCTGCCACATGGTCTTCACCACCGCGCCGCCGGTGATCGCGGCGGCGGCCACCGCGGCGAGCGCCGTCGGCGGTGTCACCTCGGACAGCACGGCGTAGTAGAAGATGAACATCGCGCGTTCCGGCGCGGCGACGCCGAGGTCGGCGAGCGCGGGCCCGATCACGACCCACGAGATGATGAACGACGCCGTCACGGGCACCGCGAGGCCGAGCACGCCGACGGCGACGGCCGCGAACACGACGGTCAGCGCCAGCACGACGGTGGGGTTCGACGACACCGAGCGGGCCGCGTCGACCAGTGCCGAGGCGAGCACCTGGCCGAGGCCGGTCTTGGTGATGGTGGACGTGATGATCCCGGCCGCCGCGCAGACCGCGATCACCGGCAGCGCGCCGCGCACGCCGGTCGCCAGCGAGTCGGCGACGGAGCGCACCCACGCCAGGAGCCACCCGTCCTCGCGCGACCGCCAGCGGCTGATCAGCGCGAACAGCGCGGCGACGCCGCTGGCGTAGACGACGGCGGCGAACGGCGGGATGTCCAGCGCCAGGAACAGCACGATGACGCCGAGCGACAGGAAGTGGTAGCCGCCGCGCAGCAGCAGCCTCCACGCGCTCGGCGAGTCGACGGCGACCGGTTTCGCGCCGAACCGGCGGGCGTCGGCCTCCACGGCGAGCACGATGCCCAGGTAGTACAGCAGCGTCGGCACCATCGCCCACAGCAGGACGTCCAGGTACGACGTCTGGAGGTACTCGGCGATGATGAACGCCGCCGCGCCGAGGGTCGGCGGCGACAGGATCGCGCCGATGCCGGAGGCGGCCAGCAGCCCGCCCGCGTTCTCGCGGGGGTACCCGGCCTTGCGCAGCATCGGCCACGTCACCGCGCCGAGGCTGACGGTGGTGGCCGTGCCCGAGCCGGAGACCGTGCCGAGCAGGAACCCGGACAGCGCGGCGGTGCGGCCGGGCGCGGTGCGCGACCTGCGGAACGCGGCGAAGCTGATGTCGACGAAGAACTTGCCCGCTCCGGAGGACTCCAGGACGGCGCCGTAGATCGTGAACAGCACGATGTAGGTCGCGGCGACGTCCAGCGGGGTGCCGAAGAAGCCGCTGGCGTCGTTGTAGAGCGCGTTGACGATCTGGCTGAAGTCGATGCCCGCGTGGGCGACCGACCAGCCCTGCGGCAGGAAGCCGCCGTAGTAGGCGTAGGCGAGGAACACCAGGCAGACGGCGGGCAGCACCAGGCCGGTGGTGCGCCTGCACGCCTCCAGCACGAGCAGCAGCAGCAGCGCGCCCGCGACGACGTCCAGCGTCGAGAGCTGGCCCTGGCGGTCCAGGAACGCGTCGTAGCCGCCGAGCACCGGGTAGAGGCCGACCACGAGCGCGACCAGCGCGAGCACCCAGTCCAGCGGGCCGGGGTCGTCGGGGGCCGAGCGCCACGGCCGGTAGCTCAGGAACACCAGCGGCAGCGTCAGGCCGAGGAACACCACCAGGTAGTACTGGTTGCCCTTGCTGAACGGGTCGAACACCTGCTTGAGCACCAGCAGCGCCACGACCAGGGCGGCGATCCACACGCCCAGCTCCCAGCGCGTGCCCAGCCTGCGCGACGGCCGCTCCTCGTCGTGCTCGGCGACCAGTTCGGCGACGTCGGGGCGCTCGTCCGGTGACGAGCTGACGCGCTCGACGGGACCGGCCATGGACACCCCCGATGTCGATCAGCAGGGCATGACCGTACCCGTGACCGCGCTCACAGCAACAGCCTGACCCGCTCCGGGTGCCGCGCGAGCCGCGTCCGGGGGGAGCCGCACCGCCGCGGGACCGGTTCCCGCTGTTCACCACGACGTGGCCACCGGTTCCTCCTACGGTGGTCGGGACGACGCCGCGGGCAACGAGGCTCCGGCCGTCCCGTTCCGGCACCAGGAGGTCCACGACCATGGCGCGTTCCGTTTTGGCCGGGGCGGTGCTCACCGCCCTCGCACTCGTCGGGATCGCGGTGCTGCCCACCGCGTCCGCCGCCCCGCAGGAAGCCGACCAGCGCGCCGAGCAGTGGTCGCGGCCGAGCGGCCCGCTGGTGATCGGGCACCGCGGCGCGTCGGGCTACCGGCCCGAGCACACGCTGGCGTCCTACGAGCTGGCCGTGCGGATGGGCGCGGACTACTTCGAGCCGGACCTGGTCTCCACCAAGGACGGCAAGCTCGTGACCAGGCACGAGAACGAGATCGGCGGGACGACGGACGTCGCCGACCGCCCGGAGTTCGCCGCGCGCAAGACGACGAAGACCATCGACGGCGTGGCGCTGACCGGCTGGTTCACCGAGGACTTCACCCTCGCCGAGCTGAAGACGCTGCGCGCGGAGGAGCGCATCCCGCAGACCAGGCCGCGCAACACCCTCTACGACGGCCGGTACGAGATCGCCACCTTCCAGGAGGTGGTCGACCTCCAGCGGCGGCTGTCCAAGGAGCTGCGGCGGGACGTCGGCATCTACCCGGAGACCAAGCACCCCACCTACTTCCAGGACATCGGGCTCGCGCTGGAGCCGAAGCTGGTGGAGGCGCTCAACCGCAACGGCCTGAACCGGCGGGACGCCAAGGTGTTCGTGCAGTCGTTCGAGGTGGCGAACCTCAAGACGCTGAACAGGTCGCTGCGCGTGCCGATCGTGCAGCTGGTCAACGCGACCGGCGCCCCCTACGACTTCACCAGGGCGGGCGACCGGCGCACCTACGACGACCTGGTGAAGCCTGCGGGGCTGGAGGAGGTCGCGTCCTACGCCGACGGCATCGGCCCCTCGAAGGACCGGATCATCCCGCGCGACGCGGCGGGCTTCCTGCTCGCGCCGACGAGCCTCGTCCGGGACGCGCACGCGGTGGACCTGCTCGTGCACCCGTTCACCTTCCGCAACGAGAACACGTTCCTGCCCGCCGACTTCCGCTCCTCGACCGACCCGGCGGCGTACGGCCGCGCGTTCGACGAGTACTCGGCGTTCTTCGCCACGGGCATCGACGGCCTCTTCAGCGACAACTCCGACACCGCCGTGGAGGCGCGCGCCGCCGTCCGCGGATGACCTGAAGGCCGGTGGCCTCCCCCGCGGCGGCGGGGGAGGCCACCTCTCCCTCATCCGGCGGTGACCAGCTCCTCCTGCCCTGCCAGGAGACCGCGGGCGGCCAACTCCGGCCGGACGCCTTCGCCGAACCAGTACGCCTCCTCCAGGTGCGGGTAGCCCGACAGCACGAACTCCTCGACCCCGATCGCGTGGTACTCCTCGATCAGGTCCGCGACCTCGCTGTGGCTGCCGACCAGCGCCGTGCCCGCACCTCCGCGCACGAGTCCGATGCCCGCCCACAGGCCGGGGTGGACCTCCAGTCCGCGCACGCCCGCGCTGAGGTCGCCGCCGTGCAGCGCGACCATCCGCTGCTGGCCGACGGACTGGCTCGCACCGAGCTGCGACTGGGCCTTCCGCACCTGCTCGGGGTCGAGCGCGTCCAGCAGCTTCGCCGCCTCCAGCCACGCCTCCGCGGACGTGTCGCGGCTGATCGTGTGCAACCGGACGCCGAACCGGACCGTCCGTCCCCGCGCCTGTGCCAGTGCCCGCACGCGGCCGATCTTCTCGGCCACCGCGGCGGGCGGCTCGCCCCACGTCAGGTACACGTCGGCGTGCCGGGCCGCGACCGGGAGGGCGGCCTCGGACGAGCCGCCGAAGTAGATCCGCGGCGTCGGGTTCGGCGGTGCCAGCACGGTCGCGCCCGCCACCCGGTAGTGCTCGCCGGAGAAGTCGAACGGCTGCCCGGTCCACGCGCCGCGCACGACGTGCAGGAACTCGTCGGTGCGCGCGTAGCGCTGGTCGTGGTCGTGCCAGTCGCCGAACCGCTGCTGCTCGACCGCGTCGCCGCCGGTCACGACGTTGAGCAGCAGCCGCCCCCCGGAGATCCGCTGGTAGGTCGACGCCATCTGCGCGGCCAGCGTCGGCGAGACGACGCCGGGCCGGAACGCCACCAGGAACTTCAGGGTCTTCGTCTCGGCGATGAGCGCGGCGGTCGTCAGCCACGCGTCCTCGCACCACGTGCCGGTCGGCGTGAGCACGCCGACGAAGCCGTTCGCCTCGGCGGCGCGGGCGACCTGCGCCAGGTAGTCGATGTCGGCCTCCCGCCGCGCGGGCGCGCCCTGGGTGCGGTTCGCGTGGAACCGCTCGACGATCGTCCGCCCGTCACCGGAGGTCGGCAGGAACCAGTGCAGTGTCACGCTCATGAGTTGCCTCCGCTGGCGGCTTTCAGGTCGGCTTCGAACCGGCGGTCGACGAACTTCGCGAAGTCCACCTTGCCGGGCAGTGTCCTGTCCTCGGTGAACGCGTCCGCCAGGTCCTGCTCGGACTTCACGACCGCGTCGTCCAGGGCGACGGGCAGGTCGCCCGCGCGGTCGACCGCGGCCCGCGCGACCTCGATCTTCAGCCCGGTCTCCGCGGCCCACGCCGTCGCCCACTCCTCGCGGTGCGAGTCGGCCCACAGCCTGGCCTTCGCGTAGCGGACCACGTAGTCCTTGATCGCCGCGTTCTTGCCCGCGTCGCCGAGCGCCGCGGTGCCCGCGACCTGGAACCCGTAGCCGTTGGCCGTTCCGGTGCCGTCGGCGATCACCCGAGCGCCCGCCTCCTGCTGCGCCTGCGCGGTGTAGGGGTCCCACACGGCCCACGCGTCGACCCGCTTCTGCGTGAACGCGGCGTAGGCGTCCGACGGCTGGAGGAAGTTCAGGTTGACGTCCTTCGTGGACAGACCTGCCCCGCGCAGCGTCAGCAGCACCTGCCCGTGCGCGGAACTGCCCTTGGCGACGGCGACGTTCTTGCCCTTGAGCTCGGCGACGTCTTTGATCGGCGAGTCGCCGGGCACGAGGAACGCGTCGCTGCTCACGTCGCCCTTGATCACCGACACCGCGGCGATCTTCGCGTTCGCGGCGGCGGCGAAGATCGGCGGCGTGTTGCCGACCGCGCCGATGTCGATCGCCCCGGCGGACGCGGCCTCCAGCAGCGGCGGCCCGGAGGTGAACGTCGCCCACTCGATCTCGTAGGGCGCGTCGGCGAGCAGGTTCGCGGCCGTGAGCAGCGACTTCGCCCCGCCCTTCTGGTCGCCGACCTTCAGCACCACCTTCGCCAGCTCCTCGGGGCCGACCGGGGCGGGCACGGTGCTCGACGTGGTGGCCTGCGTCCCGCACGCCGCCAGCAGCACCGCCGTGAGCGCACCGACCAGCAGGTTCCTACGCGGCTTCGACATCATCGACTCCCAAATCGGCCAGCACCCTGGTTCGAAGGTCTACGAAGGACGCACGACGGCGCGGCCTGGTGAGGCGGACGTGGTGCTCGGCCACGATCCGGCCCTCGTCGAGCACGAGGATCCGGTCGGCCAGCAGCAGCGCCTCGTCCACGTCGTGGGTCACGAGCAGCACCGCGGGCCGGTGCTCGCGCCACAACTGGTCCACGAGGTGGTGCATCGCGAGCCTGGTCAACGCGTCCAGCGCCCCGAACGGCTCGTCCAGCAGCAGCACGTCCGGCTCGCGGACCAGCGCGCGGGCCAGCGACACCCGCTGGGCCTCACCGCCCGACAGCGTCAGCGGCCACGCGTCGGCGTGGTCGGCCAACCGGACCTCGCCCAACGCCTTCTCGGCCACGGCCCGACCGTCCACCCCTCGCAGGCCGAGGGACACGTTGCGCCACACCCGCCGCCACGGCAGCAGCCGGGGCTGCTGGAACGCCACGGACACCGTGCCGGGCACCTCGAACGCGCCGTCGACGTCGGTGTCCAGGCCCGCCAGGATGCGCAGCAGCGTCGACTTCCCCGACCCGCTGCGCCCCAGCAGCGCCACGAACTCGCCGGGCGCGATGTCCAGGTCGACCCGGTCCAGCACCCGGCGTTCACCGAACGCCTTGACCAGGCCCCGAACGCTCACCGCGCTTGCCACCGGAGCACCCTCCTCTCCAGTGCGCGCACCAGCGCGTCGGTCGCCAGTCCGAGCAGGGCGTAGACGAGCAGGCCGACCACGACCACGTCGGTGCGCAGGAACTCCCGCGCGTTGTTGATCAGGTAACCGATGCCCGCGTCGGCGTTGACCTGCTCGGCCACGATCAACGACAACCAGGCCGCCCCGAGCGAGATCCGCAGTCCCACCAGCGTTTGCGGCAACGCCGACGGGAGCACCACGTGCAGCACCCGTTCGAGACCGGTGTAGCCGAGGACACGGCTGGCCTCCAGCAGTCCGGGGTCGGTCTGCCGGATGCCCGCGTGCAGGTTGAGGTAGAGCGGGAACGCGACACCCGCCGCGACCAGCGCCAGCTTCGGCTGCTCACCGATGCCGAACCACAGGATGAACAACGGGATCAGCCCCAGGTGGGGCAACGTGCGCAACATCTGCACCGGCGGGTCGAAGATCCGCTCACCCCACCGGGACAGCCCGGACAGCAGGCCGAGCACGACACCGACGGCCGCGCCGATCGCGAACCCACCCAGCACCCGGCTCATGGACACGAGGAAGGCACTGCCGAGCTGGCCGTCGGCGACCAGCCCGACAGCGGAGTCGAACACGGTCAACGGCGAAGCGAGCTTGTCGGGCGGCAGCACACCGCCCGCGCTGGCGACCTGCCAGACCACGACGAGCGCTATCGGACTGATCCATCGGCGAAGATCGGGCAGGCGACGCTTTCGCGTTCTCGGGGTGGAGCGCACCAGGCCTTTGTCGTCATCAGGGCGCGCGAGTACACCCGCGGCGGAAATCGACACGATTTCTCCCAGCGGTGACCAAAAGGGGGACGGGCCTCAACGCCCGAAGGACAACGCGGTGATCAGCACGCTCAACAGATAGCGCTGGCCTGCCGCCGAAGATCGACGTGCAGGCGAGCAACCAGAACCTCGCGCCCACTCATGACCCCGAGTTTTGGTGCAGGGCAACACAATGTCAACGCATGAACACACCCGTCCCGAAGAGTGATATAGCTCGGACTACGAGCATTCCGGGGGCGGGAGGGGGGAGGAGGCAGGCGTCGGCAAGGGGAAGCGGAAAACGGGAGGAGCCGGGAATCCGAAAGCCGGAAGCCGAGAACCGGGGGCCGGGGCCGGGGGCCGGAGAAGCCGCGAACCGGGGCCGACGAAACCGGAAGCCGAGAACCGGGGGCCGACGAAACGGGAAACGGGAAACGGGAAGCGGTGGCAGCACGCTGCCCATCCCACCCAAGCCGCTGAGAGCCCACGCCCAACAGCGAGACAGGGCCGATCAAAGGGGCAAATCCAGGAGGCCCGAGTCACATCGGCCACACCACGCCGGGACCGGCACGCGATCCCCACGATTCCCCGGAAAAGCCAAACCGGCCCTGGGGAACCCCCCAGGGCCGGCCGGCAACTACCCGAGCATGTCGTGCCGAACAATCGTCTGATCCCGCCCGGGGCCAACACCGATCGCCGACATCCGAGCCCCGGAGATCTGCTCCAGGTACTCCACGTACGCCCGCGCGTTCGCGGGAAGCTCCTCGAAGCTCCGACACCCGCTGATGTCCTCGAACCACCCCGGCAGCTCCTCGTACACGGGAACGGCGTGGTGCACGTCCGTCTGCGACATCGGCATCTCGTCCACCCGCGTGCCGTCGATCTCGTAGGCCACGCACACCGGCACCTTCTCCAGGCTGGACAGCACGTCCAGCTTCGTGAGGAAGTAGTCGGTGATCCCGTTGACCCGAGCCGCGTACCGCGCGATGACCGCGTCGAACCACCCGGTGCGGCGGTTCCGCCCGGTGGTCACACCGACCTCGCCGCCGGTCTTCCGCAGGTACTCGCCCATGTCGTCGTTCAGCTCGGTCGGGAACGGCCCGGACCCGACGCGGGTCGTGTAGGCCTTGAGGATCCCGATGACCGTGGTGATGCGGGTGGGCCCGATGCCGGACCCGGCGCAGGCCCCGCCGGAGGTCGGGTTGCTCGACGTGACGAACGGGTAGGTGCCGTGGTCGACGTCCAGCAGCGTCCCCTGCGACCCTTCGAGGAGGACCGTCTCGCCGCGCTCCAGGGCCTGGTTCAGCAGCAGCCGCGTGTCGGCGATCCGACCGGCGAACTTGGAGCCGTGCTCCAGGACGGTGTCGACGACCTGGTCGACCTCCAGCCCCTTGCGGTTGTAGACCTTGACCAGCATCTGGTTCTTGATGTCCAGGGCGGCTTCGACCTTCTGGCGCAGGATCTTCTCGTCCAGCAGGTCCTGCACGCGCACGCCGACCCGCGCGAGCTTGTCCTGGTAGCAGGGGCCGATGCCCCGGCCGGTCGTCCCGATCTTGGCCTTGCCGAGGTACCGCTCGGTGACCTTATCGATGGCCACGTGGTACGGCATGATCAGGTGCGCGTCGGCGGAGAGCAGCAGGCGGTCGGTGTCGACGCCCTTCGCCTCCAGTCCGCCGAGCTCCGCGAGCAGGACGCCGGGGTCGACGACGACACCGTTGCCGATGACGTTCATCACTCCGGGGGTCAAGATGCCCGAGGGGATGAGGTGCAGGGCGAAGTTCTGGCCGTTCGGGAGCACCACGGTGTGACCCGCGTTGTTGCCGCCCTGGTAGCGGACGACCCACTGGACGCGCTCTCCGAGCAGGTCCGTTGCCTTGCCCTTGCCCTCATCGCCCCACTGGGCACCGATCAGCACGACGGCCGGCATGTGAAACTCCAAGGGTTAGGACTGGGAAGGGCAATGCCGGTGCATGAGGGTAGACCAGGAGCTGATGGTGCGCGGAATCGTGCTGGCCTGCGGAAACGACAGCCTCGACAAAGAGTCGCCATTGATCACCGAGCGTGACGACGTCGAGGTGCTCGCCGTGCCCCCGCGACCGGGAAAAGCGCATGTCGACGCCGTCGTGTCCGATTTGGGTGATCAGCGTCTCGTCGTCGCCGGGACCGACGCGGACCTCAACGCGGTCGTCCTGCGGCTGTTGCGGTCCGAGCGTGTCGCGGACGTCGAACTGGCCTACGTGCCGTCGTCGCCCGACTCCGCGGTGGCCGAGCTGTGGGGCCTGCCGACCGACACCGCGCGCGCTCTCGACCTCGCGCTGCGCGGCGACCCGGACAAGGTGCCGTTCCTGCGCGACGACGCGGGCGGCGTGCTCGTCGGGCTCGGCGTGATCAGCCCGGTGCGCGGCGTCGGCTACTGCGACGACGACAACGTGCTGCGCGGCCAGGCGACGCGGCTGGAGGTCACGCCCGACCCGGACGGCGGCGCGGGGCTCGTGGTGCGGGTGGTCCACAAGCGGCTGCTGGGCAAGAAGGTGAAGGAGACCGCCGGGCGGGCGTTCCAACTCGGGTGCCTGCCGACCTCGGTGACGTCCGACGGGTTCGCGCACCCCCGCCAGATGAACAAGTGGACCTGGTACCGCCACACGGAGGACCTGCGGCTGGTGCGCGGGTTGTAAGTACCGAAGTAATTCGTTCGAGTGTCACTCGAAAGCATTGTTATGGCCGTCTGATTATCCGACAGTAATTCCGATTTCCCCAGCGGAAGGTCGGAATCATGTCAACGGTCAACAATGCCGTCCGAGTGGCGGCCCTGTCATTGCTGACTACCGCCGCGCTCACCCTGGGACTCGTTCCCGCGGCGAGCGCGACACCACCGAGCATTCCCAGCACCGCCACCGCGAAAGCGGAACTGGCGGCGCTGTCCGTCGCGGCCGACGGGCCGATGACGGGCTATTCGCGGGACCTCTTCCCGCACTGGAGCACGGTTTCCGGTTCCTGCAACACCCGCGAGACCGTGCTCAAGCGCGACGGCACGAACGTCGTGGTCGACTCCAGCTGCGCCGCCACGTCGGGCCGCTGGTACTCCCCCTACGACGGCGCCACCTGGACCGCGGCGTCCGACGTGGACATCGACCACGTGGTGCCCCTGGCCGCCGCGTGGCGGTCCGGTGCGCGGAACTGGACCACGGCCAAGCGGCAGCAGTTCGCGAACGACCTCAGCGGGCCGCAGCTGATCGCGGTGACGGACAACGTGAACCAGGCGAAGGGCGACCAGACGCCCGCCACCTGGAAGCCGCCGCTGACGTCGTACTGGTGCACCTACGCCAAGATGTGGACGCGCACGAAGCACAAGTGGGCCCTTACCGTGAACACCTCGGAGAAGACCGCGTTGCAGGACATGCTCGGAAGGTGCTGATGGCCGAATACTCGTCACCGTTCGTCGCGGGCCCCGGCGGGATCATGACCGACGACGTCGGCGTGATCACCGGAGAGCTCGAACTGCGGACCGTGCTGGCCGAGGACGGGTCGACGGTGCGCACCGAGGTGCGCTACGAGGGCGCTGACGAGTGGTACGCCCTCACCGGCGGCCACTGCGCCCTCAAGGACCCGGAAGACCTCTCAGCCGTGCACGAGCTGCTGGTGGGCGTGCTGAACCGGCCGGAGGGCTGACGAGGGCGCTGCCGCCGCTCACCGCTTGCGGGTGAGCGGCGGCAGGGCTTCGACCGCCTCCCCGCGCGCCAGGCCGGTGGCCTGGAGCAGGTCGACGGCGACCGAGCGGATCTGGGCCAGCACGACCCTGGTGGAGAACCCGTCGCCGCCCAGCTCGTTCGTGGTCGCGGTGCTCGCCGCGTCCCGCACGGCCGCGCGGGCCAGTTCCGGCCGTTCACCCCTGGCCAGTTCGGTCCTCAGGAGGTCCACGGCGTCCGCGTAGCGGCGCAGCACGTCGGGGAGGATGTCCGGGGTCCGCTCGCCGTCCCTCAGCGCCGCCAGGGCCCGGCGCGCCAGCACCCTGGTGTTGCGCAGCGCGAGGTCGATCGGCACGGCGGCGGCCCGGTAGTGCTCCAGCTCGTTGCGGCGGTGCCAGCGGATCGGCGCGATGGTCGCGATCTCCTTGCCCGCCGCGAGCGCGTCCTTGAAGTCCTCGATGGCCGACTGGCTGCCGCGCAGCTGCGCGAGCACGCCCGCGGCCTTCACGGAGTCGTGCTCGGCCACCGCGCTCGCGATGCCGCGCAGGGCCGTGGACAGCTCGCCCAGCACGACCTTGCCCTGCCGGTGGGCGATGGTGAGCGGGTTCGCGGGCAGCAGCGCCGTGACGGCCAGTCCGACGACGCCGCCGACCAGCGCGTCCACCATGCGGTCGAGCCCGCCGTTGGTGCTGGGCGGCAGCAGCGTCGCCACCAGCACAGCGGACGAGCCGGACTGGAGGGCGATCACCGCGCCGCCGTCGAGCAGCACGGCCGCCGACATCGCCAGCGCCACGACCAGCGCGATCTGCCACGGGCCCGAGCCGATCTGCGAGATCAGCACGTCCCCGACCCCGACGCCGACCGAGACGCCGACGACCAGTTCGGCCACCCGGCGGGGCCGCTGCCCCAGCGAGACGCCGAGGCAGACGACCGCCGCGATCGGTGCGAAGAACGGGTGCGGGTGGCCCACCAGCGTCGTCGCCACGAACCACGCCAGCCCGGCGGCCAGCGCCGCCTGGAGGATCGGCAGCGCGGTGCGCCGCCACCGCTGGAGCCTGCGCCCCAGCTCCGCCCGCACCGCGCCCATCGATCAGCTCAGGCCGAGTGCGGCGGGGGCCTGCGGGTCGCTGTCGGCGAGGAACTTCGAGCAGCGCTCGTACTCCTCGGTCTCGCCGATCTCGTCGGCGGCACGGGCCAGCGCGGCGAGCGCCCGGAGGAAGCCCTGGTTCGGGCGGTGCTTCCACGGCACCGGGCCGAAGCCCTTCCAGCCCGCGCGGCGCAGCTGGTCGAGCCCGCGGTGGTAGCCGGTGCGGGCGTAGGCGTAGGCGGCGACCGGGTCGCCGCCCTGGAGCGCGCGCTCCGCGAGCAGCGCCCACGCCTCGCTGAAGTCGGGGTAGGCACGGACGATCTTGCCCGGATCGGTGCCGCCGTCTGAGGCGGCCTGCGCCTCCGGGCGCTCCGGCAGCAGGGTCGGGTCCGGTCCGAGGAGGTTGGTCATGGGGTAATCGTGCCCCACCGGCCCGGTCAGGACAGGAAGACCCTCGCCACCACGGCCACGGCCGTCAGCAGCAGGGCCGAGACGAGGACGGCGGCGACGACCTTCACACCCATGTTGATCTCCTCGACTCTCAGCGCGTTCTCAGCGCCGCGGCTCGTCGGGTACGGCCGCACGGAGCAACGACCATAGTCCGTCCGGTCGCGTGAATCGGCATTCGCGCAGGCCAGGGCGTTCCCCTAGGGGACCGTGTGGGAAAGACCAGGGGAAACCGCGCTTCCACGCGGGACACCGGGGACGCATCATGTCGGGGTGAACACGGGGGTTAGGGGACGTGTCGCGGAGTTCCGCGACCAGTACTGGGAGCGCGGCGAACCCGGCCGCGAGACCCCGCAGGCGCTCGCCCAGCCGCTCTACCGGCTGTGGCTGGTCGGCCTGCTGCTGAAGCTGATCGGGTCGTCGTGGGACGTCGCCTGGCACTTCAAGTGGCTGCGCGACGAGCTCGCGCCACCACACATGATCAACACCGTCGGCACGGTGATCGTGGTCGGCCTGACGCTCTTCCACACGTTCACCGGGTACGGCGCGGACCGGATCGCGCTGCGCCTGATGCAGTGGGGCACCGGCGTCTTCCTGGTGGCGCTCCCGATCGACCTGATCAACCACCGGGTCAACGGCCTGGACATCACGTCGTGGAGCGGCTCGCACGCGCTGCTGTACCTCGGCACCGGCATCATGCTCGCGGGCGCGATCCGCGGCTGGCTCCGGTTCTACCCGCGGGGCCGAGCGGGCACGCTCGGGCTCGCGGCGCTGTGGATGTTCTTCCTGGAGAACACCTGGTTCCCCAACCAGCACCAGGAGTACGGCGTGATCGCGCTGGGCGCGTGGGACGCGGGGAAGCCGGAGGCCGAACCGATCCTGCTCCAGTTCGCCGCAGACCAGATCGGGCGGCCGGTGGACCGGACGGCGGTGCTGAACTTCGCGCTGCCGATCGCGGACTGGGTGTACCCGTTGTGGGGGCTGGTGTCCACCGGGGTGGTGCTGGTGCTGGCTCGCCGGACGATCGGCAGGCGGTGGGCGGCCACCGCCGTCGCCGGGGGCTACGTGGCGTACCGGTGCCTGATCTGGCCGGTGTTGATGGGGGTCGACTTCCCGACCTCGGCCGTTCCGCTGTTCCTGGTGCTGGTCGGGGTGTGCGTGGACCTCGCGCACACGGCCTCGCTGCCCGCGCTCTCGGCGGGGGTGCTGGGGGCGGCGGCCGTCACCGGGATCGGCTACGGGGGGATCTGGGTGCAGCAGCAGTGGGTCGAGGCGCCGCCGATCCTGTACCCGTCGGCCGCGGTGACGTTCGCGGTGTTGGCGGCGTGCTGGGTGGGGGTGGACCTCTGGACGCGGCGGAGGGTGGCCGCGGTTTCCTGACGCCTTCGCTGGGGCGTGGCGGGGGTCCCGGTGCGGTGGTGTGGTCGATTCGACTTGGGGCCCCTCGACCTGCCCCTTCGTCGGGCCGAGAAGGGCAGGTGGGGGACCTGGCCCTGTGGCTGGTTGACCGACTTGCCTTGAATTGATGATCGGGCAGGTTTTCGTGGCTGCCCTTTGTCCCGATCAAAGGCTCACCCGAGGGGTCCCCCGGTCATGTCGGCCGAACACCCGACCACCTCAGGCGATCCGGTCGGACGTCGAACCCGAGGAGACGACAACGCCCCCCGGAGCCGGAGCTCCGAGGGGCGTCCCCGAAAAAACAGATCAGCCGGCGATCATGCGACCGGACGACTTCAGGTGCTCGCACGCCTGCGCGATGCGCGCACCCATGCCCTGCTCAGCCGCCTTCAGGTAGCTGCGCGGGTCGTACACCTTCTTGTTGCCGACCTCGCCGTCGACCTTCAGCACACCCTCGTAGTTCGTGAACATGTGCTGAACGATCGGACGGGTGAACGCGTACTGCGTGTCCGTGTCGATGTTCATCTTCACGACGCCGTACGAGAGCGACTCGTGGATCTCCTCCAGCAGCGAGCCGGAGCCGCCGTGGAACACGAGGTCGAACGGCTTGGAGCCCGCCGCGAGGCCGAGCTTCTCCGCGACCGCGTCCTGGCCCTGCTTGAGCACCTCGGGGCGCAGCTTCACGTTGCCCGGCTTGTAGACGCCGTGCACATTGCCGAACGTGGCGGCCAGCAGGTAGTGCCCGCGGTCGCCCGCTCCGAGCGCGTCCACCGTCTTCAGGAAGTCCTCGGTGGTCGTGTAGAGCTTGTCGTTGATCTCGTTGTCGACGCCGTCCTCCTCACCGCCGACGACGCCGACCTCGATCTCCAGGATGATCTTCGCCTTGACGGCTTCCTGGAGCAGGTCGGACGCGATCTGCAGGTTCTCGTCGAGCGGCACCGCGGAGCCGTCCCACATGTGGGACTGGAACAGCGGGTTCTCGCCGCGCGCGACGCGCTCCTGGCTGATCGCGACCAAGGGGCGGACGTAGCCGTCCAGCTTGTCCTTGGGGCAGTGGTCGGTGTGCAGCGCGATGTTGACGGGGTACTTCGCCGCGACCACGTGGGCGAACTCGGCCAGTGCGACAGCGCCGGTGACCATGTCCTTGACCTTGGTGCCGGACGCGAACTCCGCACCACCGGTCGAGACCTGGATGATGCCGTCGCTCTCAGCCTCGGCGAATCCGCGGAGTGCCGCGTTGAGCGTCTCGGACGAGGTGACGTTGATCGCGGGGTAGGCGAATTCGTTCGCCTTCGCGCGACTGATCATCTCGGCGTAGACCTCGGGGGTTGCGATGGGCATCGGTCGTCCTCCTCAGGTGCCCTGAACGCCGTATCAGGGGGCATCCTACGACCCCACCCGAACGATACAGTTGATCATGGGCCCACTTGGCGATCGGAGTAAGCCGAAACTGCCGGTGACCTGCGCGGGATCTCCCGTCAGAAGAGCGCGCCCGCCAGTTCGCGGAAGCCCTCGCGGTCGTGGCCGCCGTCCGCCGTCACCAGCTGCACGGCGACGTGGTCGGCACCCGCGTCGAGGTGCGCGCGCAGCCTCGTGACGACCTGCTCGACCGAGCCCCACGCGACCAGCGCGTCGACCAGGCGGTCGCTGCCGCCGCCGGCGAGGTCGTCCTCGGTGTAGCCGAGGCGCAGCCAGTTGCCGGTGTAGTTGCGCAGGCCGAGGTACAGCTCGATCGACTGCCTGGCCAGCGCGCGGGCCGCGGTCGGGTCGGTCTCCAGCACGACGTGCTGCTCGGGCGCGAGGAGCTTGCCCGGCCCGACGAGTTCGCGGGCGGTGGCGGTGTGCTCGGGCGTCACGAGGTACGGGTGGGCGCCCGCCGTGCGGTCGGCGGCGAGCTTGAGGACGCGCGGCCCGAGGGCGGCGAGGACCCGGCGGTCGACGGGCACGTCCAGCTCGTCGAGGTAGCCCACGAGCTTGTCGTACGGCTTCTCGTACTGGCTGACGGCCTCGGGGTGGCTCGCGCCGACGCCCACCAGGAACCGGCCGGGGTGCTCGCCGTCGATGCGCCGGAAGGTGGCCGACAGCCGCTCCGCGGGCTCGGACCAGACGTTCACGATGCCGGTGGCGACGGGCAGCGCGCGGGTGGTGCGCAGGACGGCCGTCACGGCGTCGAGGTCGCCGCCGGGCGACCCGCCGAGCCACAGCGCGCCGTACCCGAGTTCCTCCAGCTCGGCGGCGGCGTCCCCCTCCCGCTCCCAGAGCCCCGCCCTGCTCCACACCCCGTAGTCGCCCAGCGCCAAGGTCATGTCGGTATCTCCCCACGGATTCGGGTTCGGACCTCTGCGACAACGGAGCCGCGCCGCGATTTAGTTCCGAGTAGGTTCGACCCATGGCGAAACTCGGCAACAGCGATCTGGACGTGTCCCGGCTGGCGCTCGGCGGCAACGTCTTCGGGTGGACCGCGGACGAGGAGCAGTCGTTCGCGGTGCTGGACGCGTACACGGCCGCGGGCGGCAACTTCATCGACACGGCGGACCTGTACGCGGGCGGCCAGTCGGAGACGATCATCGGTCGGTGGCTGGCGGCGCGCGGCAACCGCGCCGACGTCGTCATCGCGACGAAGGTCGGGATGACGAAGGGCCTGGACAACATCAAGGCCGCCACGATCACGACCGCCGCCGAGGCCTCGCTCAAGCGCCTCGGCGTCGACCACGTCGACCTGTACTACGCGCACCGCGACGACGAGGAGACCCCGGCCGAGGAGTACCTGGGCGCGCTGGACGCGCTCGTCCGGGCGGGCAAGGTGCGGCAGATCGCCGCCTCGAACTTCTCCGCGGCGCGGCTCGCGGAGGCGCTGGCGGTCTCCGAGCGGGACGGCCTGGCCCGGTTCGTCGCGCTCCAGCCGGAGTACAGCCTGGTCGCGCGATCGGCGTACGAGGGCGCGCTGGCGGACGTGGTGGCGGCGAACGGCCTGTCCGCGCTGCCGTACTGGGGTCTGGCGAAGGGATTCCTGACGGGCAAGTACCGGCCTGGCGTCGACGTGGACAGCCCGAGGGCGGCCGGGGCGACCAAGTACCTGGACGACCGGGGTCTGCGCGTCCTGGCGGCCCTGGACGAGATCTCCGCCGCGCGGGCGACGTCGGTCGGCGCGGTGGCGCTGGCGTGGATCACCTCGCAGCCGACGGTGCCGTCCGTGCTGGCCAGCGCGCGCAACGCCGAGCAGCTCGACGCCCTGCTGCCCGTGCTCGACCTCCGGCTGTCGCCCGCCGAGGTGCAGCGGCTCACGGACGCGAGCGTTTAACTCGCCAGTAGCTTACTAGCGGTAAGTTGGGCTACGGTGGCCTTCCGGGAACAGCTTCGGGAGGTCACCGTGGACGTCAACGGCAAGGTTGTCCTGATCACCGGCGCGGCCAGGGGCATCGGCGCCGACGTGGCCCGGCGGCTGGCCGCACAGGGGGCCAGGCTCGCGCTGGTCGGCCTGGAGGGCGAGCAGCTCGCCGCCGTCGCCGCCGAGTGCGGCGGCCGGGCGTGGGAGGCCGACGTCACGGACTGGCAGGCCCTGGAGACCGCCGTCGGCGGCGTGGTCGAGCACTTCGGCGGCATCGACGTCGTCGTGGCCAACGCGGGCATCGCGTCGGCCGGGTTCGTCCGCTCCATCGACCCCGCCGCGTTCGAGCGGGTCGTCGAGGTCAACCTGCTCGGCGTGTGGCGGACGGTCAGGACGTGCCTGCCGCACCTGGTCGCGAGCCGCGGCTACTGCCTGGTGGTGTCCTCGCTGGCGGCCATCGTGCAGATCCCCGGCAACGCGGCCTACTCGGCGGCCAAGGCGGGCGTCGAGGCGTTCGCGAACAGCCTCCGCGCCGAGGTACGCCACCTGGGCGTCGACGTCGGCATCGCGTACTTCTCGTGGATCGACACGGACATGGTCAACGGCGCCGACGAGCACCCGGTGTTCGGCCCGATGCGCAAGGCGCTGCCGGGGCTGGCGAGCCGCAAGTACGACGTGTCCGACGTGGGCAGGGCCGTGGTCAAGGGCATCGGCAAGCGGTCGCGGGCGATCCACGTGCCCGGCTGGGTCGGGCGGATCAAGGTGCTGCGGGCGTTCACGCCGGTCGTCGTGGAGCGGCGGTCGGCCGGGATCGTGCCGCGGGGTGACCGGGCGATGCTCGCCGACATCGCGGAGCGCGGGGCTGAGGAGTCGTCGCGGCCCGTCGGTCCCGGCGGCCGGGCGGCGATCCGCTAGCGAAAACCCCGTGCAACGTTCGGGCGGGCCGATCGCGTAGAGCGGCTGGGGGCGCCGCACCGGTGCCCCTCGTCGAACGCGAGGAGCGGAACATGCGCAAACGTCTGGTTCTGGTGGTCGGTGCGATCGTGCTCGGCGGCGTCGGGATCGCCGTGCCCGCCATCGCGGGCGCGGTGAGCGGGAACGGTCCCGTCCCGTCGTCGAGCACCCCGTCCCCGGCCGAGGCGCCGCGGGCGGAGCCGCACCCGGTCGCTGAAGCCCCCGTCGCGGTCCCGGCGGAGAACGCCCCCGTCGCGGTCCCGGCCGCCGAGGCCCCCGTCGCGGTCCCGGCCGAGGGCGTCCCCGGCGCGGTCCCGGTCGGAGACCAGCCCTCCGCGGCACCCGCCGAGGGCTTCCCGTCGGTCGGGACGCCGCCGGTCGACGAAGCCCCCTCCGCGACGCCCGCGGAAGGCCCGCGGGCCGTTCCGGCCCCGGTCGACGCGCCCTCGGTCGCCGAGCGCTGATCCACGCCGCCAGGAGACCCGAGCCGGAGACCACCACGCGGTGACAGACCTGAACTGGAACGTCGAGTTCGCCGAGCACTTCGCCCGCAGCGCCCGCTCGATGCGCTTCACGGCGTACCTGCTGTGCGGGAACTACCCGGAGGCCGAGGACGTCGTGCAGTCGGCGTTCCTCAAGCTCTACCTGGCCGGGCCGGGGGCGGCCCGCCGGGAGGGGCTCGACGCGTACCTGCGCCAGATCGTGGTCCGCACCTTCATCACCGAGCGGCGGCGGGTCCGCTGGCGCCGGGAGCGGCTGGTCGGGGATCCGCCCGAACTGCCGGAGCCCGATCCGTCCACCGAGGTGCGGATCGTGCTCTGGCAGGCGCTCGGGTCGGTGCCCGCGCGGCAGCGCGCCGTGCTGGTGCTGCGGTACTGGCACGACCTGAGCCTGGAGGACACCGCGGCGGCGCTCGGCTGCTCGGTGGGCACGGTGAAGAGCCAGGGCAACCGGGGCCTGGCCGCGCTGCGGCGGCGGCTGGGTCCGGGGTTCGACGAACTTCGGATGGAGGTGCGACGTGGTGCGGGGAGATGACCTGAGGGACGTGTTCGGCGCGCTGCACGCCGCCGACGACGCCGACCTGGGGTTCGACGTCTCCGACGTCGTCCGGGCGGGCGAACGGGTCCGCCGCGGGCGGCGCGCGGCCGCCGCCGCGGGCAGCGGGTTCGCCACGGCCGCGGCCGTCGTGGTGGCGATCGTGCTGCTGCCGGGCGAGCGGTCGCCGACCCCGGTGCCGCCCGCGGGCCCGGCGACCGGCACGACGACGAGCACCCCCGCGCCGTCGGCCGACCCCGCCCCGCCGGTCGATCCAGCGCCGCCGGTCGATCCAGCGCCGTCGACCACACCGCCGGGCGTCCCGGCCCCGTCGAGCGGACCACCGCTCGACGTGCCCCCCGCCTCGTCGGGCGACGGGCCGGACGAGGGCCACCCGCCGATCGCCCCGGAGGGGGAACCGCGAGCGGACCCGTCCTGACGATCCGCGGGGGAGCTAGACCAACGTGCCCTTGATGGCGTTCCACTCGCGCACGGTGGTCTCGGCGAGCACCTGCGCGCCCGCGTACGGGTCGGCGGCGAGGTAGCCGCGCAGCTCCGCCTCGTCGGCCGCCTCGAAGACCAGGAGAGCGCCTTCCATGTCGGCGTACGGGCCGGAGAGCAGCAGAACGCCCTTGTCCACCAACGTGTCGAGGTAGTCCCGGTGCTTGGGCCTGACCTCGGCCAACCTGTCCCGATCTGGCCCGTAGACGAACTGGACCGCGAACCTGGCCATGCGCACCTCCACCGAGAACCTGTGTTGCCGAGCCGAAGCTACCCGCCGACCGGTAACGTCCTCCCCGTGGTCGGTCCCGAGCAGAACAGCAGCGGCGTCGTGCGCGTGCAGGACACGCTGACCAACCTCCGCATCCAGGACGGCGCGGCCCCGGCGCCCGCCGGTCCCCTGACGCTGGAGGACCTCTACCGCCAGCACCGGATGCGGCTGGTGCGCCTCGCGCTGCTGCTCGTCGACGAACCCGCGACAGCCGAGGACGTGGTGCAGGAGGCCTTCACCGGTCTGCACCGGAACTGGGGAAACCTGCGCGACGCGCAGGCGGCGCTGGGCTACCTGCGGACGGCGGTGGTCAACGGGTCGCGCAGCGTGCTGCGCCGCCGCAAGACCGCGCGCGACTACACACCCCCGCACGCGGTGAACGCCCGCTCGGCCGAGAGCCTCGCGATGCTGACCGCGGAGCACCAGGCCGTGGTCGCTGCGCTCCAGCAGCTGCCGCCGAGGCAGCGCGAGGTGCTGGTGCTGCGCTACTACGGCGACATGTCCGAGGCGGAGATCGCCGAGGCCACCGGCATCTCGAAGGGCACCGTGAAGTCCACGGCCAGCCGGGCCCTCGACGCGTTGCAGAAGATCATGGCGGCCCGCTAGACCCGCTGGACCTCCACCCCGCGCTCCAGGTACGGCGCGACGGCCTGGTCCGTCGCGGTCGTGTCGGTGATGAGCACGTCCACCTGGTCGACGCCGACGATCCGCGCGAGCGTCCGCCTGCCGAGCTTGGACGAGTGCGCGACCACGACGACGCGTTCGGCGTGCGCGGCGAACACCCGGCACAGCTCGGCCTCCCCCTCGTGGCGCGCGGTCGCGCCCAGCACCGGGTCCAGCCCGTCGACGCCGAGGAACGCCAGGTCGAGCGACAGCTCGTCCGCGATCCTGGCGGCGAGCGGGCCGATCAGCTGGTAGGACTGCGGGCGCGCGACGCCACCCGTGACGACGAGCTTCACGCGGGGGCGGACGACCAGTTCACCGGCGATGTTCAGGGCGTTCGTCACGACCGTCACGTCGAGGTCGGGCCTGGTCGCGAGTCCTCTCGCGACCTCCGTGACGGTGGTGCCGCCGGTGAGCCCGACGACCGAACCCGGCGCGGCCAGCGCCGCCGCGGCCTGGCCGATGCGCTGCTTCTCGTCGGCCCTGCGGGAGGCCTTGTAGCGCATCGGCAGGTCGTAGGAGACGGCCTGGGCGACGGCACCGCCGTGGGTGCGGCTGAGCAGCTGCTGCTCGGCGAGGTGGTCGAGGTCGCGCCGGACGGTGGCCGCCGAGACGCCGAGTTCGACAGCGACCTCGTCGGTTCCGAGCCTGCCGCGGGCGGCCAGGAGCTCCAGCAACGCCGTCAGCCGTTCGTACCGGTTCACCGCCCACATGATTCCGCGACCGGACCCATTCCGGGCCTTGGTATAGACCAATGGGCGGTGCATGCCGCAGTATCGACCCTCGTGGCACGCACGAGACACGTGGTCGCCGTCGACGTCGGCGGAACCGAGACCAAAGCAGCGCTGGTGGCGGGCACGCCGGAGCGCGTGGTCGCGGTGGAACAACAGCGGCGGGGCACCCCCAGGGGCGCGGACGGCACGGCGACCGCCGAGGCGGTGGTGGACCTGGTCGTCGACGTCGTCGACGGGCTGCGGGCCGCCGCGGAGCACGGGGTCGACGCCGTCGGCGTCGTCGTCCCCGGCGTGGTCGACGAGCGCACGGGGGTCGGGGTGTACTCGACCAACCTGGGCTGGAACGACTTCCCGTTCCGCGACCGGATCGCCGAGCGCACGGGCCTGACCGTCGCGTTCGGACACGACGTGCGCGCGGGCGGCCTCGCGGAGTGCCGGATGGGCGCCGCGCGGGGGCTGCGCAACGGGGTGATCATGCCCATCGGCACCGGGATAGCGGGCGCGCTGGTGCTCGACGGCCGGATCCACGGCGGCGACGGCTACGCGGGCGAGGTCGGCCACGTCGACGTCGGCCACGGCGATCCCTGCGGCTGCGGGCAGGTCGGGTGCGTGGAGGTGCGCGCGTCCTCGGGCGGCATCGCCCGCCGGTTCACCGAGCGCACCGGCATCCCCGTCGGCGGCGCGGCCGAGGTGGCGGCCATGGTGCGCGCGGGCGACCCGGACGCCCGCGCCGTGTGGGACGAGGCGATCGACGCGCTGGCCAGGGGGATCGTGCTCCTGGCTGGCGTGCTCGGACCCGAGGCGGTGGTGCTCGGCGGCGGTCTCGCCCTGTCCGGCGAACTGCTCGCGGCGCCACTGGGCAAGAAGCTGGACGGGTTGATCACCTTCCAGCGACGACCGGAACTTCGGTTGGCCGCGCTCGGCGACGAGGCCGGATGCCTCGGCGCGGCGCTGCTCGCCATCGACGAGTTGGAGGGTTCATGAGCACGTGGGGCGGACCGGTGGACGTGACCTTGACCGGTGGTCGGGTGGTCACGCCGGACGGCGTGCTCGAATCGGGGTGGCTGACCGTGCGCGACGGCCGGATCCTGGCCGTCGGCGAGGGGACGGTCCCGGACGGGCCGACGACGGACGTGAGCGGGTCGTGGCTGGTGCCCGGCTTCGTCGACATCCACTGCCACGGCGGCGGCGGCGAGGCGTTCACCAACGCCGACCCGGACCGCGTGCGCAAGGCGGCGTCGGCGCACCGCAGGCACGGCACCACCACGCTGCTCGCCAGCCTGGTGTCGCGGCCGGTGCCGGAGATGGTCGAGCAGATCGCGAAGCTCGCCGAGCTGACGCAGGACGGCCTGATCTCCGGGCTGCACCTGGAGGGCCCCTTCCTGTCCGCCGCGCGCTGCGGCGCGCACGACCCGGCGATCCTGCGCCCGCCGGACCGCGACTCCGTGGCGAAGCTGCTCGCCGCGGGCGGGGGCGCCGTCCGGATGATCACCCTGGCTCCGGAGCTGGAGGGCGCGGTCGACGCGGTGAAGCTGCTGGTCGACAACGATGTCCTCGCGGCGGTCGGCCACACCGACGGCACCGAGGCCCAGATCCGCCCCGCGATCGACGCGGGCGCGTCCGTGGCGACCCACCTGTTCAACGGGATGCGCCCGCTGCACCACCGCGAGCCGGGCCCGATCGGCGCGCTGCTGGACGACGAGCGCGTCACCGTCGAGCTGATCTGCGACCTCGTGCACCTGCACCCCACGACGGTGCGGCTGGCCGCCCGGCACGCGGGCACGGGCCGCACGGTGCTCATCACCGACGCCATCGCGGCGGCCGGGGTCGGCGACGGCGTGTACGACGTGGGCGGTCTCGAAGTGCGCGTGGTCGACGGCGTGCCCACGCTCGCGGGCGGCGGTTCGCTGGCGGGCAGCACGCTGACCATGGACGCCGCGTTCCGCAACGCGGTGACCTCGTGCGGGCTGAGCATCGTCGAGGCGTCCCGGGCGGCGTCGACCCGACCGGCCGCGCTGCTCGGCCTGAGCGACCGGACCGGTGAACTCCGCGCGGGCCTCGCGGCCGACCTGGTGGTGCTCGACGCCGAGCTCCGACCACGCGATGTGATGAGCAGGGGCGCGTGGGTCAAGGACTAGGACCCGGTCTGGGCTAGCGTCGGAGCCATGCCCGACGACCAGGAGCGGCTGGTGGCCGACGCGCTGCGCGCGCAGGCCACCAGTTCCGGCATGCACGTCGTGCGCTCCGCGCCCGCGGCCGGGGAGCCCGCGCGCCCGCCGGCGCTGGCCGCCCGGTGGGTGCTGCTGCTCGCGCTCCTCTTCGGACTCGCGGCCGGAACGGTCGTCGCCGTGGTCACGTTGCGCTGACCGCCCATCACCGATGCCGGAATTGCCCGTCTCGGAATGCCTGTACCGTGTGACGCGTGACGGCTGCGCTCACCACCTCCACGGTTGCCCTCGGCCCGCAGTGGCTGAACCCCGAATACCTCTTGAGCAGCTTCGGGGGGTTCGCGCTCTTCGCGCTCTGCTTCATCATCTTCGCCGAGTGCGGCCTTCTGGTCGGCTTCTTCCTGCCGGGTGACTCGCTGTTGTTCACCGCCGGGCTGTTCGTCGCCACCGGCGCGCTGGACTACCCGTTGTGGCTGGTCTGCGTGCTCGTGACGGTGTGCGCCATGGTCGGCAACGTCGTCGGGTACTACATCGGCCTGCGCGCCGGGCCCGCGCTGTTCAACAAGCCGGAGTCCAAGATCTTCAAGAAGGAGTACGTCGAGAAGACGGAGGGCTTCTTCGAGAAGTACGGCGCCCGCGCGATCGTCATGGCCCGGTTCGTGCCGATCGTCCGCACCTTCATCACCGCCATGGCGGGCGTGGGTCGGATGGACGCGAGGAAGTACTTCACCTACTCGGCCATCGGCGGCATCGCCTGGGCCGCGGGCCTGACGGTCCTGGGCTACTTCCTCGGCCAGATCGAGTTCGTGCGCAAGAACATCGAGATGATGCTGATCCTGATCGTGCTGATCTCGGTCGTGCCGATCATCATCGAGTTCATCAAGGCGAAGCGCGAGAAGAAGTCGCTGGTCCAGCAGGAGGCCGACGACATCACGCAGGTCCTCCCTAGGGTGGACACCTCCTCGGAGGCCACGCAGGTCTTCCCGAAGGTCGACCACGACCGCTGATCCCCTCCAGCTCCACGACGACGCCCGTGAGGTCCCACCTCACGGGCGTCGTCCTTTGTGGACGTCACATCGAGAACATCGAGCCGGGGTTGAAGAGGTTCTCCGGGTCGAGGGCTCGCTTGATCTCGCGGTGCACGCGCAGGCCGACCGGTCCGATCTCGCGCTCCAGCCACTCCCGCTTGATCTTGCCGATGCCGTGCTCGCCCGTGACGGTCCCGCCGAGCGCGAGGCCGACGGACAGGATCTCGTCGAAAGCCTTGCGGGCGCGGGAGAACTCGTCCTCGGACGCGGGGTCGTAGACGATGGTGGGGTGCATGTTGCCGTCGCCGGCGTGGCCGACGACGGCGATGCGCAGGCCGACCTCGGCGCTGACGCGCTCGCAGCCCGCGATCAGCTCGGCGATCCTGGTGCGGGGCACGCAGACGTCGTCGGTGAGCCAGGCCCCGTAGACCTCCAGCGCCGTCAGGACGGCGCGGCGGGCGGTCAGCAGGTCGCGCCCCTCGGAGACGTCCTCGGTGGCGTAGACCAGTTCGGCGCCCGCGTTGGTGCAGAGCTGCTCGATGACGGCCAGCTCGCGCATCCCGACCTCGGCACCGGCGTCGGACTGGCAGATCAGCAGCGCCGCGCAGCCGGGGCCGGCGCCGAGCTCGGTCTTCAGGTACGTCTCGACGGCCTCGATGGACGTGCGGTCCATGATCTCCATCAGCGACGGCACCAGGCCCTCGCGCACCACGGCGCTGACCGCGACCCCGGCCGCCTCCGTGGTGTTGAACGCCGCCACCAGCGTCACCGGCGCCTGCGGCAGCGGTCGGAGCGCGAGCGTGGCCTTCGTGATCACGCCGAGCGTGCCCTCGCTGCCGATGAACAGCTTGGTCAGGTCGTAGCCCGCCACGCCCTTCACGGTCCGGCGGCCGGTCTTCAGCACCTCGCCGTCGGCCAGCACGACTTCGAGGCCGAGCACCGAATCCGTGGTGACGCCGTACTTCACGCAGCACAGCCCGCCCGCGTTCGTGGACAGGTTGCCGCCGATCGTGCACCAGTCGTAGCTCGACGGGTCCGGCGGGTAGAACAGGCCGTTCTTCTCCACGGCCCCGCGCAGGTCGAGGTTGACCACCCCCGGCTCCACGACCGCGAGCCGGTTGTCGGCGTCGATCTCCACGATCGCGTTCATCTTCGTGGTCACGAGCACCACGCAGCCGTCGATCGCGTTGGCCGCGCCGGACAGTCCGCTGCCCGCGCCGCGCGGCACGATCGGGACGCCCGCCGCGGCGCACGCGCGCACCACGGCCCGGACCTCTTCGGTGTCGGCGGGCAGGACGACCGCGAGCGGTGAGCCGTACGGCGCGAGCGGCATCATGTCGCGCTGGTAGGCGGCGGTGACGTCGGTGTCGGTCAGGACGGCGTTCGGACCCAACGCCGCGCGGAGTTCTTCGACCAGGGCCATGCCCAGCACGCTAGCGGGGTCTTCGTCACACCGGAACGGTGCGTTTGCGACATCCGGGCACAGAGGTCCCCGGCGCCGGGACGATCGTGCGGCGGCATCCGGGGGCATGGCGCAGACTCGGTGGATGGTCAACGCGGAGACTGGGAGCGGCAGGCTCACCCACCGGCAGATCCTCGCCGTCCTGAGCGGCCTGATGGTCGGCATGTTCCTGGCGGCGCTCGACCAGACGATCGTCGGCACGTCGATCCGGACGATCGCCGACGACCTCCAGGGTCTCAGCCTCCAGGCGTGGGCCACGACCGCCTACCTGATCACGTCGACCATCTCGACACCGATCTACGGCAAGCTGTCGGACATCTACGGCAGGCGGCCGTTCTACCTGGCCGCGATCACCATCTTCGTCATCGGGTCGCTGGCCTGCACGTTCTCCACGTCGATGTACGAGCTGGCGGCGTTCCGCGCCCTCCAGGGCCTCGGCGCGGGCGGGTTGATGTCGCTGGCGTTCACGATCATCGCCGACATGATGCCGCCCCGCGAGCGCGCCAAGTACCAGGGCTACTTCCTCGCCGTGTTCGGCACCTCCAGCGTGCTCGGGCCGGTCATCGGCGGCTTCCTCGCAGGTCAGGACACCATCCTCGGCATCACGGGCTGGCGCTGGGTGTTCCTGGTGAACGTGCCGATCGGCGTCGTCGCGCTGGCCGTCGTGTGGCGCGTGCTGCGGCTCCCGCACGAGGCGCACGACCACCGCATCGACTACTGGGGCGCGCTGTTCCTGACCACGGGCATCGTGCCGCTGCTGATCGTCGCCGAGCAGGGCCGCGAGTGGGGCTGGGGCTCGGTCGGGTCGATCGCCTGCTACGTCGTCGGCGTGGTCGGCGTGGCGCTGTTCATCCGGGTCGAGTCCAAGATGGGCGACGAGGCCCTGATCCCGCTCAAGCTGTTCGGCTCGTCCACGTTCACCATGATCATCATCGCCGGGTTCGTCGTCGGCATCGGCATGTTCGGCGGCATCTCGATGATCCCGCAGTACCTCCAGATCGTGAAGGGCCACACGCCCACCGAGGCCGGTCTGCTGATGATCCCCATGACGCTGGGCATCATGGTCGGCTCGATCCTGTCCGGCCAGATCACCTCGCGCACCGGCCGCTACAAGGTGTTCCCGATCATCGGCACCGCGCTGATGGTGATCGCGATGTTCCTGTTCTACACGGTCGGCGTCGACTCCCCGATCTGGCAGCCGACGGTCTACATGACGATCTTCGGCTTCGGGCTCGGCAACTGCATGCAGACGCTCACGATCGCCGCGCAGAACGCCGTGCCGATGCGCGACCTCGGCGTCGCGACCGCGTCCGCCACGTTCTTCCGCCAGATGGGCGGCACGGTCGGCGTCGCGGTGTTCCTGTCCATCATGTTCAGCACGGTGCCGGACCGCATCGGGGACGCGTTCGCCCGGATCGTGCCGACACCGGAGTTCCAGGCCGCGCTGAAGGACCCGGCGGTGCTGGCCGACCCGGTCAACAAGCCGGTGCTCGACGCGCTCCAGGGCGGCGGGGGCGACGCGGGCGTCCTCCAGGACTCGTCGTTCCTCCAGCAGGTCGACCCCCGGCTGGCGAGGCCGTTCCTGGAGGGCTTCGCGGAGTCGATCGACGCGGTGTTCCTGACCGGCGCGTTCGTCATGGTCGTCGCGTTCGCGACCACGTTCCTGATCAAGGAGATCCCGCTGCGGACGACGACCACGGACCTCGACTCAGTGCCGCACGTGTGACGCCGAGCCCGTGAGTTCGCGGACGCCCCGCCACAGCAGGTCGGTGGTCAGCGCGACGACGTGCTCGCGCGAGACGTCCCGGTTGCTCCACCACCACGTGGCGATGGCGTTCAACGCGCTCTTCGCCGCCTCGGCCAGCACCTCGTCGGCGCGGTCCCGGTCGAGGTCGACGGACAGGTCCAGGTGCGGCACCGACCGGAACAGCGCCGTGAGGTGCCTGGTGGCCCTCGCCTGCCCCTCGCGGTGCACCCGAGCCGCGTCCTCGTCGCGCGGCGGCTCACCGAAGATCATCCGCCAGGCGAGCTCGTTCTGCTCGATCCACGCGTAGATCGAGCAGACGCGTCCGTGGAACAGGTCGTACGTGCTCACCGGGGCCACCGGCGCGGCCCACTCGCCGACCAGCGAGTCGACCTGCTTGCCGAGGAGGACCGAGTACAGGTCCGCCTTGGACGCGAAGTGGTCGTAGAGCACGGGCGTCGTGATGCCCGCCCTGGTCGCCACCTCCCGCATGCCCGCGTGGGCGTAGCCGGTGGTGGCGAACACCTCCGCCGCCGTGGCGAGGATCTGCTCACGGCGCTGCGGCTTGGTCATCCGGGTGCTCGACATGGCACCGCAGAGGCTAGGGCGGATCAGCGCTGAGCGGTGCCGGTCGTTCGCACCACAGGGTCGTGTGGCAGGTCGATGCCACTCTGGACCGTGACCGGTTGTGCGCAATCCGTTACGACGCACAGCTTTCAGCTACCGGTTGAGTCAAGGTCGTCCTGCGGGCACCCCACTCCGACGTAGGCTGACCGGGTGGTTCTGTCCGGTTCGACCCTCACTCTCGCGATCGACCCGCTCAACCCGCTGGCAACCGCGGGGCCCGTGGCGGTGTGGCTGATCACGCTGGGATTCCTGTTCGTCGAGTGCGCCTTCATCTTCGGGCTGTTCCTGCCCGGTGATTCGCTGCTCTTCGCGGCGGGCGTCATCCTGGCGCAGCACACCGGTGCGTGGAACGCGTGGCTGCTCTCCGCGGCGGCCATGCTGGTGGCGCTGGTCGGCAACCTGATCGGCTACTACATCGGCCAGACGACCGGCACGCACCTGCTGGCCCGCAAGGGCGGCCGGATGCTGAACCGGCAGAACCTGGAGAAGGCCAGGGACTTCCTGGACAGACGGGGGTTCTGGGCGATCGTGCTGGCCCGCTGGATCCCGTGGGTCCGCACGCTGGCGCCGATGGTCGCGGGCGCGGCGCAGATGGACAAGAAGCGGTTCCTGCTGGCCACGACGCTCGGCGCGCTCGCGTGGGTGCCGACGCTCGTGCTGGCCGGGTACTACGGGGCCGGCCTGCTGACGTCGATGCCGTGGCTGGAGACGACGGCGGTCGTGGTCAGCATCGCGTTCTTCGTGTTCGGCACCGCGTACGGCGTGTGGCGCTACCGCCAGGAGATGCGCAAGCCGATCGACCTCGACGCGGAAGCGGACCTCACACCACGTCGGTGATGAGCAGGTCGGCGCCCGACTTGGAGGAGTTCACCATCAGGGCGTTGACGTGGTCGGTGCCGTGCAGGACGCGCTCCTCGGCCTCCGCCAGCGTCCGGCCGAACCTCAGGTGGCGGTCTATCAGCCGCTGCACCCTGAGGTCGTCGTCGATGAACAGGAACCAGGCCTCGTCCAGCACGATGCGGACGCGCTTCCACTTGTCGTAGTTCAGCAGCAGGTAGTTGCCCTCGGTGACGATGAGCGGCACGTCCGGGCCGATGGGCACGGCGCAGGCGATGGGCTCCTCGATCTCGCGCCGGAACTCGGGCGCGTAGACGATGTCCGGGCCTGCTGCCTTGAGCCTGCCGAGCAGGTCGACGTACCCGGCGACGTCGAACGTGTCGGGCGCGCCCTTGCGCTCGCTGATGCGCAGCCGGAGCAGCTCGCGCTGGGCCAGGTGGAAGCCGTCCATCTCGACGAGCGCGGCGTCGGCTCCGAGCGCGTCGACCAACCGGCGCGCGAGCGTGGACTTGCCCGAGCCAGGTGCGCCGCCGATGCCGAGCAGCCTGCGCTCACCGGTGTCCACGAGCCCGCGAGCCCGGTCGAGCAGCTCGTCGAACTTCACCTGCTGTCCTGCCACCTTGCCAACTCCTCAAGCCAGTCCTGCGCGGTGTTGCGCACCCTGACCGCCGCCACCGCGTTCGCATACCCGATCGCGTCGGCGACCGGGTCCTGCCGGGCGAGCGCGACGGCGAGAGCACCGTGCCACACGTCCCCCGCGCCGTTGGTGTCGCGCACGTCCACCGGGGGTACCGGCAGTGCGTGGAGTCTCCCGTCACACGACCACGCGACCGGGTTCGCACCGTTCGTCCGGATCACCAGCGGCACCCCGAGGGCGTGCAGCTCGTCCTCGGTCCGCTCGAAAGCCGCCGAGCACGCCGCTACGTCCACCAGCGGCAGCAGGTCTTCAAGCACAGGTTTCCAGCTCCCGGCGTCGAGCACCACCGGCAAACCGGCATCTTTGGCCACATTCGCGGCCGTCAGGGCCATCCGGCCGAGGTGTCCGTCGAGCAGGAGGACGTCCGCCCGCAACACAAACGGTGTTACGGCGTCCACAGTGGCCCGGAGGTCGACTTCGGCGGCGTTGCGGGAGATCACGGTCCGCTCGCCGTCGCGCTCGCGGACGGCGACCATGCTGAGCGAGATGCGGGAGTCGGGCGCGAGGTCGTGGAACTCGACCCCCCGCTCGGCGAGCCCGGCGGCGGCGAACGCGCCGAAGGCGTCCCGCCCGAGCGCGGTCAGCAGGACGGCCTCGTGGCCGAGCGCGGCGACCGTGGTCGCGGCGTTGGCCGCGGGTCCGCCGGGGGTCAGGTGGACACCCGTGGACTGGACCTTGTCACCCGGAACGGGGAATTCAGCTACCTGCTGGATGACGTCCACGGTCGTCAGGCCGACACACACCACGACAACCATCGCGAGCGCCTCCTAGCAGGTAGGGTCCGGTCGCAAGCGATTGCGCACAGGCGGAACGGGGCAAGCACCACATGATCACCATGCGGGAGGTCGCGACCCTGGCCGGGGTCTCCATCACCACGGTCTCACACGTCATCAACGAGACCAGGTCGGTGGCCCCGGAGACGAAGGAGCGCGTCCTCAAGGCCATCGAGGAGACCGGCTACACCGGGGACGCCATCGCCCGCTCCCTCGTGACCGGCGGCACGAAGTCCCTGGGACTGGCCGTCTCGCTGGTGTCGCACCCGTACTTCGCCGAGCTGATCGCCGCGATCGAGAACGAGGCCACGACCGCGGGCTACTCGCTCGTCCTGATCGACACCCGCGACACCGCCGAGTCCGAGCAGGCAGCCGTGCGGATGCTGCGCGGCCGTCGCGTGGACGGCCTGCTGCTGACCCCGTCGGCGGGGGCGGGCGGCGCGGTGCTGCCGGAGCTGCGGCGCCTCGGCATCCCGACGGTGCTCGTGGACCGCCTGACGATGAGCCAGGACATGGACCAGGTCGGGCCGGAGAACGTCCAGTCCACGTCGCAGCTCGCCCGGCACCTGGCCGAGCTGGGGCACCGGCGGATCGGGATGGTCACCGGCCAGATCGGGCTCGCGACCACCGACGAGCGCGTGCTCGGCTACCGGCTCGGGCTCGGCCGCTCCGGTCTCCAGTGGGACGAGGACCTGGTGTCCTCCGACGGCAAGCTGGCCCCGCTGCTCGACCTGGAGTCGCCGCCGACGGCCGTGGTCGCGGGCGACCACATGGTCCTGACCAGCGTGATGCACGAGATCCGCACCCGAGGGCTGCGCATCGGTCGCGACCTGGCGCTGGTCTCCTACGACGAGGTCGAGTGGTCCGAGCTGGTCGAACCGGCCCTCACGACGATGGCCCAGCCGATCGAGGAGATCGGCCGAACGGCCGTCCGGCTGCTGCTCTCGCGGATCACCGATCCGAACCGCCCGCCGGAAACCATCCGGCTCGCCCCGACCCTGAAGCACCGCCAGTCCTGCGGCTGCCACTGAGCGCAATATGATTTACATCAACCCCTATTCCGGACAGCGTTCTCCGAGAGCGTACTTTTCGTCCTTATCGTCGGACGCATGCTCATCAGGACACCGATAACACGGCAATCAGGGGAGCTTCCGAGCCCCGCACGGGACGTTCCCGTTCGACGCGGACGAACACTGCGGCTTTCACCGCCCCGACAGTTCATGCGCGACCTGCTCCACCATTCGCGCAAGGTTCCCAGCGTGCCGATGCAACGGCGGATGCGACTGGGCGGCGTGGTCGCCGCGCGGGCCACGGCGACCGACCACGTGAGTTGGTGCGCGATCTTCATGAAGGCCTACGGCGTCGTGTGCGCCCGGCACCCGGAGCTGCGCCGCGCGTACTTCTCGTTCCCGTGGGCGCAGCTCTACGAGCACCCGGAGACGGCCGCGTCGTTCAGCGTGGAGCGCGCGTACGAGGGCGAGAGCGCGGTGTTCTTCACCCGCATCCCCCGCCCGGAGACGCTGTCGCTGCGCGAGATCGACGCCGTCGTGCGGAGGTACAAGACGGCTCCGCTGGAGAGTTTGCGCAGCTACCGGCGCATCATCGGGCTCAGCAGCCTGCCGTTCCCGGTCCGCAGGCTGATCTGGTGGCTCGCCGTGCAGGCCCGCGGCCCGTTCCGCGCGTACTTCCTCGGCACGTTCGCCGCCAGCACCACGGCGTCCGAGGGCGGGGCCAGCCTGCACCAGCTCTCGCCGCTGACGACCACGCTGAACTACGGGCAGTTCGAGGACGACGGCACGCTGGACGTGCGCCTCACCTACGACCACCGGGTGCTCGACGGCTCGACGGTCGCCAGGGCGCTGGTGGAGCTGGAGTCCGTGCTGCGCGGCGAGATCGCGTCGGAACTCGCGGAAACACCATGACAGCCCTCCACAGCCCGGTATCGACCGACCTCTCCTCCGAGGAATTCTGGGCACTGACTCCCGAAGACCGGGATTCGCGATTCGCCGAGTTGAGACGGAATCGGCCGGTTTCGTGGCAGGCTCCCATTGAAAACCCCGTTATCCCGTCCGTCGAAACGCAGGGTTATTGGGCGGTCGTAAACCATAACGACGTTTCCTCGGTAAGCCGCAATCCTCGTGCGTTCTCCTCGTCCGCGTACTTCGGCGGCGTCACGCTGGAAATCCTGCCTCCCGCGCTCGCCGAGGCCACCCAGTCCATCATCGCGATGGACGGTCCGAAGCACGCCCGGCTGCGCAAGCTCATCACCACCACGTTCACCCCGCGCCGGATGTCGCTCATGGACGCCGCCATCCGGCGCGCCGCCCGCGACGTGGTCGCCTCCGTGGCCCACCTCGGCGAGGTCGACTTCGTCACCGGCATCGCCGAGCGGCTGCCCATCTGGACCATCTGCGAGATCATCGGGCTGCCCGAGGACGAACGGGACCGCGCCCTCGTGCACGCGAACGCCATGATCGGCTGCAAGGACCCCGAGTTCGGCGGCACCGACCCGGCCCAGGCGATCCGCGACGGCGTGGTCGCGTTCACCGCCATGTCCCTCGACCTGATCGACGAGAAGCGCGAGCACCCGACCGACGACCTGATGAGCGCGCTCATCGAGGCCGAGGTCGACGGCGAGCGGCTCACCGACGACGAGATCCGCGCGTTCTTCATCCTCCTGTTCATCGCGGGCAACGAGACCACCCGGCACGCCATCAGCCACGGCGTGCACGCGCTCGACCGCTTCCCCGACCAGCGCGCCCTGCTGCTGGCCGACCTCGACGCACGCCTGCCGGGTGCGATCGAGGAGGTCCTGCGCTGGTCCACCCCCATCATGACCTTCCGCCGCACCGCCGTGGAGCGCACCGAACTGGGTGGGCAGACCATCGAGGCGGGGGAGCACGTCGTGCTCTTCTACTCGTCGGCCAACCGCGATGAGCAGGTCTTCACCGACCCGTGGACGTTCGACATCACCCGCACGCCGAACCGGCACATCTCGTTCGGCGGCGGGGGACCGCACTACTGCCTCGGCGCGCACCTGGCGAAGCTGGAACTGCGGCACGTCCTCACCGAGGTGTACCGGCAGCTGCCGGACCTGCGGATCGGCGCCCCCCGCTACGTCGCGGGGAACTTCATCAACGCGATCGGCCGGATGCCCGCGTGCTTCACCCCCACCGGGAGGCGGTCGTGAAGCAGGTGGTCACCGGCGCGACCGGGCTGGTCGGGGCGGCCCTGGTGCTGGAGCTGCTGGCGCGCACCGACGACGAGGTCGTGTGCCTGGTCCGGCCGGGCCGCAAGGTCGAGCCCGAGGAGCGGCTGCGGACGGCGCTCACGAGGGCGGCCCGCGAGTACGGGGCGGACGCGCGGGAGATCGACAAGCGGGTCACGGTCATCCCGGCCGACCTCGGCGAGCCGCGCCTGGGCGTCGAGGGCCTGAGCGGAGCCGGGGAGTTCTGGCACAACGCGGCCGACCTGCGCTACGAGGACCGGCACTGGGAAGCCCTCCGGGACACCAACGTCGAGGGCACCCGCAACGCGCTCGACCTCGCCGAGGCGGCGGGCGCGTCGACGTTCAACTACACGAGCACCGCGTACGTGGCCGGACGGCTGGACGGCGAGATCGCCGAGGTCCGGATGGACGGCGTGGAGACGAACAACCGGTACGAGGACAGCAAGGTCGGCGCGGAACGCCTGGTGTCGGAGGCCACGGCGTTCGCGACCCGCACCCTGCGACCCAGCGTCGTGATCGGGCACAGCCGCACGTACGCGCTGTGCGGCGGGCAGTCCGGGCTCTACGGGATCCAGCGGCGGCTCGGGCAGTTCCGGCGGGCGCTCGGGGCGCTGGGGTCGCCGGAGGACCTGGCCAAGCCGATGCGGGTGCGGGCCGAGGCCCTCGCGCGGGTCAACCTCGTGCCGGTCGACCTGGTCGTGGCGGACGCCGTGAGCATCAGCCAGTCCGGGTCGACGGCCGACGTGTTCCACCTGACCCACCCGGACCCGCTCCAGGTCGGACCTGGCCTCGGCGTGATGTTCGAGAAGGCGGGGCTGCCCCGGCCGGTGCACACCGACGACGTCGACGGGTTCACCCAGCTGGAGCGGGAGTTCGACCGCAAGATCGAGTTCTACGGCTCGTACATGACGGGCCACAAGCGGTTCGACCAGAAGAACCTGGTCGACGCCGTCGGCGAACCCGCGCTCCACTCGTGGCGGTTCGACCTGACCGAGCTGGCCAACTACCTGGACTGGTACCGGGAGGCGCTCGCCCGCTAGCGGCGCGGCGGGTCGAAGCCGCTGCGCTCCAGCAGCGCCGCGGCTTCGAGGGCCATCCAGCCGCCGAGTTGCACGGACAGGTCGCTCTCCGGCCGTCGCTCCCGAGCGGGGGCGACGGCCGGGGCCGTCCACTCCGGACCGAACACCGGCCCGCTCACCGCCACGGTCCTGTTGTTCCACACGGCTTCCGCCGACGCGAACACGACTTCGGCGGCGATCTCCGCGGCGGCCCTGCGCTCGAACCCCGGCAGCACGACGGCCGCCCGCGCCAGGTAGCGCAGCAGGATCCCGCCGAACAGCCCGCCGTCCCCGCCGCCGTGACCGCGCAGCACGCCGTCGACCGCCAGTTCCTTGTCGACCGCGCGGACGAGCCGCTCGACCCGGTCCAGCGCCGTCGGGGAGTCCTGCGCCAGTTCGAGGTTGGCGCCGAGCAGCACGCCCTGGCAGTACGAGTAGACGTTCTTCTCGATCTCGCGGATCTCACCGTTCGGGTGCACGTGCAGGCCGTCCCACGCCAGCCCCGACTCGGGGTCGACCAGGACCGACTCCATCCAGTCCACGGTGGACCGGGCGCGGACCAGGTCGCCGTGCGAGCCGCCCGCCTTCGCCAGCCGGGCGAGGAAGATCGCCGCGGGGCCGTTCGCGGGGACGTTCTTGAAGTCGTCGTTCCGCTTCCACCAGATGCCGCCGCCACCGTGGTCGGTCCAGCCGTCGCGCAGCCTGGCCGCTATCGCCGAGACCCCGGCAGGCCGGGACACCCCGACGTCCTCGCCCGCCCGCAGCAGCGCCAGCCCGAGCCACGCCACGTCGTCGTAGAAGTCGTTCGTCCACCCGACCAGGTTCCGCACCCGCACCCCGCGCACCAGCCGCCGCACGACCTGGCGGCGCGCCTCGGTCGGGGCGCGCAGCTGCGCGTCGACCACGCAGTCGAGCAGGTGCGCCTGCCACCAGTAGTTGAACCGGACGTGCAGGCGCCCCCGCCAGTCCACCGGCCAGGCGGCGGCGCCCAGCAGCGTGCCCGGCACCCCCCAGACCCGGCGCAGGTGGCGCGACTGCACCGCTCGCTCGGCTACACCGGCTCGCGCTGCCATGAGCTTCGGGGTGGACCTCTCGACCGTCACGACGCCATCGTGATCTCTTGACCGGTCAAGACGCGCGCTGGAGGAGAGACCAGTGGTACAGCGCCATCGCCACCGACGTGGTCAGGTTGTAGCTGGACACCAGAGGGCGCATCGGCAGCGACACCAGGTGGTCGGCCCGCTCGCGCACCGCGTCGGACAGCCCGTGCCGCTCGGACCCGAACGCCAGCACGGCGTTCGACGGGATCCGCACGTCCGCGATGTCCGAGCCGTCCGCGTCCAGCGCGAACACCGGCCCCTCGACGCCGTCGACCACGTCGATCCGGCCCACGGGCAGCGCGAAGTGCAGCCCGGCGCTGCCGCGCAGGACGTTCGGGTGCCACGGGTCCACGTCGCCGATCGACAGCACACCGCCCGCGCCCAGCCCGGCGGCGACCCGGACGACCGCGCCGAGGTTGCCGAGGTTGCGCGGGTTGTCGAGCAGGACGAGCGGGGTCGCGCGGTCCTCGACCAGGCGGGCGACGTCGACGGCGGGCCGCTGGGCGAACCCGGCGACCCCGGTCGGGTGGGGGCGGCCGACGAGCGCGGTGAACTCCGCCCGGTCGACCTCGCGGGCGTGGTCGAGCCGCGTCAGCAGGTCGGGGGCGTGCGACTCCGCGAGGCCCAGCAGCGCGGACCGGCTCAGCGTCACGAGGGGTTCCACGGGCGCGCCGAAGCGCAACGCGTGCTTCACCGCGTGGAAGCCCTCCAGCAGGACGGTCTGCTCAGTGGGCGCCGACGTGGCGCGATCCCGCGTGGCGCTCACCGCGCCACCGCAGGCAGTACCCGGTCCACGACCCGACCACGAGGACCGCCACCAGCAGTTGCACGGCACCCGCCGCCGCCTGCGGGTAGACGACCCCGTCGATGTAGTGGTCGATGAAGCCCTCCACCAGCTCCGGCTGCCCCGCGCGAACGCGGAAGAAGTTCTCCGCCGCCGTCAGCGGGCAGTTCAGCGGGAACGCGACGACCAGGAGCCCCCACGTCGCCATGGCCAGGTGCGGGTAGATGACCCCGCGCCAGTGCCAGGCCAGGAAGCCGCCCACGACGAGGAACACCAGGACGGCGAAGTGCACAACCATGACCAACTCGGCCAGCGCTTGAGAGACCACGTCCACCTCCCCGTTCCAATGTAGAACGGGGATTCCACCCAGCGCTCGGGATAAACGCGCGGTTCACCCGCGTGGTAGCGCCTGCCACGGCACCCGGCCCCCCAGATCGAGCAGCAGGTCCGCCAGATGACCCAGCGGCGCCTGCACCAGGTGGCCGGGCACGACGGCGGCGAGTGCGTGCTCGTCGAACGCGAGCGCCACCCCCGCCGCGCGCGGGTCGTGCAGCAGCGCCTGCGTCAGACCGGAGCCGAGCAGGGCCGTCGCGAACGCCGGGTTGGCCCGGCGCACCTCGTAGCGCTGGTCGAACACCGGGTCGCCGGTGAGCGTGAACTGCTCGAAGATCCCCCACACGCTGTCCTCGCGCGGGCTGATCAGCACCCACGGCCCCGGCATCGGCCGGGGCACGACGACGGCGGAGTAGGTGCGGAACTCGTGCGTCACCACGTTGTCCGTGCGCAGCACGACCTCGACGGCGAGCACGGGCACGCCGCGCCACTGGCCCACGAGCTGGAACTTCACCCGGCTGCGGTCGGCTTCGAGCATCCGGCCGACGTGCGGCACGCGTTCCTGGAAGCCCTGGTCCTCCGCGACGAACCTCCAGCCGAGGCTCGCCTCGACCGCACGCATCCGCTGTTCCCACTCCGACACGAACTGCTGGTTCGTGAACGGGTTGCGCTTGCGACGGGACAGCCCCACCGCGACCCCGGCCCCCAGGATGGCCAGGATCACGAGGAGGAGGACCAGCCCGGTCATCAGCCCAGACCGAGGTCGGCCAGGTCCAGGAGGTAGCGGTAGGGCAGCCCCCTGGCCTCGATGATCTCCTTCGCGCCGGTGCCGCGGTCCACGACGGTGGCCACGCCGACAACGGTCGCGCCCGCCTCGCGGAGCGCCTCGACGGCGGTCAGCGGGCTGTTGCCGGTCGTGGTCGTGTCCTCCACGGCCAGCACGCGCTGGCCGGTGACCTCGATGCCCTCGATCCGCCGCTGCATCCCGTGCTTCTTGGCCTCCTTGCGGACGACGAACGCGTCCAGCACGTCACCGGAGGCCGCCGCGGCGTGCATCATCGCGGTCGCGACGGGGTCGGCGCCGAGCGTCAGTCCGCCCGCGGCGACGTAGTCCCAGTCCGAGGTGAGCTGCCGCAGCAGCCTGCCGATCAGCGGGGCGGCGGCGTGGTGCAGCGTCGCCCGCCGGAGGTCGATGTAGTAGTCCGCCTCACGCCCCGAGGACAGCGTCACCCTGCCGTGCACGACGGCCAACTCACTCACCAACCGGGCCAGTTCAGCTTTGGCACCGGCGTCAAGGACCACTTCGGTTCGCACGGGTCCCAACCTTTGCACACCCACCGGGATCAGCGCGACGAGGTCCTGCCCCGGCGGCTCGCGAACCGCGCCGAGGCCTTGCGCAGCAGCGCCCTGGGGATGAGCTTGCTCCCCACCACGATGGCCTTGTACTGGAGGCCGGGGACCGACACGGGCTTGCCCCCGCGCAGGTCGGCGAGGCAGTCGTGCACCACGCGGTCCGCGTCGAGCCAGAGGAACCCCGGGGTGGTGCTCATGTCGATCTCGGCGCGCTCGTGGAACTCGGTGCGCGTGAAGCCGGGGCACAGGGCGATCACCCTCACCGGCGACCCCGCCTCCTCGACCGCCATCGACACGGCCTCGGAGAACACCGCCACGTACGACTTCTCGGCGTTGTAGGTCGTGCCGCTGCCGGGCAGGAAGCTCGCGACGCTGGCCACGTTCACCACGCCGCCCCGCCCGCGCTCGACCATGCCGGGCACGACCGCCCTGGTGAACCGCAGGACGCTCGTCACGTTCACGTCGAGCTGCGCCTGGAGCCGGTCGACGTCGGTGTCCGTGAAGCCGCCCGCGCTGCTGTACCCGGCGTTGTTGACGAGCAGGTCGACGGGCCGCGCGGGGTCGGTGAGCCGCTCCTCCACCGCGGTCCGCTGCTTCGCGTCGGACAGGTCCGCGGTGAGCACCTCGACGGCGACGCCGTGGCGCGCGGTCAGCCGTTCGGCCAGCTCGTCGAGGCGCGAGGTGGTCCTGGCGACGAGCACGAGGTCGTGGCCCTCGGCGGCGAGACGACGGGCGAACGCGGCTCCGATGCCTGCGGTCGCCCCGGTGACCAGTGCGGTGGGCATGGGTCGGAACGCTAGCGGGTCGGCCCTAGCTGGCCGGCTTGCGGCCGAACGACGGCCGGTAGACCTCGCCGCCGCTCTCGGCGTCCTGCTCGGCGTCGAACGGGTCGACCACGTCGGCCAGCTCGCCCACGTCGCGCAGCAGGCGCTCCAACCGCGCCGGGCTGGAGTTCGGCGGCGCCGCCGCCATGACCCAGTCGCCCTCGAACCAGACCACGGTGACGTCCGCGCCGATCTCCTCGGCGGCGTCGACCAGGTCGGGGGTGATCAGCTTGCGGGCCGCGGCCAGCTCCGTGACGAACGCGTAGCGGGACCCGACCGGCCCGAGCAGGTCGGGCATCTGGTCGCGCTGGAACGGCACGCTGGGCAGCCACAGCTCGATGACCACGGACAACGGGCGCCGACAGCGCACCCCGACGAGAACCGAGTTGACCTTGCCGTTGGTCTCGTGGTCCAGCACGTACACCTGCCGCCGACCGTCGGCGGTGAAGGTGGACCCGGCCACCACGTCCCTGGCGATGCCGGTGCCGTAGTAGGCGATGGCCCCGCTCTCCCACCGCGTGGGGAGCACGTGGTCGGTCTCCTCGAACTGCCAGCCGCGCAACGCGGCCCACCGCCGCCGCTCGCGGTTGCGCGCGGTGCGCTGCGCCCGATCGGTCGCGAGCAGCGCGAAACCGGCTACTCCCGCCACCGCGCAGACGGTGAACCAGACCCAGGCAGGTATTCCCACAGTGCGAGGGTAGCGGTCCCGCCGAGCATTACGAAGATCACCAACGGCGTGGTTCCCACGAACAGATCAACCCGTTACCTCGCACGGGTGCGCCCCACCACCGGCTTTCCACGCGAACGATCGCCCGCGGCGACGGTGGGCGCGGGGACGGGCCGGACCAGGTCGTTACCCGACCGATACGACCTAACGAGCGTAAGAGAACACCCGCAAGCACAGGATTCGGCCCCCGCCCCGGCGAACCGGGACGGGGGCCGGGGTCTCATCCACGCCCCACGATCAACCCGGAGTTGTCGTCCAGGACGTCCACCCGCACGGCGTCCCCGTCGCGAACCTCCCCGGACAACAACTCCTTGGCCAGCTGGTCCCCGATGGCCGACTGGATCAACCGCCGCAGCGGCCTGGCCCCGTACACCGGGTCGAACCCGTTCAACGCCAACCAGTCCCGCGCGGACGGCGTCACGTCCAGGGTCAACCGCCGCTGCCCCAGCCGCTGCGCCAGCTTGCGGACCTGGATGTCCACAATGGACGTCAGCTCCTCCGTGGCCAGAGCGTGGAACACCACCACGTCGTCCAACCGGTTCAGGAACTCCGGCTTGAAGTGCTTGCGCACCACCGACATCACGGCGTCGTTGCGCTGCCGCTCGTCCAGGTTCGCGTCCGCGATGGCGTGCGACCCGAGGTTCGACGTCAGCACCAGGATCGTGTTCCGGAAGTCGACCGTCCGACCTTGACCGTCGGTCAACCGACCGTCGTCCAACACCTGGAGCAGCACGTCGAACACGTCCGGGTGCGCCTTCTCCACCTCGTCGAGCAGCACGACCGAGTACGGCCTGCGGCGCACCGACTCGGTGAGCTGACCGCCCTGGTCGTAGCCCACGTAACCGGGAGGAGCACCGACGAGCCTGGCCACCGAGTGCTTCTCGGAGTACTCGCTCATGTCGATGCGGGTCATCGCCCGCTCGTCGTCGAACAGGAACTCCGCCAGCGCCTTGGCCAGCTCGGTCTTGCCGACACCGGTCGGGCCGAGGAACAGGAACGACCCGGTGGGCCGGTCCGGGTCCGCGACGCCCGCGCGGGTGCGGCGGACGGCGTCGGACACGACCCGCACCGCCTCGACCTGGCCGACGACCCGGCGGGTCAGCTCGTCCTCCATGCGCAGCAGCTTGGCCGTCTCGCCCTCCAGCAGCCTGCCCGCGGGGATGCCGGTCCACGCGCTGACCACGTCCGCGACGTCGTCGGGGCCGACCTCCTCCTTGAGCATCGCGGAGGCCTGCTCGGTCGACTTCGTCGCCGCGTCGAGGTCCTTCTCCAGCGCCGGGATGCGGCCGTACCGCAGCTCGGCGGCCCGGCCGAGGTCGCCGTCGCGCTCGGCGCGCTCCGACTCGCCGCGCAGCTGCTCCAACTGCTCCTTGAGGTCGCGGACCTTGTCGATGGAGCCCTTCTCGTTCTGCCAGCGCGCGGTCAGGCCCGCCAGCGCCTCGCGCTTCTCGGCCAGTTCGGCGCGCAGCGCCGCCAGCCGCTCCACCGAAGCCGGGTCGGACTCCTTCGAGAGCGCCATCTCCTCGATCTCCAGGCGGCGCACGGCCCGTTCGACCTCGTCGACCTCGACCGGCCGCGAGTCGATCTCCATGCGCAGCCGGGACGCGGCCTCGTCGACCAGGTCGATCGCCTTGTCCGGCAGGAACCGGGAGGTGATGTAGCGGTCGGAGAGGGTCGCGGCGGCCACCAGCGCGGTGTCGGTGATCCGGACGCCGTGGTGGACCTCGTAGCGCTCCTTGAGGCCGCGCAGGATGCCGACCGTGTCCTCCACGCTCGGCTCGCCGACCAGCACCTGCTGGAACCGGCGCTCCAGCGCGGGGTCCTTCTCGACGTACTTGCGGTACTCGTCCAGCGTGGTCGCGCCGACCATCCGCAGCTCGCCGCGGGCCAGCATCGGCTTGATCATGTTGCCCGCGTCCATCGCGCTCTCGCCCGTGGCGCCTGCGCCGACGATCGTGTGCAGCTCGTCGATGAACGTGATGACCTGGCCCGCGGAGTCGGTGATCTCCTTGAGCACGGCCTTCAGCCGCTCCTCGAACTCGCCGCGGAACTTCGCGCCCGCGACCATCGAGCCGAGGTCCAGCGCCACGACCCGCTTGCCGCGCAACGACTCCGGCACGTCACCGGCGACCACGCGCTGGGCGAGGCCCTCGACGATGGCGGTCTTGCCGACGCCGGGCTCGCCGATCAGCACCGGGTTGTTCTTGGTGCGCCGGGACAGCACCTGCACGACCCGGCGGATCTCCGGGTCGCGGCCGATCACCGGGTCCAGCTCGCCCTTGCGGGCGCGTTCGGTCAGGTCGACGCCGTACTTCTCCAGCGCCTGGTAGGTGCCCTCGGGGTCCGGGCTGGTGACCCGCGCCGAGCCGCGCACCCTGGAGAACGCCTCGCGCAGCGCGTCCGGCGTCGCACCGTGGCGGCGCAGCAGGTCGGCCACCTGGCCGCCGTGCTGGGCGATGCCGACCAGCAGGTGCTCGGTGGAGACGTACTCGTCGCCCATCTCGGTCGCGAGCTCCTGCGCCTTGGCGAGCACGCGCACGGCCTCGCGGGAGAACTGCGGGGCGGACATCGAGGAGCCGCTCGCGGCGGGCAGCGCTCGGGCCACCTGGTCCAGCTCCTTGCGCACCACACCGGGGTCCGCGCCCACCGCGGCCAGCAGCGGTGCGGTCAGCCCGTCACCCTGAGCCAGCAGCGCGCCGAGCAGGTGCACGGGACCCACGTCCGGGTTCCCCGCCACCGTCGCGGCCTGCACCGCGGCCGAGACCGCCTGCTGGGTCTTCGTGGTCGGGTTGAAAGCGTCCATTCCTCACCCCATCGCAGATGTGCGCGCCAGCCTTCCGCACGCGCTCCCATCATGCACAACGTCAGCAAAGTTGAGTCGGTTCCGCTCAACTTGAATAATCGCTGTGGTCTCGACCACGCCCTTGGGGAAGATCGGACCATGAGCGCGAAACCGCAGCACATCACCTTCAGCAGCACCGACCCGTTCGAACTGGCGACGTTCTGGTCCAAGGTGACCGGCTACCCGCTGGCCGACGACGACTTCCCCGGCGACCCCGAAGCCTCCGTCCTGCCCCCGAGCGGCCCGATCCTGCTGTTCGTGACCGTGCCCGACGAGAAGGCGTCCGCCAGGAACCGGGTGCACCTCGACCTCCAGCCGGACACCACGCGGGACCAGGAGGTCGACCGCCTGCTCGGCATCGGCGCGACCCTGGTGGACGACCAGCGCAAGCCAGACGGCCGCGGCTGGGTCGTGCTCGCCGATCCCGAGGGCAACGAGTTCTGCGTCGAGCGCAGCGCCGCCGAGAAGGCCGCCAAGCCCTGAGGACGCGAAAGGCCCTCCGCCGCGAGCGCCGCGCGGCGGAGGGCACATCTTGGCCTCTCCCTACCTCCGATCACCCACATGTAGTAGCGAGTTGTCCACACCGGGGGTGGAGTTATCCACATTCCGCAGGTCGGCATCCACAGGCAGGTGGACAGGTGCCTCACCCGTCGGTGAGCCGACCACGGGCTGGGGGATGTCCATCGAGGTCCGCAGGGGCACCTCCTTGATCATCACGACCGCGACGACCGTGACGACGGCCGCGACGGCCGCGATCAGGAACAGCGTCGCCATCGCGTCGCCGTAGGCCCCGCGCACCAGCGCCTGGATCGGGCCGGGCAGGTGGACGAGGTCCAGCGTGCCGCCACCCGTGCCCGCGGGCGTGCCGGGCGGCAGACCGGCGGCGATCTTCGTGCTGACCTGGCTCGCGAGCACCGAGCCGAGCACCGCGACACCGGCCGTGCCGCCGAGCGAGCGGAAGAACGTGACCGTGGAGCTGGCCGCGCCGAGGTCCGCCATCGAGACGTCGTTCTGGACCGCCAGCACCAGGTTCTGCATCGTCAGCCCGAGGCCGACACCGGTCAGCAGCATGTAGGCGCCCATCAGCACCAGGTTGGTCTCGTGGTCGATCGTGCCGAGCAGCCCGAGCCCGACGACCAGGACGACCGCGCCGGACACCAGGAAGTTCTTCCACTTCCCGTACTTCGAGATCAGCTGGCCGGAGATGGTCGACGCGATCGTCAGCCCCGCCACCAGCGGCAGCGTGAGCAGGCCCGCCTTCGTCGGCGAGAAGCCGCGGGAGAGCTGGAAGTACTGGCCGAGGAACACCGAGGCGCCGAACATCGAGGTGCCGACGGCGACGCTGCCGAGCACGGCGAGCGAGAGCGTGCGGTGCTTGAACAGCCGCAGCGGCACGACCGGCGAGCTGGCCCGGCGCTCCACGAAGTAGGCGGCCACGAGCGCCGCCGCCGCACCGGCGAGGTAGGCGAGCGTCTCCGGGGAGATCCAGCCGAAGTCCCTGCCCGCGAACGACACCCACATCAGCACCAGGCTGACGCCACCGGTGATCAGGAACGCGCCCGCGTAGTCGATCTTCACGTCCTTGCGGACCGTGGGCAGCTTCAACGTCTTCGCCAGCACGCCGAGCGCCAGCACCGCCAGCGGGACGGTGATGAAGAACGTCCAGCGCCAGCCGAGCCCCGGCGTGTCGACGATGAACCCGCCGACCAGCGGGCCGCCGACCGTGGCCGCAGCCATGACCGCGCCGGTGTAGCCGCTGTAGCGACCGCGTTCGCGGGGGCTGACCATCGCGCCGATGATGACCTGCGCGAGGGCCTGCACGCCGCCCATGCCGAGGCCCTGGACGACGCGGAACCCGATGAGCTGCTCCATGTCCTGGGCGAACCCGGAGAGCACCGAGCCGATCGTGAAGATGGTGATCGCGATCTGGAACAGCAGCTTCTTGCTGAACAGGTCGGCCAGCTTGCCCCAGATCGGGGTCGTGGCCGTCGACGCCAGCAGGGTCGAGGTGATGACCCACGTGTACTGGGTCTGGTTGCCCTTGAGGTCGGCCAGGATCGTCGGGAGCGCGTTGGCGACGATCGTGGAGCTGAGGATCGCCACCAGCAGCGCGAGCAGGATCCCGGACAGGGCCTCCAGGATCTTGCGGTGGGTCATGGGTGTCGCGTCTGTCATCGAACAGCCTCCGGGACCAGCAGGTGAGCACGCAGGTCGTCGGTGAACAAGCCGAACTGGCGCACGAACTCGTGGACGTCTTCTTCGGTCCAGTCGGCGAGCGCCTCCTGGACGAGGGTGACCTGGGCCTCGCGCCAGCCGTCGAGGGTTTCGAGGCCGCGGGAGGTGGCGGTGATGAGCTGGGCGCGGCCGTCGGACCGGCAGGCGCGGCGTTCGACCAGGCCCGCCTTCTCCAGCTGCGCGACCTGCCTGCTCACCACGGACGGGTCGACCAGGTGCACCTGCGCCAGCTCCGACACGCGGGACTCGCCGCGGCGGGCCAGCTCGGCGAGCAGGCCGACGGCCGCCGGGTGGAGGTCCCTCTCCTCCCACACCCTCGTGGTGATCACGTGCTTGAGCTGGAACACCGCGTGCAGCCCTCGGAGGACGTCGACGCAGCTCTCCCTGGTCGGACCCATGTCCATCACCTCATTAGTTGTCAATGACAACTATATGCCCAGATAGTTGTCCAATACAACCTTCTCGACTGTGACGTGGAGGACCACCCGACAGGAGGAATCCGGGTCTCAGGAGGCCGACCCCGGCGGGACGCCGGGTGACTACACCGGGCGACGCACGTCGGCGGGTGCGAGACAAGGGGCGATCAAGGTACACACCAAGGAGAATGTTCCACCGTTGGCCGGTATTCGTGCGACGCTATGTAACCAAGCTGCACTCAAAGGTGGCATCAAGGAGTCAACCAGCCAGATGAAGGGTTAATGTCGTCGCGTCGGGGTTGGATGCTTGACGTGGACGGTGCGCCTTGCTGGCGCCTCTAAGAACGTGGAGACTGCGCCCGGATCATGACAGCGAACGCCGTACTTAGTCCCATCCCTACTCCGCCACACCGCGAACCACCTCCCGGCGTCACCGCGATGGTGCGCATGATCCGGGAGAGCTTCGCGGTGGTGGAGCCGCGCGCCGAAGAAGTCGCCAAGTTCTTCTACGGCATGCTCTTCAGCCTCTCGCCCTCCACCCGCGAGATGTTCCCGGCCAACATGGAGGTGCAGCGCAGCCGCCTGCTGCGCGCCCTCGTGCACACCGTGCAGATGGTGGACCGCCCGGACGACCTCATCCCGTTCCTCCGCCAGCTGGGTCGTGACCACCGCAAGTTCGGTGTCGTGTCGATCCACTACGAGTCCGTCGGCACCGCGCTGCTGGCCGCCGTGAAGAAGTACGCAGGCACCGCCTGGACCCCCGCGGTCGAGATGGCGTGGGCCGAGGCGTACACGATCATGGCCCGGTCCATGCAGGAAGCGGCGGCGGCCGACGACGGCCCGGCCTTCTGGCGCGCCACGGTGCTGGAGCACCAGCGCGTGAGCTGGGACCTCGCCGTCGTGCGGCTCCAGCCCGACCACCCGCTGCCCTACCGGGCGGGCCAGTACCTGAGCGTCGAAACACCCCAGCGCGGCAGGCTGTGGCGGTACTTCTCACCCGCCAACGCCCCGCGCGAGGACGGCACGATCGAGTTCCACATCAGATCGGTGGAGGGTGGCTGGGTCAGCCGCTCCGTCGTCGGCCACACCCAGCCGGGCGATGTGTGGCGCCTCGGGCCGCCCATGGGCAGGCTCGGTGTCGACCGGACGTCCAAGCAGGACATCCTGATGGTCGCGGGCGGCACCGGCGTCGCGCCGATGCACGCGATCATCGACGAAATGGCCCAGTGGGGCGAGAACCCCCGCGTCCACCTGTTCGTCGGCGGTCGCACCCGCGAGGACCTGTACGACCTGGACAACCTCCAGCGGATCGCCATGACCAACCCGTGGCTGACCGTCGTGCCGGTGCTGGAGTCGGACCCCGGCGCCAGGGGCGTCGAACAGGGCACGCTGGCCGACGTGGTCACCCGCTACGGCGCCTGGGAGGACCGCGACGTCCTCGTCTGCGGCTCGCCCGCGATGATCCGCTCGACCGTCTCCCGCATGCTCGTCGCGGGGACACCGCTGGACCGCATCAAGTACGACCCGTTCACCCTGGACTGACGGGTTCGCGTTCGTTCGACGCTCCGGCTGCCCGCCCGCACCCGGAGCGCGTGGTGACGGCGAGAACCACTGGGGCCACGAGCGGCCGCACCACGAGCACGCGCGGTCGGCTTGACTCGGGCGAGTCAAGCCGACCCCAGCACCGGAACGGGGTCACCCGGAATGACGGGCCCCCGATTCACAGGGTAGCGCGGTGGTCCGACAGTCTTGAATTGTCGACAAGTCCACCGACCGCGCTCATCCCACTTCTTTCACGCACTTCGTCCACCTCGACAAAGGCGTACCCCACCCAGGGGGAACCCTGATTTCAACGCTACCAATCGGCACCGACATTTTTGTGCGACGCCGAATTCGGAAAATGCGTCGCCGCTGGTCAGCAAGGGTTTTCAGTGACCGAAAGCCCGAGACTGTCAGACCTCGTGGGTAGAGTGGAATTCGGGGGGATCCCCCGTCGGAAGTCGAGGCTTGCTCAAGATCGAGTGTTACTCGGAGTCGCCGACGGGCGGGTTCGACGGGTGTGGCCGAGGGTTGTTCCGTGAACTAATTTCACGATTCCCAGGGGTTAGCGGGGCCGTGGAAACCTCCGAGGGCGGGTTCGACCGATCATCCAGCGGGCCCGCCACCACCGGCCGCCGACCTACCGATCACGACGGTGAGCAGGGGCCGTGAGGGCGACCTGCGGAGGGCACCGCGGCGCCTGTCGACGAAGAAAGCCCGGTGGTCGACGACGAGGTCCCGGCGCAGCGGCCGGAACGCCTCGGATCACTTGCGGGGCTGGGGCTTCCAGACCACGAGCGCCGTCTCGTGGCGCAGCGGCACGAGGTCGCGGCGGTAGGTCTTGTGGACCGACGCGGCGGCGTGGTCGGCCGCTGCCAGGGCGTTCGCCAGCTCCTGGGTCAGTTCGGACAGGCGGTTGCGGAGGGCGTCGACCTCGTTCTCCAGTTCGATGATCCGCTTGATGCCCGCGAGGTTGACGCCGTCCTCCTGGGAGAGGCGCTGGACCTCGCGGAGCAGCACGATGTCGCGCATCGAGTACCGCCTGCCGCCGCCGGACGTCCGGCCCGGCGACACGAGGCCGAGCCGGTCGTAGCTGCGGAGGGTCTGGGCGTGCAGGCCGGAGAGCTGGGCCGCCACCGAGATGACGAAGAACGGGGTGTCCTCGTCCGTGCCCGGCGGGAAGGGAAAACCGGGGGTGTTCACGCCGACCTCCCCTTGCTCTCCAGCAGTGCGTTCAGCTCCGCCCGCGGGTCGTGCTGCGCGGTGGCGGCGGCGTAGGCCTCCAGGGCTTCCCTGGCCTGGGCGTCCATGTTGTTCGGCACGGTGACCAGCAGCTTGACCAGCAGGTCGCCGGTCTTGCCGTCGCGCTTCTCGATGCCCTTGCCCTTGGCCCGGAGGATGCGGCCGCTGGCGGTGCCCGCGGGCACCTTGAAGGTCACCTTGCCTTCGAGGGTGGGCACCGTCAACGTCGTGCCCAGGGCGAGTTCGGCGAACGTCACCGGCACGTCCAGCGTGAGGTCGTTGCCGGAGCGGCCGAAGAACGGGTGCGGGTTCACGTGGACCCGCACGAACAGGTCGCCGGTGGGGCCGTTGTTGCGGCCCGGTTCACCCTGGCCCGCGAGGCGGATGCGCTGGCCGTCGTCGACCCCCGCGGGGATCCTGATGGTCAGCGTGCGGGTCTTGGTGCTCACGCCCTCGCCGCCGCACTCGGGGCACGGGTCGTCGATGATGCGGCCGGTGCCCCGGCAGTCGGGGCACGGCTCGCTGAACGCGAACGCGCCCTGGCTGCGGGTGACCAGGCCCGCGCCACCGCAGTTGACGCAGGTGTGCGGAACGGTGCCGGGCCGCGCGCCGGACCCGTTGCAGGTGCCGCAGGCGGCCGGGCTGGACAGGCGCATGGGCACCGTCGCGCCCTTGACCGCCTCGGTGAAGTCGATGCGGACGTCGGTCTCGACGTCCTCGCCGCGCCGCGGCCGGGTGGCCGAGGACCCGGCGCCGCCGCGGCGGTTGAACAGGCCGCCGAGCAGGTCGCCGAGACCTCCGGCGCCGGGCTGCGCCCCGGCTCCACCGGCGCGGTTGAACAGGTCGTTCACGTCGAAGCCGCCGCGACCGCCGCCGAAACCGCCCCCGCCGAAACCACCTCCGCCGCCGTACAGCCTGCGGGCCTCGTCGTACTGCTTGCGCTTGACCGGGTCCGAGAGCACGCCGTTCGCCTCGGACACGGCCTTGAAGCGCGCCTCGGCCTTGGCGTCGCCGGGGTTGGCGTCGGGGTGCATCTCCCGCGCCAGCTTCCGGTACGCCCGCTTGATCTCGTCCGCGGAGGCGTCGGAGGAGACGCCCAGCTCGCGGTAGAAGTCCTTTTCGATCCAGTCCCTAGCACTCACCGGACGTCTCCTCCTTCCCCTTGTGCCTAGTCCTGCGCCTGGTCGGGCACGGACACGTCCCCGGCCTCGAAGTCGGTCACCGCGACGAGGGCGGGCCGCAGGACGCGGTCGCCGAAGCGGTAGCCGCGACGCAGGACCGCGCTGACGGTGGGGCCCGCCACGTCCGGGGACGTGCCGTGCTGCACCGCCTCGTGCACCGACGGGTCGAAGGGTTCGCCGTCGTGGCCGAACGCTTCGAGCCCGGTGTGCTGGAGCGCGCCGACGAGCTTGTCCGCGACGGCCTTGAACGCACCGGTCAGGTCGCCGTGAGCGGCGGCCCTCTCGACGTCGTCCAGGACGGCCAGGAGTTCGCCCGCCACCTGCGCCTTGGCGTTGCTGATGACGAGTTCCCGGTCGCGCTCGACGCGCTTGCGGTAGTTCGCGTACTCGGCCGTCAACCGCTGGAGGTCGGCCGTGCGCTCGTCGAGCTGCGCCTTGTACTCGGCGGCCGGGTCCTCCTCGAAGAGGACCTCGGGCGCCGCGTGCTTGCCGCCTTCGAACTCGACGTCGAGCACCTCGCCGTGCACGGGCTCGGCAGCCTCGTCGGCTTCCGGCTCGACGCGGTGGTGGTCGTTCACCAGGTCGGGCTGCTCGTCCTGTGGGTGGGTCACTTCTTCTCGTCCTCGTCGACGATCTCGGCGTCCACGACGTCGTCAGCGCCCTTGGCCCCGGTGCCCGCGCCCGCCGCGCCGGGAGCACCCTCGGCGCCCTCGGCACCGGGGGCCGCCGCGCCCGTGTTGGAGTAGAGGGCGGTGCCGATGGCCTGCGACTCGGTCGCGAGCTTCTCGACCGCGGAGCGGACGGCGGAGATGTCGGTGCCCTTGAGGGCCTCGTTGGTCTCGGCCACGGCGGCCTTGACCTTCTCCTTGACGTCCTCGGGGAGCTTGTCCTCGTTCTCCTTGACGACCTTCTCGGTCTGGTAGACGAGGGTCTCGGCCTGGTTGCGGACCTCGGCCTCCTCGCGGCGGCGCTTGTCCTCCTCGGCGTGGGCCTCGGCGTCCTTGACCATGCGCTCGATGTCGTCCTTCGGCAGCGCGGAGCCGCCGGTGATCGTCATCTTCTGCTCCTTGCCGGTGCCGAGGTCCTTGGCGCCGACGTGGACGATGCCGTTCGCGTCGATGTCGAAGGTGACCTCGATCTGCGGCAGACCGCGGGGGGCCGGGGGCAGGCCGGTCAGCTCGAACATGCCGAGCTTCTTGTTGTCCGAGGCGAAGTCGCGCTCACCCTGGAACACCTGGATCTGCACCGAAGGCTGGTTGTCGTCCGCCGTCGTGAAGATCTCGGACCGCTTGGTCGGGATGGTCGTGTTGCGCTCGATGAGCTTGGTCATCACGCCGCCCTTGGTCTCGATGCCCAGGGACAGCGGGGTGACGTCGAGCAGCAGGACGTCCTTGACCTCGCCCTTGAGGACACCGGCCTGGAGCGCGGCGCCGACGGCGACGACCTCGTCCGGGTTCACGCCCTTGTTGGGCTCGCGGCCACCGGTCAGCTCCTTGACCAGCTCGGCCACGGACGGCATGCGGGTGGAACCACCCACGAGCACGACGTGGTCGATGTCGCCGACGGAGACGCCGGCGTCCTTGATCACGTTGTTGAACGGCGCGCGGGTGCGCTCCAGCAGGTCGTTCGTGATGCGCTGGAACTCGGCGCGGGACAGCGTCTCGTCCAGGAACAGCGGGTTCTTGTCCGAGTCGACCGTGATGTAGGGCAGGTTGATGCTGGCGTTGTTCGAGCTGGACAGCTCGATCTTCGCCTTCTCGGCGGCCTCGCGGATCCGCTGGAGCGCCATCTTGTCCTTGGTCAGGTCGATGCCGTTCGCGGACTTGAAGCGCTCGACCAGCCAGTCGACGACGCGCTGGTCCCAGTCGTCGCCGCCGAGGTGGTTGTCACCGGAGGTCGCCTTGACCTCGACGACGCCGTCGCCCAGCTCCAGCAGGGACACGTCGAACGTGCCGCCGCCGAGGTCGAAGACGAGGATCGTCTGCTCCTTCTCGCCCTTGTCCAGGCCGTAGGCCAGGGCGGCGGAGGTGGGCTCGTTGACGATGCGCAGGACGTTGAGGCCCGCGATCTGGCCCGCTTCCTTGGTGGCCTGGCGCTGGGCGTCCTCGAAGTACGCGGGCACGGTGATCACCGCGTCGGTGATCTCCTCGCCCAGATACGCCTCGGCGTCGCGCTTCAGCTTCATCAGGACGCGCGCGGAGATCTCCTGCGACGTGTAGGCCTTGCCGTCGACCGGCTCGGTCTTCCAGTCGGTGCCGATGTGGCGCTTGACCGAGCGGATGGTGCGGTCGACGTTGGTGACCGCCTGGTTCTTGGCGGGCTGCCCGACGAGGACTTCGCCGTTCTTCGCGAAGGCCACGATGGACGGGGTGGTGCGGGAACCCTCGGAGTTGGCGATCACCGTCGGCTCGCCGCCCTCCAGGACCGCGACGACGGAGTTGGTCGTCCCCAGGTCGATGCCGACTGCTCGCGCCATGAATTCCTCCTGGTGGTACGTGCTGGTGGGTACTGCGTTGAGCGTTGCCGGCTCAAGTTTGCCAGGTCCGCCGGACTTGAGTCCAACGGGCTCAACCTTCCTGCCTGTCCAACGGTCGACCCACCGGTGTTGTTCCCCGATCGGAGTGATCCGGGCCACGCCCCCCGGTCAGAAGTTCGACAGGACGTCGATGATCACGTTCGTGATGGTCGTCGGGTCCTTGGCGTCGTACTTCTTCGCCCCGGTCCCCTTCGAGATCGTCGCCAGCGCCTCCGCGCCCGCCTTGTTGTTGGCGTCGAGCTCGCTGCCGTAGGCGATGGTGAACACCCGGACCGGCTTGTCGCCCGACGCGTCCTTGCCCCTGATCACGTCGATCAGCTCGGTGGGCGCCTGGATGCCGCGGGCCTTGTCGTTGACCCCGTCGGTGAGCAGCACGACGGCGTTGATCGAGTTCGGGTCGTAGGTGCCGCGCACGACCTCCACGGCCCGGTCGATCGTGTCGTACAGACCCGTCGCGCCGTCCGCGGTCAGCCCGTCGATGTTCGCCGCGATGTCCTGCCTGCGGGTGCCGTCCATCGGCCCGATCGGCACCAGCGGCACGAAGTCCGCGCCGCCCTCGCCGATGCCGGAGGAGAACTTCCACAGCCCCACGCGGTCGGAGTCGGTGAACCCGTCGGCGAGCTGCCGCATGGCGGGCTTCACCAGCTCCAGCTTCGTGGCACCGGTGCCGGGCACCTTCTCCTCCATCGACAGCGAGGAGTCGATGCACACCAGCACGTTGGTGGGCTTGCGGAGCTTCACCCAGCTGGCCAGCACCTTGGCGACGACCTCGTTGGTGGGCGTGCCGAGCGGTTTGATCTCCGCGTCGGGCAGCCACCCGTAGGCGGACCCGCCGAGGTCGATCGGCTTCTGCTGGTGGTCGCGGAACCCGTACTCGGCGAACTGGCGCTGCACGGCGTCGGAGTGCAGGTAGGACAGGAAGTCGTCGGCGACGGCGCTCTTGGCCCGGTCGAGCCCGTTCAGCTTGATGAACGGGTGGTCGGAGTGCAGGACGCCTTCCTCGGGGTAGACGGCGACCAGCTTGGTCTTGGGAGGCTCGGTCTTGGAGCAGCCCTCGTCGTCGCTGTAGGAACCGCAGGTGTACCCGGCGTTGTAGGCGATCACGGAGTTCTCCGACATCGTCACCGCCGAGATGTAGGAGAGCGCGTCCTCCGCGTCGGCCTGCCGCATGTTCGACAGGAACGTCAGGGTGGTCTTGCCGTAGTGCACGACGGAGTGCTCGATCGCCTTCATCCGCTGCGCCACCGCGTCCTTGTCCACGTCCTCCGGGCGCACCTCGCGGATGCTGCCGTTGGCCGAGAACAGCGCGCCGAGCGTGGCGTGGAGGCCGGACGTGGAGTAGGTCGGGTTCGTCTTGCCGAGCTTGAACGCGCCCCACTCCGGGTGGCCCTTGCTCGCCCAGAAGTGCGGGTCGCCCGCCCACGTGGCCAGGTCCTCCCAGCCGATCCCGGCCTCGGGCCAGCCGAGCGCGCGGGCCATCGGCTCGGGCATCGCGATGATCGACGGGCTGGTCATGATCGCGGGTGCCTTCCCGTCCGGGAACAGCGACCTCGTCTCCGGCGTGGCCCGCTGCTGCGCCAGCGGCAGCCACTCCGACGCGGCGGGCGACCACACGTCGGGCCTGCGGCCGTCGGCCTCGGTCCAGCCCCGTGCCAGGGCGGCCATGGCGGTGCCGGAGTCGACGGACGTCACGTCGACCTCGACGCACTGGCCGTTCGCCTCGTGCGCCCCGTAGGCGGCGGCGAGTTCGGCCATCTGCTTGGGCTTGTCCACCGACGCGGCGACCGTGAGGCTCGCCGTGGGCGTCGAGCAGGCGGGCAGCGCCGTGGCCACCTGCGGCGTCGAGCTGGTGCCGTCACCGGACTCGGGCCACAGCACGATCCCCAGCACCACCAGCACGACGAGCGCGGCGGCCACGCCCCAGCGCACCGCGGGGCCCGTGCTGAACCGCAGGCCGCTCGGGGGCGGTGGAGCCGCGGCGACGGGCCCCGCCGTCTTCTTCGCGTGGTCCCACCACGGCCGCCACTGCTCCGGGTTGTCGCCGCACGCCCGGATGTAGGCGCTGGTCAGCTCCCAGCTCGGCAGTTCGCGGCCGCTGGTGGCGCGCTCCAGGTCCGCCTCGGAGTAGTCGGTCATCGCCGCGAGCTGCGCGGAGGTCAGCCCGATCTCGTCCCGCAGCTTGACCAACCGGTAGGCGAACGCCTCCGCGGGAGGGCCGTCGGGGTTCAGCATCGTGGGCAAACCTCTCGATCAAGGGTCCGGACAACCCCGAGGTGCGAGGTGGAACGTCCCCGTGTTCACCCGTGTCGCGGCGGCCCGTGGGCCGTCACCCACCTTCGGCGGCTGCTCCCATGATCGGCACATCTGGCCGGTCAAACCAGTACCGCGCCAGGTCGTGACCTCGGTGCACCCGAATGGCCGCAGCGGGTGCCCCGTGACGGAGCACCCGCGGCGGCCGTGCGGTCTCAGGCGGCGTTGAGCGTGATGTCGCCGCTGCTCGCGGTCAGGTTCAGCTCGAACTGCCCCGAGGGGTCGTCCTTCACTCCGACCTTCTTGTCGCCGCTGCTCGTGTCGACCGCGACCCGGTAGCCCGCGTTCGGCACCGTCACGGTGATGTCGCCGCTGCCCGCGTTGGCCTTCACGTTGTGCGCCTTGGCCAGTTCGACCACCACGCTGCCGGACTTGGCGTCCGCGTCCACGTCGCCGTCGACCTGCTCGGTCCGGATGTCGCCGGAGGAGTTGACCACGGTGACGGCGCCGGTGACACCGGTCAGCTTCACGTTGCCGGAGCCGATCTTGGCCGTGACGCCGCCCGCGAGGTTGTCGCCGCTGAGGTCGCCGGAGCTGTTGTCGACGCGCACCGCCCCCGCGATGCCGCGCAGGGTGGCGTTGCCGGAGCCGAGGTTCACGTCGACCGACGCGAGGTCCTGCACCTCGAGGTCGCCCGAGCCGACCTCGCCCTTGACCGTCGTCTCCTTCGACGGCACGGCCACCTCGTAGTAGGCCTCGCAGCCGTTGCCGCAGCCGTTGAGGACGAGCGAGCTGCCGTTGACCTGGTGCGTGGGGCCGCTGGGCTTGGAGGCCGCCTTGCCGTAGCGGAGGGTTCGCTTGATCGTGGTGGCGCTCGCGCCCTCGACGGAGCGGACCTTCACGTCCCCGCCGTCGTTGTCGATCTGCACGGTGGAGATCTGGTCGTTCACCGTGTAGTCGTCCGAGGAGCTCTCCTGGGCGATCCTCACGCAGGACGACAGGCTCATCGTCGTGGCCACCGCCGCGACGGCCAACAACGCGATTCGCTTCCCCACCACTACCCCCTTGCCGACCTGTCCGCTCATGGGAACCACGCTAGGGGCACGACCCCCGGCGCACACGAGGGTGGCCCCCCGGCTCCATACGGGGGCTATCCCTACCGCTTCACGCGAGGTCCTCGACGACCGCGCGCAACGCGGGCGCGCACCCAGCCGGGTCCGACAGGTACCGCTGCGACGCGATCACGTGGGTCGGCGTCATCCGCTCCCACACCAGGCCCTGGACCGGCACCGACGTGATGACCAGCCGGAACGGCCGCACCTGCCTGCCGAGCCGGACCTCGACGCCGCGAACGACCTCACCGATGGGCAGAGCCCCCGGCCGGGGGCTCTGCGCGCGGCCCGCCTCCCAGGCCGCTGCGGGTTCCCGAAGCGCCCGGACCGCGGCTCGCAGGGCGGGTCGGGTCAGCAGGGACGTCGAGTCCTCGTTGGTGGGGATCGACCGGACGTCGACGGGCGTCTCGGCGCGGGCGTGGTCCAGGACGTCCGCCCACCACCCGAGCCACTCCTCGGTGATGCCGGCGCGGTCGACGCCGCGGGGGACGAACACCGGCACGGACGGGTCGAGGCCCGGCAGCTCCGGCACCGTGTCGACCGAGAGCGCGAGCGTGTCGCGCAGGAACAGGGCGGTGTTCACCGCCTGGTTGGTCCCGTGCCCGACCTGCCACGACTCACGACCGGCGAACCTCATTCACCCATTGTCCCGCCCTGGAGGCGATCCAGGTGCTGTCGCGGACGTATCAGGTAAGACACAACCGGTTCCAGGTCGGCCACGCCGGGTGGTTCGTCGGCGATCAAGCCCTGCATCAGCAGACCGTCGACGGCCGCGAGGAACGCCCGGAACGCCACCGGGTCCGTGTCGAACGGCCGGGCGGCCTCGGTGATCAGGTCCAGCCACCGGCGCGCGGCGGGCCGCAGCTCCGGGCGGCGGGCGGCCAGCAGGTACAGCTCGTACTCGGCCATCGTGCGGCCGCGGTTCGCGCCGACCATGTCGACGAGCCGCCGGGTCACCTCCTCGACGTCGGTGTCCGGCGCGTTGACCAGCCGGACGATCAGGTCGCTGACGTCGTCGGCGAGCGTGTCCGCCGACCACATCAGGGTCGCGATGAGGAGGTCGTCCAGCGAGGCGAAGTAGTAGGTCGTGGACGTGGTGGGCACACCGGCCTCGCGGGCGACCGACCGGTGGCTCACGCCCGCGACGCCGTCGCGCTCGATCACCCGGAGGGTCGCCTCCAGGATGGCCTGCCTGCGGCGTTCGCCCCTGGCTCTCCTGCCGTCCACCTGCTCGTTCAGGACGCGCTCCCCGGCTCGATGGTGATCACGCCGCCGACCAGCATGAGGCCGACGACCATAGTGGGCGCCGCACGCGCGCCGGAGGCGGTGGCCGCGGGGGTGGCCTGCACGACGGTGGTGATCACGGGGGCTCCAGGGCCTCGGGGCGGGAACGCGCCGTCGGGTTCCTCGGCGTTGATGGTGGTGGGCGCGCGAGATCAACGCGGGGAGGCCGGGCCGGGCCGGCACGTTTGTGACAGCTTGCTTCTCACTCGGGCCGAAACTGTGGAACATCCGTCCCACGGGTTCGGGTGTTGATCGATACACTTCTGCGACCCCGGCCACGCCCAAGTGGTTACCGGCGAGTAATGAGGCGTAATCTCCGAGCCACGTGCTTCTGGAGAAAGGCCGCCACCACATGGGAGCCCTGCAGTTGACCCTCGGCGTCATCGGCGTGGCCGTGAGCGTCGTCGCCTGGGCCGTGTTCGTGTCCGGAGCGATCAGGATGGTGCGGATCATCCGGCTCGGCCAGCCCGACCCGACGCGCACGGGTCCGTTCACCGCGCGCCTGAAGACGCTGGTCGTCGAGTTCGTCGCGCACACCCGCATGGCCAAGGTGCGCAGCGTCGCGCCCTGGCACTGGATGGTGATGTGGGGCTTCCTGATCGGCTCCGCCGTGCTGTTCGAGGCCTACGGCGAGATGTTCGACCCCGCGTTCCACTGGCCCGTCATCGGCACCTGGGCGCCGTGGCTGCTGCTGGTCGAGCTGCTCGGCATCGGCACGGTCGTCGGCGGCGTGGCGCTCGCGGTCATCCGCCAGCTCAACCACCCCCGGCGCGCCGACCGCGTGTCCCGCTTCGCCGGGTCGAGCTTCAAGTCGGCCTACTTCGTCGAAGCGGTCGTGGTCATCGAGGGTCTCGGCATCCTCGGCGTGAAGGCGTTCAAGCAGGCCAGCGGGTTCGAGAACCCACCGCTGTGGTCGAGCTTCGTCACCGCGCCGCTGTCGAACCTGCTGCCCGCCGAGCCCAACTGGGTCTCGATCATGGCGTTCACCAAGCTGCTGTCCGGCATGATCTGGCTCGTCGTCGTCGGCAAGAACCTGACGATGGGCGTCGCCTGGCACCGCTTCAGCGCGTTCTTCAACATCTACTTCAAGCGCGAGGACGACGGCGGCGTGGCGCTGGGCGCGCTGCGCCCGATGATGAGCGGCGGCAAGGTCCTCGACCTGGAGGAGGCCGACCCCGACACCGACGTGTTCGGCGTCGGCAAGGTCGAGGACTTCACCTGGAAGGGTCTGCTGGACTTCAGCACCTGCACCGAGTGCGGCCGCTGCCAGTCCCAGTGCCCCGCGTGGAACACCGGCAAGCCGCTGTCCCCGAAGCTGCTGATCACCCAGCTCCGCGACCACGCCTACGCCAAGGCCCCGTACCTGCTCGCCGGCGGCCGCAAGGACATGGCGGGCGACGAGGTCGGCATCACCGGCGACGACTACCAGAAGCGCCTGGAGTCCATCAACGTCCTGGCGCTCGCCGAGGCCGAGCGGCCCCTGATCGGCGGCCCCGACGAGCTGGGCGTCATCGACCCCGAGGTCCTGTGGTCCTGCACGAGCTGCGGCGCGTGCGTCGAGCAGTGCCCCGTCGACATCGAGCACGTCGACCACATCCTCGACCTGCGGCGGCACCAGACCCTGATCGAGACCGACTTCCCACCAGAGCTGAACGGGCTGTTCAGGAACCTGGAGAGGTCTGGGAACCCGTGGGGCGTGAACGCCTCGAAACGGATGGACTGGGCCGCCGCCTTGCCGTTCGAGGTGCGTCAGGTCGGTGTCGATGTCGCGTCCCTCGAGGACGTCGAATGGCTGTTCTGGGTGGGCTGCGCCGGTGCGTTCGACGACCGGGCCAAGAGGACGACCCAGGCGGTCGCCGAGCTGCTGCACATCGCGGGCGTCTCGTTCGCCGTGCTGGGCAGCGGCGAGACGTGCACCGGCGACCCCGCCCGTCGCTCGGGTAACGAGTTCCTGTACCAGCAGCTGG